>CANJVW010000010.1 GCA_947478495.1 Legionellales bacterium | reverse complement strand
CCACTGCACAAGCAGGGTGGGCACGCAAAAAGCGCTACGCACAAAACGCTGCCCACCCTACATTTTGCCATCCATTTAAGGAGAAAATTATGAATGAATCAAATTTGATCACACAAGCCAACCTCGTTCCCATGGTCGTTGAGCAAACAGCTCGCGGTGAGCGCGCATTCGATATTTTTTCTCGTTTATTGAAGGATCGAGTTATTTTCTTGGTCGGTCCTGTTGAAGACAGCATGGCTAATCTTATTATTGCGCAATTATTGTTCTTGGAATCCGAAAATCCCGATAAAGATATTTCGCTTTATATTAATTCGCCGGGCGGCGTGGTGACAGCAGGACTCGCGATTTATGACACCATGCAATTTATTCGACCGAACGTGAGCACCATGTGCATGGGGCAGGCCGCTAGCATGGGTGCTTTTTTGCTCGCAGGTGGTGCAGCAGGCAAGCGCTATAGCCTTCCCAATGCCCGAGTGATGATGCATCAACCCTCAGGTGGCTTCCAAGGCCAGGCCTCAGACATTGCGATTCATGCGGAAGAAACGTTGAAAATCAAAAAACAATTAAACAGAATTTTAGCTAAACATACCGGTCGATCAGAAGACGTCATTGCAAAGGATACCGATCGTGATAATTTCATGGGGCCGGAGCAGGCACTTGCCTATGGGTTAATCGATCAAATCGTAGATATTCGAAAACACGAGGAAAAGAAATAGGATCGCATTCTTGATATTTTAGAGAATGGCTCCATATAGAACAGAACCTCTCTGTGTTTTTTGAATAGGAATGATCACGATGGCGGATAATAAAGTATTGAAATGTTCTTTTTGCGCAAAAAATCAAAAAGAAGTACGAAAGCTCATTGCGGGGCCAGGCGTCTATGTTTGCAATGAATGCGTTGTGCTATGTAATAAGATCATGGCGGATGCTGCTGTCACCAATGTATCTGCCGAACCAGAAAAAGCAACACTTCCTTCCTTGCCCCTCGTTTTGCCTACACCCGTTCAAATATGTGATCGCTTAGACGAATATGTGGTGGAGCAAGGCGATGCCAAAAAAGCATTGGCGGTTGCTGTCTATAATCATTACAAGCGATTACGCAATAAAGCGGCAGAAGTGAAAGGCGATGTCGAGCTCGCCAAAAGCAACATTCTTCTCATTGGCCCGACAGGTAGCGGAAAAACATTACTAGCCGAAACATTGGCTCGCTCGTTAGATGTTCCTTTTATCATTGCAGATGCAACCACTCTGACCGAGGCAGGTTATGTCGGTGAAGACGTGGAAAATATTATTCAACGCTTATTGCATAAATGCGATTACGATGTGGCGAAAGCGGAAATGGGTATCGTCTACATCGATGAAATCGATAAGATTGCGCGCAAATCTGAAAACCCTTCTATTACTCGGGATGTATCCGGCGAGGGGGTGCAACAGGCATTGCTTAAATTGATCGAAGGAACAGTGGCAGCCGTTCCTCCTCAAGGAGGGCGCAAGCATCCTCAAAAAGAATCGATTCATGTGGATACCAAAAATATTTTATTCATTTGTGGTGGTGCGTTTGCGGGATTAGAGAAAACAATTAGAGCCCGTTCTGAAAAAGCAGGAATTGGCTTTTCGGCGGAAGTGTATGGCGAATCCAATGCAAAATCATTGAGCCAATTGTTGCATGATATTGAACCCATTGATTTGGTCAAATACGGGCTTATCCCCGAGCTCGTTGGGCGATTGCCAGTGGTCGCTGTATTGGAAGAGCTTGATGAAAAATCGCTTGTGACTATTCTCACGAAGCCTAAGAATGCTTTGCTGAAGCAATACAGTAAATTGTTTGAGATGGAAGGTGCGATATTGGATGTGACACCGGACGCATTACAAGCCATTGCTCGATGCTGCGTTAAAAAAAAGACAGGTGCTCGCGGATTACGCTCCATTTTTGAAAAGGTTCTTCTGGATACGATGTATGAATTGCCTTCATGGGTTGATGTTAAAAAAGTGACAGTCAATGAATCGGTGATTAATGGCGATACCAAGCCTGATGTTACACGACAGAGCTGTGAAGAGTTGTACGATGTAGCGAGCGCAGCTAATTAATGAGAGGCATAGAATGAGTCGAGACACAGAAATAAAAAAAACGATATTGGGCATTCCTGTTTTACCCTTAAGAGATATTGTAGTATTTCCTGGTATGGTAGTGCCTTTGTTTGTCGGACGGGATCGATCCGTCAAGGCGTTAGAGCTTGCAATGGCAGCGGATAAGCAAATCTTGGTAGTCACGCAACGCACTCCATCTGATGAGTTGCCAACGGAAGAGGGCGTTTATAAAATTGGTATGCTCGCCACTGTTCTGCAGCTCTTGAAGCTACCCGATGGCACAGTCAAAGTATTAATCGAAGGTATAGAGCGCACGCACATCGCTCATTTGATCGATCGAGAGGCCTACGTCTTAGCTGACGTCGAAGTGGCTGAAGAGGTGCCGGGTGAATCCCGAGAGGTTGAAATTTTAGCACGGTCCTTGAAGTCTCAATTTGAGCAATACGCTCGCTTGAATCGAAAAATCCCCACTGAATTATTAAACGCGCTGCTTGCAACAGAAGAACCTGGCCGTTTAGCAGACATGATTGCATCGCAAGTCTCAGTGAAGCTCGATGAAAAACAAAAAATACTGGAACTCTTAAACGTTACTGATCGGCTTGAAAAATTGCTAGCGGTCATGGAATCTGAAATTGATTTACTGCAGATCGAGCGAAAAATTCGCGGGCGTGTTAAGCGTCAAATGGGAAAATCACAGCGCGAATATTATCTTAATGAGCAAATGAAGGCGATTCAAAAAGAGCTTGAGACAGAAGGTGGCCACAACGAATTAGCGGATCTTGAAAAACGCATTAAAGAATCCACTATGACAGATGAAGCTCGCAAAAAATGCACTACTGAGCTAGGCAAATTAAAGTTGATGCCAGCGATGTCCGCTGAAGCGACTGTTTCGCGCAATTATCTCGATTGGGTGTTGTCATTGCCTTGGAAAAATTCAGGGACTCTCCGAGAGACGCTTGGTGAGGCAGAGAAAATTCTTGAAGACGAACACTATGGTTTGAAAGAAGTAAAAGAGCGTATTATTGAATATTTGGCGGTGCAACAGCGCGTTAAAAAATTGAAAGGCCCAATTCTCTGCCTGGTGGGGCCACCAGGCGTTGGTAAAACGTCACTCGGACAATCTATTGCTAATGCCACGGGACGACAATTTATTCGTATGTCTCTGGGCGGGGTGCGAGATGAAGCGGAAATTCGGGGACATCGAAGAACCTATATTGGTGCGATGCCAGGGAAAATTCTCCAAAAGCTTTCTAAAGTAGACACGAACAATCCATTTTTTCTGTTGGATGAAATTGATAAAATGTCCTCTGATTTCAGGGGAGATCCTGCATCTGCTTTGCTTGAGGTACTTGATCCCGAGCAAAACCACGCATTCAGTGATCACTATCTGGAAGTCGATTATGATTTATCGGACGTGATGTTTGTCGCAACTGCTAACACGCTTGATATTCCTCCTGCATTATTAGATCGTATGGAAGTGATTCGGATTCCGGGTTACACGGAAGATGAGAAAATCCATATTGCGCTGCGTCATCTTATTCCAAAACAAATGTTGGCGAACGGATTGCTTCCATCCGAAGTCGATCTGAACTTTGATGTGGTTCAATATATCGTACAATACTATACCCGTGAGGCGGGGGTGCGACACCTAGAAAGAGAGATCGCAAAAGTCTTTAGAAAGATCGTCAAAGAAATTTTATTGGCGACCAAGGGCAAAAAAGACAAGAAGCAAAATAAGAGAGTGCTGAAAATTGCTGAGCTTGAGCGGTATCTCGGTGTGCGACGCTTCCGTCATGATAGCGCTGATGAGAAAGATCAGGTGGGTCAAGTTAAAGGATTGGCGTGGACAGAGGTGGGCGGGGAGCTGCTAAGCATCGAGGCCGTCACGCTTCCTGGTAAAGGAAAAATCCTACATACCGGACGGTTGGGCGATGTGATGAAAGAGTCTATCCAGGCCGCGCTGAGCGTGGTGCGCTCGCGCGCTAAGTTATTCGGCATCCCTAAAAACTTCTTTGAAGCGCACGACATTCACATTCATGTTCCGGAAGGCGCCACACCGAAAGATGGTCCAAGCGCGGGCATTGGCATGTGCACTGCATTGGTCTCTGTGCTAACCGGTATTCCTGTGCGTGCTGATTGCGCGATGACCGGTGAAATAACGCTGCGCGGAGAAGTGTTGCCAATTGGTGGGCTGAAAGAGAAATTATTAGCAGCACATCGAGGAGCAATTAAAACAGTCATCATTCCTCATGAAAACGAACAAGATCTAAAAGATATTCCGGATAACATCAAAAAAGCTCTCACCATTAAAACGGTGCGTTGGATTGATGATGTCTTTGCTATTGCTTTAAAGGGCTACCCCAATCTTCTGCCACTAAAAGCGAAGCGATTGCGCGCAACCAAAGCAGGTAAAATCGCGATTGCGAATAGAAAAGTGCGGGGGGAGAGGGTTCGGGTTCATTAATTGAATGGTGCGCGCGCCTACCGCTTCGGTCATTTAAGGTGAAAAGTTACGAGGCTCCCAGTTATTAAGCGCTTAAGTGCTGAAGTTATTAAGTTGTTCTTGACGGGGTTCAATCCTATTGGTATAAAACACCCTCGGCTGCGAGAGTAAAAGCCCCATAACGGTGAGATTTTTTAAGAGAGCATGTAGATGAATAGAATTGAATTAATTGAATTGATGGCTGATAAAGCACAGATTACCAAAGCCTCTGCAGAGCGCGCATTAAGCGCTTTTTTAGAAGGCGTTTCGTCGTCCTTGCAAAAAGGCGAGACCGTTGTATTGATTAATTTTGGAACCTTTATTGTTAAAGCGGTTCCAGAACGACAAGGCCGCAATCCAAAGACAGGTGAAAAAATGACCATTAAGGCGACCAAGCGAGTTAGCTTTAAGGTCGGCAAAGCGTTAAAAGACGCAGCGAACAAGCAGTAGAGGTAGAGAGCGACCAGCCACCCCTTTTAAAAAAAAGGGGGGGCTGGTCGCCAGTCGCTGTTAGAGTTATGGGTGCTTAGCTCAGTTGGTAGAGCATCGCCCTTACAAGGCGAGGGTCGCGGGTTCGAATCCCTCAGCACCCACCAAGTTCCATAAAGGGGTTGAACGGTTACGCATTTTCCTTCAACCCGGCTGCAAACAATGCAGGCCATCCTCTCCAGCGTGAACGGAGAGGGTAAAATGATAAAGAGTTGTCTAGGAGTGGTAGTTCAGTTGGTTAGAATACCGGCCTGTCACGCCGGGGGTCGCGGGTTCGAGCCCCGTCCACTCCGCCAATATTAATGTTGTGAGGTTGGTCGTCTTTATGCTTCAGAGCATTCGTGATCGTACGCAGGGCTGGGTTGCCGGTGTGATTATTTCACTTCTCATCGTATCCTTTGCTTTTTGGGGGGTTCACAGTTATTTCACAGGACAAAGCACTTCTTCCTTTGTCGCAAAAGTCAATGGTACTCCGATTTCGAAAGCGTTTTTTTCTGAAAATTATGCTCGTATGAAACAGCAATCAGAAGCGCGATTGCAAACTGCAACGCTCTCCGCATCACTTCAAGATACACTGAGAAAGCGTACGTTAGAAGAGCTCATTACGCTTGAAATATTGCAGCAAGCATCTCTTTCTCAGGGATATCGGATCTCTCATCAACGAATAGATGCCATTTTGTCGACCATTCCTGCATTTCAACTCAATGGAAAATTTTCGATGGATCGCTTTCAGAAAGCATTGGAGTCCGGTGGATACACGCCGCAAGGTTTTATCGATTTATTAAATGCGACCGCTTTGATTGATCAGCCTCGACAGGGATTATTATTTACATCGTTTGCCTTGCCGGGTGAAATTGAAAATAGCATTGCATTGGTGAATCAAAAGCGCGATATCGATTATGCGCTAGTGCCATTTCAATCTAGTGCGGCGCACCCTATTCAAGAAGCTGATATAAAACAGTACTATGATGCTCATTTAAATGACTTTCAAACACCGGAAAAAGTGAGCATTGAGTACATTGCACTATCTCTCGATAAAAAAGAAAAGCAGGGCTCCAAGGCAGAGCAACTCTTTGCGGAGCATTCTGAAAAATTAGCGAACCTCGCTTACGAACATCCAGAGTCTCTCGCCATTGCAGCGAATGCGCTAGGCCTGACAATACAAACAAGCCCCCTCTTTACGCGAGATCAAGGTGATGGGTTGTTAAGCCACGCCAATGTTCGTGAAATTGCTTTTAGCCATGATGTATTTGATCTGCAAAATAATAGCGATGTGATTCCACTGGATTCGCGTTCAGTCGTGGTTGTTCGTGTGAAAGAAAAAGTGCCTGCCGGAGCCGCGCCGTTTGCAACGGTTAAGCAGATTATTCGGGCGCGCCTGGAACAAGAGAAAGGAGAGGAAGGTGCGCTTAGCAGTGCTCAGCTGATCGAACAACAGTTAAAAACGGGGAAGACATCAGCGGCGCTTACGTGGCATCAGGCGGGGTTTGTGGGCCGCCATACTGCAAAAATTAATTCAAGTATATTAGACACAGCGTTTGCATTGCCTATTCCAGTGAATGACACATTGTCTTTTGGTGTCGCTAAAGTTCCGACCGGTGTCGCGCTTATTCGCGTCAAAGCGGTTCAGCCAGGTCAAATGTTAGGAAAAGAAGAGTATCGCGTATTTGCAGAACAAATTCAGAGCGCTCAAGGTTTGGCAGAGTATCAGCTGTATCAAGACAGCGCCGCTCGGCGCGCCAAAGTGGTTTTGGGGTAGGTTTTCACGCTTAACGTAAAGCTTTTTTTAATGTTCTTGGCTCAAGCGGGTTAACAGCCCGTTTGAGCCAAGAGCATTTAAAAAAGTGTAAATTGACGCTATTGGGTGAGTTGATACGAACTTATAGGGGATGATAACAGAGGAAGTAGCGCTTAAGCTCTTTGCGTTATTTTGTTTTCATATGCTGAACGTGTGAGGTTGCGTCCGGTATAATACATTAATTTTGCAGGAGAACCAGGTTCGCGATGCGCGAGTACTTTCGTCAATGCACGATTAAAGTCACTTTTTGTCATGGGTAGTGCCGAACTTGAAATGAATAGAAGACTCATAAAAACAAGTAGTTGCTTGAACATTTATCTGTTTCTCCTATTGAAAAAGACCAAATTTAGAGCAATTATACGATTTCGATCTGATCCTGGCAAGAGAAATTATCTTTGTGTAAAAAATCATACTAGAATCCAGTCCCCATAAAAGACAAAAAGGATTGCAATCAGCGGCCTCTTCATCAGTTTGTTTGCGCTATACAGCGCGACGAGTCTTGCGTTCACTGTCACCCTTATCAATAATACAGGAACCGATTGCAATGATGGCGCGCCATTGTTTCAAATATTTTCTAGCGGAACCTCGCGAACATTCTCTGTTTCAAGCAATACTGGTTTTAATGACCCGCTTTCAGTGACGTGCTGGTATGATTATCCCGGTCTAAATGGTTGGCCATCCGCTGATATTAGGATAAGAAGATCAACAGGAATATTCTTTGGGGTCTGGCCTCTTACCGTAGCATATTCCACAACAGGCGATTTAAAAGTGGACTGCACTGTAACGAATGGGTGGTCTAATGACGCGCACCTTACTATGACGTTGTCGCGATAACCAACGATTGTCATTAGACTTCTTTCAAAACCTCATTTATGTACAAAAGCAGGGTGGGTAAAGCGCTTTTTACATGCCCACCGCTCTGCGCAATGGTTTGGTGGGCACGCACAAAGCGCTTTACCCACCCTGCTTATAAATGCTTAAACTGGCGAAAAGTGTATTCTTACTGAGAAAGCCCCGACGCCTCTTGATCAAGCAGGCTCTGTTGGCTTGCCGCATCCAGAAGCTCCACTTTCTCAATCTGCCCAAAACGTTGTGTGATCTTGCGAGCAGACGTATGCACTTCTTCGACATCGGCATTGGCTTGTGCGATATGCTTCGCTAAATTATCCATGCGATTTTGGAAGCGCCCAAAATCGGCGGATAAGAGATGTAAATGTTTTTGAATGATGTGGAGCTGCTGGCGCGTGGCCGCATCTTTCAATACAGCGCGCGCCGTGGTCAAGACCGCCATCATCGTCGTGGGAGAGACTAACCATACCTTTGATCGGTGTGCAAATTCCACAAGATCAGGGTAGCGTGCATGAATCTCCGTAAACACGGCTTCAGCGGGTAAAAACATCATAGCGCCATCAGCTGTTTCGCCAGGGATAATGTAGCGTTCCGCGATATCTTGAATATGTTTTCGAATATCAATTTTAAATTGTTGTTCAATTTGGCGTCGGTCGCTTTCGCCCAGCGCGTTGTCCATCAGCAAGCGAAAATTTTCGAGTGGAAATTTAGCATCAATTGCCAAGTTGCCGGTTGGTTCAGGTAAAATTAAAAAACAATCTACTCGCTTGCCATTGCTGAGTGTGTGTTGCAATAAAAAATGCGGTTCTGGAATGACGTTGCGAATAAGAGCAGCAAGCTGCACCTCTCCAAATGCACCGCGCGATCGCTTGTCGTTAAGTATCTCTTGCAGGCTCATGACGCTGCTTGATAATTCAGCCATTTTCTTTTGTGCTGCATCAATGAGGGCAAGACGCTGAATAACGCTGCCAAATGTTTCAGTTGTTTTTTGAAATCCTTCGGTTAATCGTTTTTCAACGTGTTGATTGATTTCTTTGAGGCGCATGTCGGTCATGGTGCTCAGTGTATCCATGCGTTTCCCTAAATCATCGGCGTAATGCGTCAGCGCCTCCTTGACTTGTGAGCGGGTTTCTAGAGTGCCTTTTTGTAAGGTGTCTTGGATGATTTTAATCGCCAACAATAGGATAAAAATAACGCCTATTGAGATCACAATTCCAAAAATGGGTGTCATTGATTCATTCAGCATTGCAGTGTGTCAATAGAAAGGCGAGGTGTTCCACGTATTGCGTGGGTCGATTTTCAATGCTCGGTGAAAAAAAACGGACACTTAAAAAATGGCGCCCTATGCTGATTTCGGGATAAGCGGAGATATGCTCTGGAATCGCGACACGCACCAGTCGCAAGTTAATCTGAGGATTAAGCAAGGTCTGGTAAAAGCCATGCTCGGCGGAGATCTGCTCTGATCGTCCATTTTCACGCACCAACTGCAAAATCAGCGATGATGCGGTTCGAATGCTGTCAAATTCTACGAGCCACGTCTTTAATGTTTGCTGCCGTGTTTTTTCCGGCTGCTGAAGCCAGTAGTGATACAGAGGCACATCGAAGCTGCATCCTCCGCCGGGGTTAGCGAGCTGCAACCGCAGGCTATTCAATATTTCAATTTGACGCAGAGGCGAGCCAATTTTTTTGCTGCTATCAATAAAGCAGCGGCTTAATTCGTTTAATTGCCTTAGATAGGACTCTAATTTTTCTGAATCGACCTCAGGCTCATTGGCGAGTCGTTCTAGCAACGTGGCTTGATGGCTAAGCTCTTTGGCGAGCTTGGGCTTGAGGTCAGGGCGATCCAGTAATTGCAGTAGTTGGATGATCAGCGTCATGACTTGCCTTGTCGCAAGCTTTGATGATTGCTTAATGTGATAATCCACTTGGATGAACAATTGCTCCAGACGCAGACAAACACGGATGAGTTCGTTTAGAGGCTGCTCATAAATAATCCTGTTTTTCATTTAACATTTCCGTGTCTTATGGGTCGATCATAACAAATTATTCATTGACAACACAGTGGTTTAGTACTAAATTTCATCTGTCTTCAGGGCAGGGTGTAAGTCCCTACCGGCGGTAGATGGTGTTTCACCATGAGCCCGCGAGCCGCTTCTTTATGAAGTAGCAGATTTGGTTAGAATCCAAAGCCGACGGTTATAGTCCGGATGAAAGAAGATAGCGCCACCTCGTCAAGAGTCACTCTGTCGTGCCCTGTTGCTATTGTTTTTAAAAGCAGAGGAGCGGGCACCTATGTTTACCGGCATCGTTGAAGTGGTTGGCATCATCAAGCAAAAAAAAGTGCAATCGGATACGGTTGATTTTTTCATCAGTGTGCCTGCGTTCTTCTATCCTTTAAGTATCGGCGAAAGCATCTCCATGAATGGTGTGTGCCTTACCGTGACACATCTTGATATAGACGGACAGACGATTCAAGTGACCGCCGTTCCTGAAACATTGCGATTAACCAACCTTGGTTTTTTGAAAGAACAAAGCCTTGTGAATCTCGAGCGATCACTGACACTACAAAGTCGACTCGGTGGCCATATCGCACAAGGCCATGTGGATGGTGTCGGTGAAATCATACAGCTCGAGGCCGATGGTGCGCGTGCGCTTAATATGACGGTTCGCATTCCAAAAATATTATCTAAATATATTATCCAAAAAGGGTATATCGCAGTCGATGGCATGAGCTTGACGATTACCGATGTAGGCGATGACTATTTTAGTGTGACATTGATTCCGCATACACAAGAGGTGACTGTTCTGAGCCGCTATCAGTGCGGATCCAAGGTGAATGTTGAAGTGGATATGGTAGGAAAATACATCGAAAAATTAGTCGGAGCGACATCATGACATCAGCAATAGAGCGCGTTGAACAAGCGATACAGGATCTTCAGCAGGGCAAAATGATTATTTTAATGGATCATCCGGATCGAGAAAACGAAGGCGACCTCATTTTTCCGGCTGAAACGATTACGGTTGAAACGATGAATTTCATCATTCGCCATAGCAGCGGCATTGTGTGTTTGTCGTTAGTGGACGCTCAATTAAAACAATTAGAACTACCGTTAATAGTGCCGCAGCAGGCAGATAACACGAGCCTACGTGCGCCATTTACCATGTCTATTGATGCTCGCGTGGGTGCGACGACCGGTGTCTCTGCGGCAGATCGTGTTCGCACGATACAAGCGGCTATTAATCCAGATGCAAAACCCGATGATTTGTTGCGACCGGGGCATATGTTTCCTTTGGGCGCCAAGGCGGGTGGTGTACTAGAAAGGGCGGGGCATACAGAAGGGTCCGTTGACCTTGTGCGATTAGCGGGTTTCAAGCCTGCCGCCGTTTTGTGTGAGGTGATGAATTCTGATGGCACGATGACCAGAGGACAGCAGCTGTCTGATTTTTCAAAAGAGCATGATATTCGCTTGGTGTCGATCAGCGATCTTGTTGCATACCGATTAGCAACTGAAAATCTTATCAAAGAAGAGACATCGGTTGACTTACCATTAGAATCCTATGGCACATTTAAAATGACTGTGATCAAAGAAAGCATCACGGGACAGGAGCATGTGATACTAGAGAAGAAAAGCGATCCATCAAAGCCACCGCTGGTTCGCATGCATTCGGCGTGCTTAACCGGCGATATTTTTTTATCGCAGCGCTGTGATTGTCATCATCAATTGCATTATGCGTTAGAGCAGATGAGTCGCGAAGGCGGGATATTGATTTATTTGAATCAAGAGGGGCGCGGCATTGGGTTGTTTAATAAAATTAAAGCCTATGCATTGCAGCAAAGCCATGGTCTTGACACGATAGAGGCGAATGAAGCACTTGGGCTTCCCGTGGACGCAAGACAGTATTATATTGCGGCACATTTTTTGAAAGCCAAGGGCATTAATCACATTAGACTCTTGACTAATAATCCTGCTAAGATAACAGGGCTGACAGAGTGCGGGATCCAATATATTGACATTATGTCGATTCCTCGTTTTAGCAATGCACATAATAAAAAGTATTTGGATGTGAAGATCAGCAAGTTAAAACACCTGGGCGCTTAATCGCGACCCCTAGTTTAAGGACGGACGCATGACACGGATTGTGCAAATTACAGACACACATCTTTTTGGCGACAGAGAAAAGGATTTGATGGGGGTCAAAACAAGAAATAGCTTTGAGGCGGTGGTTGATTTAATTCGATCGAACCCCAAACAGCCGGATCTGATTTTATTAACCGGTGATCTCACGCAAGATCATTCTCCCGAAAGCTACGCGCATCTTATCGATGTGATGAAGGTTTTTTCTGCGCCGATTTATTTTATCCCGGGCAACCACGATGATATTCCTGTGATGAATCGTGTGTTTGCGTCAAGCGGCTTTCAAAAAGAAAAAAATATTCTGTTTGATGGCTGGCAATGTATTTTATTGAATTCACAAAAAACACATCACCCCGAAGGATTTCTCGAACAAACAGAACTCGATTTTTTAGAAGCTTGTTTAGCGGCACACCCTGAAAGGCGCGCACTGGTTGTGACACATCATCATAGCGTGTCGGTTGGCTGCACTTGGCTTGATAAAATTAATTTAACGAATGCCGATGCGTTTTGGGGTCTGTTGTCGCGCTATGCTAATGTGAAAATGGTGTTGTCAGGCCACGTGCATCAAGAATATGCGGGTGATTACAATGGTGTCCCGTGTTATTCAACACCCTCAACGTGCGTTCAATTTAAGCGACACAGCACGGATTTTTCACTCGAAGAGCTGGCACCTGGTTATCGTTGGATAGAGCTTCACTCAGATGGAAGGATAGAAACAGCCGTTCAACGTGCTGAGAAATATATCGGTGTTTTTAACAGCCAAGTGGGCGGGCGGTATGCAGACTAAAAAGAGAAGGACCTTATGAGCAATAAAACCAAGCGGGGAATGGTGTTTTGTATGTTGGTCCGTATACTTCGCTGCGTTTCGTTCGAGCGATTCGGGCTTTTTAATTTATTTAAAGTGATTACCCAAATACACTTCCCGCACTTCTTTGTCGGCTAAAATCACACTGGGTGCACCCTCACAGATAATCGTGCCTTGATTCACAATATAAGCGCGCTGACAAATGTCGAGGGTTTCACGTACATTGTGATCCGTAATGAGAACGCCAATATTGCGATCGCGTAAATGCGAGATAATTTTTTTGACATCCATGACGGAAATAGGATCGATACCAGAAAAGGGTTCGTCCAATAAAATAAATCGCGGATCAGTCGCGAGTGCTCGCGCAATTTCAACGCGTCGTCTTTCGCCACCCGATAAGCTCATGCCTAAGCTATCTCGAATATAGGCGATATTAAATTCGTCGAGTAGGCTCTCACATTTTTCAATACGTTGTTGTTTGGTGAGATTTTTACGGAGCTCTAGAATTGCCATAATATTGTCAGCGACACTGAGGCGTCTAAAAATCGAGACTTCTTGCGGTAAATAACTCATACCACGATTCGCGCGAACGTGGACGGGCATGGAGGTGATGTCTTCGTTATCGAGTAAAATGCGACCCGCAGAACATCTAATTAAACCGACAATCATATAAAATGAGGTCGTTTTGCCGGCGCCATTCGGGCCGAGCAATCCAACGATTTCGCCGCAGTTGACATGCAATGAGACATCTTTCACAACTCGAGCGGACTTGTATTGTTTTGCGATGGATTCGACGCGCAATGTATGTGAGTTAGTTTGGGACATATTCCCCTCGAGCATTGGATAGTAAGTGAATCATACCCGTATTGAGATTAGCAGACAATCCGATGCCCGCGATGGTGAGGGAGGGCTGAGTGAGCGTGATGGGTTCGGGGGTTGTTGCAATTTGATCTTGTGATGAAAGGTTCAGCACTTGGGTTCTGATAAAAGTCTCGGGGTGACTGCTATCTTCAGCATGATGAATCACAACGTTTCCTCGAAAAACAATATAGTCTGAACCTTGCGTGGTTTGTCCGGTGAGCGAGTCAATCACCCATGGCTCAGGTGAATTGCTATACAGAGTGACATGAGGCGTTTCAATGTCCATTGTATCATTGTGAGCGTAGTGGAACATTTTCGGTGTTTCTAAGGTGAGAGAAAGGTGTCCTTGTTGATTGATGGTTGTTGCAACGACACCTTCCATAAAGGCATCGGGTCGACTGGATGCTGTCGCATTCGTTCTGACTCTGATATTTTTTGAAACGGATAGCGAATAAATGCTAAGGATAATGCTTAAGAACAATAACCCGATCACGCTTACTTTAAGCGATGGCATGATCTTTCTACTGATCTAAATAAGAATTGAGAATGCGTTGATAGGTTCCCTGTGCTTGCATGATGAGATCACAGATTTCTCTAACAGCGCCTTGCCCACCTTGGTTCTGTGTCGTCCAGTGCGCATGCTGCTTGATCAGCGCGCTGGCACCGGGGACAGTGATCGCGAGACCCACTCGTTTTAAAATAGGTAAATCAGGGAAATCATCACCCACATAGGCAATTTCCTCATCCGTGAACCCCGTTTTCTGTTTGATGTCTTCGTAAGCGCTGAGCTTATTGGTCTGGCCACCATAAAAATAGAGGATTTTTAAGTCGTCTGCGCGACGTTTAATAATGTTTGAAGGGCTGCCCGTGATGATGGCGAGCTCAACGCCCGTTCTTTTTAGGAATGCTAAGCCCTGCCCATCTTGCACGCTAAATTCTTGTCGCTCAATCCCCCCTAAACCATAAGAAACAGAACCGTTGCTGAGGACGCCATCGACATCAAATCCGGCTAAGCGAATCCGTTTTGCTCTTTGAATAATTTCATCCATTAGGTGATCCCTATCTCTAAAATATCATGCATACGTATAATGCCAATCAAGCGATTTTTCTCATCGAGCACGACCAATGCTGTGATCTTGTGCTGCTCCATGACGTGCAGCGCTTCAGCAGCGAGCACATCCGCTCGAATGGTTTTAGGATTTTTTGTCATGACTTGATTAACGGGCGCTTTATGAATATCGATTTGATTTTCGAGTGCGCGTCGTATGTCGCCATCTGTGAAAATACCGAGAAAATTATCGTTTTCATCGACAATGGTGGTCATGCCAAATGTTTTTTTTGTTATTTCGTAGAGTGCTGTTTTAAGCAACGCATCATAGGGCACTTTCGGTATGCTGTCGCCCGTTCGCATTAAATCGCTCACGCGATATAATAATCGTCGGCCAAGCATCCCCCCGGGATGCGACATGGCAAAATCGTCTGAGGTGAATCCTCTTTTTTGCAATAATGAAATCGCGAGCGCATCGCCCATCACAAGCGCTGCTGTCGTGCTTGAGGTGGGCGCTAAACCGAGAGGACAAGCTTCTTCTTTGACGCTGACATCGATGTTGATCGTGGCGAGTTTCGCAAGCGTCGATCGCGGGTTACCTGTGAGCGTAATGAGCGATATATTGAGTCGTTTAATAAAGGGAAGAATACACAGAATTTCTTCTGTTTCGCCGGAGTTAGATAAAACGAGCAAAATGTCATTGGACCTGATCATGCCAAAATCACCGTGTTTCGCCTCGCCTGGATGAATAAAAAACGCGGGGCTGCCGGTGCTGGCAAACGTCGCTGCAATTTTTCGCCCAATGTGGCCGGATTTCCCCATGCCCATGACGATAATTCTTCCCTGTGCATCAAGAAGCAGGGCACACGCTTTTACGAAGCGGTCATCAATGCGAGCAATCAGCGCGTGGATGGCATCACATTCTGTTTGAATGACAGCGCGCGCGAGTGCACATAAGGGTTCGATAGCAATGGACATAAAATTAAGTTAAGACCCCTCCGTTGTGATCACTAAAAATAACGCACTCGGACCGCGGAGCACATTGAGCACCAAACTATGGTGTGCGTTTGCAATTGTTTTTTGCAGCTCATCGATAGTCGATATTTTTTTCTGGTTGGCGGCAATAATAATATCCCCTGGGTGTAAGTCGGATTGCCAGGCGTTGCTGTTTTCTTCGACCGAGATGACCAGAACCCCTGCCACATTGCCATGGATAGGGCTGAAAAGAGAAAAATCTTTCAAGCCTACACCATACAGGAATGGATTCATTTGCATACCTGTTTCTTTGCTTTTTTGTGGATCCCATATGGCGGTGGTGAGCGTTTTAGATTGGTGATCTCTTATGATCGCAATATGGGCGACGGATCCGACGCGGAGAAAGCTAATCTCATTGACGAGATCGTTGGCATTTTTGATGCTGGCGTCATTGACGGCGATAATGATATCGCCAGGCATTAAGCCTGCCTTTTCAGCGGGTGAGTGCGGTAGAATTTCGGTGACCATTGCGCCCTTTGGATCGTTTAAGTGGAAGGCAGTCGCTAAATCAGGTGTAATGTCTTGCACACCAACCCCCAGCGCACCTCGCTTAACATTGCCATAGGCAATTAATTGCTGCATCACGCTTCTTGCCATGTTTACGGGGATGGCGAGCCCAATGCCGACATTACCGCCTCGCTCAGGTGACAGGATGGCGGTATTAATGCCGATTAGCTCGCCTGAGCTATTTAACAGTGCACCGCCAGAATTACCGGGATTAATCGAGGCGTCGGTTTGAATGAAGTTTTCAAAGGATTCAATCCCTAAGGAGCTTCGTTTTAACCCACTGATAATGCCAGAGGTCGCTGTCTGTCCGATACCAAATGGATTGCCGATAGCGATGGCGGGGTCGCCCACCTTTAATGTGTTTGAATCACCTAAAGAAATCGCAGTTAATTTTTTGCTCTCAATCTTTAATAGCGCAATATCCGATGGGTTATCGAGGCCCACAACAGTGGCGGTATAGTGTCGTCCGTCATTTAGCGTGACGACAACAATCTCTGCGTCATGAACAACGTGAGCATTGGTTAAAATGTACCCTTTTTGAGCATCGATGATGACGCCGGAAGCGATGGATGTCACATGATCTGGGATTTCGCCATTGCTAGTATCGTTTGGCAGTTGCTTTTCATGTTGTAGCTTGAGGAAGGTCTGAAAATCAGATACTTTTATCTTAGCCCGAATATTGACGATGGCAGGCGCGACTTTTTCAATCATAGTTGGCAGCGTATTATTTTTATTGGTGTCATTCGCAAAAGAGGGTGCGCAAAAAAGGCATCCTGCCAGGGTCAAGAAAAAGGCATATCGAGCAATAGTGCGATTCATGCGGTTAAGTCCTTTAGATGATGATTGAATGTATATTACCCTTTAATGCACGTCACGCAAAGCTTTTGAAAAAACCGCTGTGGAATAGCCCATAAAACTGATACAATTTGCGGAAGCTGTTTAATCAAAAGGTAGGGCGGGTAAAGCGCTTTTTGCGTGCCCACCACCGTGCCATAGGTTGGTGGTGGGCACGCAAAAAGCGCTTTGCCCACCCCACATAAATACGAATATATCACTATTAGAGCAGGGTAGAATGGAACCTCTTTTCGCAAAAGAAATACAAAAAGTTACACTAGAAAGTGAGCTGAAGCGCTCTTATTTAGACTATGCCATGAGCGTTATTGTGGGACGAGCTCTGCCGGATGTTCGGGATGGGTTGAAACCGGTTCATCGACGGGTTCTCTTTGCGATGCATGAACTCGGTAATGATTGGAATAAACCGCATAAAAAAGCCGCTCGCGTGGTGGGTGACGTGATTGGTAAATACCATCCCCATGGCGACGTGGCGGTATACGATACCATTGTTCGTATGGCGCAGCCCTTCTCGATGCGCTATCTCATCGTTGACGGTCAAGGTAACTTTGGATCGGTCGATGGCGATGCGGCCGCCGCGATGCGTTACACCGAAATTCGTATGTCTCGCTTTGCTCATGCGCTACTGGCTGATCTTGAAAAAGAAACCGTTGATTTTGTTCCAAACTATGATGAAACCGAGCACATTCCGACGGTTTTGCCAACACAAGTGCCTTTGTTGTTAGTGAATGGCTCATCGGGTATTGCAGTGGGTATGGCGACGAACATCCCGCCACATAATTTAAGCGAAGTCATCAATGCCTGTCTTGCGATGATTGAGAATCCTGCGATTACGATTCAAGAGATTATTGAGCATATTCCAGGACCTGATTTCCCCACGGGCGGCATCATTCATGGTCGCGCAGGAATTGTGGAAGCGTATCGCACTGGACGTGGTCGTGTTGTCGTGCGCGCTAAAACGCATATTGAATCCGATGAGAAGAAGAACAAAGAAAAAATTATTGTCACAGAGCTTCCTTATCAGGTGAATAAAGCGCGTTTAATTGAGCGCATTGCAGAGTTGGTGCGAGATAAAAAAATAGAAGGCGTGACGGGACTCCGTGACGAATCAGATAAGCAGGGTATGCGTATCGTGATCGAATTGCGTCGCGGTGAAAACGTGGATGTCATGTTGAATAATTTATTCATCTCGACTCAATTGCAGAGTGTGTTTGGTATTAATACCGTGGCGCTGACAGAGGGTCAGCCTAAAATATTTAATATCCAAGAATTAATTGAAGCTTTTTTACGTCATCGTCAAGAAGTCGTCACGCGTCGCTCGGTATTTGATTTACGAAAAGCCCGAGAACGTGCGCATATCTTGGAAGGGCTTGCTGTTGCGTTAGTCAATATCGATGACATGATTGCGTGTATCAAAAAAGCAAAAGATTCCGGCGAAGCGAAGACACGTTTGTTGGCGCAGGCTTGGCGTCCGGCGGCCATGATTGCATTATTGACGCACGTAGATGCAACGCATGACGCGGGTATTGCAAAAGACGGCTACCATCTCTCCGTAGAGCAAGCACAAGCGATTTTAGATATGCGGTTGCATCGCTTAACTGGATTGGAACAAGATAAGATTATTGCAGAACACAAAGAGCTCGCTGCGAAAATTGATGATTTGAACGATATTTTAAGTCGCCCGAGTCGTTTGATGAGCGTGATTCGTGATGAACTCATCTTGATTAAAGCACAGTTTGGTGACGAGCGTCGCACAGCGATTGTCGAGAGCGAAGGTGATTTCTGCACGGAAGATTTGATACCGAATGAAATGGTTGTCGTGACATTATCGCACGAAGGATACATGAAATCGCAACCTGTCGCATTGTATCAAGCGCAGCATCGCGGTGGACGAGGAAAATCCGCAGCCGATGTGAAAGAAGAGGATTTTATCGAGCAAGTGTTGGTGGCCAATATGCACGACACCGTTTTATGCTTCTCTGATCAGGGCCAAGTCTATTGGTTGAAGGTTTATCAATTGCCACAAGCGAGCCGTATTGCGCGCGGTCGTCCGATCGTCAACTTGTTGCCGTTAGCAGAGGGCGAAAAGATCACGGCTATTTTACCGATTCAGGGTTATGCGGAAAATGCCTACATCTTTATGGCAACCGCACTAGGTACCGTTAAAAAAGTGGGGTTGACTGCATTTTCTCGTCCTCGCTCATCAGGCATCATTGCGCTAGAGCTAGCAGAAGGCGATCAATTAATTGGGGCGAGCTTGACGACGGGCGAGCAAGCAGTCATGCTCTTCATGAATAACGGTAAAGCAATTCATTTCAACGAAGAAGATGTGCGTCCGACGGGTCGAACAGCACGCGGTGTGCGTGGCGTCAGACTGAAAGACGATCAAAAAGTGATTTCATTGGTCGTGATCGCGAGCGAAGGTGATATTTTAACAGCGACCGAAAATGGCTATGGTAAGCGCACAGCGGTAGAAGACTATCGCGTGACAGGCCGTGGTGGACAGGGTGTGATTTCTATTCAAGTGAATGAGCGCAACGGTAAGGTGGTTGGCGCGACGCAAGTGCGCTCAGAAGATGAAGTGATGCTGATCAGCGATCAAGGTACCTTGGTGCGTGTGCCGGTCTCCGAGATTTCAGTGATTGGACGATGCACGCAAGGGGTTCGTTTGATTAACTTATCTGACGGTGAGCGTTTAGTGGGGTTTGAAAAGATCGCGACGGTTGTTGTTGAATAATCCGGTCGGAGTTTCCGCTTTTTGTGAGCGAAAACTCCTTCCCCAAATCGCTATTAGCCGCCGTGGGTTCACGCGCGAGAAAACTGCATATTGATCCGCTATCGATTTCTCCAGCAAGCGGCTAGAGAAGTTATTTAGCGTCAGGTGTCAACGATGAATGATGCGTCACGATCAACCACTGCCCGTCAATTTTTTCATAGACAAAGGTAAAGCGTGCGCGAACGGTTTTCGTTTTGTCGTGATCTAAATAGGTGAATTGATAAAAACCGGAGTTGACACCTAAATCAGCGTAGCGATGCGAGATCAGCGTTTTGGGTGTGCAGCGAAGATTGGGATGACTGAGGAATTTTTTAAAGTAAGGGACCAAGCCATCGTTATGGTTAATAAAAACCTCATGTGATAATGTAGGTAGCAGGACAGCATTCGGTGCGTAATAGGGTGTGATGACCTGTGGGTCGCCTTTTGCTTTTTCAATTGATGCGCACCAATTGTAATAGGCTTGTTGCAAATTATCCGGTTTTGCAAGTGCAGTACAAGATAATATAAAAAAGCAAAAAATTGCGGTGAACGTGTGCTTGATCAGGTGCTTCATATTGCATTCTCCATTTGTATTGATGTAGGGCGGGCAAAGCGCTTTTTGCGTGCCCGCCACCGTGCGAGACAATGCGCAAACAAATCCTTTATTGTTGAGTGGAATTAGCAATGGGGGCTTCTCCTCTCCCAGCGGTTGCTCCCGTTGCGTCAGCCGCTGCCCCAAGAGAGGATCCCGTCGTTGTTTTTTGTGTCGATTCCATTTTTTTTAATACGCCACTCTCAAATCGGAGTGTGACAGGTGGCGGTCCGCTGTATTCCAATTCCGTGACATCTATTTTTTTTGCATTGCTGGCATCGCCCGTACTGCTCAGTGTGGCTAGCCCTTGTCCGCAAATGGATTTCACCGTTTCTATACTGTCATCAATTTTAATGGATGGCGCGAGAGCGCCGGGTCCAACGGGTGCTTTGGCGCAGAGTGAGGTGCTTGCCAAAGATTGTGCCATCACCGAAATATTAGCCACTCGATTATCAATGAAGGAGACAGTCAGCTCAACTGATCCTGAGGGGGATTCTGGTGTCCCACCAACCGCTACAAAATATTTCCAGCTTCCACTAAAGGAGGTGTTCGACTGCGCGCTGGTTTTTTCAGATAGTGGAGCGCAACAGAGTGCCTTAATATGTTCTAGTGAGTCACCTATTTGGATAGGACTGAAGTTGCTAGAGCTATTTGGACAGGGGCACGTATCAGCGAAACAGTAGGTCGATAGAAGTAGGCATGAATAAATAAGACCGTATCTTAACATAGCAACATCCTTATTAGCTGTTTTTGCCTGAACCTTCTCCTTGGTCATTGTCTACTCTATCATAAATTCCCTCTAAAGAAGTATAATTTTTATGACGAATATGTTGTAAGAGCTCCGATATTTGATGAGTCGGAATACCTAAAAGATGCAATAGATGATTTGAAAAAGCGAGGCTTGCCTCAAATACTTCCGCAATGACATGGGTTGCACCGCAAGCTTTTAATCGTTGAAATTCAAATTCATCCGTGCAGCGGACTAATTTCGGAAGATGAGGGTGTGATTGATGAAGCATCTTTAAAATTTTCTTGGCAGCAGACAAGTCATTAAAACTAATGACAAGTATTTTAGCGCGATCAATGCCCGCCGCACCCAGAATTCCCGGGTGGGTTGAATCGCCATACATCACATTATCGCCCGCCATTGCCGCGTAACTCACCAGTTCCGCATCCAAATCGAGGCAAATGTAGGGGAAATTCATATGGCTCAAGACTTGGAGGATGTGTTGCCCCACTCGTCCATAGCCACACACAACAACGTGATTGAAAAGCTCTTTTTCTTCTTGAAGAGGACTGTTTGTGCGGTGCGCAGAGGCGGGCGATTTTTTAAAACAGACAGCATGTGCGAGTCCTTTATTGAATCGAATAAAGAGAGGTGAGATAGCAATACTAATCAATAACCCAGCGAGTATGATTTGGCTGCTATCGTAAGATAATAAGTGGTGCGTTAGCGCTAGCGTTAAAATAGCGAAACCAAATTCACCGCCCTGTCCGAGAATGACACCCGTTCTGGTTGCAGCGCGAATGGGGTGCCCTGAAAAATAGGCAATGAGTGTGACGATTGCCATTTTCACAAGGGTTAATGCAAGGACAAGCAGTAAAATCCAATACCAGGTGCCATACCATGAATGAATATTGGTGAGCATCCCGATACTTAAAAAGAAAAGCCCAAGCAAGATATCGCGAAACGGTCGAATTTCAACATCAATTTGGTGGCGAAACTCTGTATCTGCTAACATGAGCCCGGCGAGAAAGGCGCCCAATGCATAGGATAAACCGAATGAGTTGGTGAGCCAAGCACCCGTCAGAGTCACCAATAAAACGGTTAATGTGAAAAGCTCAGGCGTGCGTGTTTTTGCGATGATGCGGAAAAGTGGCTTAAAAAGCCAGCGTCCGATAATGAAGATTAATACGATGGCGACAATGCCTTTGAATAAAGCGGTTAGCAACAGTGTCGCCAGGGGTTGATGAGCACTTTTTGCTAAATCACCAATTAAAATGATGATAGGAATAACCGCTAAATCTTGAAAAAGAAGAATGCCGACAGCGGTTAGGCCGTGAGCAGAATGTAATTCCGCTTGGTCATGAAGTTGTTTGACGACAATCGCAGTTGACGACATGGTGATAATGCTTGCGATAATCAGTGCAACAAGGCTAGAAAGACCGAACAGGATGCAGGCAGCGGCAGTGAGCCCCATTGTGACTAAAACTTGTAGTCCTCCTATCACAAAGACAGGATAGCGGAGAGAAAATAATTTAGAGGAGGGGAATTCCAGTCCAACAGTAAACATCAAAAAAACAATACCAAATTCTGCGAGCTCTCTTACAAATTCAGAATTATCCGCAATGGCGAGTGCATTCGGTCCAATCAGTGCACCCGCTAGCAAATAGCCGACAATGATGGATAGGCGGAGTTTTCTAAACAGGGAGGTGATCAGTAGGGCAGAAAAGAGAAAGCAGAGGACCACTTCTAATGTATGCATTCCCATCGCATATTCTCCCGTTTAATGCGCATTCAGAATCGGCAACAAACCGACCAACCCACCCGCTAGCATGCCAACAGCAATGGACATGATTATCATGCCCATGATGCGCGTTATAACTTTAATAATAGATATACCAATGAGGCGGGTAATCGTATTGGCGTAATAGAGGAGAGCACCCATTCCGATGGACAGAACAACACATAGCAGAGACAACCATAACTTGGGCATATGACTCGCCTGATCTCCTGTGGCTAGTACGAGGGTGCTGATGACGCCAGGTCCGACGATAATCGGGACAGCGAGAGGGACAACCGCAACGGACTCTCCATTTTTTAAACCTTCGGCGTCGTCGGCGGTGTGTCGGATAGGGCTTTCACGAGACTGCAGCATCGATAAACCTACGAGCAGCAAGATGAAGCCACCCGCAAAACGAAAGGCGGGAATGGTAATGCCAAAGATGACGAGCAATTCTCTGCCCATCCAAATGCTCATGAGCATGATAGTGATGATTGCGATACCGGTTTGGCAGGCGATAGAGCGCTTTTCAGTGAGATCGGCATGACGGGTTAAGTCAAGGAAGATGGAGAGTGAGCCTAGCGGATTCATTAGTACCGCCATAGCAACGAGAAATTGAATAGATTCCGCAATAGTCATGGTATATTATTACCGTTCATTTTGTTGATTGTTTCCCTATATTTTATACCATTACTGCGCGGACAAATCTATGGATAAGAACTTTAACTTTAGTGCGGGTCCTGCTATGTTGGCGAGAGAGGTGTTGATTCAGGCGCAAGCAGAATTGTTGGATTGGCACGGCTCTGGTGTGTCGGTGATGGAAGTCAGTCATCGAGGCCATGATTTTATGCAGAGGGTTGCGGCTCAATCAGAAGCCGATTTGCGTGAATTGATGGCTATTCCGTCCAATTACCATGTGCTTTTTTTAAGCGGCGGTGCGTCCAGTCAGTTTGCGATGGTCCCATGCAATTTATTGACCACCAACCGAAAGGCAGATTATGTGGATACCGGTATTTGGTCGCGTAAAGCGATCGCAGAAGCAAAGCGGTATGGCGACATTCATGTGGCGGCTGAATTGTTTTTCCAAGACGGGTTAGTTGCGATCATGCCAGAAGAGGAATGGTCTTTGCGACATGATGCGGCGTATGTCCATTACACGCCGAATGAAACGATTGCCGGTATTGAGTTTCAATCCATTCCTCACACAGGAAGCATTCCTTTGGTGGCGGATATGTCTTCGGTTATTTTGTCTCAAGTGATCGATGTGAGCGCCTATGGCATTATTTATGCGGGTGCGCAAAAAAATTTAGGACAAGCAGGGATTAGCGTTGTCATTATCCGAGACGATTTGGCGAAAGAGTGCCTGCCTTATACGCCGACTCTTTATCGATATACGACGCACATTCAAGAAAAATCGCTATACAGCACACCACCTACCTTTGCATGGTATATGTTAGGATTAACATTAGCCTGGATGAAAAAAAAAGGCGGCGTGACGCATTTTGAAAAATGCAATGCCAGAAAATCCAAGAAATGTTACGATGCGATTGATCGCTCCGGGGGATTTTATCGGAACTCGGTGCATCCATCTGCGCGCTCTCGAATGAATGTGTGCTTTGATTTGCCGACAGACGCATTGACTGCGTTATTTTTAGATCAATCGAAAGAAGCGGGTTTGTGGTATCTTAAGGGGCACAAAGCCGCGGGTGGTATTCGCGCGAGTATTTATAATGCGATGCCTGAGGCGGGGGTGGATGCGCTCATCGATTTTATGAAAGATTTTAGAGTGCGATATGGCTAAGAACGGTTTTTCTTTAATAGAAGTATTGGTCAGTTTATTCTTATTATCCTTTATTTTTTTAAGTTTTAATGCCGTTGAACTCTATTCACTGCATGAAACGCGCGCGAGCTATCAGCTGCATCTTGGTACACGTCAAATGGATGAAATCGCAGAACGATTACATGCGTTAGGTGTTCGCAATGGATTGTCCTCACAAATTCTGATTTGGAATGCACATAACGCTGAGGTATTGCCAAAAGGTCGGGGCAGCGTGTCCGGTCGTTTTCCTGTTTACACCATCACATTAACCTGGGGAAAAAGACATTCACTGAAAGAAACGATTGATGTACAAAAAAGCTTGCTAGAAACTCATGTTAGATATAGCAACAGCGCCGCTTAGGCGCTACCTACAATTCGAATTTTCAATGGTGAGTGGTATAGTACAACCTGTCATGAATACAAAAAAACAAGGCCATACCTTAATAGAGTTATTGCTCAGTCTCGCAATCAGTCTTATGCTGATCGGAGGTGTCATCACGGTGTATCTAGCTCACTGTAAAATAATGCGAATACAATCCGCGTTTATTCATCTTCAGCAAAATAGTCGCGTGATATCATCTATTATAAAGTCAGATCTTCAATTAGGTGGATATTCTCAAATGAATCGCTATCGAATCAACAACACTATTTTTTATCGACAAGATGATCACGGCCGTTTTCAAGCGATCGCAGAAGATGTTGGTCAAATGAATGCGTCTTATGATCGATTAGATAATAAGATGATATCCGGTGTTTCTGTGGTGTTAGATTTGATGGATTCTACCATCACACAACGAGAATATCTGTATGTCGCGTTATAACGGAATGATATTATTAATGGTGCTTATTTTTATTCAAGTATTTACATTGATAGGACTATCCATTTTTCACAATGCGTTGATATCAAAAAGCATCAGTCAGTTGGAATGGAGTCAGTGGCGAGCAGGCTGGGGTGCGCAGTAGGCTGATATTCCATCCACAGAGGAATCAGAGGGAAATAAAGACCGAGCCGAATAGGGCGCGAATCGATGGATTGGATCGCTTCTTTATAGCGAGAGAGCTGCTCTTGGTAAGATTCTTTGTCGGAAAATTCACCCGTTTTATAGTCGATAATCCAACGGATATTATTTTCATCAATAAAGGTGCGGTCGATAACGAGAGACTGTATTTGTCCATCAATCACCGTTGTGATCGGGTATTCGTTTTTTGCATGCATGTGTGGTTGGATAATCCATTGCCCACGTGGATCAGTTAATAGATTGTTTATTGATTTTAAAGCGCTACCTGAGGCAGATGAGATGGCTGGCTGCATACATCCGAGTGACAATAGTAACGTTCTCAGATATTCTTTTTTCTCAGCAAGAGAAGTCGCTTGCCATCCATCCGTTCCTTGTTCACAAAATTGTTGAAAGATGCGATGCAATGCGATGCCGAGCTGTCGAGGCACTTGATTGATCAGCTCAAAGCCTTCGGGGTTATCATGGTAGCCTTGGTCGGCCGATGTGCATTCTTGAATGGGGTTAGCCCAGGTTTGTTTTAAGCGTGAGATAGTTCGAAGGTGATGCTTTGGTACTAAAATCTCACCGTCGCACAAAGAGCTTTCATCGACCCCCTTTTTTAAAGGAGGTAATACTTCAATCGTGTTCCAGCATTTTGCAAGCAAGCTACTCTCGCGAGGCTTATCCAAGGCTTTTTCAGTTTGCTTTAATGAAAAAAACAAATGCAATTTTTTTCGAGCGCGGGTGGCTGCCACATAAAACAAACGCCGAGATTCATAATCGTTTTTAACAGCATTTTGTTGTTGGATGTAACGATAAATAGAGTCCGTTGTGTCCTCCGTTGCATGCAGAGGCGCCAAAATGAAACCGTGCGCTTGGTATTCAGACCATAGCAATAATTGTTTTTTATCATCAGGCGCGGGTCGATCAAGGTAGGGTAATATGACCGTATCAAATTCTAATCCTTTAGCATTGTGAATCGTCATAATTTGTACCGCGTCATCCGGAAAATGTTGTGGCGCAGCGTAGAGTTTTTGAATCATTTCTTCTAATTGGGCGAGATGCTCTAACTCTCCATTTTTATCCCATTTTTCGAGCAAATTAAAATAGACCGTCGCATCCTCTAAATCGCTTTGTTCGGGGACGCAGGCGGGTCCACCGAGTGCTATCCATGTGCTTTCGATGAGTAAACGCAATGGCAATCGATGACATGAGTCTATTTTTGTTTTTAAAATAGGATAGAGGCGCGCAATATGATGCTGCGCCTCTGCGCTGAGGGAAGATTTTTTCTCTATCGATTGCAACAGAGTCCAAATGTTTATCTGTGATGCATCTGCTGTTAATCGCCATAAATCATCCAATGATAATCCACACCAGGGTGCGCGCAATAGCGCAAGCCAGGCCGTTCGATCAGTCGGTTGTAATAAAGCGCGTGTTAACGCCATCAAATCTTGAATAACAGGACGAGTATCTAATTTATCAATATCCATAGCGCGATAAGGAATGGCGGCCTTTTTTAATGCAGGAATGAGCGTGATTAAATGGGTTCGAGATCGAACAAGGATGGCTATTTTTTCTGACGGATTATTTTTTTTGATGGCTGAAATCGTGTCTACAATGGAGTTGTCAGGATGTGCATTGATCGATGCATTGAGCTCAACGGATGGAATCGACGCGTCTATTTCATCGAGAGCGGCGGTGCTGCTGCTATATGAAATAGCACCATTGGCGGCATCATTGACAGCGGGAAATATTTTTTTGAAGTGGGTGTTAATCCAATCGACAATGCTGGGCACTGAGCGAAAATTAACGGATAGGGTGAGAGGAGTGAGTGAAATGTGGTTTAATCCATGCTGACGTGTGCGAATAAATAAGCCAACATCCGCTTCTCGAAAACGATAAATGGATTGCATGGGGTCGCCCACTAAAAACAACGTACGGCCATCTGATAACTCCCAGCCCGCCGTTAATTTTTCCAGTAAACGATATTGGTTGCGTGAGGTATCTTGAAATTCATCGACTAAAAGATGCTGTATTTTATAGTCCAGTGCGAGTGTGATATCAGTGGGCGCATCATCTGTTCCAAGAGCCATCAATGCGGCTTCAGCACTTTCAATGTAGTCTATTTTACTATTTTGTTGAAAGGTTAATTTGAGCTGAGCAACAGCCACGCAAAGAGTGGGGTGCAAGCATTTTAATATTGCCCATTGTGCCTCGGTATAACAATGCGCGGGCGATGATCGTAGCGCACTGAAATGCTGTTGTAACACATCGTCTTCGCTTAATAGGTTGATTAATCGCATCATGCGTTGCTTTGTATCACTGAACAGTGTTTTTTCTTTAGCGTTTTTAGTGGAGCTTTCAGAGGGAAACCCTATTGTTTTATCTAATCTCTTTCGCCAGGTATTTTCTTTTGTTAGCAGTAAATCGATGAGAGACAACCAGATCGCTTTATCGGATAAAGCGGTACCCGGTAGCTGTATTAATTCACTATAGTCTTTTTTGATAAATTGCGCTGAAAATCGATATAGATCTAGCAATTCATGGATATTTTCTTTTGGAAAGGCTTGTTGCAAGGCCGATAGAATATCCCTATTGATAGAGGCTAAATTTGACTCGAGCGTATCACGCAACTCTGGATCCTCTGAATCCATAGCCATATAAGGCAACCATTGATCTCGTTTTTTGAATAAATGAATGATCAAGCTTTTTAGTTTTTCTAAGTCATTATCAAGATGCTGTAACAATTGAGCGATGTGTTTTGACCATTCAACATTATCTTCTAGGTGAGATAAAAATTCGTCAACGGCGGCTGTATACAGAAGAGTGGGGTCATCTGCGATATCGGGTGTTGCGCCAAAATGAGAAAGAATAGGCAGTTGCCGCGTGAGCGATGCATTGAGTGAATCAATGGTTTGACAGCGCAGCCGGTTAGGATTATCTAAGAGATGCCAAGATTGTTTTTTATCGTGTTGCAATACGCTCTTTGCTAACATCCAGGTTTTTTTTGCATGCGCTAGAGCGGGCTCCGGTGTGTTCATGGCGCTCTGCAATGCATTGATAATGCGAGATCGCATTTCAGCCGCTGCTTTTTTAGTGAAGGTGAGCGCGATGATTTCTTCAGGCTGCTTAACACGAGACAGCAGCACTAAGAAGCGTTGCGTGAGCAATTCGGTTTTCCCCGATCCAGCAGGCGCTTGTACAATAAAGGATTCCGTCGGGTCAAGGGCGTGTTCGCGTTCTTTTATATCGTGTATCATGCTATTATCTCGTGTATTCGGCATAAAGACTGGCAATGACAGCGCTCACAGGTCTGCTTCCCGTTTTTAGGATCAATGGTTGCTTCTCCGTTATAAAAATCATGACTTAATCGTTCCAGCGTATTTTTCCATTGCGCAGTCTGTGCATCCCAATCTTCGATAGGCTTAATATTGTCACACTTCACATCGTGCTTGCTGATGCCTTTGAAAGCGACTGCTTTTGCCTGTATTTCAGAAAAAGCCATGCTGGTACACGAGGGATCGGTTAAGCAATAGAGAGGCAGTTGCGGTTCATCGGGTCGCTCGCCAAACCAGGCGTAGATAGAATTATTTTTTCCTGTTTTGTAATCGATGATGAAATGGCTTCCATTGGAAAGTGTATCCACGCGATCTATGCGACATCGTAGTGTGAGCGGGCCGATAGCAATGAATTGTTCGTATTCAAGTTGTTTTACCTTAAAGTCAGGACGGTTTTTTTCGACCATCATCCATTCATGTAGTAATTTTATCTGTCGATCCGTTTCCAATTGGATATAGCGCGAGTTCGCATTGTCTTTTCCAGTGACAGTTTTGATAGCTATGGCGACGCTGTCATGTAATAGGTGGTTGAGTGCATTGCCATCTGTTTTGTGTAATATAGATGAATTCTGAAGCGTCTTCCAAATCAACTCTAATGCAAGATGGGTTATTTTACCTTTTTCGGAAGCGTGCAATCCCAGGACGGGTGGTTCAATCGGTTTAGCGTGTAGTCGTATTTCTGCGAAAGCACGAAACGCACAGGCCGCTTGTTTTTTTAAAATAGATGCGCCACCGCGAATTTTTTCCTGCTCGCCAACGGGCGGTGCTTTTTTATCAACGATATACTCCACATCGCGACTGTTGAAAATAGCCTGGATTGGAGACAGATCATCGCTTAATGCCAGGGTCGAGAGCGAGACTTCAGGTATATCGAGAGTGAGAGGGCTGGGGCGAGCCTCGATCTCAGTGTTTTGCGTCGAGTAGCTCACGGTTAAATGAGGCGTACTTTTCTTTAATTGATCGAGCAGTCGGACACTATACTGGTATTCACGCTCAGAAGACGATTGTGGCATCTGCAATGCTTTTTGCAAGGCGTGCGGAATAAAGGGATGTGGTTTAGCAATAGGAGGCCAATTGCTGTCATCCAGTCCCATCACCCAGACGTGGTCGAAAGGGAGGCCGGCTGCCTCGAGCATTCCGAGCAGTTGAACGGGCGCATCGACACTTTGCACTTGGAACATGATTTGCGAAGTGAGCCGATTTAAATAATGCAATGCTTCTTTGTGCGTGCAAGCGGATAAGAACAGGTCATAAGATTGATAATCTTGACAAACACTCAACCATCGTTGCACCGTTTGATATTCTTGACTATTAAGACTGCGTTCCCCTGGCCAACCACATTGTGTTAATCGCTCGGTAAATAGCGTTACCCATTCGCTGATGGGACGCTTGAGCTCTACATCGATTCGCCATGTTTCTATTGTCTTGATAAAGGGTGAATCACCCAGTGAGTGAATCACTTTTTTTTCTAAGCTTAAACACCGGAGTGCTGCTTGAATAACCGGATAGCGAGACAAGGGAGTGCCGGCTGAAATATTAAATGGTAAACTTAAATGATCCAAGTGCAATATATGGGGGTCGCTAAAAATGTCTCTAAAAATGCGAAGCACTGCTTCTCGATTTTTTTCTAAATGCGGAACGATGCACCCAATGCTAGATTCAGGCGACAGGTCATGCAATGCCTTGGCCCAGCGCGCCATTGAGCGAATTTCGGTTGATTCATTGGCCATGCCAATGCGTCGCAGGGTGGGCGGAGATGCGCCGACTTCTAAATCAGTGATGGTGATGCGGCTATCAGCTATGCCGCAAGCTGACAACAGATTTTTTTGTTGAGGTGATAATTGCGTGAATCCAATCGCAACAATAGAGTCGGGCAACATGATGCGATTTTCTTGAATTTGCAGAGCGATGTAATCGATGAGTGATGCGGTATCTATCCAACCATTTTTTTTGCATCGCATCTCAAATGCGGCCGCCCATGTCAAAAATATCTGGCTGTCTTCCGTGACATTGAGCTCTGGATGATCGAGCGGTAATTGCCATTGCTTCAAGAGCGTCCAGGCCGATTGCGCCAAATCTGCTGTTTCCGATAATCGTAATAAAAACTCTTTTTGGGGAGACCGCCTAACAATATCCTCCCATAGTATTTTTTCTTGCGGTGACTTAAGCAGCAGGGGTGTCGGCGCAAAGGATTGGCTGATATCGCTTTGCATCAATCGCTCAACCCAGCTGGATAAAGGCAAGATATCTGCAGTATCCCATGTCGTTCGACCCAATTCTTTTTGTTGTTGGTTATATTGTTTGAGCAATGTAGCGGCGAGACGGCGGTTGGGAGTTAAGACCGTCGTGTGGTTTTTGAGTTGGGCCAGCAATGTATTAATATCCATGAGGCGATTATACACCTTTCAGCAGATCGAGCGGCCTAAAAAAATCAAGCACTTTTTTATTTTGAATAAATGAAATATTGTACGGGTGTTCTGCGACAAAACAACGTGTTTTAGGAGGTAGCAAGGGTTTGATGTTTTGCGCTAAATTGCCCAATAAAAGGAATGCAACCGATGGATTGCTCTTCACTAAAAACATAAAAATGCTTTTTAAAAAAGGTTGCCAGGCAGTGACGTCTTGCCTTACCTTTCCCTCTACCTCTCGCAACACAAGCGATGCATTTAATAATAAGAAACCGTGATCCATAAAATTTTGAAAAAAGTCCGCATTCGTTTGAACTAAGCCCGTTTTGTCAACGCGAGCAACGTCTTCTTGACTCATGGCGCTGGGTTTTAAAGATTTTTTAGCCAGGAGAAGCATTTTAATAATATTGCGTAATGAGGTGGCGCGATTGACGGCTTTACTTAAACCTGTGTCTGACCAAAGGTTTGTGACTGCTGCATCCCAGAAGGCGTAGCCATTCGCAGAGAGTACGCGCGGGTAGGGAGATTCACCCAGTAGAACATAATTCACTTGATCGAGCGGTAGGCTGAAGGCATTGAAAATTTTTTCAGGACCCGGCAGCCAGTGAGATGCCGATAGCAATATTTCAACATACTGGGGATCCATCGCGTGAAATGCATTGGAGATGGCATCATGCCAGGAGGGGTGGGTGTGCATGAGCGAGAAGGGGGTCATGTTTGTCGCTAGGGGAGTAGTTATCAATGGATTAAGAATATGATAATATCTTTATCCGATACAAGCGAGAACCCCTTTATGTTTAACCAAAATTTATTAGCTATGCTAGCCTGCCCCGTTTGCCAAGGTGAGCTGCTGTGGGACGCCACGACAGAAGAGCTGGTCTGCCGGGTGGATCGCTTGGCTTACCCTGTTATTGATAATATCCCGGTTATGCTGGAAAACCGGGCTCGGCGCATCGAATAAAGAATGTAGGGTGGATTAGGCGTCTTTTGCCGTAATCCACCAAATAAATTTCCCGTAAAGAAAAATATAAGAAAAATGCATTTAATTTAGTGGATTACGGCAAAAGACGCCTAATCCACCCTACATTCATTACCGATTTCCATTAGGCTCGTTGTCGCCCTCACTGACGCGAGGCGCAGCGGGCTGCGCATCTCCCGCCGCAGGAGTGGCTGCTCCGGCTGCGCTAGGCGTGCGAGCAGCGCCGTGCTTAGGATGATGACGCTTATTGTGCCCATATCTCGGTCGGCGGTGATTATGGTGCTTACGTGGTGCTGCGGCAGCGGGTGTTGTCGTCGCGTCAGCGCCTGGCGAAAGAGCAGTGGTTGTCATGACAATGGTTTGCTCGACGATGGGTTTCGTCACAACAGCACATGGTATGTGATGCTGTTGTTGTTGAATCACAGGCGATGACACTGCTGTCGTCTCTACAGGCGATGCAACCGGTGTTCCGCGAGCCGCAGACTGTGCTGTTGCATCTGTCGGTAATGGACGTCGATCAGTGTTGGGCGGTCTACGTCGACGCTGTGGATCGCCACGGCGTTGGCCGTTATTGGGTCGTCGGTTATCGCCGTAATTATTCGTTCGATTATTGCTGCGAGGATGACGATTCAAACCTCGCGCATTGGACGAATGAGATGGTTTCGCATCAGACGTGCTGACTGATTTCGTATCCTCTGGTTTCTTATCAAACAGATAATTGACCAATCGCTTAATCATGCCAGGACCTTCTGACTCATGAGAATGAAGCGTTGAAGGAACATGAGGTGGAGTGGGTTGCTCGATCGCCATCATCTTGATAGCGGGTTCTTGCACTGATCGGAAAGGTGTTGCGTGATTAGTTGTCATCTCTACTTCTGGTTTGATCGCTAATTGATAGCTGACAACTTTTTCATCGCGTTCATTGACATCTGAGGAGCGAATGCGTTCGACTTCATATTGCGGTGTGGTCAAATGCGGATTCGGTACGACAATGACAGGGACTTTTTGACGTGTTTCGATGTCAATAATCGCTTGTCGTTTTTCATTCATCAAGAACGCAGCAATATCGACAGGTACAATGACTCTGACCTCTGCCGTATTTTCTTTTAAGGAATGTTCTTCGATGAGTCGAATAATGGAGAGCGAAAGCGATTCAATGCCACGAATAGTGCCTTGACCTGAGCAGCGTGGGCAGCGAATATGGCTCGAGTCACCTAACGAGGGACGTAGTCGTTGACGAGACATTTCGAGTAGGCCGAAGCGCGAAATGCGACCGACTTGAACACGTGCTCGATCCATTTCTAATGCGTTTTTGATGCGCTCTTCTACTTCACGTTGATTGCGAATCGGTGTCATATCGATAAAGTCGATGACAATTAAACCGCCGACATCGCGTATACGCAATTGACGCGCGATTTCATCTGCTGCCTCCAAGTTCGTGGTGAGCGCCGTTTCTTCGATATCACCCCCTTTCGTTGAGCGTGCGGAGTTGATATCAATCGAAACGAGTGCTTCAGTGTGATCGATTACAATGGATCCGCCTGATGGCAATCGGACTTCTCGTTGAAAGGCAGATTCAATCTGGGTTTCCAGTTGGAAGCGCGTAAATAGCGGTGTTGGGTCTTGGTACAGTTTGACGCGATGAATGAAATCCGGTCGGACTAACTTGATGTGCTCGACAACTTCAGCATAGGTGTTTGGCTCATCAATTAACAGTTCATCGATATCTTTGCGCAAATAATCACGTACGGCGCGGATGACTGCATTGCTTTCTTGGTAAATAAGAAAGGGTGCCGTGTGTTGCTTAGCCACTTGCTCAATGGTCTCCCAATGGCGTAACAAGATACCGAGATCCCATTGCAGCTCTTCTGCGGTGCGACCACTGCCAGCGGTTCGGACGATGACGCCCATACCTTCAGGCAGCGCAAGTGCCGCTAAATTTTCACGGAGCTCAGAGCGTTCTTCGCCTTCAATGCGACGAGAAATACCGCCAGCTCGCGGGTTGTTGGGCATTAAAACGAGATAAGAGCCAGGTAATGAAATAAACGTGGTGAGCGCTGCACCCTTGGAGCCCCTTTCTTCTTTATCCACTTGAACAATAATTTCTTGTCCTTCTTCGAGCACTTCATCGATGGCGGGGCGCTTCCCGGGCTCCTCAACAAACCCTGCGCGAAAGCAGGATCTAGCGACTTCTTTTAAGGGAAGAAATCCGTGACGTGTTCCACCAAAATCGATAAACGCGGCTTCCAAGCTCCGCTCGCGTCGAGTAACTTTACCCTTGTAAATATTAGACTGGGTTTGTTCGTGCGCGGGAAATTGAATCGTGAGATCAATTAACTGTTGTCCGCTTGCGAGAGCGATTCGCAACTCAGCATCTTTGTGAGTCGCATTAATTAACATTCTTTCCATAACCACCTTCTTTTTTATTTTCTCAAAGGTGCTCTCAATGGTGCTTTCCCATGCTGGTTTATTTTAGTGTGGGCCTTCCAGCCTGCGTCCTATCGAATATTGAAAATTATGCTTATCTTAGATGAAAGTCCTTTTAATAGGGGAAACATGTTTCATGGTCATGTTCTATCGTTCCCCCGTTCCATCATTTCCAATAATCGTTTCATTCGTTAACGCGTTTACTTAGCATCGCTTCACTTGTGTAGGCGCAATGCTATTCTAAAATGGGGCAACCAACTGTGCAAAAAAGCAACTATTTTTATGATTCACTCTCATTGTGAGCACGGGTTTAAATTCATTATGTCGCAATTACATCTTGCATTCTGGCAAGGCACTGTCGAATATAGCAGCTTCTTTCGAAAATATAAAGGTTAGTGGAGAGCTTAAGTTGCAAAAAACATCGGTAGAGTATTTAGAGATCCCAGACGAGCGGGTTGGCCAGCGCATTGATAATTTTTTGCTTGGGTTTTTGAAAGACATTCCGCGAACCCGCATCTATCGTTTGGTGCGCAAAGGAGAGGTTCGGGTCAACAAAAAGCGCATTGACGCCTCTTATCGCTTGCAGGCGGGCGATATTGTTCGTGTCCCGCCCGTTGAGATTCGGGATGAGCGTGCTTACATACCTCCAAGCCAGTCACTCATGGACCAGTTGGCCAGCCGTATTCTCTTTGAGGATGCGGGTTTTTTGATTATTAATAAACCATCCGGCATTCCCGTCCATGGAGGGAGCGCTACTCCTTGTGGTGTGGTCGAGACATTGCGATCCCTGTATCCGAAGCTGCCTCAACTCGAATTAGTTCATCGATTGGACTCCGATACATCGGGTTGCTTAATTTTAGCTAAAAAACGGAGCGTCCTTCGAGAGTGCCATGCCTTGTTGCGCGACCATCAAATGGTGAAGCGTTATTGGCTGCTCACCAAAGGCCATTGGAAAGAATCCGATCTTCGGGTGGATGCGGCATTGCTGAAAAATCAATTGAGTAGCGGTGAACGTATTGTGCGCGTCAATGCGGTTGAAGGGAAACCGTCTGTGACGATATTTAGGACGCTTGAAACGTTTCACGATACTTCATTGATGGAGGCAACGCTCGAGACAGGGCGCACCCATCAAATTCGTGTGCATGCACGACACAAAGGCCACCCTATTGTCGGTGATGAAAAATACGGTGACCGTGAGTTCGATAAAAAAATGCGCGATGAGATCGGACTGAAGCGATTGTTTTTGCATGCTGCATCGCTAGACTTTACACTACCCTCAACAGGACAGGTGGTTCATGTGGAAGCGCCCTTGGATAATGAGTTGAATGCGCCTTTGATGAAATTGCGAGGATAAAACATGTTTAACACCGAATCACTGGTATCAGCAGACCCCTTTGTTTGGAAAGCCATACAAGACGAAGCAAAACGCCAAGAGGATCATATCGAGCTCATCGCATCCGAAAATTATGTGAGCCCGGCTGTGCTTGCTGCGCAAGGTTCTGTATTAACCAATAAATATGCCGAAGGATATCCTGGTAAGCGTTATTACGGTGGCTGCGAGTTTGTCGATGTGATCGAGACACTCGCCATTGATCGTGCGAAAGAATTATTTGGTGCGGCGTATGCTAACGTGCAGCCACACTCGGGCTCTCAAGCAAACGTGGCGGCGTATGCAGCCATGATTCAGCCAGGCGATACGATTTTAGGGATGAGTCTTGCGCATGGCGGTCATTTGACGCATGGTTCATCGGTTAATTTTTCTGGCAAGATCTATCATGCGATGTGTTACGGCATCGATCCTCACACTGGACTGATCGACTATCATGAAATTGAGCGCCTTGCGACAGAACATCAACCTAAAGTCATTGTGGCAGGTTTTTCTGCGTATTCCCGCATTGTGGATTGGGAGCGCTTGAGAAAAGTGGCGGATACTATCGATGCCTATTTAATGGCAGATATTGCACATGTCGCAGGACTGGTTGCGGTTGGGCTATATCCTTCGCCTGTGAATATTGCGGATGTCACGACATCCACAACACATAAAACATTGCGCGGCGCACGCGGCGGATTAATTTTAGCGAAAGCGAATTCAGAGCTGGAGAAACGACTGAATGCGGCGATTTTTCCTGGCGGCCAGGGTGGACCGCTCATGCATGCTATCGCAGGAAAAGCAATCGCATTTGGCGAGGCATTAAAGCCTGAATTTAAAGTATATCAGCAACAAATTTTATCTAATGCCCTTGCAATGGTCGAAACAGTGTTGATGCGAGGCTATGATATTGTGAGTGGCGGCACAGACAATCATTTATTCTTGATCAATCTCATTAATAAAAATATTACTGGGAAAGACGCCGATATAGCGTTGGGCTCCGCGAATATCACCGTGAACAAAAATAGTGTGCCCAATGATCCGCAATCGCCTTTTGTGACAAGCGGCGTGCGTCTTGGCACCCCGGCTATTACAACACGGGGATTCAAAGAGAAAGAAGCGATACAAGTTGCAGATTGGGTATGTGATATTTTAGATGATATTAAAAATGAGAAAACGATTGCGCGCGTTCGAGGGCAGGTGGTCGCGATGTGTCGACGGTTTCCAGTGTATGCTAAGGCCTAATCGTTGCCAGCAGTATAATGGCAACTAAAAATACCACTGGCACTTCATTTAGCCATCGATAAAAAACATGCCCATGCGTATTTTTATCTTTTTTGAAATCGCATAGCAATTGTCCGAGATAAAAATGATATACAATCATAAAAAAGATCAGCACTAATTTGATTTGCAACCAGGCCATCTGTAAAAATGCTAAATCATAGGCATACACCAACCAGCTTCCAAAGAATAGGGTGAGCAGAGCGCCTGGCATCATGATGCCATAATAGAGCTTTCTTTCCATAATCTTAAAGCGCGCGTTACTGATATCATCAACCGATTGCGCATGATAGACAAATAATCGCGGCAGGTAAAATAACCCCGCAAACCAGGTGACCATGAAAATCAGGTGAAAGGCTTTGAGCCAGAGCATGGGTGCATATTCCACTGTTGTTTATTGAAGTCTTCTATATAATACACAAAAAGAGGATCCTATGTCATTGACCTTAACCGATGCTGCTGCCACCAAGGTGGCTCAGCTAATGCAAGAAGAAAATAATCCCAACTTAAAGCTGCGTGCCTATGTCACAGGGGGCGGCTGTTCGGGGTATCAGTATGGATTCACTTTCGATGAAGTGATTAACTCAGATGATTGGGTGGTGGCCAATGAGAGCCAGACGCCTCCGGTTCAGTTGCTCGTGGATCCCATCAGTTACCAGTATTTGAAGGGCGCGACCATTGACTACAAAGAAGATCTGGAAGGTGCGCGATTTACCATTCTGAATCCGAATGCGAAAACCACGTGCGGGTGTGGATCGTCGTTTTCAGCCTAGCATGTGTTACGTGCATCAAAATCGTCGTATAATTTAAATTCATTTTATAGAATGGACCCCATTACTTTTTACATAGCCCTAAAAACGTTCACCCGAGGTATTGCCTTTCTTTTAAAAATGGACTATATTTAGTACTAAATAGAGCATATAAAAGAGGTCATTATCATGCAAACATTACATGCCACGCAAATTGCTAGCATCAGCGAATTGAAAAAAAACCCGTCTAAACTGATCGATGGTGCCAACGGTATGCCAGTGGTGATCTTGAATCACAACACTGCTGCTGCTTACCTTATTCCAGCAGAAACCTACGAAAAACTGATGGATGAGATTGATGAATATGAGCTTTGCCAGGTTGTGAAGCAACGCCTTTCAACGCAATTCACTCCTGTTAAGGTTAAGCTTGATGATCTATGATCTGCAGTTTCATCCTCTTGCGCTAAAGGAATGGAAACATCTTTCAAAAGAACTGCAAGGACAGTTTAAAAAAATACTCCAAAGACGCTTAGAGAATCCACATGTTGCGTCGGCCAAATTGAGTGGGCCACTTAACAATTGCTACAAAATCAAATTACATCAAGTGGGTTATCGATTGGTTTATCAGATGGACGATAAAAAAATAACACTTCTCGTGATCGCTGTCGGTAAAAGAAATAAAAATCAAGTCTATGCATCCGCCGAAAGCAGAAAATAATCTTTCAACACATTTCTTTTAAAAGAAAAGAGAAGAAAAATGTATTTGATTGGGTGGGCGCACAAACAGGGCGCGCGCCACGCGCCTACAATACCTACACATTATACTGACGACGTTAAACTAAAGAACACCTTCGGATTGCGCCCGCGATTAAGCAAGGCTTCAGACGTAATATCTTTTGTAAGGGGTTGCGCATACATCAAGTCGCCCGATAAAAAGCGGTTGAAAGCGAATCGCAAGCCGAGACCAGCGGATGCAGCGCTTTGGTTCGCAGGGGTATCGGAGACGCTGCTATTTTTATTCCATATCTTTCCAATATCATAGAAAGAGTAGAGTTGTATATTTTGCAATTTAAGAAATTCTGGGTAGAGATCCGCTCGGAGTTCGAGAGAACCCGCTAAACCTTGATCGCCTAAGAGTTCTGAGGGGTCGTAGCCTCGACCGATTTGGCTGCCACCGAAACCAAATTGCTCAGATGAGAGCAAAGGATTTAGCGTATACTGCCCCGTTGTGGTTGCGAGCAAAGAAAATCGATTGGATATCGGTTGTAGGTGGCTAATCTGGGCGGTCAATTTGGTAAACACGCCAGTTGCGCCAAATCGAGAAGCAGTGGGTGAACTGGAATCTGTGTCGGCTCCCATGATGCCGAGACCTCTTTCGATGTGCGCCGCTGATACGCTGGTTCCATTAAAAGAATCCGACAGTCGATACGTGCCGCCTATTTTAATCGGACGAATTTCATCGTTATAGAGTGTGGTTGTATTACCAAAAAGCGTTGTTTTGCTATCGACGTAGCTAAAGCCCGTATCTAACGTAAGATCTTGTTCGCGCGAGCGAATGAGTGGATATTGCAATGATGTGTAGTAGGTATCTGCTGTGCCGCGCGTATCTAATGTTTGTAAATTTAATCCAGGCGCAGTTTCTGATCGATTGCCACCGACAGTCAGTGTCAGTCCGTGGCTGCCAATGGGTGTTTGATGACTGACATCGATATAATGCAGGGCTTTGTTATTCGTTGTATTGAGATAGGTTAATTGCGTGGTGTCACCGGGGCGGATTAAGGAGTTGATAGCGATCGTTCCTGTCAGCTGTTGCGGCCCCAAATAAACGGTTCCGTGATTATCATAGGTAAGTGACGCATCCACTCGTTTCAGGGTTGCGACTAAATTGAGCGTAGATGCGCCGAGGTGGGTTGTTGAGGGTTCTAAAACAGCTTTCACTTGAACGCCTGGAATCTCATTCGCTATTCTTAAATATTTTTCCAATTGAGCCATCGTGGTTGGGCGCACATTCAGGAGAGGTTGCGTATAAGCAAGCAACAGTGAGCCTGTATTTTTTACATCACCCGTTACTTTGATGTGATCGATATACCCTTCAATAATTTGTATGTGGATAACGCCGCCCTTCACAATTTGTGGCGCTAATACCGCACGCGATAAGATGTAGCCGTGATTGCGGTAAAAATTCGTGATATCTTGTACAATATTTTTAAGCTCAGGTAGCGATATAATGGTGCGCAGCTCTTTCTGGTAGAGTGGCGCAAGCTGTCCTGTTGTGTAGATGTGATTGCCGCTGAGCACAATATTATTGAGGGTAAAAACAACTTCGCCTGGCGCAGGCTCAACAGAGGGGCTCGGGGCTTTTGGCGCTGTGATAGCGGATGCTGCAGGCGGCGCAGGAGTGGTGGGCGCAACGGGCAAATAATTTTTACCGACCAAGCCAGGATTAACGCTACCGGGAATGGTAGGTGTTGCGGCGAGTGTGGCTGTATTCAGCATGCAAAATAAAAAAGCGGTGCGCCAATACAGCCGGCTTTTCTTCATAGTTGATATCCATTTCATTTATCGGTTGGCTCAGCATAGCAAACTTATTTCTAGCAAGTCAACGCATCGATCTTGACCATTTTTATATGCTTCCATTAAAAACAAAAACAGCGGGGCCAGATAAAAAGACAGGCGAATCAGTGAGGCCCGACCATTCGACATATAAATTGCCATATTGTAGTTCAATGATGACCGAATGATCTAGGTGACCTTGCTTGATGCCCGCTACAACAGCGGCACATGCATTACTCCCGCAACTAAGCGTTCTACCTGCGCCGCGCTCAATGGTGCAAAGATGGATGCGGCGTGTGTCAATAATTTCCATAAAGCCCACATTAACGCCATCGGGGAAGGTGGGGTGATGCGACAATTGGTTGGCGATTTCTAAAACAGGACAGTCTTCGAGCGACGCAACAATCATAATGGCATGTAGGTTTCCCATGGAGATCGCAGTGATATCGGGCATGTTGATCGGATTCAACTGCGGGACCCCCATGTTGACTCGAATAGTGTCTTTTTCTATTTGTATGTTCGCGACGCCTGACAGTGTTTCAATGGATATATTTTTTTTGAAGGATAGACTGCGCTCTGCAATGAAGTGCGCGACACAGCGCAGACCATTGCCGCATTGCTTGGCCTCGGTGCCGTCACTGTTAAAAATCCTCATAAAAAAATCCGCCTGCGGAGACGGTTCAAGAATAAGCAATTGATCGAATCCAATGCCTGTATGACGATCACTCAGTTTTTGGATAAAGAGTGCATCCATGCGACAAGGTGTCTTTGTCGCATCAATGACAATAAAATCATTTCCCAGTGCGTGCATTTTAGAAAAAGAGTGCATTAGGTCGCCTGAGCCGTCTGTTGAGCAGGTTGTTGCGGTAAATACAAAGGACCGGATTGTCCGCAGCTGGCGAGCAGAAGGCACAGTAGCGCATATGTAATAGGTCTAGTCATATTTTCTGCTTATCTTTGTAATACTGTACTAACGCAGCGGTCGAACCATCTAGCGCTGCACTATCTGACGGGGCATCAGATTGCAATTGGTTAAAAATAGAGGGTAGCAATTTTTTGCCTAATTCAACGCCCCACTGATCAAAGGAATTGATGTCCCATATGACGCCCTGCACAAATGTCTTATGCTCATAGAGCGCGAACAATGCACCAATCTGTTGAGGCGAAATGGATTCCAAGAAAAGCGTGTTGCTCGGGCGATTGCCCGGGACAATTTTTTGTTTAGCAATCGCTTGATTGTCAGCATGAGTATCTAAGGATTGCCCCTGCATCAATGCCGCTGCTTGACTGAGACCGCTGCTCACCAAAACGGATTGATGTCCATCGAGCGGGTGACGTTCTTTCGCTACTAAAATAAAATCAACGGGAATGAGGTGACGGCCTTGATGAAATAATTGGTGAAAAGCATGCTGCCCATGACAACCTTGTGCGCCGATAATCACGGGGCCTGTTAAAAAATCAATTTCTTCCCCGGATTGCGAATAACTTTTCCCGCTGCTTTCCATATCGAGCTGCTGAATGTACATGCGAAAATAATGCAAATGGTGCGAGTAAGGAATAATGGCGTGATGCGTTGCGTTAAAAAAATTAATATACCATATTCCGAGCAATCCCATAATGACTGGCATATTGTTTTCGAAAGGGGCGGATTTAAAATGGTTATCCATTTCGTGCGCGCCATTTAAAAACTCTAAAAAACAGTCCATACCGATAAGGAGCGCAAGCGGTAATCCAATGGCAGACCACACAGAAAAGCGTCCGCCCACCCAGTCCCACAAAGTCAGTATATGCGTTTCTGGAATACCTAACGCAATGGCTTTGTCGGGGCACGCTGTGACTGCGATCACATGCGCGCTAATATCATTTATTCCTAATGTATTTCGCAACCAAGACAACACCGTTTTGGCATTCGTCATGGTTTCCAGCGTGGTAAAAGATTTAGAGGAGATAATAAAGAGCGTGGTCTCTGGATTTATTTTTTTTAATACCGCATGGATATGCGCACTGTCAACATTTGAGATGAAATGGCATTGCAGATCATCTGTTGTGTAATCTGATAAAGCAGAGATCGCGGCGAGCGAGCCGAGATGCGATCCCCCGATGCCAATATTCACAATATCTGTGATCGATTTTCCTGTGACACCGCGCCATGCTTTACTTCTAATTTTCTCGGTGATTACCCGCATGGCATCGAGCGTCGCGTGAATGTGATGCATGATGTCTTGATCATTGACCGTAAGTGAATGCCCTTTGGGCGCGCGTAGCGCAGTATGAAGTGCTGCGCGTCTTTCGGATTGATTGAGGCGCACCCCTTTGAATAGATCATTGATTTTTTCAGGAAGAGAGCAGGTGTTTGCTAAGCGAAACAGTAAGCGCATGGTTTCTTGGGCCACTCTATTTTTTGAGTAATCCAATAATATATCGCTGTTATTCAGTGAAAAATGAGAAAAACGCGCAGGGTCTTGCTTGAACCATTGTTGCATGTGTTCAGTGCTAATTATTTTTTGATGCGCGGTCAGCGCATCCCAGGCGCGTTCGCGTGGCGTAGTCCGTGTCATGATTTATTCCTGTTGTTTGATCCAGGGTTTTAAATTGGCTAAAGCAGGTGGCAACTGATGTAAGGCAGTCTTCGCTTCTGTGATCGTGCTGTATTGTCCCGTGGTGAGAATATACCAATCTTTTCCGTCGCGCACGGTTTTCGTGATGTGCGTTCTTCCGTGTGACGCAAGGGATGTCTGCAATTCATGGGCGGCGGCGAGCGTATAGCTACCAAATAATTGCAGTGTATAATGCGAGACGGGTTCGGCAAATGATGATGTTTTCTGGGCATTATCCTTATACGTGCGGACTGGAGGCGCTCTTTTCACAATAGGGGCCTTGAAAAGAGCATCCTCAGTCTTTTGTTGAGTGACGAGGGCAGGCTTTTGATTATCAGGAGAAACGGCGGGATTTGGATCAGGTTGTTGAACAGCAACAGCATTTTTCTGTATCAATGCTAATGCCGTCGCTGCGGAACCGTTATGAGCAAGCGCTGCTTTATTAATCCAGAATAATCCAGATACGCTATCTTGTGGGGCGCCGATGCCATAGTAATACATATAACCCACTGCATACTGTGCATCGGGGTCACCTTTCACAGCGAGTGGCAGCATGTCCCGGAAAGCGGCTTTAAAGTCACCTTTTTGAAAAAGAGATTTAGCGCCCTCTAATGGCTGCCCTGATTGCATGCATGCAACGAGCGACAAAAAGAGCAGCCCCGCTAACATGAGTTTAAGATATCTCATCACTCAGCGCTCCTTTAGGGGTAAAGGGGTGGGCGACCCCTGAAATGAAACAGAGGGACGTCTCAGAGGAAGTCTTTCCAGGTGGCCTTGGGTTTCAAGCACGATACCATTTTGCGTGATGCTGATGAGGCGCGCCTCGCCTGGCAGCATGTCGTCAATGCGATACAGCTTTCCTGGATCATTACGATCCGTTGCAATGACCGCACTAGATTGGTTGGCAGGAACAGATTGCATAACACCTACCAAAGTCAGTGGTAGCGACGTGATAGGGAGTTCGTCGGTGAGCACAGCTGTTTTAGATATCCCAAATAAATGACTATTTACAATTGTCTTGGCCGATGCGAGTAGTTTTTCTCTGTCGGAGAGTGTCGTTGAGAGGGAGGGGGTATGAGTGAGCTTGGCGTCATTTTGCCAAGCATTAATCGCCGCGATGGTCGTCATCACTAGAACACTGCTGCTTAGCAAGAGAGCCATCATAGCGATACGCGGCTTCTCGCAGAAGGCGCTAAGCGTGTTTAATGTATTTTCTATATCAACCATTCAGCGACCTGTTTAGCAAAATACGTTAAAATTGCATCAGCGCCTGCTCGCTTGATCGCAGTTAAAGATTCTAAGACAGTTGCTTTTTCATCAAGCCAGCCGTTTTGTGCTGCAGCCTTTAGCATCGCATATTCGCCACTCACTTGGTAGGCAAAAGTAGGCACTTGAAAAGTCTTTTTGGTTTTATATAGCACATCCAGATAAGGGAGAGCTGGTTTTATCATCACCATATCGGCGCCCTCTGACAAATCTTGCGCCACTTCAGCTTGCGCTTCTTGTTGGTTGCGGATATCCATTTGATATTGATGTTTGTTCGCTTTGCCGAGGGTTTTTGTGGAGCCCACGGCATCTCGAAAAGGTCCGTAGAAGCTGGAGGCGTATTTAGCGGAATAGGCTAAAATGAGGGTATGCACTAATCCTTTTTTTTCAAATGCGGCTCGTATTTGTCCAATGCGCCCATCCATCATGTCAGAGGGTGCAACGATATCGGCGCCTGCTTCCGCATGGGATAAGGCTTGTTTCACTAAAATAGCGGTTGTTTCGTCATTTAACACATAGCCTGATGCATCAATAACCCCATCCTGCCCATGAATCGTATAAGGATCAAGAGCAATATCGGTGATGACGCCCAACTCGGGTGCCTGTTGTTTAAGGGCGCGAACCGCCCGCTGGATGAGCCCGTCGGCGGAGTACGCTTCTTCAGCGAGCAGTGTTTTTTTGCTTTGATCGATCACAGGGAAAAGGGCGATCGCGGGAATGCCTAATTTGACTAAAATATCTGCTTCTTTCAATAAGATATCAACTGTGACGCGAGAAATCCCAGGCATCGAGGCAATGGGCTCCGATGTGTTGGTGCCTTCCATGATGAATAGTGGGTAGATCAAGTCTTTGACAGAGAGCTGCGTTTCAGCAATAATATCGCGCAAAAAGGGCGTGCGTCGCAATCGACGGAGGCGGGTATGGGGAAATAGGCGATCGAACATAAAATCGTCTCACAGCAGTGTCTGATAAGCTCATTCTACTTGAAATCAATGGGTTGGACTATCATTTCCGGAGAGGGCGCGGGGCACAAAAAAAGATTAAAGTTTAAGCACAAATAACAAAAAAACCCTCTATACTGCCATTAATTGATATTTAAAATAAGGAAAATAGTTATGGCTCAATCTCAATCCCGACCATCATCACCGAAATTAGGCGAAGACAGGCAAGAACATGATGAGACTGTATCGGAATTTTTTGCGAAATTGGATGAGATGAAAGCGGATGCGCTTCTAGATGATCTTGCCAAGCAACTAACGAGATTGAACGATCCGGAGCGTGAAAAAAAGGGTGAAAAGAAAGAAACTGACGATCTCGTTTTGCCAAGCGTACAGGCGTTTCATGACGCTGCCAAAGGGATTCAATCTCACACAACAGACAAAGCAGAATTAGATTATTTAGCAGTGGGTTTGCGTCATTTCATTCGCTGGAAGTATGAGCCTTTTAATAAGAAGCATATTGAGGCGCTATCCGACTATCACAATGGCATTGATTCTGTCGTTCAGTCTTCTCGTCGTAGCGCAAAGCGATGGGCTATATTGAAAGGCATTATTGGTATTGTTGTTGGGGTTGCTATTGGTATTGTTGTCGCAGCCGCTCTTTCATGGACAGGTGTTGGCCTTGGCATTGGCGCAGCCATTATTGCTGCGAGTGTTGGTGGTGGTATTCGATATATTACCTATGCTCGTAATAAAAAACAGCCTGATTGGGCGCCGTTAAAAGAAGCGGTAGCAGCAGCTAAGCAAGCGCCTATAGCGGTGCACGACGGTTCGCCACGACCCCAAGAAGAACAAGAAGTTCAGCCCAGAGAAGAGATCGCTCGATCGGCAGCAGAAGAAGAGCGGGCAAGATTAGCAGAAGAAGCTCGCAAAGCAGAAGAAGATCGCGTAGCAGCAGAACAAGAAGAAGTAGATAAATCAGCAGCAGCAGAAGAAGCTCTCAAAGCAGAAGCTCAGCGCTTAGCAGCAGCAGAAGAAGTTCAGCGCAAAGCAGCGGCAGAAAGAGAAATTAAAGAAAAAGCAGCAGAAGCAGAAAAAGCAAGACTAAAAGCGGAAGCAGAAGAAAAGGCAAGAGCAGAACAAGAAGCAAAGGAAAGAGCAGAACAAGAAGCAAAGGCAAGAGAAGAACAAGAAGCAAAGGCAAGAGCAGAAGAGCAGCTAAGATTAGCAGCAGAAGAAGCTCGCAAAGCAGAAGAGGATCGCGTAGCAGCAGAAGCAGAAAAAGCAAAATTAAGAGAAAAAAATCCAGCAGCAGAAGCAAAAGTACGGCAGAAGAGCGCGATTTCATCAGAAAAAAATGTTTTTCTCGAGATTGCAGAACGATTGCTTCTTTCAGAGGAAAAGATAAAAGAAATCACAGAAAAGCGAGATGCATTAAAAGCGAAGGAACGGCGCCAGGCAGACCTTGAGGTAGAGCGAAAAAGAATAGCAGATGAGAATGCGCAGAAAGCGGCAGAGAAAAAGCGCATTGATGCTGAAGCAAAACAAGCTGCACAACAATTGAAAGAGCAAAAACATCAAGAGATGATTATTAAACAGCAGGAGCACGGACGGATAAACCAACAATTGGGTGAGTTTAAGACGAAAATAAAAGGTATTATCGCATTAGAAGCCTCTCTCCCTGAACAGAGCGCAAGGCTTCAGGCTGCAAACACAGAATATGAGAGACAGAGCGCTGATGTGATATCGCGTAAAACAAAAGGAGAAGACACCAGTCTTGTTGGGATAATACAACGTTGGTCTTATGATTCGAGATTAGCTGATGCTAAACAGTTAATGCAAACACTTCAAAAAGCTACTGTTGACATCGAGGAGAAGATTTCAGAGAAATCTGATTTCGAGCAGAAACTTGCGAACCTGCGCGTCTTAGAACGGTCTGCAAGAGAGCAGTGTGAAGCAATCGGGGCGCAGCTTCCCAAGGTGCAAACAATATGGCAGCAGTTCCAGGAGGTGGGGGGGTCAAGCGGTACGGGGAGCGCAGAGCGTAGCGCGAGTTGCGCAGTCAGGATTGAAGGCAAATAGTCATGTAGCCCACTTGAAAAAGAGCGCGAAAAGCATGCGCTTTGCTGTTAAAAAAGCCAGGGATAGCGCAAGTTATCTGACAGCATCGCGACTCCTCTCAAAGGAGGATATCATAAAGGCAAGAGAGGAAAAGAAGCAGCAAAAGAAGGTAAAAAAAGAAAAGGCAGCACAAAAGAAGGAAAAAGGTTTTGTTGCCTTTGCGAGCCAAACCGCTCAGTTTGTAGCTAAAAAAGCGGGAAAACCGTTATTTGACGCACTCGTGAGATCGCCTATGGCGCCTGTTGCAGCGCTAGAGAGAGCATCCGTTTCATCGCAGGATATCGTATCAAGAAAAGACGATTTTACGAAAGCGGTCGGTGAGGTGAAAGTGGTAGCAGATAGGATGATTGACCATGTTAAGAGCGGTGTAGTGCATGCGGGAGAAATGGCAAAACAAGCCCTTCATTTTGCAGGGTCAGAGAATATCGATTCACATGTCGAGCAGGCTACTCAGTTAGCGGATAGATTGGGCGGGAGAGCGAAGAAGATGGTCGGTCAGTTGGCTCATGTGATCGCGCCGCCCATTGAACCACTTGACTCTGTCAAATCAGCGGATGCTGCATTTTCTTCTGTCGCGACAGTGTTAGCGTTGGCGGGCAGTGGGCGCGCGGTAGCGGAATCAGGCATGGGAGCTATTGCTTCTTTTATGGCGAAACGTAATTTTGATAGTTGGAGTACGTATTTGGCAACGCAGGGCGTATCGACAGGAAAAGTGGTGACGACTGTCGGCGCGCTCTCTATGCTTAATCAAGCAGCTACTCTATTAAATGTCTGTGCGCTCATTCAAGAGGCGCCGCCGATCGTAGAATCGGTGAGCGCACTTACGACATTTATCAGAAATCCTGATGCAGCGGGAAGAAAGTATCTTGATGAATTGATGAAAAAAATTATTCCACCGAGCGAAGCCTGGCCAACGGATAATTTTCCAGGGCGACTTGCATTGTATAAAAAATTGTTGGAAGGAGTGAGCGCAAGCGATTCACCATCTGATGAAGATGATAGGGAGGAGGAGCGTGGGCAAGATGCTCGATCTTTATCTGATGAAGATGATAGGGAGGAGGAGCGTGGGCAAGATGCT
>CANJVW010000009.1 GCA_947478495.1 Legionellales bacterium | reverse complement strand
GCTTTTTGCGTGCCTACCATTATTGCGCGAGGGTGGTGGGCACGCAAAAAGCGCTTTGCCAACCCTACTTTAACTTGCAAAAACTCGTTACAATGATGGCACTAAGGTTATTACGAGAAATTATTGTGCTTCCTTCTATTCGTATTGTTCTTGTCAATACTTCTCACCCAGGAAATATCGGTGCCGCTGCACGGGCGATGAAAACCATGGGGTTATCTCAGCTTTATCTCGTTGAGCCTCTTTTTTTTCCTCATTCCAAAGCGAATGAAATGGCAGTTAGCGCCGTCGATCTGCTAGAGAATGCAGTCGTTGTTAAGGATCTCTCTGAGGCTATTGCGGATTGTGAATGGGTTGTGGGGACGAGCGCCCGCTCTCGTACGATTCCATGGCCCTTATTGACGCCACGAGAGCTTGCTGAGAAAACCGTATTGGAGCGACCAGCGGCATCTATCGCGGTGGTCTTTGGCCGTGAGCAGTCAGGGTTGACGAATGAAGAATTGCAGTGTTGCCATGCTCATGTGCATATCCCAAGCCATCCCAACTATAGTTCATTGAATATCGCGGCAGCGGTGCAAATTATTTGTTATGAATTGCGTGTTGCAAGCCTGGGGAATACACCTCCAGTTGAGCCGACATGGGATTATCCTTATGTTTCGATGAAGGAAATGCATTTGTTTTATGAACAATTAGAGCGTGTATTAATTAAAATTGATTTTTTAAATCCAGACGTGCCGCGTCAACTGATGCCACGTTTGCAGCGATTATTTAATCGTGTACGATTAGATATGATGGAAATGAATATATTACGTGGGATATTGTCGTCTGTTGAGAAATTGAAATGAATGCATCAAGTAAAGAGAGAGCGGCGATCTTTCTCTTGGTGGTTGTTATTACCTGTTTGGGTTATTGGGCGCAGGTATCCTGCTTTTTATGCGAGGATGTGACCTATTTGCTGCATGCAACAGACCAGTGGTTGTCGGGCGAGAAATATGGAATCGGTATTTTTGAAACGAATCCACCTATGATTCTAGCTCTCTACTCACCAGCTTATCTTCTCGCAAAATGGACTGCATGCGATATTCTTTTTTCTTTTCGTCTCTACGTTATTTTCTTGATCCTGCTTTCTGTGTCCATGAGTTTTTTCTTGATTAAAAAAATAGTGCACCCATCCGATCGTTTGGTGACTTATTTTTTAAGTGTGGGATGGCTCGTTATTTTATTGTTTTTGCCCAATGTCGAGTTTGGCCAGAGAGAGCATTTTCTTTCTATTCTGACGTCACCGTATTTATTTTTGATGGCCTGTCGTTTGCAGAATAAAAAAGTGCATCCTCTATTGGCTGCTTTGATTGGTTTGATGCTAGGTCTTGGTGTCGGGATGAAACCCTTTTTTATCATGCTACCTGTATTGATCGAAAGTTATTTTATGCTTAAAAGAAGAGATTTTTTTTCATGGGTGAGAATAGAAAGTGTTGTGATGGGCATGGTGTTGTTGGGGTATATAGCATCTATTTTATTGTTTCAGCCAGGTTATTTTCACATTATTCTTCCACTTGTTTTTAAGTTTTATTTTCCCGCAAAAGTAGAGGGCTGGCAGGCTTTTTTGGGGTTGCCGAGCGTGATTTTTTGTGCTGGAAGCATGACGGCTTATTTCTTCTGTTATCGCTATGACCGCTATTTTGCAATTGGTTCAATACTGTGGTTGGCGCTCGCGGCCATGACGGTTGCTTTTATTATTCCGAGAATGCCGTGGTACTATCATGTATTGCCTGCATTTTCGCTTGCCTTTCTGTTGGTGCTATATGGGTTTAGCCAGCTCCTCTCAACGCTTATTTTGCATGCATCGGATCGGCCATCCTTATATAAAGGGTGTATCTTGTGGCTGGGTGGCCTTATTATCGTTTTGTTTGCCCCGTTGCATTTCTTTTATGAATGTTGTCAGAGTTTAGCTATTTTTAAAGAAAATGAACAATCCTTTAAGATAGCGCAATATTTGAATGCGCAACAAGGCGAGCATTCTGTGTATTGTTTTCAATTGTCAGCGATCGATTGCTTTCCTCTTGTGTATGATACCCATAGTCAATACGCGAGCCGTTTTCCGGGTTGGTGGTGGTATCCCGGATTGCGCGCCACTGAGCTAGAGCACCCATCATCAGCTGCTTTGATCAAAGATAAAGCGTATTTAATTCGGTTGGTGGTCGATGATTTAAAGCAGCATTCACCTCGATGGGTTATCATCGATCAAAATCGTTTTCAAGAGACAGAAGGCAATATGTCTTTTCAGTTAGTCGATTATCTATCGGAAAATCCGGATTTTCGCCGCGTGTGGAAAAGATATCATTATGTGAAATCCTTTAACGGGGAAATACTCTATGAGCGATATTAGTACTATTTACCTCGATTATGCAGCGACGACACCCATTGATCCGCGCGTCATCGATAAGATGTCCCCCTTTTTAAGTGACCCACACTATTGCGGTAATTCAGCATCAACACATGCATGGGGCCAACGCGCCAGGCAAGCGGTGTCCGATGCCAGAGCCGCAGTCGCCGCGCTGATTGATGCTGTGCCAGAAGAAATCATTTGGACCTCGGGTGCTACGGAATCGAATAATCTAGCGTTGAAAGGTGTGATGGCGCTTTATCAGGCGCGCGGCAAGCATATTGTCACGATGAAGACAGAGCACTCATGCGTCTTAGAGACGTGTCAGCAGCTTGAAAAAAAAGGATTTTCGGTGACCTATCTCTCACCGAAGCGCGATGGGTTGCTCGATACAGATATTTTTTCTGATGCACTTCGAGAGGATACTGTCCTCGTTTCAATTATGCATATGAACAATGAAACAGGCGTTATTCAAGATATTAAAACGCTATCTGAGATCACCGCGGCGCGCGGTATTTTATTTCATTCCGATGTGGCTCAAAGTGCGGGGAAAATCCCCATCAGCGTGAAAGATATGCCAGTCGATTTATTGTCATTATCAGCCCATAAATTCTATGGCCCTAAAGGAATCGGTGCGCTGTATTTGCGACAAAAGCCACGCGTGCGTGTTGCGCCTTTATTTCATGGGGGCGGACAAGAGCAGGGTATGCGTTCGGGCACGCTCCCCGTACATCAAATTGTGGGGATGGGAGCAGCCTGTGCTATAGCCCACCTAGAGATGTCGCGTGATTTGACGCATATCGATAGCATATCGCACCGTTTTTTAGAAAATTTTGAAAAACACACATCGATTATGATTAACGGCGATCGCCTTCATGCTTATCCGGGTATCGTCAATATTGGATTTCCAGGCGTAGATGCAAGACGCTTCGTAGAGGCGCATTCATCGATTGCCATGTCAGTGGGATCAGCTTGTTATGCAAAGGGCGCAGAAGCCTCCTATGTGCTTCGTGCGATGGGTTTAACAGAGCGTGATGCTGCGGCTAGCATTCGGTTTTCATTTGGTCGTTTTACGACGGAACAAGAAGTCGATGAAGCAGCGCGAGTGATTACGCCAGATTTTTCCTTGTTCTGTCATCCCCGCGAAGACGGTGATCCATGCTGATGGCAATGGGGATGACAAAATTTTAGCATTTCTCTCCCTGGTGACAAGGATACCCATCATGCTGATATTCAATTTGTAATGTCGCATGATCAATATTAAATTGGGATTTTAATGCCGTATTAATGTGGTGATATTCCGCATCGCTGAGGATCTGTTTGGGGCCGACAAGGTGGGCTGTAAGGGCGACCTCTTTGGTGCTAAGACCCCAAATATGCACATCATGGACCGAGGTGACATGGGGTTGTTTTAATAAAAATTGTTCAACAGCGGTGTGATCAATATGACGAGGGACGGCATCTAAAATAAGCCGAACAGAATCGGTCAGCAAACTCCACGCACCTTTTAAAATGATACCAACAATCATTAAACTGAGCGCAGGATCTAGCCATAGCGTATGGGTAAAATGGATGATCACGGCTGCAATCACCACGCCGAGCGAGATGAGCGCATCATTCAATAAATGAAGAAAAGCGCCTTTGATATTTAAATCATGATGCGCTTCTTTCATGAATAATAAGGCAGTCCCACCGTTGACCAAAATACCCGCGCTGGCTAGGATGATTACAACAGGTGTATTGATCTCGGTTAAATGAAAAAGTTTATGGATGGCGAGACCGATAATGCATAAGGATGAGGCCATCAGAAGGCACGAATTGAGAGCGGCTGATAAGATGGTTGTTTTTTTATAACCGTAGCTATATTTATTTAGAGCAGGTTTCCGTGTTGAAAGCCAACTGGCGGCCCAAGCGAGCGCTAACCCTAAGACATCTGCTAGGTTGTGAACGGCATCAGCCATTAAACTGACTGAATTCGCATAAAAAGCATACCCTAATTGTAGATCTGCAAAGATAAAATTGCAGAGCACAGCGATAGCGAAAGCCGTATTCATGGAGTGGGGTGCGTGAGAGTGTGCATGATGATCGTGAGACATGTGTTTCCTTGATGAAAAACTGTTACAATGCTTCCCTGTTAGATCTCATGCAGGGTGGGCAAAGCGCTTTTTGCGTGCCCACCATTTTTCTCGCAGGGTGGTGGGCACGCTGCCCACCCTGCAGTTTAGCTACCTTATTATATATGGCGAGAGCAATACTGTGCCAGTAAAACAGCATTTAAAACATGCGCTGATGTCATCTCGTTTTCGCGGATTTCTTCCTGTGGTTGTCGATGTTGAGACATCGGGGTTGAATGCAGCAACGGATGCCTTATTGGAAGTCGCTATTGTTCCATTAATGCTCAACAAGAGTGGGCTATTATCGGCAATGGAAACGGATGCTTATCATGTGCAGCCTTTTGAGGGAGCTCATTTTGATCCAGAGGCAATTGCCTTAACGGGTATCGATGCGAGTCATCCGCTGCGTTTTGCAGTGTCTGAGCATCATGTGCTGCATTGTATATCGCGCAGACTGCATGCGTTATTGGAAGAGTTTCATTGCCAACGAGCGGTGTTGGTGGGGCACAATGCCTGGTTTGATCTAGGTTTTATTCAAGCAGCCATCAAGCGTTGTCATTTTCGTGGGTCTCCCTTTCATTCATTCACGAGCTTTGATACTGCGACATTATCAGGCGTGGCGCTGGGTGAAACCGTATTAGCTAAAGCGCTCCGTGCAGCGCGCATTCCCTTTGATGTTAGCCAGGCGCATTCTGCTATTTACGATGCTGAGAAGACCGCCGCGTTGTTTTGTCATATCGTTAATCATGTTTTGTAACTTATAATGCGGAGCAGCGCTGTGTTGCAACCCATTGGTTGTATGTCGCAAAAACAGAAGGCAAAAAAAAGCCCGCTTTCGCGGGCTTTTCGATTCAAGGCGGCTATTAACCGAACTTCACACCAACACGAACGCCGAACTGGTTGTTCGTTGTTCCTGTGCCGGTATTAGCTTGGGAGTAGTCTTTGTCATGGTTGAATTCAGCACCAACAGTCGCGTTCTTCAACACAGCAACATCGTAACCTACTGTCCAACGATTGAGTGGCAAGTTCAGATTAACTGCATCATGCGTCATATCGTAAGCAAGTGATACGTTTTGATCCACGTTCATCGCATTGAAGCCGTACCCTGCTGTGATGTTAGCAGCATAAGGTTTAGCACCGTTTGCGGGGTTTGTGGAAGCAATGTCTGTTGCAGCAAACGAGGTCAACGCTTGAACATAACGCATGCCTAACTTGAAGCCACCTGAGTTGATGTCAGCATTGATCGCTGCTCCGCCAACGCGTGTTTCGTAGACATTGTTTAAACGAGTTGCAATGTTGTTCACGCCGGTTAGGTTGTTTAAGTAATCAGCAGACAAGTTCCAGCCGAGCTGGTCGTTGGTCTGGCCGATACCTAAGCGAGCACCGCCATTCATGCTTGTTGAAGAATGACCTAATTGAACTGAGCCATCATCCAAGCCGTATGCAGATCCGTAGAAGTTGATACCGGTCATGCCTGTATCAAAGCCAACGGTGATCGCATCTTGCAACGATTCAGACAATGCTGTTGTCATTGGTTGAATCAATGCATGCGCGTCATACATACCGAAGTTGGTGAATTGCTTACCAATTTTCAAGTAGGCTGGTGTTACGCTTGCGTTAGCCAATGTCACATAACCTTGTTCAAGTGACAAATTAGCGGCACTAGCTGCGCCGTAGTTCGCGCTTGCATCTTGGTAGGACAACCCAACAAATGCTTTTGTCCAATCGTTAACGTCTGCGTTCACATTGACGAAAGCGTTGTTCAAAGACATTCTTTTCACGTTTTCACCCGTATATGATGGGCCGTTGGTATCGTAGAGGTTACCAATTTTGGTGTCAGCATTGATTCCGCCATTAAGGGAAATCTTGTTGAACCAACCGGATGCGAGCGAAGAGGATACTGGCATTGCTTCTTCGCCTTTCAGGTTATGAGCAACGGCTTTGTGGTGCATTTTTGCGTGATTTTTGTGTTGTGGTGCAACAGCAACTGCATCGGCTGCGAAAACTGGGCAGCTGATTAGCGCTAAAGCGCTCATTGATGCAACAACGAGTTTTAGTTTCATGGTCTTATATCTCCTTGATATATGGATTTTGATCTGGACAAGTTTCAAAATTACCTACAATGATCTCATATTGCAAGCATAATTTAAGCTAAATACGAATAAAATGCGCGTGTTCCTCATTTTTTTTGCAAAATTTAGCCACATTTAAATAAGTGATCATCTTTTGCCATCTTTTTTAGAGAAGGACAATCGATTCAACCACCTCACTATCGAGGGGCATTCTAGAGCTTTTCACTCGAGGTTGCAAGAAAATCAGCAATACCTGCTTCTGTTGGCTTAATTGCTTTATCGCCTTGCTTCCATCCTGCTGGACAGACTTCGCCATTCGCTTCATGAAATTGGAGCGCATCAACGAGCCGAATCATTTCGTCTATATTTCGACCAATGCTGAGATCATTCACTAACTGTGAGCGGACGATGCCTTGCTTGTCGATGATGAAAGCGGCGCGCAACGCGATGTGCGCTGTGGGATGCTCTACGCCGTACACTTGAGTGATATAGTGATCAACGTCAGCAACCAATGGGTAATGGATCAGACCAATTCCGCCATGATTGAGCGGGGTTTTTCGCCAGGCGCTATGTGTAAACTGAGAATCAATCGAGACACCAATAATAACGGTATTGCGTTGATCGAATTCCTTGATGCGCTTGTTCAAAGCAATGAGCTCTGAGGGGCAAACGAAGGTAAAGTCGAGCGGATAGAAAAAGAGGATAGCGTATTTGTTCTTGATCATCTCAGATAATTGAAAATGGCTGCTGATTTCGCCATTGCCGAGAACGGCGGCGGCGGTAAAATCAGGTGCCTTTCTGCCAACAAGTATACTCATAAGAAGTGTCCTTTATATAGAATGAATGAGTCCGCGATTATATAGATAAGTTATTGCAAGAGCTATGTTATCATTTGCCTTATTATATGTAGATCGAGAGGTGTTTTCTATGACTGAGCTATTTTTGCCATTCTCAAAACCGTCTATCAGCCGTGAGGCGATCGATGATGTGGTGACATGTCTCGAATCCGGCTGGATTACAACAGGGCCGCGTGTTGCGCAATTCACAGAGGACTTGAAGGCGTATTTGTCGGCGCCCCTTGTATTACCTATTGCCTCTGCAACGGCAGGGTTACATCTTGTTTTGTTGTCACTGGATTTACAACCGGGGGATGAAGTCATTACAACGCCACTGACTTTTGTTGCAACACTGAATGCCATCGTGCTTGCTGGCGGGACGCCCGTTTTAGTGGATATTGATCCACATACATTCAATATGGATGTTGATCGCGTGTCTGATGCGATTACTGATAAAACGCGCGCTATTCTGCCTGTGCACTTTGCAGGACTACCGGTTGATTTGGATCCGATCTATGCTATTGCTGAGCAATATCAGCTGCGGGTCATTGAAGATGCGGCGCATGCTATGGGAGCGGATTATAAAGGTCGTCGTATTGGAAGCGCGGGTGATACACATGTTTTTAGTTTTCATCCAAATAAAAATATGACAACAGGCGAGGGCGGATGTGTTGCCACGCGCGATGAGGCCCTTGCCAGACAAGTCAGTGCGCTTCGGTTTCATGGCATTGATCGTGAGGCGTGGAATCGATACGGTAAAAATGGCAATCAAGAGTACGATGTGGTGATGCCCGGTTTTAAATATAACATGATGGATCTTCAGGCCGCATTAGGTATTCACCAACTCAAAGCATTAGACGGTTTTATTGATCGTCGTAGAGAATTGGCTTTGCGTTATCAAGAGGCATTAGCGGATTGGCCGCAGTGGACGTTGCCGGGCACCCCACTTTTTGATCATCGGCATGCATGGCATCTGTACACACCTTTAATGAATGAAGCGGTCTCCGGTATGAATCGAAATATGTTTATGGAGCGCATGAAAGAAAAAAATATCGGAACAGGATTGCACTTTCGTCCCGCTCATCTTTATTCGTATTATCAAGAAGAGTTTGGTTTTCGATCGGGCGATTTCCCGATCGCGGAAGATATCGGTGAGCGCATTGTCAGTTTGCCCTTGTTTCCCCGCATGACAGATGCAGATCACGATCGCGTATTAGATGTCATGTATACTTTATTTAACTCATGAGCATACTAATATTAGGCGCGAATGGTTTTATCGGAAGTCATTTAAGCGAAGCGTTGTTGGCAACCACGAATGCGTCCGTTATCGCAGTGGATTTAGCGCAACATAATCTGGATGCTTGTATGACACATCCACGGTTTCAATTTTTCCAAAAAAACATGCTGACGTGTAAAAAAGATATCACAGATTATATTAAAAGAAGTGATGTGGTCTTGCCACTCGTCGCGATTGCGAATCCGTCGGCTTACGTGAACAATCCATTGGGTGTGTTTGAATTAGATTTTGAAGCGAATTTGGATATTGTGCGTCAATGCGTGGAATTTAAAAAACGCATTATTTTTCCTTCGACGTCAGAAGTTTACGGAATGTGTCCGGATGCGGCGTTTGATGAAGACGTATCGTCCTTAGTAACCGGACCTATCCAAAAAGAGCGTTGGATTTATTCAGCTTCTAAGCAGTTACTGGATCGCGTTATCTATGCATATGGCAAGCGCCAGGAATTGGATTATACGTTATTTAGGCCTTTTAATTGGTATGGCCCACGATTGGATAATATTTTTAATCCTAAGCCTGGCGCATCACGTGTGTTGACACAATTTATTGGCAATATACTGCGTGGCGAAAATATTATGTTAGTAGATGGTGGCGCGCAGCAGCGTTGTTTTACGCATATATCTGATGGGATATCGGCTCTCGTAAAAATCATTGAAAATAAAAACAATGCGGCTTCTCAGGCTATCTTTAATATCGGCAATCCTATTGCCAATAGTTCGATTCGTGTACTGGCGGAGCAACTTATTGCGTTAATAGCCACCTATCCGGCTTATGCGGCGCTTGCCAATCGAGCGCAGTTAGTGGATGTTGATGCGAACACGTATTACGGTCCAGGTTATCAAGATGTGCAGCTGCGTGTGCCGTCTATTCAAAAAATCAGGGCAGCCCTTGATTGGCATCCTCTGGTGGGGATGGAAGAAGGGCTGCGTCAGACGCTTGATTTTTATTTAAAATAATCGTTAGGATACTCGGCGAATTCTAGCACCGAGGAGCGCTAGTTTTTCTTCGATACGCTCATATCCGCGATCGATGTGGTAGATGCGATCCACAATGGTTTCACCTTTTGCCGCAAGGCCTGCGAGAACCAAGCTCGCTGATGCGCGAAGGTCCGTTGCCATCGTGGGTGCGCCGTAGAGTGTCTCAACGCCGGTGCACGTTGCAATATTGCCTTTGACATGAATATCAGCCCCCAATCGTTGCAATTCCAGGGTATGCATAAAGCGGTTTTCAAAAATGGTTTCGATGACCGTGCTGTCGCCGTGAGCAATGGCATTTAGGGCCATCATTTGGGCTTGCATATCGGTTGGAAAATCAGGGTAGGGTGCTGTGTTGATGTCTACCGCTTTGGGGCGCCGCCCTTTCATGTCGAGTGAAATCCAATCGGCACCGCTTTCGATGGTTGCGCCTGCCTCGGTTAATTTAGCTAAAATACTTTCGACAATATCAGGCAGGGTATTTTTTAATTTGACCTTGCCGCCCGTCATTGCGGCGGCGACGAGATATGTGCCTGTTTCAATTCGGTCAGGCAAGACGGAGTAGCTGCCAGAGACCAGTGCTTCAACACCTTGGATGGTAATGGTGGAAGTACCTGCACCTGTAATTTTCGCGCCGAGCGTATTTAAAAAATTGGCGAGGTCTTGGACTTCGGGCTCGCGGGCGGCGTGTCGTATGATGGTTTGGCCTTCTGCCAATGTCGCGGCCATCATGATATTTTCAGTGCCAGTGACGGTGATTAAATCCATTTCGATATCGGCCCCTTGCAATCGTCCGTTGCAGGTGGCGTTAATGTAACCATTTTTAATCGTGATTTCGGCGCCCATAGCGACCATGCCCTTGAGATGCTGATCAACGGGGCGTGTGCCAATAGCGCAACCCCCGGGGAGCGAGACATGGGCTTTACCAAAACGGCTGAGAAGGGGGCCTAGCACCAAAATGGATGCGCGCATGGTGCGCACTAAGTCATAGGGTGCGTAAAGAGAAGTGATTTCGCTTGCATCGAGCACGACATTGCCGCGCTCATCTAGCGTGACACACACGCCCATTTGGCTTAACAGACTGATAATGGTCGTGACATCTTGCAAATGAGGGATGTTAGATATCTGAATAGGTGCTGGCACGAGTAGCGTTGCAGCTAAAATAGGCAGAGCCGCATTTTTTGCGCCAGAGATGCGTACCTCGCCATTGAGCGGGACATTGCCTTGTATAATTAATTTATCCATGTGGGAGTGATCTTTTTTGATAGCAGTTATTGTTTTTCATCTGCGCTAAGGGTAGCTTATGACTTATTGTACGTCAAACTGTAAATTCTAGCCCCCAGGAGATCGTTATGACCTTTCTTATTGTGCTGCTCGCATTGATACTGGAGCGATTTTTTCATTGGCATCATTGGAGATATTGGCGAGGGTGCACTTTATATGAGCGTGCGATTGGTAAACGCCTAGGACGCTATGTGTTGTCGCCGACTTTGGCGTTGCTCGTGATCGTGATACCCCCACTATTGTTGATATTTCTCTTATCATTAGGGTTGAGAGATGTGTTGGGCGGCTTGATTTTTTTTGTTTTGAATGCAGTCATTGTATTGTATTGCTTGGGATCGGAGAATCTCTGGGCGGAAGCAAAAGAAGGGGCTCAATCATCGCATGGTACCCACAGCGAAGCACTGGCACGGGCCATCTTTGTTGCGTTGCACAGCCGTATTTTTGCCGTTGTATTTTGGTTTGTATTGGTTGGCCCGATCGGTGCTGTACTTTACCGATTGGTCGAGACAACAGCGAAAACAGGCGTAAAAGGAGCTGACCTGGCAGACCGCGCTAAACAGGTGCTCGACTGGCTTCCTATTCGGTTGCTGACCATTTTCTTTGCTTTGGCAGGTCATTTTAGCAAGGTATTTGTTTTTTGGAGGCACCATGTCCTGGACCGCCCTGACACAAACAGAGCTTTTTTGACGGATTGTGGCCTTGCGGCATTGCGGGTATCAGGAGGAGATCAGTCGTCCGAAAGCGATGTTTCTGAGAAAACAGCGCTTGCATTGGTCGATCGTGCGTTAATTATTGGGTTAGTCATCTTGGCGATGTTGTTTTGTTAGCGTAGAATACGCCTATTAATAAAATCCTGAGAACTAGAATGAGACAAAGCGATCAAGATGTGGATGCCGTTGAGACAAAAGAGTGGTTGGAGGCGCTGACCTCGGTTGTGGAATGTGAAGGTGCAGAACGCGCGAGTTTTTTAATCCAAGCCTTGCTCGACAATACGAGTCGACTGGGTGTGGCGGTATCAGGTGCCGGCGCGCTAAGAACGCCGTATTGCAATACGTTATTGCCGAAAGACCAGCCGGACTATCCAGGCGATTTGAGCCTGGAAAAGCGCATTGATGCCATTAATCGCTGGAATGCGATCGCGATGGTGCTGCGTGCCAAAAAAACAGCGGGCGGAGTCGGCGGACACTTATCTTCTTATGCCTCTATTGCAACAGCGTATGAAGTGGGGCTCAATCATTTTTTTCGCGGTGCATCCCTTGGCGCGCCAGGTGATTTAATTTATTTTCAAGGGCATTCCTCAGAAGGCAATTATGCCCGTGCTTTTTTAGAGGAGCGACTTGATGAAAAGCATCTATTCAATTTTAGACAAGAAGTGAAGGGTCACGGACTTTCCTCTTACCCGCATCCTTGGCTGATGCCCGATTTTTGGCAATTTGCGACCGTATCATTAGGATTGGGTGCGCTACAAGCTATCTATCAAGCGCGTTTTTTAAAGTATCTTCAGAATCGCAAACTCATTCAACCTAACGATCGTAAAGTCTGGGTATTTTGTGGCGATGGTGAAATGGATGAACCGGAATCCATTGCGGGGCTTGCAATGGCCGCACGTGAAAATCTCGATAACATCGTGTATGTGGTGAACTGTAATTTGCAACGTCTCGATGGGTTGGTTCGCTCAAATAGCAAAATTATTCAAGAATTAGAAGGCGTTTTCCGTGGCGCTGGTTGGAATGTCATTAAAGTAATTTGGGATAGCCAATGGGATGCGTTATTTGCTAAAGACACACAAGGTTTATTGATTAAGCGATTAAATGAGTGCGTGGATGGCGACTTACAAAATGCGTACGTCCGTGGCGGCGCTTACATGCGCGAGTTTTTGTGTGGCGATAATGAGACATTAAAAGCATTGCTGGCTGATTTGTCGGATGACGATATTGTGCGGCACAATCGCGGTGGTCATGACCCCTTGAAAGTGTATGCGGCGTATGCGGCAGCGGTTAAACATAAAAATCAACCAACCGTTGTATTATTGCAAAGTGTGAAAGGATACGGGTTGGGTACAACGGGTGCTGAGAGTCGCAATGTCGCACACAATCAACTCGAGATGACCGATGCGGAATTAAAAACATTCCGTGATCGCTTCGATTTGCCGCTAACAGATAAGCAGCTCGAGGATTTATCCTTTTATCAACCAGATAAAAATAGCCCTGAAATAAAATATTTGCATGCGCAGCGCAAAAAACTAAATGGCTATTTGCCGGCACGTTTGGCGCCATCAAATCCGTTAAAAATCCCTGCGCTATCTGCATTTGATGTGGTGTTGCAAGGCTTTGGCGATCGCGTGCTCTCAACAACGATGGTGTTAGGTCGTATTTTGGGGGTTTTACTTAAGGATAAAGAAATTGCGCAGCGTATCGTGCCTATTTTTTCAGACGAAGTGCGTACATTTGGTTTGGAAGGATTGTTTCGGCAAATTGGTATTTATTCTCATGTTGGGCAGTTATACGTGCCCGAAGATAAAGAGCAGTTGGTTTATTATAAAGAATCGCAAGACGGGCAGGTGCTAGAAGAAGGCATCACAGAAGCCGGGTGTATGGCATCTTGGATGGCGGCTGCGACATCGTATTCAACACATCAATTACCGATGATTCCATTTTTCACGTATTATTCCATGTTTGGTTTTCAACGTGTCGGGGACTTTATTTGGGCCTCTGCTGATATGCGTGCACGTGGATTTTTGATTGGCGCAACGGCGGGTCGTACGACACTCGAAGGCGAAGGATTGCAGCATCAAGATGGCAGCAGTTTGTTGGCCGCATCCGCTGTGCCGAATTGTCGTTCTTATGATCCCGCGTTTGGCTATGAGATGGCCGTTATTATTCAGCATGGCTTAGAGGAAATGGTCGTACAAGAGAAAGATGTGTTCTATTACATCATGGCCATGAATGAGAAATATGCGCATCCTGCGATGCCCGCAGGATGCGAAGAGGGTATCATTAAGGGCATGTATCTTTTCAAAGAAACAAAAAAAGCAAAACTGAAGGTGCAGTTGATGGGTTCCGGTGCAATTTTGCGCGAAGTGATTTTTGCGGCTGAACTACTTGAGAAAGATTTTGGTGTTTCATCTGATATTTGGGGTGTCACCAGCTTCAATGAGCTGTGTCGTGAAGCGAGTGCTATTGAGCGAGAACAGATGTTCCAGCCTGATAAAAAAATAAAGCTAAACTATATCGAGCAGTGTTTGAAAGATCGTGATGGTCCTGTGATTGCGGCAACCGACTACATTCGAAATTATGCTGAGCAAATTCGTCCCTATTTCTCGCGCTCTTATACAGTATTGGGTACGGATGGATTTGGCCGCAGCGATACGCGCGAAACATTGCGTGCCTTCTTTGAAGTCGATCGATATCACATTGTGGTGGCTGCACTGTATAGCTTGGTTAAGCAGGGTAGTGTGCCCGCGACACAAGTCGCCGCTGCAATGAAAAAATATAATTTGGATTCCAATAAACCGAATCCGGTGACAGTGTAACTCTTGCTGTCATCCCCGCGAAGGCGGGGATCCATGTGGCAAATGGCTTTGTCTGTGAATGAGTAAAGGATATTGTGGAGACATTTTCAGAATGGGTCCCCGCCTTCGCGGGGATGACAGGGAAGGTGGAGATGCGAAATAAAATGTGCGTTTTTAAAGGAGATGTGCGGTGGGTTTGAAAAATATAGTGGTACCTGACATCGGTGGCGCGACAGATGTGGAAATCATCGAAGTATTGGTGAAAGTCGGCGATCATCTCAAAATTGATTCTCCTTTGCTGACGTTAGAATCAGATAAAGCAACCTTAGAGGTCCCGTCAACGGATGAAGGGGTTGTTAAAGAAATTAAAGTGAAGGTGGGTGATAAGGTATCGCAAGGCTTCGTGATTATTGTGCTGGAAGCTGCGAGCTCAACTGAAAAAGCGACTCCTGCGGTAGCCGCTGCGCCAAGCGCAAAATCAGCGCCTGCATCATCGCCGGCTGCTGTTGCAGAGCCAGCCGTGCTGCCTGCTGTCGTTAGCGCGCCAACGCATGTGGATATTCATGGTAGTCCTTTGGTGCGCCAGTGGGCGCGTGAATTTGATATTGATCTTAAACTTATTAAAGCGACAGGCGAAAAGGGTCGCATCACCAAAGAAGATCTTCAATCTTATATTAAGTCTCGCATGTCTTCTGCGACAAGTAGTGGTGCAGGCTTGCCAGTAGCGCCGAGCGTTGATTTTTCAAAATGGGGTGAGATTGAGTCAAAGCCGTTGTCGCGCATTCAAAAATTGTCGGGCAAAAATTTACATCGCAATTGGTTGCTTGTGCCACATGTGACGCAATTCAATGAAGCGGATATCACTGAACTTGAAAAATTCAGAAGCGAACAAAAAGCGACACTCGAAAAGCAAGGGATTAAATTAACACCGCTTGTCTTTATTATGAAAGCGGTGACATCGGCTCTTAAAGCATTCCCTCGATTCAATGCATCATTAGATAGCACAGGCGAAAATATTATTTTCAAAAAATACTTTCATATTGGTGTCGCGGTTGATACGCCAGAGGGATTGGTGGTGCCGGTGATTCGCGATGTTGACCGGAAGAGCTTGAGCGAGCTAGCAAAAGAATTGGCGTTTGTGAGCGAGAAAGCGCGTCATGGCCAGCTAACGGGCAATGATATGCAAGGCGGTTGCTTTACGATTTCCAGCTTGGGCGGCATTGGTGGTACGGCATTTACACCGATTGTGAACGTGCCAGAAGTCGCGATTTTAGGGGTGTCAAAATCCTCGTTGAAGCCGGTGTATCAACACGGGCAATTTATTCCGCGCTTAATGCTGCCATTGTCTTTGTCGTATGATCATCGGGTGATTGACGGTGCAGAGGGCGCGCGTTTCTCCGTGTATCTCGCGACGATGTTAAGCGATACCCGAAATTTATTATTATAAGGAAAAGAATATGTCAACAGAAATTCAAACAGAAGTGGTCGTCATTGGTAGTGGCCCAGGCGGTTACACAGCGGCATTTCGCGCCGCCGATTTAGGCAAAAAAGTCATTATCGTTGAGCGCTATGAGAATTTAGGTGGTGTGTGCTTGAATGTGGGTTGCATTCCATCTAAAGCCTTGCTGCATGCGGCTAAAGTGATTGATGAAGCGCATGAGGTAGAGGAGTGTGGTATTACATTTGGCAAGCCCACCATTGAAGTTGCCAAGTTGCGTGATTGGAAAAATAAAGTCGTCAGTCGTTTAACGGGTGGCTTGAAAGCGTTAGCCAAACAGCGCAAAGTCGATGTGATCAGGGGGGCGGCCTCTTTTTCTTCTCCGAATCAAGTCGTGATTAAGACAACTCAAGGCGACAAAATAGTGAATTTTCAACAAGCGATTATTGCCGTCGGCTCTCGTCCTGTGAAACTGCCTTTTTTGCCTGAGGATCCACGCATTATCGATTCAACGGGTGCATTGGAATTGGCTGACACTAAGGGCCATATGTTGGTGTTGGGCGGCGGTATTATTGGTTTAGAAATGGCAACCGTGTATTCTGCGTTAGGCATGGATATCACCGTTGTTGAGCTGATGGAGCAGGTCATCCCCGGTGCAGATAAAGATATCGTGATGCCCTTGCAAAAGCGCATTCAAGGAAAATATAAAAGTATTCTGTTAAAAACAAAAGTCACCAAAGTCGAAGCGAAAAAAGACGGACTTTGGGTCACCTTTGAAGGCGAGAACGCACCCGCTGAACCGCAAAAGTTTGATCGCATTTTAAGTGCGGTAGGTCGTCGCTCCAATGGACTTGATATTTCGGCTGACAAAGCAGGCGTTAAAGTTGATGAGCGTGGATTTATTTCGGTGGACAATCAACTCCGCACGAATGTCTCGCATATTTATGCGATTGGGGATGTCGTCGGCAATCCGATGCTGGCACATAAAGCGATCCATGAAGCACGTGTGGCGGCTGAAGTGATTTCAGGCTTGAAACATTATTTCGATCCAAAATGTATTCCAAGTGTTGCCTATACGGATCCTGAGGTGGCATGGGTAGGCTTAACAGAAAACGATGCCAAAGCCAAAGGCATTGAATATGGCAAAGGCGCATTCCCTTGGGCGGCGAGCGGCCGTTCACTGGCCATGGGACGTAATGAAGGCATCACAAAACTTCTTTTTGATAAGAAGACCCATCGTATTTTAGGTGGCGCTGCGGTCGGCCCTAGTGCAGGCGAATTAGCGTCTGAGATAGCCTTAGCGATTGAGATGGGTTGTGATGTGGCTGATATCGCCTTAACTATCCATCCCCATCCGACATTATCTGAAACGGTTGCCATGGCGGCTGAGGTGTTTGAAGGCACGATTACGGACTTGTATTTACCAAAAGAAAAGTAATGCTTGATTGCCTCTTTCATCATGAAAGAGGCAATCCGTTTTTTTAAAGCTTATATACTGTGGCGTCTTCCAGCGCGTCGGGTTTCCTCTACCTTATAATCATTAACGATGTTTCTTTCAACAATAATGCTTGCTCTTGTTTCTCGTAGGTATTCTTTGAAATTTAATCCATTTTTTTGAGCAGTTGCTTCGAGCGCATCTAATTTTTCTCTAAATAGAAGCGCATTTTCTGCGGTTACTCGCGTACCTTCAATTTCATTGCTAATTCTTGTAATAGCATTGGCTATTTTTTGGGTGAGCGCTTGTCTGTCAAACATTTTTTTCTCCTTTTTGTTTTTTTGAATTTTTAAATATCATAAAAATAGAAAATATCTATTTTTAAGTCAGTAAATTATATATATAAAGAACAGAATATCAATATAAGAATAAATAATATTCTTATATTTTATTTCAAAAAAATTTCAAATAGGTTTTATAAAAACCATAAATATTATTTATGGTTTTTATATAAACAGATATAGATAGGTAGCTGCCCACCTGTTTGATATAGCTTAATAAAGGGCGACAGATGCCGCCCAGTGTGTTTACTTAAGGGGCTCGCCTTGCCTGTAGTTCCATACGCCTAGCATCTTCTTGCATCTTGAATTGTGCGAGTTGATCCGCGCGTTGTTTGCTCTCTAAAAACATCGCGTTGTACTCTGCGTCTGCCATGAGTATTCTGTGATGATTTATATTAAGGCCCCTTCTAAAATCAACACATTCTTGCACAGTCTTTTCGAGATCTTCCATCGAGATGGTGTCCGGGTTGGGGTTCGTTGTGAGCGCTCTGAAAAGCTCTCTTAGATTGTTGTTCTTTTCGTGGATTCTTGGAGCGAATAATCTTGGGGCTACAAAGAAAAGAGCAGCATCAGAAGGTGGTCTTGCAAACATAGCGTTCTCCTCGTTATAATACTATTTTTTAATCAGTTATTATTAATAAATCTAATTTATGAGCATATCATTATATAAAATAAAACCATTTTGTCAATAAAATAATAAATAATACTCATTTCTTGATAAAACCCTTTCATGTTGAGTCGACGTTATGATTTGCTAGCTATTTGATCGTACTGTAAGATAGCGGCTTTGAAAATTGAAGAATTCCATGTCTGCTTTAACTGAACAATTGGCTAAACGCCGCACCTTTGCAATAATCTCTCATCCGGATGCGGGTAAAACCACGCTCACTGAAAAATTACTCTTATTTGGTGGTGCGATTCAAATGGCGGGGAGCGTCAAGGGGCGAAAAGCTTCCAAGCACGCGACATCGGACTGGATGGAGCTTGAAAAGCAGCGCGGTATCTCTGTCACGACCTCTGTGATGCAGTTTCCTTATAAAGACCACATCATGAATCTTTTGGATACTCCAGGGCACGCGGACTTCTCGGAGGATACCTATCGTACCTTGACCGCGGTTGATTCGGCATTGATGGTGATCGATGCGGCAAAGGGTGTGGAAGAGCGCACTATCAAATTGCTTGAAGTCTGTCGATTGCGCCATACACCCATCATTAGCTTTATTAATAAGATGGATCGTGATAGTCGTGATGCTATTGAGTTGCTCGATGAAATTGAAGATATTTTAAAAATTCGTTGCGCGCCGATTACGTGGCCCATTGGTATGGGGCGTGATTTTAAAGGCGTGTACCATCTTTATGAAGATGCGGTTTATCTCTATGAACCGGGTAAAAATGCGATACAACAGATCGGCACTAAAATTATTGGCATTCAGAATCCTGCCCTTGACGAATTGTTGGGCGATCGTGTTGATGAAATTCGCGCGAATATTGAATTCATCAAAGGTGCAAGCCACACATTTGATCACGCTGAATTTCTGAAGGGGTCATTAACACCAGTTTTTTTCGGATCCGCGATTAATAATTTTGGTGTTCGTGAATTGTTAGATGCCTTTTCAGAGTATGCCCCCGCTCCTCAGCCACGCGAGGCAGTGTCGCGCGCTGTATTGCCCGTGGAAGAAAAATTTTCCGGATTTGTCTTTAAAATACAGGCCAACATGGATCCGGCGCATCGCGATCGCATCGCGTTTTTGCGTGTGTGCTCGGGCAAGTATGAACAAGGCATGAAAGTGTTTCAAGTGAGAACGGGTCGAGAGGTGAAAATTCCGCAAGCGCTGACTTTTATGGCGTCTGACAGAGAACGTGTCGATATTGCGTGGCCGGGTGACATTATTGGTCTGTATAATCACGGCACCATTCAAATTGGCGATACGTTTTCAGAAGGTGAAAAAATCCAATTCACCGGCATTCCTTATTTTGCACCGGAATTATTTCGACTCGTGCGACTCAAAGATCCACTTAAATTAAAATCCCTTCAAAAAGGATTGCAGCAATTGTCAGAGGAAGGCGCCACACAATTATTTCGTCCGATGAATAGCAATTATTTGATTTTAGGCGCGGTAGGGTTGTTGCAGTTTGATGTCGTCGCCTATCGACTACAGCATGAATATAATGTGGATTGCGTTTATGAATCCGTGTCTGTGACCACAGCGCGCTGGATTCAATGCGATGATCAAAAAATGCTAGAAGAATTTAAAAATAAGGCGTTTGATAATTTAGCGCTGGATGGGAGTGATCAGTTAACCTATCTGGCACCCACACGTGTTAATTTGCGGCTTGCGATGGAGCGCTGGCCCGGCATCGTGTTTAGCACGACGCGGGAGCATGCGATTGATTGATAAGCTATCTTGCGCAGAGTGATGGGCACCCTTTTTCAAGGGGGGTGTTCATAGATGCCTCATTAGCGCAGGGAATATAAATTTAATCGCTATCCCCTGACTATTTTTATCAAGCGAATAGCGTGTATTATTTAGACGACCGCTTCCGATCTGTTTCCTTCAAGAATTTTTTGCGGACGCGAATGGATTGCGGTGTAATTTCAACCAATTCATCGTCTTCAATAAATTCGAGAGCTTGCTCGAGTGTCATGATAATCGGTGGGACTAACATGATGTTTTCGTCCGACCCAGAAGCTCGCATATTGGTGAGCTGCTTTGCCTTTGTTGCGTTAACCACTAAATCATTGTCTCGGCTGTGAATACCGACGATCATGCCTTCATAGACTTTGGTTTGAGGATGAATCAACATGCGGCCACGTTCTTGCAAATTCCAAAGAGCGAAGCCTAATGCAACACCTTCTTGATTGGAGATCAAGACACCATTTTGTCGATGAGGAATCTCACCTTTAACAGCCGGTCCATAATGACTGAACACATGGTGCATCAAGCCGGAGCCAGATGTCATGGTGAGAAACTCATTGTGAAAGCCAATGAGTGCGCGGGATGGAACGATGTAATCCAATCGAACGCGTCCTTTGCCATCTTGTGTCATATTTTTAAGATCAGCTTTGCGTGATCCCAATTGCTCCATGATCGTGCCTTGGTGCCCTGTTTCAATATCAATGGCCATGGTTTCGAATGGTTCATGCAGTTCGCCATTGACCATCTTAGTGATGACCTCAGGACGAGAGACCGCTAATTCAAAGCCTTCGCGTCGCATCGTTTCAATCAAAATCGATAAATGCAATTCACCACGACCGGAGACCTTAAATTTATCGGGATCAGCGGTGTCTTCTACGCGTAACGCGACATTATGTAGTAATTCTTTGTCGAGTCGTTCGCGAATTTTTCGGCTGGTGACAAACTTTCCTTCGAGTCCTGCAAAAGGGGATGTGTTGACTTGAAATGTCATGCTGACGGTTGGTTCATCAACAGATAAAGCAGGTAGCGCTTCAACACAGGTTGGATCACATAACGTATCTGAAATCTTTAAAGCATCAATACCTGTGATAGCGACGATATCGCCAGCAAAAGCCATTGGTACCTCAGTACGCTCTAATCCTAAATAAGCGAGCACCTGTAGTACGCGCCCCGATCGCGTTTTGCCTTCAGCATCAATAACCGTAACGGGCATATTGGTTTTGACTTCGCCGCGACGAATACGACCCACGCCGATCATACCGACATAGCTGGAGTAATCCAGTGTGGAGATTTGCATTTGAAAAGGACCATTTAGCTCGACTGCTGGCGGCGGCACGTGTTTGATGATGGTTTCGAATAATACAGTCATGTTATCCGATTGTTCAGTGGGATCCATGACGGCATAACCTAATAATGCGGACGTATACACAATGGGGAAATCCAATTGTTTATCCGTTGCGCCTAAGTTATCAAATAAATCGAATACTTGATCCACTACCCAATCTGGACGCGCGCCAGGACGGTCAATTTTATTAATGACGACAATGGGGTTCAAGCCTTGAGCAAACGCTTTTTGTGTGACAAAGCGTGTTTGAGGCATGGGGCCGTCGACTGCATCGACCAACAGAAGAACGGAATCAACCATGGACAAAATACGCTCTACTTCACCACCAAAATCAGCGTGCCCCGGGGTATCGACGATGTTGATGCGATAATCGATTTTTTCGCGTGCATCGCGCCAAACGAGGGCTGTATTTTTAGCTAAAATCGTAATGCCTCGTTCTTTTTCGAGGTCATTGCTATCCATGACGCGTTCAGTGTTATTGGTCTTTTTCGAAAGACTGGAGGTTTGTTGTAATAATTTGTCCACTAAAGTGGTTTTACCATGATCAACGTGGGCGATGATGGCGATATTGCGAAGTTGTTCTGACACGTTAGATACCCTTAAATTTAAATTAATCTGATAAAAAAACGGTCATGATACCCTATTTAAGCTGTTTTATCCAAGGATTATTATGCCGAAGGCCTTCTAGACAAGCGATGTAGCGAATAATAGAATGGCGCGACTTATCTTTAATAAAACAATAATAGGGAGATTGGTATGATGGCAGCCAGTGGCGAGAGCGTTACCAGACGAACAGCGGTTGTTCCACTCGAGATGTTGCAGTCGCTGGATTATGAGCTGGCTGCCGAAAAATTCATTGCCCTATCATACCAAGAGGGGGCGCGAGTCAATACATTGACGATGGAGGAATGGGCATCGACGTTTCCCGATATACACCGCGAAGAGATGGGTTTTCAATCCGGCATCATTAATGAAGTGCAGTTTAGAAAGAAGGTGCTGAGCTTGCTCGCATTCAAGGCGGAGACGGTCGACGATCCTGCTTTTGATGAGGCGTGGAATGCAATACTGGGCAGTCCAAATGATTTTTTTCGCAAAGTGCTGGCACTTAAAACGATAAGTGATGAAGTGAATGTGGTATTGATTGCGAAAACCAATTCAATTCATATGCAACATCTTTTAAAATTCGCTCAGATAATGATGGATAAACCGGACAGCGAGTTGAGCGCGCTTCGCCTTTGTGATTTTCTGTTGTATGTGTCATATGAATGTCCTGGCTATTCAGAACGCCAAGCTTACTCAAAGTTGTATGGACACGCTATTATTCATTCGGAACTTAACCCACCGGGAATGATTATTGTATTGCCGCATTCCGGTTCTGTCGCTTGGAGCGCTGCTGCGAAAGAGTGGGCAGCACAGTGTGGAATTGGCGTGATTGAAGTGATGCCTCATGAGGATATGGTTGTTGCGATAAATAAGTATCTGAAAAAAATACCAGCTGTTTTAGTGGACGCTCCTTTAATGAAGACGCCTCAGAAAAAGCAGGGCGCTAGCTTGTTAGCTCCTCCATCGCCTTTGCCTTATATGGCGTTCACGCCACCGTTCAGATCGCCCTTTAGGCCAGCCGTTTTGGAAGAGAGTTTGCCTCAAGCAGGTTCGTCGTCACCATCGCCGAACGTTGATGATTCGCGTTACTCGGATGCGGCATCAAGCGATACAGGGGGCGACTCTTTCTTGCTTGCTCATTCTGCATCCTATGGGAGGTTATTTGGTTCTCCGCCCGCAATAGGTAGCAAGCTTGTTACTTCATCGGATTCTCGGTCGCGATCGCCGTCACCATCTCGTACGGGTTAATTTGTCATCCCCGCGTTTTTCTTGTCATCCCCGCGAAGGCGGGGATCCATTTTGCGCATTGGCTAATGCTCGCGAAATGGATGTATCTTGTTGCTCCAGCTTGCGTTTCGCAAGCTTTTCGTTGTGAGAGATTTTTGCAGAATGGGTCCCCGCCTTCGCGGGGATGACAAGAAAAACGCGGAGATCGCAAGTTATTTTCTAGCATACACTCCCATAAGCTCTGTCTGGTCTAAAATATGTCCTTTCATTGCTTGCTCTATCTGTTGTTTGGAGGATTTTTCTGGTAGGGCTAGCATGGCATCCAATGCATAGAGTTTAAAGAAATAGCGATGCTCTCTATCGGGTGGGCAGGGACCTTTGTAGGACAGGTTATTGGCTGTTCCCAAGCCGTGCATTCCAACAGGTTCAGCGCCTTCTGCTATTGCTATGTATTTTGATCTACAGAAAAAATATGATTTATTAAATAAGAGCAAGACCAATTCCTTTGTTGATCCTATTGGGTATCAAAAACATATTGCTCAAAAAGAAAAAGAGTTTAATGAAAAACTGAAACGGCAGGAGAATAATAGTCGAGCAGGTCAGGACTTTATTAAATAATTCGCAATCCTCAGGCGTCGGATGTCAATCGTCCCTTTAATTCACTACCTCTAAAGTTAAATGTCAACAGACCCTAGGATTCATGAAACATCTTTCTCTGGCGCAACGATTTAGTTTTTGACTGACATTTCTTTTCAGTCAGTCGACGTTGTTTAGAGGCATAGGTGGGTTTTGTTTTTCGTCGTCGCTTAGGGGGCGTAGCGGCTTTTTCAATAATGCTTTGTAAGCGCTCCAAGGCATCCTGTTTATTCCGTTCTTGTGTGCGATAGCGGCTTGCTTTAATGATGAGCTCACCTTGAGATGTTAATTGGTTGGCTAATACAGTGAGTAGCCGTAGACGAACCGATTCGCTGAGAGACGCTTGCTGAATGTTGAATCGCAACTGCACGGCTGTCGCGACTTTATTGACATTCTGCCCGCCAGGTCCTGACGAGCGAATAAAGGATAATTGAATGTCATTTTCGTTGAGCGATATATTTTTAATGAGTCACCTGATTATCATGCCTTTCACTCTTCCTGATGGGTGGTTTTTTCCCCTATGTGTTCATCATAATGTTATAGAACCCTTTATTACAGTAATAAGAGTTAGGTTTTTCGTGAGGATTGCTCTGCGCTTATAAAGCATACTGCTCGATTAATTGGTCTAGCATCATTGGCTTGGCGAGATAAAAACCCTGTCCTTCATAACAGCCTTGGCCACATAAAAAATCGAGTTGCGCTTTGTTTTCAATGCCTTCTGCAACGACTTTCATATCAAGGGCATGAGTCAGTTGAATGATAGCAGCTGTAATGGCGACTGCATCTTCATCGTGTGGAATATCGCGGATAAAGCTTTTATCTATTTTCAGGGCAGAGAGCGGTAAATTTTTTAAGTGCTGCATAGAGGAATAACCCGTACCAAAATCATCTAGCACGAATTGAAAGCCTACTTTTTTTAATTCTTTCATGACGGATATTACTTTTTCGGGGTGCTTCATCAGTGCTGACTCAGTCAATTCAAGACATATTTGATATGCATCGGAGTGTGTTTTCGATAATGTCTTTTTCAGTTGGGAGGCGTAATTATCCAGCTCCAGCTCTTTGACGGACACATTAATAGAAAGGGTGAGCTTTCTCTCGGGAAGCGCAGCACTGATTTTTTTGAAATCATGACAGGCTTGCTCAAATACCCATGCACCAATAGCGTAAATCATTCCATTATCTTCTGCGAGAGGAATGAATTCTTGTGGCGAAATGGTTTCGGTGAGTTCTGTAGAGTGCCAGCGTAGCAGCGCTTCAATGCCTACGATTGTTTTTTGTTGGATGTTGACGAGAGGTTGGTAAGCAATAGAGAATTCATTGCGCTCCAGCGCATAGTGCAATGCATTTTCAATGGCGTCTCGGCGCTTTGCTATCCGTAAAATATCGTTATTAAAAACGATGTAAGTATTGCGACCATTTTCTTTGGCGTAGTACATGGCGATATCGGCGTTTTTGATAAGTTCGTCGACAGAGTTTCCGTTGTCGGGGTAGATCGCGGCGCCAAAGCTAGCAGAGGTATTGATTTCAATATTATTAATTTTTGTCAATTGACGCATAGCGTTCACGTAGCGCTGCAAGATAGGACCTAATTCACTGTGTGCGTGTATGTCTTCTAAAATTAAACCAAACTCATCGCCACCTAAGCGTGCGATAAAATCAGTCGTTCGCAAGATGGGTTTGAGTATGCTTGGGATTCTCCTCAGCAACATATCGCCGACAGTATGTCCGAACGCATCATTTATCCGCTTAAAGTTGTCTAAATCGAGAAAACAGACTGCGAGCAACGTCTGGTTTTGTCCCGCTCTTGCCATGGCTTTGGGAAGCATTTCTAAAAAACTTAAACGATTGGGTAGCTGAGTCACCACATCGAAGTGTGCTACATGTTTTAGGTCGAGTTCGGCATAGTGCTGTTTGCTGATATCGCCAAATAAAATAATGGATCCAATAATCTTTTCGTCTACAACAAGCGGTGTGCTGCTATAGTCAACCCAAAGGCTAGCACCATCTTTACGCCAGAGCATTTCATTGCGAATGTGGTGCACGGTTCCCATTTTGAGGGCATTATCCATACTGCACCCTTCTAGCGGATAGGGCGAACCGTCAGGGTATTGGTAATGCACGATAGAATGAATATTTTTGCCAAGCAATTCATGAGATTCATAGCCTAGCATTTTCGTCGCCGCAGGATTGATATAAACTACTTTTCCTAAAAGATCGACTTGGTAAATACCTTCACCCGCTGATTCAAGGAGTAGTTTATTTTTTGCTTGTTCAGCCGCCAACTCTTGTGTGCGCCGATAAACCTCTCCTTGAATAATATTTTTTTGGCCATACAGAATAAAGAGAATCATATTTGCGAGAGAGCAGAAAAACAGACCCCCTACTAAAAAAAACCAGACCAAGGGCGAAGAATTCTTATAGAGATAATGCTCTGTTGGTTCTGCATAAAAAGTCCATGTTTGAGACAGCATTGTTCTTTGCGTACTGAAAATAATTTTACTTAACGCTGTTGCTGATGTTTTTTGGGGGGCTTGAAACTGGTACAGTCGTTGGGTTGGGCTGGAAATGATGAAAGAATGTAAGTCAGAAGCCTCCATTGATCTGATCGAAGAAAAAAATGTGTTGGTATTGATCGTTGCGGTGACAGAACTCATCGATTGCGCATCTCGATGGGCGTGACTCATTGATTGTAAGTTATTATTGATGATATCGACCTGGACCTCCATTTGTTGCGAAAAAACGCGTTGAATTTGCCTCAGATCAATTACGCTTGTAAAAAAATAGACGCTGATGGTTGCGAGAAAGCAGCCGATGAGTGGAATGGCGACAAACCGTAGGCGCGGTGACCATGCAGCTCTGGGCTCCGCAAAGCAGATCAAGAAAAGAGGTGTAAAGATTAAAACGCCAAGAGAGTCCCCCACCCACCAGGAGACTGCATGCGGAAAGAAAAATCCAGGAGGAATAAAATGGAAAAAATAAAGACTCGTGTTACCTATCAGTGTATTCGTCAAACAACTGATTGGACCTGTTAAGAGGGTAAAAAATAAAATGTTTTTGACGCTATAAAGCGGGTTATTGAGCCCGATATATTTTTTGACTAATACTCGCCCTAGGTAAGCTTGTAAGCAGGCGCCCATTGCCATACAAACAGAAACAAGCAGCTCATTGGTGCCGAAGCTGGATGCATCTTGGTGTTGGAGGAGGCAGAGCCCCGAAAAGAAAGCCGCTAAAAAAATACCGGGAAGTATGTTGGCGCCGTAAACGAGTGTAGCACCTAACGCAATGCCCGCCACAGGCCAGAGGATGTAGGCAATATTAGATGGTATTTTGAACAGAACGCCCGCATAGCTGACCGCAAAGTATGTTATCCCAAGAACAATATTTCGGCCTATGATTTCCTGCCAATGTGCAGATAGAGCGCGTGATTTTGTCATGTGTTACTGTAATCCATAACCTTCATTGATGACGCGTATCATTTCTGAAATGGTGGTGACGCCCTTTTCAGCCAAGCGATAAGCATCGTTGGCGAGCCGTTTTCCGCTGAGCACTGCACTCGCATTTTTGCGAAACGTGTTTTGATCATTTTCTCGCAATGCGTCAGACATCGCTTGGTTTAATTCTAAGAGCTCAAAAATAGCGGTACGTCCACAATATCCTGTGTTCCCACAGCTGGCGCAACCCAAACCATGCTTGAAAGAGATATTTTTGTTATAGAGATTTAATTTTGATAGCCATACTTTTTCGCTTTCTGTGAGCGGACCTTCTTCACTGCAGTGCGGACAGATGAGACGAACCAAGCGCTGCGATAGAATGGCCTGCGTTGTGGCGGCGATAATGTAGGGTTCAATGCCTAAGTCAATTAAGCGATAAATGGTGCTTACCGCATCATTGGTATGAAGTGTGGAAAGCACTAAACGACCCGTTAACGCCGCGCGCATAGCAATTGCAGTGGTTTCTTTATCGCGCATTTCACCTAGTAAAATAATATCGGGATCGTGACGTAAAATGCTGCGGAGAACCGTTGAAAAATCCAAACCAATTTTTTCATTCGTTTGAATTTGTACTGCGTATGATAAAAAATATTCAATAGGATCTTCGATCGTGATAATTTTAAGATTGAGTTGTTTCATTTCATGAATAGTGGCATAAAGTGTAGTAGATTTACCGGAGCCAGTTGGGCCGGTTACCAAAATAATACCATTGGGTTTGCGGCATAATTCATGCATTTTTTCTAATGTGTCACCACTCATTCCGGTGCTTTCGAGTTGAAAGAGTTCTGTCGTTTGTGGTAGGAGGCGCATGACAATTGATTCGCCAAAGGGCGTTGGCATGGTTGATAGACGAATATCATATCGTTTGCCAAAGGGCGCAATGTCAAATCGACCGTCTTGGGGCAAGCGCTTTTCTGAAATGTTTAATCCTGACATGAGCTTTAAGCGTGAGACAATGGCGGCCATAATGCCAGGTTCTTGAACGATTTGTTCGTGCAAAATGCCGTCAATACGCAAACGGATGCGTATCGCTTCTTTGCTGGGTTCTATGTGAATATCTGACGCATGCATTTTTGCGGCATCTTCAAAAAGAGTGTTGAGTAATTTAATGACCGGCGCATCGGTTCGATCTTCGGGGGTGGAGGTAATTGCCTTCTCGTTTTTATTCATTTCTTGTGATAGTGCGTGCGCAAAAACACTGATCTCTTTGGTGCGACGATAGACGAGAGATAAGGCTCTATCAATGTCTTGCTCTTTAATAAGTGCAAAGACAAGCGGTTTGTTGAGGAGTTGGCGTAGCTTATCCGTCGCAACCACATCAAGCGGATCGGCCATGCCGATTAAAAAACCGTTATTCTGTTCCTTTAAGAGGATGGCATCATAAAGACGCGCATACGACTCAGGCAATTCTTCGGCAAGCTTAGCGTCGATGTGATACAGATTGAGATCATAGAAGGGTATGTTAAGTTGTTTGGCAAAAAAATCGAGAAATTGTTTTTCGGTGATGTGACCAAGCGAGATTAACGCTTGGCCAATTTTTTCGCCGCTTTTTTTCTGATGTTGGATCGCTTGTTGCAATTGCTCTTCACGGATAATCTTGTGTGCAATTAACATTTCACCTAATCTGACTTGAGCAACCATGGCCGTCGTTGTCCTTAGATGGGCCCCCCACTGATGCTGACCTTTAAAGATCAAGCATGCGGGGCGATGTTCAATTAGCAACCGGCTGGGTTTATCACCACAACACCTGAGGTATCCGTGTAGGTTAAGTTACAGCCAGAGACTTCAGTGGAGAAGTTGAATGTGGCAACAGGAGCTGCGTAAGTGGCCGTAAAGCCAAAGATAGTTTCCAGCGCTGTCCCAATACCAGCGGTAGAGGCAGTGGGACGTCCTGTACCTTGAGTGACGGCGACGCTTGTGCCGTTCATTGTGATGTTTGTTGCGGTGCTAGCGCTCGAATTGCCTTCCGCAATGTATTCTGCTTGTGCTAAAGCGGTTGCGCTATAGATAGCACCTGCTAGACCGTTTAAGGCGGCGACACGTGCGGTGGCAGTTTGATTGATGAAGCGGGGAATGGCAATGGCGGATAAAATACCGATGATAATAATGACAACGATTAATTCAACCATTGTAAAACCTTTTACGTTGCGATACATAATATCTCCTTTAAAGCCGCAATCCCTTATACAGCAATTTCATTGTAGTTTCATTTTCTTGCTTACGCAAGGCGTACTTCTTATCGATGGGACGTTGTCGGTTGCTATTAATGTATAAGATACGCCATATTCCACATCGGCAAAAATACGCTTAACATCAATATTAATACCATGCAGCCTACTAGGATTAACAAAATCGGTTCGATTTTATCGGCGAGCTGTTTAATATCATAATCCACTTCTTGTTCATAAAAGTAACTGATTTCAAAAAGCATTTTATCTATATGCCCCGTCTCTTCCCCTACCGATAGCATCTGTAAAATGAGCGGTGAGAAAAAGTGAATACCAAAGGCAGCTTGCGACAGATTCTCACCTCGTTCAATGGCGCCTCTCATGCTTAATATTTTTATCTTTGCGTAACTATTGCCAACAATGTTGGCGACAAGCGTGAGTGATTGAATGAGTGGCACACCGGTTTGTAAAAGCATGGCAAGACTTCGTGAAAAATTAGCCATGACAATGCGTTCTAAAACGCTACCAAAGAGAGGGAGCTTCAGTTGTGCGCGATCGATAAAGGCGCAAACGGCATCACGGCGCAGCAAGTGAGAGGCTGATGCAATGAGCAATACCACCAGCGCGATGATGAGCCACCAATAATGTTGTATAAAAAGTGAAAATTGAATGAGTATCCGCGTCGGTAGGGGTAGTGTGACATGAAAATGAGCGTATAGGCTTGCAAATTTTGGGATCACCGTGACGCTCACTAACGTGATCGAGGAAAACGCTAGGAAGATGACGATGAATGGGTAGCGCAAGGCAGCCGTAATGCGCTTGCGAGAGGTATTTGCTAGCTCATAATGTTTTGAGGCTTGTAAAAAAGCTTCATCTAATCGACCATTGGATTCACCGGCTGTGACGAGAGCGATCATCAGAGGAGAAAAAATGGTGCGATGATGCTGCATGGCTGTTGACAGTGAAGCACCAAGAGAAATCTCTTCTGCTACTTTCTGTAAGGTTTTCGCAAAGAAAGGGTCAGTGGCGATCTCGGCTAAGCGCTGTATTGCCGACAGAATAGGCACGCCTGCTTTAGTGAGTGAAAATAGTTGCCGACAGAAAATAGCGAGCGCTTCGTAACCGATTTTTTTATTTATAAAATGTAAAGAAGAAAAACGCCAGAGTCTTTTTTCAGGAATGGGTGTGATATTGATGGGGGTTAAACCCTCTTTAATTAAGCTACCTGCTGCATCATCGATGGTATTCGCTTGAATGTTATGGGCAATCAGTTCGCCATTTTTATTTCTTGCGGTATAGCGAAAAGAAGTCATTCCTAGCCACCTAGGTCGCGAATGTGCTGCGCGACATAGCTTTGCAAATTAGCCGGCAACTGGCCTGCGGTATCTGCTTTTTTATAAGCGCTCAGCGCAGCATCGTTTTGGCCGTCTTTTTCAAAAGAGACTGCCAGGCTCACCAACCAGCGGCTATTGCTCGGATCTTGCGCTAACAAGGCTTGATACAATGGAATCGCATCAGAGTAATGCCCTAATGCTTGTTGAATGGAAGCGAGCAGATCGACGTAAGTTGAATTATCTCCTGCTGTGTCTGCGATAGTCGTGATGGTTTGTAGGGCTTCGGTTGCATGATTTTCCATTAAGAGCGCTCGCGCATACAGAAGCGTTAATGAAACATCTTTAGGTGCTAGCATCAGTCCATTGTTCAGCAACGTTGTGGCCCTGACACTATCATTATTCTCCAAATAAACGGTGGCGAGCGTCACGCGAGCTTCTTGAAAGGTTGGAAACTGTTGTGTGAGTAGTTGTAATTGTTGAATGGCAGCGGGGCGTTGATTTTGTGCGATTAAATTTAAGGCATCTTGATACAGTTGATTCATTCTATCCTGCATCGGTTCCTGCACGGGCGTTTTCAGTAAGGCGTCGGCAGACACATTGTTGGGGCTGGCAGAAATAGCAATGGTATTGGACAGCGGCAATGAGATTGCGGCGGATGTGGCGGTTAGCGTTCCAGGGAGACGGCTCATTTTGGGCGGCAAGGGCGCTTTCATGATGACCGGCCTAGCTTGTGGTTTCAGCTGATGCAGGTTGGCATAAAAGAGGCCGACCACCAAACCGATTAATGCGATGACAGATAAAAGATAAAAACCATAAGTCAGATAATAGGATGGATTGGAGGTTGTGCTTTCTAGGCTGTTCAATAATAATGAAGAACCGCTCTTTGCAGTACGGCGTTTATCGAGATTATTTAACATATCATTTGTTAAGCTCACGCAGAGACCCTCCAAGCAAGCAAGAGAAATGCGCTGATCACTGCTAACGATACACCTAATATCACGGCTAACGGATCGTGGCTGGAAACAGATTCTGTATCGTTGCAAGCATCATGCATTTCTCGATACGTCACGATGGGTTTGCCCCGACCATACGCTGCCATCAATGCTTTGTGACACAAAATATTAACCAAGCGTGGCACGCCCTTCGCTTTCTGAAAAAGCAGCCATAGGGCAGCGCGGGAGAACAAGGGTCGCGAGCCCTCATAGCCCGCTACCATTAATCGATGGTTCACATAGGCGCCGAGTTCAGAATATTTTAACAAAGGCAGCTTGCTGGAAAAACCGATGCGTTGTTTCAGTTGACGCAAGGAACTTTGATTAAGACGTGTATCGAGCTCGGGTTGACCCAGAAGGACAATTTGCAATAGCTTGGAGGAGCGTGTTTCAAGGTTGGTTAATAAGCGCAGTGTTTCCAAACTTTCGGTGGGCAATGCTTGCGCTTCATCGACGACTAAAATGACTTGCTTCCCTTGTGTGTGAAGATCCATCAGCCTGAGATTGATGGCAGATAATAGCGTATGTTGATCGTTAAAGTTTGCCTCAGGGATACCTAGCTCTTGCGCCAAGATTTTTCGCAAGGTGATAGCTTCAAGATCGGGGTTGGGAATATAGGCAGTGAAAAATTTTTCCCCCAGGCGCTTCAGCAGCATGCGGCACAACAATGTTTTTCCAGACCCCACTTTTCCGGTGATTTTAATAAACCCTTCACCGTTCCGCAAATGCAGCATCAAGGTATTGAGCGCGGCTTGATGACCGGCCAATTTATAAAAATAATGCGTGCTAGGGGTGAGCGAAAAGGGCGGTTCATTTAACTGAAAATGTTCTAGGTACATATATATTCGCCTTTATTTTTTAAGGAGTTTCTCGCCTTCCGTTCCAAAATCTTCTGGTAATCCGCCAACATGGAAGCCGCGCTGCACATCAGCAAAATTCTTAGCTTCTCCTTGGAGTTGATTATCCCAAGTCTTGTTGTTAACGACGATAGGGCGCAACAAGATCACAAGCTCTGTTTTTTGTGAGACCTGATTGGTGTTGCGTGCTAATGTGCCAACCGTAGGGATTTTGCTTAAACCAGGGGTTCCTGCGATGGTTTCAGAGGTTTGATTTTGCATCAAGCCACCGATCACCACGATCTGACCATTTTGTGCATGGACGACATTATCGGACTCACGAATAGTGCTTAATGCTAAAGGCAGCGTTAATGTGCTGTTCGGTGACACCCCTGCACCGCTCGCGAGTTGAATCGTTTTATTTTGATCTTGTACATGGCTGATAGACGGATGAATATATAAAGTGACTTCGCCGTGATCGCTAATTTGTGGCGTGACATCTAGGGTGATGCCTGAGAAGAAAGGATTTAGCGCGACACTTTGCGAGGTGGTATTGGTGCTGCCGTTGGGCGTGATATTCGATGTGTAACCGGTTACGAAGAATTGATCGCTACCTACTTTAATGACAGCTTCTTGATTATTAATGGTTGAAATGCGCGGGCTTGAGAGGACCTGCACATTCCCTTGTCGCGCCAATAAATTAATGGCTGAATTGAAATTGCCGTGATCGCCGCTAATCGCCAAGCTGAAAATTTGACCGCCCGTTGCAAATTCAGAGGACAGCCCAGCGGAGCCCCCTTGGCTTGCTGTTAATAAGTTCCAGTTGATTCCCGCTTGATAGTTATCACTTAATGTAATTTCTAAAATTTTTGCTTCAATGATGACTTCGCGCTGTAAATTATTTTGGATAGTGCCTAAATAGTCGCTGACCTCATGCAGCTCCTCAGGATAAGCATGCACCATGATGACACTGGCCTGTGGATTGACAACAACCCATCGGCCTTCTTTATTGCCGACCAGTGTGTCCATGGTGGTTTTTAAGCCGGTCCAAAAATCGTTGTCCGCTTTCGTAGTGATTGTGCTGCCAGAACCTCTAGGTGCACCGGTGGGGCTGGGTGTATTCGTACTCATGTTGTTGTAAGCAGCAAGATTCGATGTGTTGCTGCTGGATGTTGTTATGTCTGTTGAGATGAGCTGCGTTTGGGATTCCCCGGTGCGTTTGATGTTGAGGTAGTTAATTGTAAAGACTTGAGTGGTCATTTTAGGGGACAAAATTTCATAACCCAGCGTTGTTTTTTTGTATTGGTAACCATACATGTCACGCGCGGCATCTAATGCTTGATCAATAGTGACATTTTTTAAACTGAGCGTAATCCTGCCCGTAGCGTTTGGCTCAATCAACATGTTGCACGGCGTGCTGGCGACCAAACCCATAAAGAATGCTTTGGCGGGCATATTGTCGGCGTTTACATTAAAGCGATGTTCTTGCGGTTGATCAGGATGGGTGGGTGGTTGCACGGTTAAGGGGGGTAATAAGGCGCTATTTAGATTTTGCGTGTGAGAAGAGCGGTTGTTCAATGCGCTATTGCTCTGGATGCTGCTATTCATTGTGCTTTGAATGTCTTCGCCAGCCGTTGAGTAAGTGGGGGGCTTGGGTGCGCAAGAGGAGAGCAGCATCAGGGAGAATAAAAAAACTGTTTTTTTGAATGTCTGTTTCATCTAAGTGTTATCCTTCACAGGAGTTGCTACGCTTACTGTTAATGGTACTACGAAAATACCTTGATTGCTTTTAAGTATAACGAGATTCGGTCGAATGCTAATAACTTCGTAAGCTTGAATAAGATCGCCTTCTTTTACGCTTTTGTCGTTAATAATGGCGTTTTTTTGATCTCTGCTGGTGAAAATGCCAGATAGATGAATATCCTTCGGTGTGTTTTCGGTTATCGCTGAGGGCGTCCAATTGGGCGGCATCGTTGGATCGTGTGGCTCGCCGTAACAGACAGTCATACAGAAGAGAAGTATGATTAAAAAATAATTATACATAAGTACTGTCTCCTGGCGCACCCAAGGCGTTTAGCACAATGGTTACTTTGGCATTTGGATATTGCCCAACTTCATAGTCTACGCTCTCAAATGATAAATACCATGGCAGATTTTCAACATACTCTAGATAATGCAATGTGGCAAAATAATCGCCATAAAATTTGACCAATATTTTTTGATTGAGAAAGGTAGGCGATGATGCGCTAGCGGCGGTTGCAGAGACATTTTGTATTTGATTGAGGCTTAATAGCGGACCTGTTTGCGCAAGGGCTTGTAGCACGCTTTGTAAATCCGCCGCCTGCCTAATGGGTTTTTTAGATAACAGTGGATTCCGCTCTAATGAGATAAGTTGACTTTCTAGCCGTTGCATTTGTTTTTGATAAGCGCTATCTGACAAACTAATAATGGATTGATAAGTATCTTTCTCTGCATTTAAGGTGCTCACATTCTTTTTGACGACATCTATTGTCGCTCCATTGTTATGTGCACTATGCCATAGGGGTTTAGCAAGCAAACTAAGCCACATCCAAAAAATGAAAACCATGATGCTTGAGAAAATGGCGATGCGCTCTCGTGGTGGGCGCCGATCAAAGAACATTTCTATGCGGTTTAATGAGTTATTCATGACGTTTGATCTTGTGTCGTCAAAGTGAAGGCGAGCGTTTGATTTTCTTTGCTATCCGTTGATACTCTATTAAAGGGTTTGCTGCCAAACGTTTTTTCTGTTTGAAGCCATGCTGAAAATTTCATGAGTTGTGAGGCGCTCAGCGTCAAGCCTTGCAGGCTGATTTGTTGCCCCTGATGTTGCAAATGGATTTGTGTTAGCCACATCCCTGGTGTTGCTCTATTGGCTAATGCCTTGAGGCAGCTGGAGGGGCTGAATGTAATGCGTGGATAGTTCATCGAAAGCATTTGCATTCTTTCTGAGTACATTCGGATGGCGCTGTTCAGTTTTGTGATTTCTTGTAGTTTGGGAGAGCTTTGTATCAGCGCCTGGAATTGCGATGTAGTCGATTTCTCCTGATGCTCAAGGTAGGATAGACGGCATTTTTGAAGAGTAACATAAAGGCATTGTATGATAGAAATAGCAATTAATAAGGCGATCCAGCCCATTAGAAAATAACAGGCCCGCTGGGCGGTCATTGCATAGAGGCTAGGTTTTGAGAGTCTGGATAAAAAATTAATTTTATACGCATGGTGTTGGCTATCTTGACGGGCGCCGCCCAGGGCGATTAGATAATCCAGTGATAAATAGTCGTCGGGCTGCAACACAAACTCTAAGTTTAATTTTTTTTCAATGAAGAGCTGTTCTGCCTCTACACCTAATAACTGACCAAAATAAGCCGGTAATGTCGAAATAGGTGTCGACACCAGGAGTTTGACAGGTAATTCTTGTTGGTGGTGGCTTTGAGCAAAAGTCAATGAATGTTGAATGTCTGTGATCAGTGCGCTAAACCATGGAGGCGGCGTGCCTGCTTGTGGTAAATTTTTCAAGTCATCCATACTGAGTGTGGAGGGCAGCGCGAGTTTCCGCGATAACAAAAGATTTTTTTCGCGAGTAATGAAGAGTTCAATCTCTGATTGATTGACGCTTAATAATGCCAAGTAACATTGATTATTATCGTAAAGTGCGCTGATGTTTGTTAATGCAAGCTCTGGAATATCAATGCATTGCAAATCAAATCCTGCGTCAGTAATGATATTTTTAATAGTTTGCAGAGCAGACAATGGTGCGACTGCGACATACAGTTTTTCTTTGGAGGAGACACTGGATGGCACTGTAAAGTATTCAATGGCCGCCTCTTGTAGGGGTAAATGAACGAGCTCTTTCATTTGCCAACGCAAAGCGAGCGCGATCTCTGCGGGCTCAACCGATGGACGGTCTAACAATAATAATTGGTAATGTGCCGGATGCAATACCCATGTACATTTAGCACGTTGCAGTCCATGTTTTTCGATAATACTCGTCAGAATCAGTTTGAGCGAATGAAGCTGATAAATGCTTACTTCAATAAATGAGACAGTCGTGGGGTTGAGTGCATGAGCAACAATTAATTTATCAGGCAAAAGATAGAGGCAGCATAAACCCGGTAGTGGTATTTTTTTCCGTAAGAAGTTAAAATCCATGATAATCGTCTTTCCGTTACGAGATTCCCATGCCGACAAAGCCAGCTGTTGTCGAATTGCTTCCATTCAGCATACACCTTACACTTGATCCAGCGGTGATAGCAAGAGAAGTAATGGTATACCCCGTGGGCAATCCACCGCTTAATAATTGTCCAATATTAGTACAATTGCTGATGGCTGAGCCAGCACTGCTGTTGGCGACGCGTTGTGCAAAATTGGAAGCGCTCACCGTCGCGAGACTAGCCGCCACGCTGTCGGTCGCATTCTGTGTGGCATGAGTGTTGAGATTAATCAATCGAGGGACTGCAAATGTCGCAAGAATCGCAATCAGCGCGAGAACAACCATTAATTCAATGAGGGTAAATCCTTGCTGTGGACTCATAGCATTTCCTCGACTTTTATTACAAATAAAGACTACCATCATAAGCAGGATATCTTAATGTGATATGTTATGACAACTTGGATTGTTCAGCTTAAACAGCAACTTGGTTTTACCGTGGTCGAATTGCTTGTCGTGATGATCTTGGTGAGCATCGTGGCGGTCTCTGCTATTCCTCGCTGGACGACTTCTCCGATGTTGGATGCAACGATACAGCAACTCTTAAGCGATCTTCGTTATACACAAATGCTCGCGATAACGCACGGGCAAGGTTTTCGTATGAATTTTACGTTACCAAGCGCTTACAACATAACAGGCCTGAGCGGCACCGCCGTTCCCAATCTTTCGACAGGTGCGAACACGACAACGCTTTTCTCGGGCGTGATCATATCGGGCGTGACTCATTTACCTAATGCGTTGATTGCATTTGATGGAAAAGGTATTCCATATGTCGATAGCGCTGCAACCACCGCATTGACCGTGAACGCGACCATTACATTGAGCGCAAATGGCACTAATCGTTATATTGTGGTCACCCCACAAACGGGCAGCATGGTGGCGCAATAATGAAAAAAAACGCGGGATTTAGTTTAATAGAGTTAGTCATTTTTGTTGTGGTGATAGGCGTTGCTGTGACGGGCGTTTTTTTAGCATTTAGCACAGCATTGCAAAAAACGCCCTCGATTCAGCCGCAAACGACAGCGATTGAATTGGCGAGTAGTCGCATGGAAATTATTATCGGTCAACGCCGTATCAATGGTTTTTCTAGTTTAAGCGATCCTTGTGTGAGCGGTACACCGCCAGCGGTATGCGCGGATATCACAGGCTATACGATAACGTCGACTATTAGCGCTTATACGATTGAGGGGGATTCTAATTATAAATTAATTGATGTGCTAGTGAGAGGGCCACGGAATGTCAATGCCGATTTGAAAACGTTGGTGGCGGGATACTCATGATGAATCAACGCGGCTTTAGCTTGGTGGAGCTCATTATTGTCATCGCTATTTTAGCGATGTTGACGGGGATCACGTTACCTTTGTTGCAAACCGGTTTTAATAGTTATTTTACGCAGCGCGATTTAAGTGATGCGGATTGGCAAGGACGTTTAGCATTGTCCCGAATGGCGCGCGATATGCGCGATTTGGCAACAACAAGCAACATCAGTACCGCGACTAGTACGCAATTTTCGTTTACCGATAATACGAATACCGCGGTGAGTTATACATTAAGCGGCACCACGTTGCAGCGCAATGGATTAACATTAGCGAACGGTGTAAGCGCTATGACATTTTCTTATGAAGATAGAATGGGCGCAGTCGCTGGGACGGTGGCTGCCATTCGTTATGTGTCAATTACATTAAACATCACACAAAATAATACCAACTTTACATTGCAGTCGGTCGTGGATTTAAGGAATATCGTTTCATGAGCCAACTCAAAAAGTCGCAAGAAGGTTTTTTAATGATTGCTGCCATGGTGCTGATTGTAATCTTTGGGGTGATTGGCGTTGTTGCAACACGCTTAGTGAATAGTGATATTTTAAGTGGCACAAGTCATCTGCGTTCAGATCAGGCGCTGTATAATGCAGAAGGGGGGTTGGAGGTAGCGTTGCGTCAATTAGTGATGCCGACTATTTCTGCGCGCTTAGCGTGTGCAAACATGACAGGGAATGCGACTGTAACGAACGTCACTTTCTCAGGGGCGGCTGGGCCTTTTACCGTGACAGCAGCGCTGCAGTCGCCAACAGTAAGTACCTTGAGTGGCGCGATCACTGCCAGCGCTTTGACTATTCCTGTTGTTAATGCTGCGACCTATGCAACGGCGGGGCGCATTATGATTGATGGTGAGCTTATCAATTACTCCACTGTGAGTGGAAATAATTTTATTAATGTGCAACGCGGAGCGGATGGAACCGTTGCTGTTTCGCATGCTAGTGGTACGCTGGTGGGTCAATATCAATGTAGGTTGCGTTCATCGGGTGGTGTGCCAAACTTATCACCGACGGGCAACCTGATTGCAGCTGGGCGTACGGTTCAAGAGGCTGTGCAATTGCCGCAGGCCTGGGCGGGGGGGGACGGCAGCACGCTTATTAATTGGAATGCGCCGAGTGAACTGCAATGGAATATAGCCAGCGTGTCAGGCACCAATAATATTAACAGTGTTTTTATGCTTTCTTATGCGGATGCTTGGGCAGTCGGACAAGAGGGAAGCATTTTTCATTGGAGCGGGAGCAGCTGGGCAACAAGTGCTTCTGGAACGACGTCTAATTTTTTGAGTGTGTATTGTCTGGCAGGCAACAACTGTTGGGCGGTCGGTGCGGGAAGAACTTTTGATTTTTGGAACGGCAGCACTTGGGCGTTGCAAAACACAACGGTTTCAACCCTACCCGCTACCTCGAGTTATAATGCTGTATATTGTAACGCAACAAATGATTGTTGGGCGGTCGGTAATATGAATGCTAGTCAAGAATTATATGCACATTGGGATGGTACTAGCTGGACACGAGATGTGTCTGCTCCATCGGCGCCGCAAAATTTAAACGATGTGGTGTGTACTGCGAGCAATAATTGTTGGGCGGTGGGCGCATCGCGGACCGTATCTTTCTGGAATGGAAGTGCGTGGGCACACGTGAGCAATACCAGCTTTCCTAATGTGACACTGAATTCTGTAGATTGCACGAGCAGTAATAATTGCTGGATTGCAGGGAACTTCATTAATGGCGGGAATTCAACTTTGATGTATTGGAATGGTTCAACGTGGACGCAAGATCATTCGTCACAGGATAATCTTGATTTGTATAGTGTACGTTGTCATGGCGCTAATAATTGTTGGGCAGTCGGACAAATGTCTGCAACATTGTATTGGAATGGTAGTGTGTGGAATAGCATCGCGAATCCGCTGGGAAACACCATTCTCAGGAGCGTGAGCGTTGTTGGAGGCAACACAAAACCGATATCAGGCTGGCAAGAAATTTTTCCCTCAGGAGTTCAGCATGACGATTGAAGAGCTGTTAAAATTAAGCGCGCAGAGAAATGCGTCTGACCTGCACTTGACATCAGGCTTTCTTCCGAGATTACGCATTGATGGCGTGCTGACAGAGGTCCTCGATGCGCCTCTTTTAGATGATAAAAAATGTTTAGTGATGTTAGAAAAATGCATGAATGAACATGTTAAAAAGCAGTTAGCAGAGCATTGGGATGTTGATTTTTCCTTAGAAGTAAAAAATGTGGGACGTTTTCGTGTGAATATTTTTTATGAAGCACAAGGTATAGCCGCTGCATTTCGTGTGATCCCTCAAAAAATCCCCACACTGAAAGAGTTGCATTTGCCTGATATCATTCAATCATTAACCGATTTACCGCATGGTCTCGTGTTGGTGACGGGCCCAACCGGCTCTGGAAAGAGTACCACGTTAGCCTCAATGATCAATGCGGTGAATCATGAGAAAAGCGCACATATCATCACCATTGAAGATCCTATTGAATTTCTTTATGAAAGCAATAAGAGCTTAATTCATCAGCGTGAATTGCATAAGAATACAAAAAGCTTTTCATCAGCTTTACGAGCGGCATTGCGAGAGGACCCCGATATTATTTTGGTTGGCGAGATGCGCGATCTCGATACGATACGCCTTGCATTAACGGCGGCTGAAACGGGACACTTAGTTTTTGCAACGCTGCACACCTCTTCTACGGCAGGCAGTATTCATCGCATCATTGATGTTTTTCCAGGTGAAGAAAGGGCCTTGGTGCGTTCAATGTTGTCAGAATCCTTGCAGGCGATTATTTCACAAACCTTGATACCGAAAAAAGAAGGCGGCCGCGTCGCCGCAATGGAAATTATGTTGGCAAACTCGGCAATCCGTAATTTAATTCGCGAAGATAAAATTTCTCAGATGGCATCAGTCATTCAAACGAATGCCGCTGTCGGAATGCAAACATTTGAGCAGCATTTAAGGTCGCTAAAAAAAGAAAAATTAGTGTAATGACAGTGAGAGGTTAATGATGAGCAACGTTAATAAAAATAGTGATGATTAATGCGCATTTTCTGCGCATCAATAGTAGGTTATTGTCGATGAATTGTATGCTAGACATCATCTTCAAAGATAGGCATTCCACGATAAAAGATAAAGCGATGAGCAGGTGATGATGGGCTATGGTCGTGAACGGTTACATGTTATCCCTATGTATCGGCCGCTTTGTTGCTCTTTGGCCTTGTTGAGGAATCATATCAACCCTTTTTCTAAACTTGCCATTCCCCGTCTCGATAAACGATCTTGTCATCAAGATACACCAATTCCGTGACAGCAAATACATCGACATGATGCCAAGCATTGTTCCGTTTGATCTGTGGTTTTTTGTAAACACTGTGTTTCGAGCCCAAGGATAAATGAATGCCGCACATGCGCTCATACGTGCCGATATCACACACCCTGCGGTCTTTGGTGAAGGCACGGTTCATGCCAAATCCGAGTTCACGTAGCCAGACTTGCCCCCCTTCATCCGCTCGGATGTTAGCGAGGACTGTGTCAAACTCAGGCGTCGAATGAACAGCATCGGTGACACGTCCTTTTTCGATGATCAATGTGATTGGATGTTCAGGCTGATTCACTTGAAAGGTGGTGTCACCAAAAATAAAAATGCGAACGCGGCCGTTAACGGCTTCTAAATCTGCAGCTTCGGTAAAAACCTCACCAATCGGAAATTGTCCGCCAATATTTTTCATGCCTGTGTAATCACCTACATTCAGTTTGGCTGATTCAAGCGCACAGTTAAATGTGAGAAGTTCACCGCCACTATCCACAACAGCACGGCTTGCTGAGTCGATGAGTTGTTTGAGTCTAGAACCCGTTCCACGATAATACGCTGAATCGTAAGCCAGCGAATCCACATAATAAGTCAATTGCACATCCGTCATGCGACTGAGATGTGGATGCTCGATTACTTTCAATGACTTCTCAAATAGTTCGATGCGAATACGAAACGGACCGAGGCGAAAACTCGTTGACTGAATGAAAACTACTAAATCGGAAGGCTTCATCGTGTTGAACATTGCCAGAATATCAGTCTGTGGCGTGGCATCAAAATCGATAAAGGCCGCATTCGGCAGACAGCATTGATAAGCCTCAAGCAGCACTATACTTAAGGGGCTTTGCTTGTCATAAACGACTAACGCAGATTCTTTGGATGTGTGCATTAATGCGATTGATAAAATATCTGAAATATGTTGAGTGGCCCTATCGATTAGGTCTTTTTGCATAGGTTTTTTCATTTTTTAGAGGTAGGTGTCGGGCCGTTATTATTGAGAATGAGCAGACTTTAACACATATTCTCCCAAACAAAGATGTGATCTGCAAGAAATACAATCCACAGTTTAAAGATCAGGCTTTAGAGCGAGTCAAACGAGATGGGGTTTCTCAGGTCGCTCGAGATTTCGGCATGGCCGACCCTAGCGCTTCATTGTGGCTGCTTCTCTTTATCATGTGAGCAGATGTTTTTTTTAGAACAATGGTCTATACTAAGGAAGTGGATATAAATTTCAACCAAGGAGAGAGTTCTATGCGCATTAAACAGTTAGGTTTTACATTAATAGAGTTGGTCATCGCCGTTGTTATCATAGCTATATTAGCCGTGGTTGCAATCCCTAAATATATAAGCCTAAGCAACTCCGCTCAAATATCTGCGACAAAGGACGTAGCAGGGTCTTTGACATCGGCCTCAACCATGAATTATGGGGTGCGATCCGCTACACCGGGGTCCGGACAAGCTGTTACAGGATGTGCAGACGCTTCAACTTTGCTGCAAGGCGGGTTGCCAGCAGGCTACACCATTAACGCTACCGACGCTGGTGCTGTAACTGCAGCTCAAACAGGAACGTGTACGCTAGATGGACCTGATAGTACGACAGCGACATTTGTGATTATTGGTATCGCGTAGTATCGCGTTTGCTCTACATCGAAAAACCCCCTGAATGAGATTGATTCTGGGGGTTTTTTACGATAGTATTTATATTTTCAAGAATGCATGTATATTGAATCTAGTCATAATAGCGTGAAGTGATTATCAATTGATCAAAAAAGAAATACTCATCTCAAGTCTGGGCAATACCATAGAGTGGTTTGATTTTGGACTTTTTATTTTCATGGCGCCTATCATCGGCGTTAAATTTTTTCCGCAAGCATCGGCAGCCAATACAACCATAGAGGCGTTGTTCGTATTTGCCACTGGCTTTCTTTTTCGACCGCTAGGCGGTATTGTTTTTGGCTATTTCGGAGATACCTGCGGCCGTTCAAAGACACTCAGAATTTCCATTTCAGTTATCACCCTATCAACCGTTTTGATCAGTGTTATTCCGTCGTATGATGAGATAGGGATAACTGCCTCCATCTTGTTGATCTTACTTCGCTTAATACAAGGTTTATCTATTGGAGGTGAGTACAGCGGAACAATGATTTACCTTGCCGAATCAGCGCCACGCAACAAACGTGGTTTTGTCACGAGTTTTGCAGCAATAGGGGCGAATTCAGGTTTTTTATTAGCGACAGCAGCATTAATGCTGCTGCATTTGTTTTTTACCGAAGAGGCAATTAACCACTGGGCATGGCGATTGCCCTTTCTTCTGATAGGATTGCTAGGCTCATTAATCATTTACTACCGTTTTACATTATCTGAAACACCGGTTTACTCTCACTTGCAAAAAAACATCGCCTTGTGTCTGCCCCCATTATTATAGCTATCAAATTTGCTCCGTATCAATTACTGAAAATTTTAGGGCTGACTTGCATGGGTTCAACATTTTACTATGTGTTTTTTGGGTATATGCCGACCTATTTAGAACGTTATATTGGATTTTCATTAACTAGCGCGCTCACCATTCAGAGCTTTATGTTAAGTATCATGCTGTTTACTGTTCCATTAGCAGGTCTATGCGGTGATTTTTTTACTCGAAAGAAAATGCTTATCATCACTTCGATAGCTATTATATTTTTGGCTTTTCCCTGTTTTTATTTGCTGCAGTTTAAATCGACAATGTCAGTGCTATTATGTTTGGGTGTAGCAACTATTCTAAGCTCATTAGAGCAGGGGAATGCTCTAGCCGCTGTTGTTGAAAATTGTCCTGAGAACGTTCGCTACAGTGGCGTCGCATTTTCTTATAACCTGGGAAATGCGTTGTTCGGTGGCAGCACGCCATTGATCGTTTCCTTACTGACAGAAAAAATCAGTCTCATGGCGCCCGCCTATTATCTCATTTTTATGGCAGTTATCACGTTCATTGCCGCAACAACGCTGCTCAGCAATAATCGGTCTTTAGGGCCTCTTCCTAACTTGAGCAATAGGATATGACTACAATGCCAAAAAGTCGAGATTGTAATGGAATTTATGGGTTATGCAAGAGGTCTAATGATAGCCTCTGCCTGTGCTAGTTGTTTCTTCAGCTTCGCTTTCTAAGCGCCGATCATAATGAAAGGGGTTTACCACCACCGACCACGTTAATCCGTGTCGAAAGTAGGGTCGGTGGTGGTGCTTGATCCCTTCATTCGCGAAGAAGGGTTGACCTCTTCCCTGTCATAGCTTATATACAAATCTATGGATGAGAAAATATTGATTGTTGGTGCGGGACCCACTGGGTTAGTGCTTGCTTTATGGCTAACAAAACTAGGCGTGCGAGTACGAATTATTGACAAAGACAGCGGTCCTGGGCAAACGTCTCGCGCAATGGTCGTTCACGCGCGCACGCTGGAATTTTACCACCAGATTGGTATAGCCCATGAGCTCGTAGAAAAAGGTATTAAGGTTGAAGATGTGACCATTCGTCAACAGGGAAATATTGCCGCTTCCGTTGTATTTGGCCTGATCGGCAAAGATTCAAGTCCCTTTCCTTTTATTCTTTCATTTCCACAAGATGACCATGAAAAAATATTGCTTGAGCATTTGCATCAATCCGGTGTGACCGTTGAACGAAATACGGAGTTAATCGAATTTTTGGAAGATGATCATGGTGTTTCGGCGACCCTTAAAAAACCGGACGGTACTGAAATCGCTACCACCCATTATTTATTGGGATGTGATGGTGCGCGTAGTGTGGTGCGCAATCAATTAAAGCTCGATTTTCCAGGCGGGACCTACCTGCAAATTTATTTTGTGGCGGATGTGTTGGCAAGCGGTGAGGCGATCAAAGATAATATGCAGCTTTGTTTAGGCGATACGGATTTTACGCTTGTTTTTCCTATTCGTAGAAGCGGTTCGGTTCGCCTCATTGGAATTGTTCCTAAGGCAATAGAAGGTAATAAAACAATTGAGTTTTTAGACGTCGTTCCTGCCGTTATCAAGAATACCAAACTTTCCATTTCTAAATTAAATTGGTTTTCCACCTATCATTCTCATCATCGGGTTGCTAAACATTTCAGAGAGGGGCGTGTATTTCTCTTAGGTGATGCAGGACATATTCATAGCCCGGTAGGCGGGCAGGGCATGAATACCGGTATTGGTGATGCGATCAATCTTGCTTGGAAGATAGCCGCTGTTTTGCAAAAGCGTGCCGCGGTTTCCATCTTGGATAGCTTTGAGGCCGAACGCATTACGTTTGCCCATCAACTGGCTTCAACGACGGATAAAGTTTTCCAGGCTATTACCAATGAGGGCCTCCTTGGAAAATTCATTAAGAAAATTTGGTTTCCCTATGTGTTTCCATTTGTCGCGCGTTTCGCACGTGTCAAATTATTTGTATTTGATACCGTGTCACAAATTAAAATACAGTATCGCAAAAGCCCCCTCAGCAAAGGTGAAGCAGGCAGGGTTGCGGGCGGAGATCGACTGCCTTGGGTTCGAATGGGGGATAGTGATAATTTTAAATCATTAGAAATACTTGATTGGCAAATTCATGTCTACGGAAAGTTACAAGACGATTTTTGCCAATCTATTACTAAATTAGGTTTCGTTTTGCAGGTATTTCCATGGAGCAAAGAGGCCAAGAAAGCCGGGCTAAAGGAAAGCGCTGTCTATTTTATTAGACCTGATGGCTATATTGCTTATGCCAATTTAAATCAAGACAATGCACTTTTGGAATTTATAGCTATTCATCAAATACTTCCTCGCACTTGACCCCTTACCGAGCGAGTGGTAGGCTCATCGCGTCATTTTGAGGATATTATGAGACCTTTTCATCTGGCTATTCCTGTTCCGAATCTCGCAAAAGCTCGTCATTTTTATAGGGAAATATTAGGATGTGCGGAAGGTCGTTCAAGTGCGACCTGGGCTGACTTTGATTTTTTTGGCCATCAATTGGTATTTCACGAAAACCCAAGTCAAATAATAGATCGATTTGTGAATCCTGTCGATGGCCACCGTGTTCCTGTACCGCATTTTGGTGTCATTTTAGAATGGGATGATTGGCATGCATTGGTTCAAAAATTAAAAGACAACAACATTCAATTTGTGATTGAGCCCTATATTCGTTTTAAGGGAAAGCCTGGCGAGCAAGCGACTTTTTTTTTCTATGATCCTAATGGAATATCACTCGAATTTAAATCATTTAGACGTGATGCAATGATTTTTGAGAAAGAAGTCCATATATGACCAACCCGGTCCTCTTGATTTTATGAAACTACAGCAATCAGGAAAGCTCTCCGATGCTTCCCCGGTTTTTTCTCGTGTTACATCTGGCGCTTCTCAGAGTAGCGTCGAATCAGCAATATCCTTCGATACTTCCCCAAGTTTTTCTCGTAGCAGTAGTATCGAATCACAAACATTGCCTGGCATACCAAGTAGTAGTGGCAGTGATAATGATATTAGCTCTGCTAGAAGCTCTTTCTCATCGACACCACCTAAGAGTGGAGGCCAAGCTTCTTCTTCACCGCCATCACCCGCTGTCTCTTCTTCGAAGAAAATGCAGGTGGCGCTTAGCTTAAGCTCAGACTCAGATGACTTGATACCGCCACCTCCACCTTCTGCGAAGAAGGCATTAGCATCATCTGTCTTGAAGACGAAACCGTCAGCTCCTTCCGCAGCGGCTGCAGGTAGTGCATTATCCAAGTTATCGCTTACAGCTAAGCCACCACAACCGCCTGTATCGCAGCTGCAATCATCCTCTCAGCAGCGTGTTGTTGCTGTGGCACGTCCGTAACATGTAAAGCACATATAGCAGCTGTCTGAAACTTAAGTTTCAGGCGGTTGCTATGCGTTTTCAGGATAGGTGATGTCTAATCATATATGCTCGATAGTTATCTAGACTTCCATATTCTGCATGTATTTCGTTGTGACGATCCCAATAAATTTTAAAAGCTTGATCCCAATAATTGTGATGCTCATCATTATCTTTCGGCTTATATGTTTTATAGTATTTAAATGCATTTACTATCCCTACGGGATAAATATCGTCCAAATATAATTGACCACCATTTTTGAAATAATCATAAATATTTGCCATACTATGTTGATCATCAGTAAAAAGCGTTGAAAAATACTTAATATCAATTGGTGATAAATCAACCTTTGGAATATTAATAAAATGATACCCGGGGTGTATTGGCCATATTGGAGAAACTTCCTGATTTAACGTATTTATGGCGTTAACATCCGTATTGATAATTTCAATGTTCCACGCAATATCTAGAGCGTCTATTGGAAAAAAATTTTTCAACATAAAACTTTCTATCATTTCTTTAGAGCCGGGACTTTCAAATGTAATAGCATAGACATTTCCGTGACCATAATTATAAGCAGATTGATATACGTAGCTTAATTCAGCATGTATTGCACCGAGAGAATGACCTGTATGAATAAATGTATGAGCAAGCAAAAGATCAGGAAACTTATCATAAGTTAAAGATATGACATAATCAGTAAATGGTTTTGAGCCAGTAAAAAATGAATTAGGAGCTGTTTTTAAAATAATCTGTAAGTCATCAAGTAAATTATCAAATTTTAATATGGTGCCTCTATGCGCAATAACAACTGTTACACCAATAGGCTGATCAGCTTTATGTCCGTCAGAATAGATGCCATAATCTAACCGATAATATGCTTCACCATAATAATCTTTATTTTGAAATTCTAAAGGACATTGACACAATAAAATAAAGCCATCGGGAATTGGCGGTGTATTTTCTTCATCTTGATATACTAGCAAGGAGAATGCTGCTGCATCTTTTACAGGAAAAAATTCGCCAAAAAATGCGCCAAGAAATTTCGCATAAACAGCGGAGGTAAAAAATAAAATACTCATTGTAAAAAAAATTAGGGAAATATATTTTTTCAATAAATTCATTCAGCTTCCTATCTTAATCGTACAATGTCGATAATCATATATTTAGTTTAACTCATCTTAAAAATTACGAGTGAGCATAGATAATGATAAGGCTTCAGGCTCGCAAATCAATCATTAGAAATGAATTTGTTATTCATCATCCTAAAGGGGTATCCGCATTATCTGTTTTGAAGACGCCATCGTTAGCATCTGCTGCGGCGGCAGTAGGCGGATTATCCAAGTTATCGCTTACAGCCAAATCATCACAACTGCCTATATCGCAGCTGCAATATCTTCTCAGAAACACGTTGCTGTGGCACGTCCGTAGCATCTAAAGTATGGTGGGTAGATTACGATGAAGAAGGCGCATCTCTAATCTGACCGTTCACCATCCCGAGTTTGAAGAGCCTATCACCTCAGAGGATCACGCTTTGTTTTATCAGGGAAATGATGTCGGCGCTAAAGCGAGAGAGTACTACCTTGGTGGCGTACTGATTAATAATCAATCTTGGGATTTTCAGCGTAGCATAAAAAACAAAAATTCGATGGCAGACCCCTTTTCTCTTATCACTTACTGTGGGTATCGTTGAATTGTGCGCGCACTTTTATGCGAAAAATAAAAAACAAATCATTTATGGGGTCAGTACGTTTGATTTAGAGAATGGGCGTTGGTATTATGTGGGCGGTGTCTAACCGATTAAGTAGGATTATCTATGCCTCATCTCATTTTAGAACATAGCGATAACCTCATTAAAAAAACCAGTTTTCATGCGCTTTTTCGAGAATGCCATGAAACGCTAGTCCGTATTTTGCCAACTGAGTTGAAGGGTTGTAAAAGCCGTGCGATAGAGTGCACACAGAGTATTACCTGGGGGATGGCGCACCGGATTATGCCTTTATTCATCTGACTATCCGACTGTTTGCGGGGCGCTCACTTGAAACAATTACGAATGCGGCGCATAGTATGATGCAGTTGTTGCAAAGCCACATGGGCCACGCCGATCAAAAGATTCATGTATCGATTGAAATGATAGGGATTGATAAAACACATTACTTTAAATAGCAGTGTATTTCGACATTTTTTCGTATTATGCTATTTTAGCTGTTAATTCATTTTAAATTAAAAAACACAGCACTGATTTTTTGTGAGAAAATGTCCCGATGTGGTTGCTTAAAGATACAGCGGAATGACGATAAACTCAAAAAAAAGAGAATTAGCCACGCCGGGCGAAAGGTTGAAACATATTCGCTCACTTTTGCGGGTTAGTCGTTCATATTTGCAAGAAAAGTATGCTTTGCCAGAAGTCACTTTAAAATCGTGGGAAAACGGCACAACCAAACTAACACAGGCTGGCGCGGAGCGTTGTGTAGAAGTTTATCGCGCAGAAGATCTCATTGTGAGCGAAAATTGGATCATGGACGGGGTTGGTCTTGATCCGAAAGAAACAGCAACCGTTAGTCGTTATTTTGCAACACCTAGCAATCAGGAGCTTCCTACCGAAGACGACGAAGTCGCTATGATTAGAGATGCTAATGCTTTCAAAGAAAATCATCCTCATGCTGTTATTATGATTGTATCAAATGATGATATGCGACCATTCTATTGGCCAGGTGATTATATCGGTGGGAAAATGCGTTACGGCAGCGATATAGAAACCGTTATCAATAAAGACTGCATCGTTTACTTGAAGACCGGGGAGCGTTTTTTCCGGAGGCTTGTGAGGAATCATGCAGGTGGGTATAATTTAACTTGCCTCAATCCTGGTGAATTAACAGCTGAGCCGGTTCTTTATCAAGTCGAAGTAGATAGCGCTGCGTCTGTTATTTGGCATCGTCGGAAAGATGAGTAGCTGGCTTTAGCAATGTTGGCGGTAAAAAATCGCTAGCATCTTTTTCAATTAAATTGATTAAGTCTGTTTTTATGAGATGAATCTTGTCGTGATATCGCTTCAGAAAATCAAATGCATCGAATTTAGAAAAGCCAGTGCCCAGTGTGATCATGTAATTAAATTTTTCAAATCGTTGCATTAGAATAACACCATTTTTGATTCCCATCATCTCTCGTTGCCGCATAATTTCTTTTCCAAAGTTATCGACAAAATCAATTTCCTGGAATGGTATAAAGTTTCTCTTGGTATGCAATGCCACTCGACGTATAGGATCATAATCAGCATATTGATTATTTGAAAAATGTTTTTGCCACTCCGGCAAAGACATGAGAGAAATGCTTTTTTTATTAACTTGATTTTGTACGCCAATCGCAAAATAATCTATTTGCGGTATATCCAAGGCGTCAATGTAATCGAAAAATGTTTTTTTTGTGGTATCTGTCAGGATAGGTGAATAGCTATTCTTGGTCACGTATACTGCTCCTTGTGCTTTTTAAAAAAAATGATGTGATAAGGCTAATCATAGCGGAAAACATTAAGTAATAGATAGATGCTAGTTTGCTTTCACATTTGCTGACCAGAAAAAAGCTAATCAGCGGAACAAGGCCGCCAAAAACACCAAAAGAAAGGTTAAAGGTGAAAGAGAGCGTTGTGCATCTTGTTTTTAGTTTGAATAAGTTTACCAATAGACCAGGTGTTGTTGCCGCATTTAAAGCTGTTAACAGAGCGAATCCGGAAATGAAAGTGTTCATGAATGTTGAGTGATAAATGATGCCATACAATAATGGGTAGCTTAATAACAAAAAAAGGATGCAGTATATACGTGCAATTCGGACTCCACCTATTTTATCTGCTGCCAAGCCAAGAAATGGAATAATGCATAGCCTGCGCAAAAGAGATAGAGAATTGTCGCCCAGGACCTTGCTTGTATTGAAATGCAATATACTGCCTAAGTAATTTGGTAAAAACATAAATACATAATAAAAAGCCGTGGCTGGTAAAAAAGTTAGGCCAAACGCGACGAGACACTCCCTCCATTGAGATTGATATGATGTTAGAATAGGGTTGTGAACAGTGCTTTTAGTTTTTAATACTTGTTGAAAGGCAGGTGGTTCTGACATATTTCGGCGCATCAGATAAGTTGCTATTCCAATTATCAAGGAAATAGCAAATGCCAGACGCCAACCCCATGCTATGAGGTAAACCTTCCTTTTTTAGTGCACAGCACCAGCAAGCTGTCGTAATTTCTCACTGAATTGCCATGGCGTCAAGTCGCCAAGAGATTCGTGAGGCCGTTTGTTGTTATATTTCATCAACCACTCATCTGTAATAGCCTGAACATGGTGC
>CANJVW010000008.1 GCA_947478495.1 Legionellales bacterium | reverse complement strand
GGCAAAAGGCGCCTAATCCACCCTACATTAAAAGGAAAAAACATGTTGAGCATGCTATTCGAATTCACCGCCGTCTTTTTATTTTTTATCGCCTTCAAATGGTACGGCATTTATGTCGCAACTGTTGTCGGTATCACCACCAGTGCATTGCAATTTTTTCTCACCTATCTTTTCAAAAGAGTGTGGGATAAAAAACAAGGACTAGTGTTACTGATTTTTTTAGTATTCGGTGGTATGACGCTGTATTTCCATAACCCCATTTTTGTGAAATGGAAGCCCAGCGTGATTTTTTGGATATTCGGAATTGTTTTCTTAGGCAGCCAATTCTTTGGCGAAAAGCCATTAGCGCAGCGCATGATGGGCGCAGCGCTTGAAGAAAAGACGCCGTTGCCAGCTGTACTCTGGAAAAAATTGAATATGGCTTGGGTAATTTTCTTTATTGGCCTAGGCTCGCTCAATATTTTTGTGGCTTATCATTTCAGTACTAATACCTGGGTGAATTTTAAGTTGTACGGTATTTTTAGCGCGATGCTATTATTTTGTTTTGCGCAAACGTTTTATATTTCCCACTTTTTAGCGCGAGAATCTAAATCATGATAAATCGTATTACAGTGATAACAGAACGTTTACAGAAAGCCTTTTCGCCGACCTATCTTGAGATCGTGGATGACGCTCATCAACATGTGGGTCATGCGAGCAACCAGGGTGCGGGATATTACACCGTGATCATCGAAGCCAGGGCATTTCAGGGATTGTCTCGTGTCAAGGCCCATCAAGCAATTTATGGTATCTTGAATGATTTAATTCCTTCTGAAATTCATGCATTACAGATAAAAATTCAATAACTTATTTTAACAAAAAAAAACCCCGTTATCAGCATTTTCAAGCTCAACCCATGTAAACGGTAAATCAGGATATTGTTCGATAAGAACAACTTCATGGTTGCTTTTTTGGCGCGGCCCTCCTAATCATTTGCTGCACCTCTTCTTTTGCATGGACAAATGAGATATCTATCTCTTTTTTTATAGTTCACTCGCTTGCAACAGAAATACTCCGCCATCACCATTTTCAAACTCAACCCATGTAAAAGGTAAATCCGGATATTGCTCCATGAGAGCTGTTTCGCTATTCCCAACTTCAACGACCAAGATGCCGTGCGGCGAGAGATAGGATGCAGCATCTGCCAGAATACGTTTCACGATATCGAGTCCATCAACACCGGCTGCTAATGCGAGGGAGGGTTCGTGTCGATATTCTGCAGGTAAACTTGCCATGTCATTCGCACCCACATAAGGCGGGTTGCTCACAATGATATCGTATTTTTTTTTCGGTAACTGATCAAATAAATCGGATTGAAGCAATGCGACGGTATCTTGCATAGCATGTTTTGTGACGTTGAGTGCGGCGACTGCCAATGCATCTTCTGAGATATCACTCGCATCGATGGTTGCTGTCGGGAAAGCGGCTGCACAGGCAATCGCAATACAGCCGCTGCCTGTGCATAGGTCTAATATCTGATGTACCTTATCTTCTTTAATCCAAGGGGCAAATTGATTTTCGATGAGCTCACCAATGGGAGAGCGGGGGATCAAGACGCGTTCATCCACATAAAAGAAAAGGTTTCCAAAGCGCATTTGGCGAGTGATGTAAGCGCTAGGTGTGCGCTCTGTGACGCGACGTTCAATCGCTTTTCGTAAGATGTCGCGCTCAGCCTCAGTGAGGTGTGAATCAAACAAGGCCGGTGGAATATCGTGTGGCAGGTGCAAAAGAGGGAGGATTAACCCGAAGGCTTCATCAAAGGTATTGTCCGTGCCGTGTCCGCAGGTGATTTCCGCTTCATTAAAACGGCTAATGGTCCAGCGAATGAAATCGCGAATGGTTGATAAGTTGTCGGTGTCTTTAAAGTGATCTTTCATGGTAGGTATTCTACTCTGTTTGTCTGTCATGTATACTCGATCATCTCACTTTTACGATGGAATGCCAATGGACTCACAGTTTATTCAAGCCGTACTCGATCAAGCCGAATGCATTTATGATCTAAAGACCATTGAAAAGGCCTTGGATGAAATGGCAGTCGCCATTACCCAGAAGATACAACACGAGAATCCGATTGTATTAAGTGTCATGATTGGCGCAATGGTTCCCGCGGGGCATTTGTTGACGCGCTTACATTTTCCCTTGGAAGTGGATTATATTCACGCGACCCGTTATCGCAATGAAATACGCGGCGGGGACTTGCATTGGCTGGTAGAGCCGCGTTTGTCCCTCAAAGATCGTACTATTCTATTGGTCGATGATGTGATGGATGGTGGGTTAACGCTAGAAGCGATTATCGATTACTGTGTTCAAGCAGGCGCTAAACAGGTTTTGATAGCGGTGATGATCAATAAAGTCCGTCCACGAGAACCGGGCGTTACTTTTCACCCTGATTTTGTGGGGCTGGAAGTCGAAAATCGATTCATTTTTGGATTCGGGTTAGATTACAAAGGGTACCATCGGAATGTTCCTGGTATCTATGTGGTCGCACCCATTCATGAAAAATAAATATCACTCTTAGGTTTAATTTATACACAGAGATGATTCGTTATAAATTAATTGGCTATCAATCAGTGAGTTAGCGGGCGGTAAAATTTAACTCATTGAAAAATAATAAAATTTTAATTATGATTCGTTTGTGCGCATCCTTAATAAAGTGAGATTTTCTCACGTGTCCAAGGGGTTCTCTATAGCTTAATCACAGAGTTATCCACAGATTTTGTGGGTAACTTTTGGTGAGCTGCCTGGCACACCTCTGAAAACGGGAGTAGGTGTTAAGCAGCTGGTATTTAACGACGATTTCAGCATATACTCGAAAATAATAACCTTCACGAAAAGGATGTCGTATGGCTGCATGTCAAGTTGTTTTATTTTTGCTTGTGACTGGTGGATTTATTTACTTCGGGTTGAAAGCTCGTTGGTGGACGCTGGGAACGACATCTGCTTTGATCGCCTTAGGTTGGTTTGGCAGCGTTTCTTTCTTTACCCTTGCTTTGCTCTGGGTTCTTTTTTTGCCACCAATCTTATTTATTTACCTCAAAAAAATCCGTCAGCGTTTAGTGACCTATCCATTGATTCGTCTCTTGCGACAAAAAATGCCCCCGATTAGCGATACCGAGCGCGAAGCGATCGAAGCAGGGGACGTGTGGTTTGAGCAAGAGCTGTTGTCAGGTCGCCCTCATTGGAAAAAATTATTACATTTAAATCTTCCTCAGCTGACAGCAGAAGAGCAAGCGTTTTTGGATAATCAAGTGGAAACACTTTGTCTCATGACATCTGATTGGAAAATTATTAACGAATATCAAGATTTGCCGGTTGAAATATGGGATTACCTCAAACAAGAATGTTTTTTTGGCTTAGTGATCCCCAAAGAATACGGCGGGCTTGGATTTTCAGCGCTTGCTCACTCCTCGATTATTTTAAAAATTGCCACACGCAGCTTAAGTACCGCCATTGATACCATGGTCCCAAATTCCCTCGGGCCTGCTGAATTGCTATTACATTATGGAACAGACGAACAGAAAAAATATTATTTGCCTCGCTTAGCACAAGGCTTGGAGATTCCGTGTTTTGCATTAACCAGCCCAGACGGAGGAAGCGATGCGGGCTCTATGAAAGACAGCGGTGTGGTGTGTTATGGCGAGCATGAGGGTAAAAAAGTATTAGGGATAAGAGTGTCATGGGATAAGCGCTACATCACATTGGCGCCGATCGCAACCGTCTTGGGGCTAGCGTTTCGATTGTATGATCCCGACAATCTGTTAGGAAGTATCGAGGATTGTGGTATTTGTCTCTGCTTGATTCCGACCTCACACCCGGGTGTCGAGATTGGTCATCGGCATTATCCCTTACGTTTGGCTTTTTTAAATGGCCCAACGCGTGGGAAGAATGTGTTTATTCCGATGGATTGGATTATCGGCGGCATGGTGCGCGTAGGTCAAGGATGGAAAATGTTGATGGAGTGTCTCTCGATTGGTCGAGGGATTTCATTGCCTGCGGTCGGGAGTGCATGCGCACAACTGAGTTATCGGATGACAGGTGCCTATGCACGATTACGCCAGCAATTTAATGTTCCGATCTCTCAATTTGAAGGGGTTGAGGAAGCATTGAGTGTGATTGCGGGTTCTGCGTATTTATTAGAAGCGACACGCCTGCTCACAGCCGGTGCAGTGGATTTAAAAATAAAGCCGTCGATTTTATCCGCTATCGCAAAATATCATATGACAGAAATAGCTCGTAAACTCATTAATCACGCCATGGATATTCATGGCGGACACGCCATTCAGGCTGGCCCTCGTAATTTTCTCGAAATGGCTTATACCGCGATGCCGATTGGAATTACCGTTGAAGGCGCGAATATTTTAACGCGTAATCTTATTATTTTCGGCCAAGGCATTATTCGTTGTCATCCGTATTTATTAAAAGAAGTGACACTGCTATCGGCGGAAGAAACATCGGAGAATAATACAGCCCTTGATCAATTGCTCTTGTCTCATATAGGGCATGTCGTGAGCAACACGGTGCGCACGTTATGGCTAGGTTTAACGAATGCCCGATTTGTCTGGTCGCCTGAAAAAGGCGCCTCTGCACGTTACTATCGAGCACTAACCCGTATGAGCAGTGCATTTGCGTTTTTATCTGATGTTTGCTTGCTCATTTTTTCAGGCAATTTAAAACGAAAAGAACGTATTTCTGCGCGCTTGGGAGATATTTTGAGTCAACTGTATCTCGCTTCTGCTGTGTTGAAGTATTTTAAAGATCGCGGATCAAGGGCGTCGGACATCGATTCAGTGCACTGGTGTGTTCAAACGTGTTTGGCGGACATGCAAATCGCGTTCAATGAATTATTGCAAAATCTTCCCATTCCGGGATTGGGGCGTCTGTTGCGTTGGTTTATCTTTCCTTTTGGAGCAGCGTATCCCAAACCAACCGATCGATTATCCCATAGGATGACGCAATCAATGCTCCATCCCAATGAATTACGAGATGCGCTAACACGTTTTTGTTATATCTCAAAAGATGAAACGGATCCGATGCGCTCTATTGAAAATGCGTTTGAGCAGGTCGAGAAGATTGATCCGCTATGGAAGAAATTTAAGAGCGCATTGCGCAAAGGGACTATTTCTTTGCCCGGTACGTTGGATGAGCAGCTGGACAGAGCTGTTCAACTGTCGATACTAACCTTAAGCGAGATGCAGGATTTAAAACAATTTTTTGTGTTATACCAAGATATTATCCGCGTCAATGAATTTTCATTTGACCTTCAAACGGTTATCCAATAAGGATGGTAGCATGACAACACCACATCGAGCAGTGTATATCGTTGACGGAGCGCGAACGCCTTTTTTGAAAATGCGTGGCCAGCCTGGCGCGCTTAGCGCATCGGATTTGGCGGTGCAAGCAGGACGTGCATTGCTCGCTCGATTTTCATTTCCACCCAGTGCATTGGATGAAGTTATTTTGGGGTGCATGATACCCAGCGCCGACGAGGCGAATATTGCCCGAGTCGTTGCACTCCGCTTAGGGTGCGGGAAAACGGTGCCCGCTTGGACGGTGCAGCGCAATTGTGCATCTGGCATGCAAGCGATTGATAGCGCTGCACGGAATATTATGCTTGGTAAAAGCGATTTAGTGTTAGCCGGCGGAACAGAAGCGATGAGTCGCGCACCGCTCTTGTGGAATGCATCGATGGTGAGCTGGTTGGCCGGTTTATCCGCCAGTAAAACGGTTTTCCAGAAACTCAAAAAAATCGCGCAATTTCGTCCTAGTTATCTTTCACCTGTCGCCGCTCTCTTGAGAGGTTTAACGGATCCAGTGGTGAATTTATCCATGGGGCAAACCGCTGAAAATGTGGCGCATCGATTTCATATCAACCGAACGCAGATGGATGAATACGCTGTTTTAAGTCATCAACGTGTGATGCAGGCGGCTGAAAAAAAATATTTTAGTGAAATCGTGCCGGTGTTTGACAATAAAGGAAATTATTTTACGGCAGATGATGGGGTGAGGCCGGACAGTAGCGTTGAGAAACTCGCCACGCTAAAACCGTTTTTTGATAAAAAATGGGGGAATGTCACGCCGGGTAATAGCTCGCAAATTACCGATGGCGCTGCTATATTGTTGCTAGCAAGCAGTGATGCGGTAGAAGAATATCGTTTGCCCGTCCTCGCGAAAATCACCGATATCCATTGGGCAGGATTGAATCCGGCTGAGATGGGATTGGGACCGGTTCACGCAACAGTGCCTTTATTAAAGAAAAATGGATTGGATCGACACGATATTGATTATTGGGAAATTAATGAAGCGTTTGCAGCGCAGGTGTTGGGTTGTGTGGCGGCCTTTGAAGATTCGCCATATTGTCACGAGTTGGGGCTTGCCGCTCCCTTCGGAAAAATCGATCTTGAGCGTTTAAATGTCGATGGCGGTGCAATTGCCATGGGGCATCCGGTAGGCGCCAGTGGCGCGCGTATCATTTTGCATTTGGCGCATGTATTGAAGCGAGAACACGGTAAGCGAGGTGTTGCGACCATTTGTATTGGCGGCGGACAGGGTGGCAGCGCGCTCATTGAAAATGTATCGGGAGGGGCAGCATCATGAAACATTATCATCATTGGCGTTTAGAGAACGCACCTGATGCGATCGCATGGCTGTATTTTGATAAAGAGCATGCGACAGTTAATACGATGGACGCAGAAGTCATGGAAGAGCTTTCGTTGATTTTAGATTTTGTGGCGACACATCCAGATTACAAAGGATTGGTGATTGCATCCGCTAAAAAACAAGGGTTTATTGCCGGGGCCGATATTGCGCAATTTGATCAGTTTGAAGATGCAACTGAGGCAGCGCGACTCTTGCGACAAGGTCAGCAGATTTTTCAAAAAATAGAAAATTTAAAAATACCGACCGTCGCGATGATCAAAGGTTTTTGTTTGGGCGGCGGATTAGAGTTGGCTCTGTCCTGTCGATATCGCGTCGCTGAAGAGGGCATTAAAACACGTCTTGGATTACCTGAAGTTAAGTTGGGCATCCATCCTGGGTGGGGCGGAACGGTACGATTGCCACGTTTAATTGGTTTGTTCCCTGCGATGAATTTGATGTTAGGTGGGCATTTATTATCAGCCAAAGCGGCATTGAAATGTGGGTTGGTGGATGCGGTGGTGCCAGAGCGTCATTTGGTGGGCGCTGCAACGTATTATGCATCACAAACAGCAGCGCCTCGCCCCTTCAGTAAGATCAATCAATTATTGAATATTAGCAAAGTGCGTTCGGTTGTCGCATCGGGTTTAAGAAAAAAAGTGCGAGCAAAAGCGTCTCCACAACATTATCCTGCGCCTTTTCAATTGATCGATAATTGGGAAGAGTTAGGACTGATGGATCCGACCTGTTTTCAACAGGAAGCGGAAACCTGTGGAAAATTATTTTTTACGGATGCCTCTCGTAATTTAGTCCGCGCTTTCTTTTTGCAAGAACGCTTAAAAGGACTCGCAAAGCAATCGACCTTTTCACCAGAACACATTCATGTGATCGGGGCAGGTACCATGGGTGGTGATATTGCTGCATGGTGTGCTCTTTCCGGGATGCGTGTTACATTGCAAGATCGTGAAGCGAAATTCATTGCGCCCGCAATTGCTCGGGCTTTTACTTTATTCAAAGAAAAACTCAAAGAACCGCATCTCATTCAAAAAGCGATGGATCGTTTGATGCCGGATCCAGAAGGATTGGGTGTATCAAAAGCCGATGTCATTATTGAGGCGATTTTTGAAAATCTCGATGCGAAACAAGCGTTATTTAAATCGTTGGAGCAGCACGCGAAGCCAAATGCGATTTTAGCGACGAATACGTCCAGCATTCCGCTTGATGAAATTAATACCGTGATGGAATCTCCGCAACGTTTGGTTGGTATTCACTTTTTTAATCCTGTTGCTAAAATGCTCTTGATTGAAATTGTAGAAGGCGAGCGTACGGCTGGCACGGTTACCGATAAAGCGATTGCATTTGCCCGTAAAATAGATAAATTGCCCTTGCCTGTGAAAAGCAGCCCTGGATTTTTGGTGAATCGTATTTTAATGCCGTATTTGTTAGAAAGTGTCGCGATGCTCGATGAAGGCATTCCGGCGGAAGCGATCGATAAAGCGATGACGGATTTTGGGATGCCCATGGGTCCGATTACCTTGGCGGATGTGGTAGGTCTCGATATTTGTTTGTCCGTTGCAGAACACCTGGGGAAATATTTTGATGCGCCTATTCCTGATCAATTATTAAGACTGGTTGGCGAGAAAAAGCTGGGCAAGAAGACAGGGGAAGGTTTTTATCGCTATAGCAAGTCGGGCGCTCAAATCAAACCGAAACAAAGCGCTCCTTTTCAAAAACCATTATCGACATTATCCGATAGATTGGTAGCGCGTCTCTTGGAAGAATCTGAGAAATGTTTGGCGGAAGGCGTTGTGACCGACACCGATTTGTTGGATGCGGGTATGATTTTCGGCACCGGCTTTGCGCCTTTTCGGGGTGGACCGATGCATTATCTGAAATCGAAATGATTTGTTATCGACTCAAGGTTCTATTTTTATAACTTTCAATAAAAATATCATACGAGTTACTGTGTCCGTGAAAAATATGTATGATTCCATCACCTGAATCGATCTCGTGAGCGCGGTCCAATCATAACAGAGAGTCTCTTCCTAAATAGTTCATATTAACCTCGTATTATTTTGAGAGCGCACTATATCCAATAATAATACAATTAGCGAACTTTATTGCAGGGCAGTCCCTTTGTAAGCCTTAAAAACCCTTCGCTTTTCAACCTATCTATTTTTCATTAATTGTTTTAGAATAGCGCATAATCTTTAAGGATTGGTTATGGCCCGATATCTAAACCCCAAAATAGACCTCGTGTTTAAGCGCATTTTTGGCCAACACGAGCATGTCCTTAAAAGCTTTTTGAATGCTATTCTTCCATTAAAGTCGGATGAACAAATTGTTCATTTACGCTATCTATCACCCGAACAAGTCCCGCTTATTCCTGAGCGCAAACGCTCTATTGTCGATGTCAAATGTACGGATCAACAGGGTAAGATTTTTATCGTAGAGATGCAGGTGGAGTGGATCCCTGAGTTTATACAGCGCATGCTATTCAATACGAGCACAGCGTACGTTCAACAACTACCGAAGGGTGTAGATTATCATCTGCTACAACCCGTTTACGGCGTGGCGCTCTTAGCTACTGATTTTGAAAAAAACAATCCAGACCAATGGTATCATCACTATAAAATGGTGAATATCAAGGACACCAATAAAACGATTGAGGGGTTGCAACTAATCTTTATCGAGCTTAACAAGTTTCAAGCCAAGCGATTTCGCGACCGCACCATTCAACATCTTTGGTTGCGTTTTATGTCGGAGATTGATGAGCACACCTTGGAGGTCCCCTCCGAGCTATTGGCGGTGAATGAGATTCAGGAAGCTGTGAAATTGACCCAGGAATCGGCTTATACACCGACTGAATTAAGTCATTACCAAGAATATTGGGATGTCGTCAGCACTGAAAAAACAATCTTTGCGAGTAAGTTTAGAGCAGGAAAGGTTGAAGGAAAGATTGAAGGAAAGATCGAAGGAAAGATCGAAGGAAAGATCGAGGTTGCCTCTAACATGTTAAAAGAAGGGTTGTCAGTAGAATTGGTTTCTAAGGTTACTGGTATGTCAATTGAGGATATTCAAGCGTTTCGGGATTTATAAATCGATTTGTATCGTAGATTAAAAAATGCTATTCTTCACCCTTCTCAAGCCTTAGCTGCGATACTGTCATGCCAACACCGATCTCTGGCAAGCGTTTTGATTTTTCTATTTTACCCGAAGACGACATTCGCGCATTATTAAAGCACTATCAACTTGCTCTGACCCCCAAAGATGTCCATATTTTACAGCGTGACATATTAAAACGTTCGCCAACCCTCACTGAGTTGGTGTTGTGGTCGATTCAAGGGTCTGAGCACTGTTCTTACAAGAGTTCTCGACCTTATTTAAAACAATTCGTGACCGATGGCCCCAACATCATTTTAGGGGTTAAAGAAGATGCGGGCATTGTGAGCGTAGCGGTCGATAAAAAAGGGCTACGCTACGGCATTGTGATCAGCCATGAGTCTCATAATCATCCATCCCAAATTGTGCCCTACGAGGGCGCTGCGACCGGTGTGGGTGGCAATGTCCGTGATGTTTCTTGTATGGGAGCTGAAGTCATTGCGATTGCAGATGGATTGCGATTCGGTGACATCTCTCGACAAAAGACGCAATGGATTCAAGCACAAGTTGTGAAAGGGATTGCAGGTTACGGTAATCCAATTGGGGTCCCAACGATTGCGGGAGATGTGTATTATGACGAACATTACAATGACAACTGTTTGGTGACGGTCGTGACACTAGGTGTGGTGCGTGAAGAGCACGTTATTCATTCGTTTGCGCCCAAGAGCGCGGATGACAGCTATGTTTATATTTTAGTAGGAAAGGCGACGGATAATAGTGGTTTTGGCGGCGCAAGCTTTTCATCAATGGATCTCGTTGAAAAAAATCACGAACAAAATAAAGGCGCAGTACAAGAACCTAATGCATTTTTAAAACGGCATTTATTGAAAGCGAATAATGCGTTATTTACCATTTTGCAAGACAAAAAATGTATCGATCAAGTGGGGTTTAAAGATTTAGGGGCGGGAGGTGTCGCTTGTGCGTCAGTTGAATTAGCAGATGCTTCGGGGCTCGGCGCATCTATCACTTTAGATCATGTGCCGACCAGCATGCCATATTTATTACCATCTGTGATTCTCTGTTCTGAAACACAAGAACGTTTTATGTGGGTCGTTCCACCGAATTTAGTCGATACTATTTTAACGCATTACAATACCACATTTGCGCTGCCGGATATCGCGGTCGGTGCGTGCGCCACTGTCGTGGGACATATTCGACAAGATGGTTTGTATGTGGTGAGCTATCAAGGAGAAGATATTGTTCGTGCAAAAGCGTCTGATGTCACGAAAGGTATCGTATACGATCGTCCCTTTAAGTTGCGTGAAGTAAAACACCAAGAACCTGCATTAGCATCTGTTACTAATTTTAATGCAATACTATTAAAATTATTGTCACATGAAAATATTGCATCGCGCGCACCGATTTTTGAAACCTACGATAAACAAGTGCAAGGTCGAGTGGTGATTGAGGCAGGGGAGGCGGATGCCGGTGTCATGCAGCCTTTCAATGAGGATAAATATCCTGAAGAAATTCGATCAGTCGGTATTGCGCTCTCGTTAGATCAATGCCCACGTTATAATAAAATTGATGCGTATTGGGGTGCGGTGAATGCAGTGGTTGAAGCCGCGCGAAATGTGGCTGCTGTGGGCGCATCTCCTCAAGCGTTAACGGATTGCTTGTGCTTCGGAAATCCTGAAAAACCCGAACATATGGCCGATTTTATTGAATCCGTTCGAGGGATTCGCGACGCAGCTGCGGCGATTGGATTGAAAGAATATCCGGGTGCGTCACTCCCCATCATTTCAGGCAATGTATCGCTCTATAACGAATCCAATGGCGTGGCAGTTCCGCCGAGCCCCATGATCAGTTGTTTGGGCAATATGCCGGATATGTCTCGCGCGATCACAAAGCATTTGCAGAAAATCGATTCATTACTTTTCTTAATTGGCGAGCGACACGATGAATGCGGCGGCAGTGTGTTTTATGATATCAACGGTGCGCTGGGCGCGAACGTGCCTAAGCCGAATTTGAAAACCATTGCGGCAGAAATCGCAGCCGTGACGGACGCAATACAGCAGGGCTTGATATTATCTGCTCACGATATTTCAGAGGGCGGGGTGGTTGTTGCGCTTTCTGAGATGAGCTTTAAAAACAACATTGGCGTATCAACGAATTTGAATAGCGATCTGTCGAATGAAAAAATATTGTTTAGCGAGACAGGGGGTTTTGTTTTAGAAGTACCTAAAAATAAAAAATTGGCGGTTCAGGCGATTTTCACGCAGAGACAAGTTCCCCTTATTGAATTAGGATTTACAACAACCGAACCACAATTGAATATACAGGGTTGCATCGATCTTTCTGTGTCTATTGCGAAAACAACCTGGGAAAATGGACTGAGAGAAAAATTCTAATGACGACAAAAATAGATTACAAATCAGTGGGTGTGGATATTGAAGCCGGGAATGAAGCTGTTAATCGCATTAAAAAATGTGTGAAAAAAACATTTTCGCGGCATGTGTTGACGGATATTGGTAGCTTTGCATCAATGTTTGATTTGCGTTCATTGCTAAATGAGTACAAGCATCCGGTTTTGGTGCAAAGCATTGATGGTGTTGGTACGAAAACGATTATTGCGCGCATGATGAATCGGTATGACACGCTTGGGCGGGATTTAGTGAGCGCGACAGCCAATGATATTATCGTGTTGGGTGCAAAGCCATTAACCCTTTTAGATTATATTGCAACGCCTCACTTAAATCCGGATATTATCGAGCAATTAGTGGAGGGCATGGCGATTGCGTGTGCTGAGAATGGTATTTCACTGGTGGGTGGAGAAACCGCTGAAATGCCGGATACGTATTTGCCGGGCGAACATGATTTAGTGGGTATTGTAACCGGTGTCGTCGAAAAAGACCGTGCTATTTTAGGAAAAGAGATTGTGCCGGGTGATATGGTGTTTGCGTTCGCATCCAGCGGATTGCATACGAACGGATATTCATTGGCGCGCAAATTATTATTTGATGTGGGCAAGCATTCTGTGACATCGCATCTCCCAGGGTGGGATCGAACGCTAGGTGATATCTTGCTTGAACCTCATATCAATTATACGCGTCCGATTTTGCATCTCCTAGATAATGGCGCGTTGATTAAAGGCATGGCGCATATCACGGGTGGTGGTTTGCTCGAAAATATTCCTCGTGTATTGCCGGACGGTTGTGCCGTTGAGATTCAAAAAAATAGCTGGCCGATGCAACCGATTTTTTCATTATTAACAGAATTGGGTCATCTTGATGATTATGATGCCTACCGAACATTTAATATGGGTGTCGGAATGGTGATGATCGGTGATCAATCGATATTGCAATCGATAACGACATTATTGCCTGATTATAAAATTTATGAAATAGGCCGTGTGGTTGGTGGTGCTGATAAAAAGGTTACGCTATGCGAATAGCCATCATCCAATTCCCTGGATCGAACTGCGAGCGCGAAACAGCATTAGCCGTGAAACGCGTTGGTATGGAGCCAGTTGAGTTTTTATGGAATGCGCCAACTGATACGCTGCAGGATTTCGCGGGATTTATTATTGTCGGTGGTTTTTCGTATGAAGACCGCGGACGTGCAGGCGTGATTGCGGCGATGGATCCTTTGATGGATGCGATTGCCATTCAAAGCGCACAGGGTAAGCCTGTATTAGGCATTTGTAATGGCGCGCAAATTTTAGTGGAATCGGGATTGGTGCCCGGGTTATCTAGGAATCAGATTGGCATGGTTTTGACAGATAACAAGCGAATACAAAACGGAAAAGTATTGGGAACGGGTTATTACAATGCCTGGATTCATATGCGTTTATCTAAAGGATATCAGTCGAATGCGTTTACGAATGCATTAACACCCCAATCGATTTTACATATCCCTGTTGCGCACGGAGAGGGTCGCTTTGTGATTCCGCCGGCGTTGCTGACGGAAATGGAACATCATGGGCTCGGTGCGTTTCAGTATTGCGATGCAGAAGGTGTGGTAAAAGATGAGTTCCCCGTGAATCCGAATGGTTCTCTGCACAATCTTGCGGCAGTTTCGAATGCAGCGGGCAATGTGATGGCGATGATGCCGCATCCCGAGCGCACACCCGCAGGCGACCCCATTTTTCTTTCAATGCGTCGCTATATTGAGCGGGGATCGCGCGCACATCGCGCTGAGCTATTCTATCAACCGCGACATGAATCGATTTTAGCCTATAAAAAGATGCCGGCTGCGAAAGAAATAATAGTCGAATCGATTATCATGGATAATCAAGCGGTATCGATTGAGACAACATTTCAGCGAATGGGTATTCCGGTTTCGATTGCGCGCTTCGTTCATTGGGAAATAGAATGTGATTCACCTCATGTGGTTGAAGAAATAAAAAAGACAGGCGTATTATTTAATGAGCGAAAAGAAAAAATTGTTTCTTTGCCAACGCCACGCGCAGCAACTGACGCGGTTTTTTTAGTGCGAGCCAAAGATGATATAAAAGGACAAGAAAGACAGCAATTGTTAGAAAAGCATTTTAATATTAAAGGGATTCACAGCATTAAATATAGCGTGTTGTGGAGCGCTCAGGCAGATAAAAAAGATGATATCGAATACGTGATTCAGTCGCATTTGCTTTATAATCCGACCGCGCATGAGTGTTATCAGGTAACAGCTTGAGAGGTAGGGATTGCACTGATATTTTTTCAAAGAGGACGATACCATGAACACCACCACCGAAAAACCTAAATACCTTGAAAAAATCCGCGCAGCCCTCTCGTATTGTGTCACGGAAACTCATTACCCAGAGGGAAAAAAATATCGCGGTAAAGTACGCGACACCTATGATCTAGGCGATCAATTACTTTTAATTACCACCGATCGACAAAGTGCCTTTAATCGTATTCTGGGGGCAGTGCCTTACAAAGGCCAAGTGTTAAACTTAGCAAGTGCCTGGTGGTTCGACAAAACCGCGCATATTGTGCCTAATCATATGATTTCTATGCCTGATTCTCGCAGCATGCTTGCAAAAAAATGCGAGGCATTTCCCATTGAATTTATTGTTCGTGGGTATATAACAGGTTCCACCGATACATCGCTCTGGATACATTATGAAAAAGGCGAACGAAACTATTGCGGCCACCATTTCCCTGATGGATTACGTAAAAATCAACAGCTCAAAAAACCCATTCTGACGCCGACCACTAAAGAGGTAGCGCATGATCACCCTATCTCTGCTGAAGATATCGTTAAAGAAGGTTGGATGACGCAAGCCGATTTTGATGTGGTGGCGGATAAGGCGTTAGAGCTTTATCAATATGGTGCAGAAGTGGCAGCGAAGCATGGATTGATTTTAGTGGATACCAAATATGAATTTGGAAAAGATAAAGACGGCCGTATTGTGTTGATTGATGAAATTCATACACCGGATTCCAGTCGCTATTGGTTGATGAACAGCTACGTAGAGCGCTTTACCAATAAGCAAGAGCCAGAAAACATTGATAAAGAGTTTTTGCGGTTATGGTTTATAGATCACTGCGATCCCTACAGCGACGCTGTCCTGCCTGCAGCGCCCGAAGAGCTGATCGTGACGTTGTCGAGTCGATACATTCAGTTATATGAAATGATCACAGGCTTGCCTTTTCAATTGTAAGGAGTGATAGATGTGCGGTATTGTTGGTATCTATAGTCATCAATCAGTCGCGGCTGAATTGTACGATAGTCTGATTCACTTACAACACCGCGGACAAGACGCGGCCGGCATTTTAACTTGCGACGAGCGGTTTTACGTCAAGCAAGGCTTAGGTCTCGTCCGCGAAATTTTTTCATCGCATGATGTTAAGCAACTTAAGGGCTCTATCGGTATTGGCCATACCCGTTATCCGACAGCTGGCGGTCAAGAAATTGCAGATGTTCAGCCGCTTTGGATTGGATCTCCTTTTGGCATTGCATTAGCTCACAATGGCAATTTAGTGAATTATCACGAATTAGCTCTCGAGCTTACTCAAAAAAAGCATCAACACTTAAACTCATCGATCGATTCCGAAGTATTGTTACATTTGTTGGCGGATGGCTTAGATCAGGGTGGCTATGTCGCGGATGATGGCGCTTTATTTTTTGATAAAATAGCCCGTTCAATTGAATATATTTATTTGCGTGCCCAAGGATCTTATTCGGCGGTCAGTGTGATTGTCGGAAAGGGATTGGTTGCCTTTCGTGATCCGCATGGTATTCGTCCCTTGGTGATGGGAGAGCGCTTGAACGATGATGGATCAAAAGACACTATTTTTGCATCCGAAACGACGATGTTTTATGCATTGGGTTTTACACCTATCGGTGATGTTGCCCCTGGCGAAGTGGTGTATGTGAATCGTTCGGGTCAGCTCTATCGTCGTGTTATTTCTAAAAAAACGTTTACACCCTGTATTTTTGAATACGTCTATTTTGCACGACCTGATTCAACGATCAACGGAATTGGGGTGTATCGTTCACGATTATATATGGGGCAAAATTTAGCTCGCCGTTGGCGAGAAAAATATCCCGATACATTACCGGATGTGGTTGTGCCTGCGCCTTTCACGTCCAACACTGCAGCGCTCTCTTTTGCGCATGAGCTCGGTGTACGTTATTCAGAGGGGCTTTATAAAAATCCGTTTATTGGCCGCACTTTTATTATGCCCGATGGCGAAGAGCGAACGCGTAGCGTTCGCTATAAGCTAACACCACAGCGGTCTGAGTTAAACAATAAAAAAGTATTAATTTTAGATGACAGTATTGTGCGCGGTACGACGAGTCGAGAAATTGTGAAAATGGTACGTGAGATGGGCGCTCAGCAAATTTATTTTGTCTCCACCTGTCCGCCGATTAAAAATCCGTGTTTTTATGGTATTGATATGCCATCGCGAAAAGAGTTGATCGCCGCTAATCGAAGTGAAAAAGAAATAGAAGCCTATTTAGAAGTCGATAAATTATTGTATCAGTCTCTTGATGATTTACAGGAAGCCGTAAAAAGAAAGGTGGAATACCCCATTGATCAAATGTGTATGGCGTGTATGGATGGGAAATATATCACCGGCGATATTGATCAGAAGAAAATTCAAGCGTTAGAGGAGCGGCGGTTGGGGGATAGAGTGTCATGAATATACTCATTATCGGTTCCGGCGCTCGTGAACACGCTATCGCTAATGCCTTTCGTCGCTCCGAGCATTTTCCTGTATTGTATTGCGTAGGTGCCACATTAAACCCAGGCATCCGACAACTCGTTGATGATTATTGGGTAGGCGACGTAGCGGACCATGATACTATTCTTGAGAAAGCCGACCAATGGGGCATTGATTTTGTGATCATTGGTCCTGAGGCGCCACTCGAGGATGGATTAGCGGATGCGCTGTGGGCAGCCGATGTGCCTGTGGTAGGCCCTAAGAAAGCGCTCGCTCGTATTGAAACGAGCAAAGCATTCGCACGCGATCTCTTAAAAAAATACGAGATCCCCGGTTCTCCCGATTATCAGGTGTGCGATACACTTGCTGAAGCTAAGAAATGTTTAAAAAAACTGGGCGACGGGAAATACGTTATTAAAGCGGATGGGTTGATGGGCGGGAAGGGCGTGTTTGTGGCTGGCGATCACTTGCATTCGCTGGATGAAGCCTATCGCTGTTGTGAAGCATTATTTTTAACATCAAAATCGATTGTGATCGAAGAAAGATTGATAGGCCAAGAATTTTCACTCCTCTCTTTTTGTGATGGAAAAACATTGGCACCGATGCCGATTGTGCAAGACCATAAGCGTGCCTTTGTGAATGATGAAGGTCCTAATACAGGTGGAATGGGCACATATTCAGATGCGAATCATCGATTGCCTTTTTTAACCGAGAAAGATGTGGTCGATGCTGAGGCGATGAATGTCTCTGTTTTAAAGGCTTTAACAGAGGAATGCAAAGAGCGATACGTGGGTATTTTGTACGGCAGCTTTATTGCAACAGCTAAAGGTGTCCAGCTTATCGAATATAACGCACGCTTTGGTGATCCTGAGGTCATGAATGTCTTGCCTATTTTAGAAACCGATTTAGTGGAAATTTGTGAGGCGATGATAGCCGGTCAATTAAATAAAGTGTCTGTGCAATTTGCACGGCGCGCAACGGTTTGTAAATATCTCGTTCCTAATGGCTACCCAGATGCATCTGAAAAAAATACATTGATTGATGTGTCAGCGGTGGAAGAGCGTGAGCAGCTGTATTTGGGTGGCGTGGAAGAGAAGGGCGATCAACTTTATACAACTGGTTCGCGCGCGATTGCGGTAGTCGGCGTTGCAGGGACAATCAGTGACGCTGAAGCCATCGCGGAGATGGAAGTAAATCGCGTGAAGGGTCAATTATTTCATCGTCCAGATATTGGAACGGATGCGCTCATTGAAGAACGCATCGAGCACATGCAGACCTTACGATGTTACGTTTAGGCATTTTGGGATCGACTCGCGGAACGGTAATGTTGTTGCTGATCAAGGCGATCAAAGAAAAGCGATTAAATGCCTCTATTTCAATTATTTTAAGCAATCGAGCAGATGCATTGATTTTAGAGAATGCGAAAAAAAATCATTTAAATGCTGTGTTTGTTGATTCTAAAAATGTGACGCGCGTAGAATATGATGAAAAATTATCATTTGAATTAAAAAAATATCAAGTTGATTTAGTTGTGCTGATTGGCTATATGCGAATTCTCTCATCCAAATTTGTAAAAGAGTGGGAGAGAAGGGTGATAAATATTCATCCGTCCTTATTGCCTGCATTCGCCGGTGGAATGAATCACGATGTGCATCAAGCGGTGTTAGATGCGGGCGCGAAAGAAACCGGTTGTACGGTGCATGAGGTGTCAGAGATAGTGGATGCCGGAACAATATTGCTTCAGAAAAAATGTGCTGTGTTGGAAAATGATACGGTTGAGAGCTTGAAAAATCGGGTGCAGCAGTTGGAAGCAGAGGCATTAATAGAAGTTATCAATAAGATGTAGGGTGAGCAAAGCGCTTTTTGCGTGCCCACCACCAAGCTGTGGCACGGTGGTGGGCACGCAAAAAGCGCTTTGCCCACCCTACAGCTCACCGCAGGAGGATTGGAGTATGCATCAAGATATCACCACCATAAAACGCGCTTTAATGTCTGTTTCAAATAAAACAGGAATTGTCGAATTAGCAAAACGATTGTTTGCGATGGGCGTGGAAATTGTCTCAACTGGCGGCACTAGCGAACATCTTAAAAAAGCAGGCATAACCGTTAAAGATGTCGCGGATCTCACCGGATTCCCTGAAATGATGGATGGCCGACTGAAAACCCTTCATCCGCGGGTGCATGGCGGTATTTTGGGTCAGCGCGATCAACATGCAGATGTTGCTAAAGCGCACGATATTCAGTGGATTGATTTGGTCGTTGTGAATCTCTATCCCTTTGCTGAAACGATTAAAAAGCAAGGCGTCACATTCGATGAGGCGGTTGAAAATATTGATGTTGGCGGGCCGACCATGATTCGCGCGGCGGGTAAAAACATGGGTTGGGCGACGGTCATGGTGGATCCATATGATTATTCTGTTCTCATGGATGAATTAGAGAAAGCAAATGGCGTTTCGTTTGAGACGCGTCGGCGATTAGCGATCAAAGCGTTTGGACACACGGCGCATTATGATCAAGTGATCGAAAACTATTTTTTAAATAAAGAAACGGCATTCCCCGAAAAAATATCTTTTTTTCTCAAAAAAGAAGACGATTTACGCTACGGCGAAAATCCACATCAAGCTGCTGCGTTATATCAATGGGGTGATGAGCGCTGCGGTGTGCTATCTGCGACACAAAAACAAGGAAAACCATTATCCTACAATAATATCATGGATGCGGATGCGGCGGTTGCGTGTGTCTCTGAGTTTGAGCAGCCGGCGTGCGTGGTAGTGAAGCATGCCAATCCGTGCGGGGTCGCGGTGGATCAAGATATTGCAACGGCATTTAATCGGGCATTTCAAGTAGATGCGCTCTCTGCATTTGGCGGTGTTGTAGCGCTGAATCAACCGTGCGATAAAGCGATCGCCGAATTTATTGTAACGGTGTTCATGGAGGTCTTGATTGCGCCGCATTTCTCAGCGGATGCATTATCTGTTTTATCAGCCAAACCCAATTTGCGCGCGCTAGAGTGGCCCATCGTTAAGCGAGAAAAATCCATCGAATGGCGGTGCATCGAAGGTGGTTTTTTGGCACAGGAAAGAGATGCGGCCGTTCTTCAATCGGATAAGTTAAGAGTCGTGACAAAAACTCAGCCAAGCGCGAACGATAGCGCAACCATGCTTATGGCATGGTCCGCTCTTCGCCATGTGAAATCAAATGCGATTGTGATCGCAAAAGAGGGTGTGACGGTCGGTATTGGACCAGGGCAAGTTTCGCGTGTTGATGCAGTGGATACTGCATTGAAAAAAGCGGGCGATAGAACGCAAGGTGCGATTTTAGCATCCGATGCATTTTTTCCATTTCGAGATAGCATTGATCGCCTGAAGGGAGCCGGTATTCGCGCCGTGATTCAACCAGGTGGATCCATGCGTGATCAAGAGGTGATTGATGCATGTAACGAGCTAGGGATTGCGATGGTTTTTACGAACATCCGTTGTTTTAAACATTAGGAGAGCAAGATGAAAAAAAACGTAGTGAGTATTGTCATGGGTTCTCATTCTGATTGGCCGACACTGGAGCACGGCAGCCAGCTGTTGGATCAACTCGATATTCCGCACGAAGTGCATGTGCTATCGGCGCACCGCACACCGGATGCATTAAGCGAGCATATCAAATCCGCTGAATCAAAAGGCGTTGAAATATTTATTGCAGCAGCGGGTGGCGCCGCGCATTTGGCCGGTGTCGTGGCGGCTCAAACGGTATTACCCGTCATTGGTGTTCCAATGCAGACTTCGTCGCTCAATGGAATGGATTCGTTGTTGTCGATGGTGCAGATGCCAGGCGGCATTCCGGTTGCGACGATGGCGATTGGCAAAGCAGGTGCTGTGAATGCCGCTTTATTTGCAGCAAGCATTTTAGCGATTGCCTTTCCACAATATCGACAAGCGATTAGAGATTATCGTATGACCCAAGAGAAAAAGATTTTAGAAAAATCTCAGATTAAATAAAGCCAGCTTTTAAAAGCGGGTCGCTGATATATATATGTCGCTCGACTTATTTTTAATGTAGTATGCGCGACCTGTAAGCGATACAACAAGACAAAATAAAAAAGAGGCGTCTATTATGAATAAAAAAACATGGTATGCTCTATTCATCACGAGCTGTTTTATGGCAAACGCATGGGCAGACTCATGTCCCAGTGCTCGCGATTTTGAATTAAAAATGTCATGGTGGGACAAAAGCTGGGCGCTGAAAGAGGACGGCGTGTGGAAGAATTATTCCAATCACACCGCCGTATGGCATTCTTCGCCAACTGGTACCACGCTGCCAGGGAATACACGGTTAGTGGTCCGCTCTTATAATAATGCGATTTCATGTGAGTATTTTTTGGACGCGGGTTACATGAACTATAGGGCATATTTTCCCGGCGACGCTTCCTTGCGGGGCGATCAATGGAAAATGTTTGACGATGAAGGGTGGTGCACTACTCCTCAAGCTGAAGGTATGACAGATGCAGATCGTGCTTGTCCTATTTCGAAAGAATTTAGTTGTGCAACAACAGCAGACAATCCAGCGAGGTGTTCATTTGAGTAAGATGGGTGTGGCGGCCATTTTTAAAGAGCTGCCCTTTTTGCCTATTTTTTCCACTTAATGCTGCATCCCACGCTTGGATACTGTTTTGAATCAATGGATTGCCCCGAAAGAGCGTGATCCAATGCACCCGTTAATTCTTTTCCCGTGATAGGTTGTGCGTTGCCCGGTGTCGCGCTGTCAAATCGTCCGCGATAGATGCATGATAAGTTGACGTCAAAGATATAAAAATCCGGCGTGCATGCAGCGTGATAGGCTTTAGCTACTTCTTGCGTTTCATCATAAAGATAGGGGAAGGGAAAGTGGTGTAACGTCGCTTGCTCACGCATTTTGTCCGGTGCGTCCAGCGGGTATTTTTCAACATCGTTTGAATTAATTGCTATAAAATCAACACCTTTTGTTTGATACGCTTTTGCAATATCGATTAGTTTATCTTGAATATGTTTGACGTAGGGACAATGGTTGCAAGTAAAAAAAATCACCGTTGCGTTAGAGGCTTTTTTTTGATGCAGCGAAAAAAGCTGGCTCGATACGACATCGGTTAATGTAAAATTTGGCGCTATAGTGCCAAGGGGGAGCATGGTGGAGAAGGTTTCAGCCATGAGGTTGGTTCTCAATAAAATGTAGGGTGGACAGCGTTCTGTGCGTAGCGCTGTTTGCGTGCCTACGAACATTTTCGCACAATGGCGGCGGGCATGCAAACAGCGCTACGCACAGAACGCTGTCCACCCTACCTCATGTACATTTCCAGCTTTTCTTTGTTCTCAGAAGAAATAACCAATCCTTCTTTAGTCCGCCGCCACAGGATATCCTCCGCCGTGCACGCCCATTCGTGTTGAATCAGAAAATCGACCTCTTTTTCATAAAAATCAGGAGAAAACGCATAACCTAAATCGGATAATTGTGCTACATCTTTTAATAAAATAAAAAGACGCGCACCATAGTGTTTCGTGTAGCGTGTTACAAGCGATTTTGGTAACCAAGGATAGTGTATTTTGATTTTTTCTAATAGTGAAATCTCATTCTGAAAGTCACCGCCCGGAAATGGCGCACAAGCCGTCCAAGCAGGGCCCATGGTCGGAAAAATGGATTTCCATTGTGACACCAATTGCTCTGCTAGCAATCGATGGGTTGTGAGCTTTCCACCGATTACGGTGAATAACCGATTTTTTTTATCCGCTAATAATTGATAATCGCGTGTGATGGCGGATAGATTTTTTTCGTCAGATAATTGCAAGCATCGAACACCTGAGAAAGAAAAAAGAATATCTTTTTTGAGGAGTGGCTTTTTAAGATAGTGATTCACTTGCTCGAGTAAATAGATTTCTTCTGTGTCTGACATGAGGGGGGATGCAGGATTCGAGGTTTTTTTATCCGTGGTGCCAATTAAAGTAAAATCGGTGCACCACGGAATCATAAAAATGACGCGATTATCCGTGCCTTGCAGCACATACGCAAAATCGCCTTTATGCACAGCGGGTACGATCACATGACTGCCTTGACTGAGTGCTATATCGAACGTTGTTTTGGAATCCTTGATGTCAGCATGCACTTCTTTGACAAAGGCGCCTGCTGCATTGACCAATACATGCGCCTCATGCCGTTCTATTTTTTTAGAGGAAATGTTTTCGCATTGAATGACCCAATGATTATTGTCGCGATGCGCCGATATAAAGCGGGTATGGGGTAGAATGCTCGCGCCGTGGTGCGCAGCTAATAGCGCATTTTCAATCACCAATCGGCTATCATCGGTTAGGCAATCATAATACGAAAATCCTTTTTTAAATGTCAGTGCCAAGGGTTTGCCATGCGGACTATCGTTGAATGAAATAGAATGGGATCTTGGAAGGGAGCAGCCTGTCGTTAAGTGATCATACAGAAAAAGACCCAACCGAATGAGCCAAGCGGGTCTCGAAGTGGTTGTTTGAGGTAAAATAAACTGCAGCGGGCGGACTAAGTGGGGCGCACGCTTTAAAGCGATTTCGCGTTCCAGTAGCGCGTGACGCACGAGACTAAATTCATAATGCTCTAAGTAGCGCAATCCGCCGTGAATGAGCTTGCTGGATGCGCTGGATGTCCCTGACGCAAGGTCGCCTTGTTCGCACAAGGTAACGGACAAGCCACGGCCAGCCGCATCGGCTGCAATCGCGGCGCCATTAATCCCTCCGCCTATAATAAAAACATCCGTGTAAAAATTCATCTGGCTATTCCTTCCTTGCTGTGCTTTTTTGATTATAAACATAAATACGTGGATCTTGCTTGCTTCTCTTTGAGGCTTGTTATAAAATTCGGCATCTTTTAGTATTGGAAAGTAGAGATCAGTCTAATGAAAACATATAATGCAAATAATGAAACAGCGCAACATGCTTGGTATGTTGTTGATGCGACAGGTAAAACGTTAGGCCGTTTGGCGACTCAAGTCGCGATCCGCTTGCGAGGGAAGCATAAGCCCGAGTTCACGCCTAATGTGGATACCGGTGATTTTATCATCATCCTCAATGCGGACAAAATTAAAGTAACGGGTCAAAAAAAGACAGATAAGATCTATCATCGCCATTCGGGTTATCCTGGCGGTCTTAAGACAGCCTCTTTTGAGAAGCTGCTAGCGGATCATCCAGAGCGCGTTCTTGAATTGGCTATCAAAGGGATGCTACCTAAGAATTCCCTGGGTCGCGCCGTTTACCGAAAGCTCAAGGTCTATGCTGGAACAGATCATCCTCATGCCGCCCAACAACCTCAGCCTCTTGATTTCTCTGATACGGAATAACAATTATGACACCCGCTAAGCATGTTTATTGTGGTACAGGCCGTCGAAAAACATCTACTGCCCGCGTTATATTACGACCTGGAAAGACAGGAAAAATTATAATCAATCAAAAGCCAATGGATGCCTATTTCGGCCGAAAAACAGCGCACATGATTGTATTTCAACCGCTAGAGGCAACACAGCTTCAGAATAAATTTGACATCACAGTGACTGTAGCAGGCGGCGGAATCAGCGGCCAAGCAGGCGCGATTCGGTTGGGCATTTCCCGAGCCCTTCTAAAATTTGATGAATCGTTACGCAAGTTGCTTCGTGAGCATGGCTACTTAACGCGTGACGCAAGAGAAGTTGAACGTAAGAAAGTGGGTCGACACAAAGCCCGTAAAGGCACTCAGTACTCTAAGCGTTAATCGACAATATGAAAAGACCAGAAACGGTCATATATGCGATAAGGTTTCGATAAAAAATGAAAAGAAAGCGCAGCATACATGAAAGTATGTGAGCATTTCGAGGAATTTTTTATCGAAAGATTATCCATAGATTGCTGTTTACTTGGGGGATCGTCTAGCGGTAGGACAATAGACTCTGACTCTGTTTACCTAGGTTCGAATCCTAGTCCCCCAGCCAGACGATTTTTGACGGATACCCACAAGAGGGATGGCGAATGAGTGTAATTTCAAACAGACGATCGATCATGACGCTGTATTCAGAATCCTTAGATTTTTTGAGCCATCGCGTCCGGATAGTATTAGCAGAGAAAGGTGTTTCTGTTGAAGTCGTCAATACCGATACAAACGAAAAAGAGGGTCTTGAAGATCTCTTGGCGCTGAATTCCTACGGCTCTATTCCGACGTTAGTGGATCGTGAGTTAGTGCTGTATGACGCTAATATTATCATGGAATATCTCGACGAACGCTTTCCACACCCTCCCTTGATGCCTGTTTACCCTGTTGCACGTGCGCGGTCACGCTTGATGATTTATCGCATTGATCAAGAGTGGAGTCATTTGGTTCGCCAAATGGATGCAGGGAAAGCACCTGAAGCGGCTGCTGCTGCCAAAGAATTGCGTCAGTATTTGATTGAGTTGGCACCGGTATTTGCTCGATCCACCTATTTTTTAAATGATGACTTCTCATTAGTCGATTGTTGCATCGCCCCCATTTTATGGCGATTGTCGCACTGGGGAATCACGTTGCCGCCTGAAGCTAAAGCGATTCAAAAATATGCTGAGCGTATTTTTGCACGCGATTCTTTTCAGGCTAGCCTGACAGATGCTGAACATGATTTAAAACAAGTGGTTATGCTGTAGAGACGACAGGCTGTCGCCCTTTTAAAGGAGTCACACTATGCTATCTAACAAACCCTACCTGATACGCGCTTTTTATCAATGGATTATTGATAATGCGTGCACACCCTTTTTAAATGTCGATCCTCATTTTCCTGGGTGCTCTATTCCTCAAGAGTATATCGATAGCAGTGAGCTGACGCTGAATATCTCTCCTTTTGCGATCCGTGATTTGGTGATGGACAACGATAAAACCGAGTTTCGCACGTCTTTTTCAGGCGTCGTTCATATTTTATCTATTCCAACGAAAGCGATACTCGCGATTTATGCGCAGGAAAACCAAGAAGGCATGTTCTTTGACTATGAAGAACCCGACGAAAATGATCGCAAACCGATTGCGCAGTCTGCCCCACAAAAAGAAGCGTCACACCTTCAGTTGGTCGAAGACACTGAATAGCGCGCCTTTGAATTAAGCAGCGCCGGCTATGCTTCGCAACTGCACAGGATGCCCTAGAGATGGATATAGTAGGTGTGACAGGAACATCCGGTAAGACATCTTGTACGCATCTCATCGCGCAAGCGCTTCATCATTTAGGTAAGCCCGCTGGTATCATCGGAACGATCGGATATGGAGAATATGGGTCTCTTGCGCCCGCAAGACTAACGACGCCCGACGCTACTGAGCTACAGACAATCTTTTTGGATCTCTTTGATAAAAATATTCAATATGTTGCGATGGAGGTGTCGTCGCATGGCTTGGTGCAAAAGCGTATTAGGGATGTGTCTTTTAAAATAGGGATTTTCACGAATTTAACACATGATCATTTGGACTATCATCTCACAATGGAAGCCTATGGTGCTGCCAAACAGACATTTTTTACCGATTATGCGATGGAGCACGCGCTCATCAATCAAGATGATGCATTTGGGCGGCAACTCATCGCGACACTCTCTCCCAGAAAATCTGTTTTAACGTATGGTCTCGATACGCAATATATTCAGGATATCAGTGCCACCCATATCAACGAAGATCGCGGAATGCGCGCTAAAGTAAAAACCCCTTGGGGAGAGGGTGCTTTATTTAGCCCTCTTCTTGGTCGATTTAATCTTTCGAATGCGTTAGTGGTGCTAGGCTCTCTTTGTTTGCTGGACATTCCATTTGATGATGCACTGAAATCGCTTTGCCATCTCACGCCTGTGTCAGGTCGAATGGAGGTACTGGGAGGGGGAGATGAACCCTCTGTTGTCATTGATTACTCTCATAAACCGGATGCGCTGCAGTCTGTTCTAAAAGCCTTGCGATCTACCTGTCGTGGAAAGCTCTACTGTATTGTTGGATGTGGCGGTGATCGAGATAAACAGAAGCGTCCGATGATGGCGCGCATTGCAGAGCAGTTCGCGGATTGCGTTGTTGTGACAAGCGATAATCCGAGAACAGAAGATCCCGGCGCCATTATTGAAGAGATGATGGCGGGCTTTGATCATCCTCTGCGAGTGATTACAGAGGCTGATCGAGCTAAGGCCATTGCTGAAGCAATACAGCATGCTCAATCGGGTGATGTTGTTTTAATCGCGGGGAAGGGGGCTGAAGTGTATCAGGAAATAGGCAATCAAAAAATTCCTTTTAGTGATCACACGCATGCGAAGAGAGCCCTCGAAAATCGTTAGTATTTTTACGAGAACTGCGGCAGAATAACCAGGGTGATCGCCATCAAGGTGCGGTGGGCAAAGTGCTTTTTGCGTGCCCACCACCAACCCATGGCACGGTGTTAGGTATTCCTAGGAAAACTACTCTCATGCTCGTCTGGCTCTCAGAATTACTCGCAAAATACTTTCATTTTTTTCATGTCGTTCAATATCTCACCTTGCGATCGATTTTTGCCGCATTAACTGCCTTGGTTGTTGCGTTATTAGCCGGTCCTCGCACGATTCAATGGCTCACGCAATTGAAAATGGGGCAGGTTGTTCGTACGGATGGCCCACAGACCCATCTGGCCAAAGCCGGAACGCCAACGATGGGCGGCCTTCTCATACTGATGGCAGTGACGCTGAGTACGCTGCTGTGGGGCGATTTATCTAATTCATATGTTTGGTTGGTATTGCTGGTGACACTGGGATTCGGTGTTATTGGTGGGCGAGACGATTATCTGAAGATTACTAAAAAAAATACCCGTGGTTTGTCTGCTCGCCATAAGTTTTTGGCTCAGTCATTCATAGCCATTATCGCCGCGAGCTATCTCTATTTCACAGCGCATTTGCCGGTTGAAACACAGCTCATTTTCCCGTTCTTTAAGCATATTGTTTTACCGCTAGGCCCTTTCTTTGTTTTATTTTCCTATGCGGTGATTGTGGGTGCTAGCAATGCGGTGAATTTAACGGACGGCTTAGATGGTCTTGCTATTTTGCCAGCGGTGATGGTGGGTGGCGCTTTGGGCGTGTTTGTGTATGTGGCCGGTAATATCCATTTTTCAGCTTATCTCGTGATGCCTTATATACCCGATGCGGGAGAGGTGGCGGTATTTTGTGGCGCATTAGTAGGCGCGGGCTTAGGATTTCTTTGGTTCAATACATATCCCGCACAAGTCTTTATGGGAGATTCGGGCTCATTATCATTGGGTGCTGCGCTAGGTATTGTCGCCATTATCGCAAGACAGGAGCTCGTATTATTTTTAATGGGTGGTATTTTTGTATTAGAAACGATATCCGTTATCTTGCAAGTGGGCTCCTATAAGTTGCGCAAAAAAAGAATTTTTCGAATGGCGCCTATTCATCATCATTTTGAATTGTTGGGTTGGCCTGAACCACGAGTGATTGTGCGGTTTTGGATTATTACATTTATATTGGTCCTCTGTGGTTTAGCAACGTTAAAATTGCGGTAAAAAATTGTCATTCCCGGGCAGGCGGGAACCCATCCTGAGAACATCTCAAAAATATAGCTGAGAGACATTTTCTGAATGGGTTCCCGCCTGCGCGGGAATGACAAGAAAAGAGGGCGCGGAGAGAGCAGCATGTCATTACCAAAATGTACTATCGTTATAGGCCTCGGCGTTACGGGTTTTTCGTGTGTTCGATTTTTAAAAAAACATAACATTCCTGTAATGGTCATGGACACGCGAGAAAATCCTCCGCAATTAGATGAATTCAAAAAACAATTTCCTGATGTGTTGTGCGTGACAGGAGTCTTAGATGATTCTGTTTTAGATGATGCACAGGAGATTATTGTTAGTCCCGGTCTTTCACTTAAAACGCCGAGCATTGCGCGTCAAATCGAAAAGGGTAAATCGGTTATTGGCGATATTGAATTATTTGCACGCTTTATTCAAAAACCCGTGATTACCATCACTGGAACCAATGCGAAAAGCACCGTGACGACGCTCGTCGGTGAGATGGCAAAAGCGGCAGGCCTGAATGTTAAGGTGGGTGGCAACTTAGGCATTCCTGTTTTGGATATGTGCGATGATAATGCAGATCTCTTTGTATTGGAGTTATCTAGTTTTCAACTCGAAACGACTTTCTCGCTGAAGCCCCTCGTTGCAACTATTTTGAATATTACACCAGATCATATGGATCGCTATGTGGATTTGGATGCCTATATTGCAGCAAAACAGCGTATTTATCGTCATGCGGAAATAGCTGTTTGGAATCGTGATGATTTCAATTCATTTCCACAGGATAAGCAGAGCGGAATATCGTTTGGGTTGGGCGCGCCCACTCAAAACGAATTCGGGCTGCTTAAGCGAGATGATGAGAAATATTTAGCGTTTGAGCATGAATCGTTCCTGAATGTCAGAGAGCTGCCCGTCATTGGAAAATATTATCAGGCGAATGCATTAGCTGCATTGGCGCTTGGGCACGCATTTGGATTTCCGATGAATGTGATGCTGGATGTGCTGCGCACCTTCAAGGGTCTTAAAGATCGTTGCGAATTCATCGCAGAACAAAACGGCGTGCGCTGGTACAATGATTCCAAGGGAACCAATGTGGGTGCCACCCTTGCTGCCATCGATGGATTGGGTAGTGAAATAAAGGGAAAATTGATTTTAATCGCAGGTGGTGTAGGTAAAAATGCCGATTTTTCGCCGCTATTAGAGCCTGTCAAACAATACGTGAGAAAAGTGATTTTAATAGGGGAATCTACCCCTATTTTAGCGAGTATTTTCAAGGGGCATGTAGAGATTGATTATGCTGATTCCATGCTTTCAGCGGTAGCAGCTGCCCGTGATGCAGCGGTAGAAAGCGATTGTGTTTTGTTGTCACCCGCTTGTGCGAGCTTTGATATGTTTAAGAATTTCGAACATCGAGGGGAAGTGTTTCGAGAGGCGGTGCTGTCGTTAATCTAAATTCAATCCAACCGCATTGCCCTCCACCCTACATTGACCAACATAGGGTCGATCTAATTGACGACACGCCCTAATCAATAAGATATAATTTTTCATTTTTTTACATGAAACTCATAAAACACATCCGCACCATTATCAATGGTGCTATTTTCAGACTGAACCGCCCAATGCTTATTAATGTCATAGCGCACATTTAAAATCGAGACAGGGTTAAAGATACCAACGCTGTAATGCACGGATATTTTGTCTGTTATTTTTTTGCCGACAATAAAGGATTGCGTGCTTTCAGACTGGCTGGTTGTCGGGTTAAAGGTTTGTACAGGTGCGATATTGATTTCAGTGAGCCCCAATTTTTTAGTGAGCTTGCTCGTTGTGTCAACGAGAGAGCTTGTGGCGGGATGCAGAACAGAGAGTGCGCCAAATAACGCAATGCTGGCACCACCGAGCGCTGAAATAATATCGTTCTGCGACATGCCGGGGGGGTTTGAGAAAAACTGAATATCAGGATGATCGGCCGTGCCTGTAATTCGTATTCCGACAATGAAAGCGTCATTGCTGAAGCTATTGAGCAGGGGTGCTTGCGTGCCACCGGATGGATTGTCGCCACCCGTTCTTGAGGCGCGTGTTGCTTCAATATCGAGCCCGGGATTGCTCAAGAGACTCCCGGTGTAAATAAGACGCGCTTTTTTAATGGCGAGCGCTTGACCATACAGCGCATATTTTCCGTGGACAGCGTTAATTTCGCCAGTGCCGACAGCAGCACGCCCAGGGGATTGCGTGATGAGTAGATCTCCCCCTAGGTAACTTTTAAAATCTTGGTATGAAAAAAAGATGTCATCACCGAGATGAATTTTGACATGAAGATCCATTTCAAGCGGCGTGTTTTTTTGCGGCGCCGCCTCTCCCACAAACACTACTTCATCGGGTAATCGCTGAAATGACATGATTTCTTTCATTTTCATAGTGGCTTTTGGAATGGTAATTGTTCCTTGGCATGCCAGATGGGGGTAGTTGAGCTGCATCGTGAGATTAGGTGAGACGACTAACCCCATCTTTTGTTGGTGCAATACGTTAATATTTTTTCCTGTGAGCGTTAATTCAGTGGGGGAAAAGGGTGTATCTGTATTTTTTTTTCCGGTGATAGTTAACACACCATTGGATTTCACGCTACCCGTTAAGATAGCTTCATCGTTGTGAATGTCCGCTTTAATCGTGATATTCGTCGGGTGAATGCCTAATCCGGGCAGAGTCATATCACCTTGATCCAATTCCAGTAGGCCGGTGTGATGTTGCAAATTAAAATGGCCTTGAATGCGCGCGCGGACTCGCTCAATTTTTTGGTTGGCCAGCGTTAACTGGGGCGCTTCTAAAGAGCCCCTAACTTGTGGCGTAAAGAGCGGTCCTGTCATGTCGCCTGTTGCCGTCGCGTTTAAGAGTGGAATAGTGGCTTTCCATTGTATAGCCCACTGTTGATAGATGCTGCCGGATAAATCCCATTGAGTGTCATTTGTTTTATAATAAATATGCGTGAATGATACACCAGATAATACACTGCCTTGCAGGTGTTCGATGGTCACTGTTCCCTTATCGAGATAGAGCGGCACAAAATAGCGAATACCATATTGTAGCCCTTCCGTTGTGCCTAACAGTAAATATAATATTGTGATCAACGTGATCAGGATGAGCAAGCTTCCATATCGTATTATTTTGATTGCTGAGCGCATTAGAAGTCTGGTCCTATGCTAAATATTACACCGTTAGAATGCAAAGGACCGGTCAGTCGATGTGTTAGATAGACTTTAATCGGTCCAATGGCGGAAATATAGACGAGACCCACTCCGGTTGTTTTTTCGAATCCTGTATTAAATTGATTGGTTGCTGTGCCGACATCGCAGAAGGCCGCGCCATAGATCTCATCCATGATGCGATACTGATATTCTACACTTCCGACTTCAAGATATCGCGCGGGACCTAAGCTGCCGTAGGGAAATCCGCGTATACTACCGGGCCCACCTGCCAGATATTGCAATGTCAGCGGCAAACTATTCAAGTTGTTAACGATGGTGTATCCCAGGTCGCCTCGCACAATGAAGCGGCTGGCCGTAGTTGGGCTTATAATATATTTTGCTTTGATTTCGCTCTGCACAAAGCTGGTGGTTGATAATACATGGCGGTTGCCGCCTTGAACGTTGATGCTAATCATTTTACCGGAATGAGGATCAACAATGTTGTCTGCCACAATATGCGAAATAGTATAGGCAGGATATAGCACATGGCCATTACGATATGGTTGATTGAGCAGAACGTAGCGCTCATTCAATGCATTCAGTGAGACGGTATGTTGCCACTCTGATCGCATCTTAACGAAAGCGACGCTTACCGATTGCGATAAGCTGTGTCCGGTATCGGGTTTGAAATCCTGCATATTCGCGCCAATGGTGTATTGGTCTGTTAGCGGATTTTCCCCTGGAATAAAATATTTGAAGGCGAGTCCTTTAATAACCGGTGAAAGTCGTAGCAGAGACGCGGCATGTTGTCCTGAATCACCTAATCGACGCCATTCCCCGCTGAGCAATAGTCGAGGACCGGTGAAGCTGCCGTAACCCGCTCCTATTTTATAGCGTTGCGCTTTAGGTGATTCCATCGTGACGTGTAATGGCACAGCACGATCCTTGACACGATCCCATTCGGGTGCAATCGAAACGCTTTGAAAATAGCCGCTGTTGTCTAAATTTTTTTGCAATGCCAACACAGTATCACTTGAAAAAGGATCGTGTGATTGAAAAGGAATAAAACGTTTTAAAAAATGCGTTGATAAGGGCGATGCGCCAAAACTGACTTCGCCAAAATAATATTGCTCTTCGGTATCGAGTTGTAAAATGACAATAGCCGTTCTCTTTTTTAAATCAATTTGAAGGGTATTTTGGGCCCACGATGCTTTTAAATAACCTTGGTTGTTAGCGAGCTGAAGAAGAGATGCTTTTGTCGCATCATAATTCGGTGTGACGAGTACATCATTTTTTTTAAGAGAGAGATTTTTGATGAAATCGAGCATGGCTTTATTTTGGCAGCCTGGGCCTGTGAGTGTGATGCTTAGTTCTTTAAGACGTACTGGATGTCCTGGCTGGATGTGAAACGTTGCGGTCCACCGCTCACCCTGAGCGTGGAGCGTTGAATGAATAGTCGGTGCAAAATAGCCATAGGGCTTGAGAGCGTCACGGATAGCACTTTCTGCCTGCCGGTAAAGGGTATGGATGTTTTTCGATGTCAGCTTATCAACAGCGCCAGCGTAGAGTTTTTGATTAATTGCTAAACTATCTTGTATATTTTTTAACCCATCACCTTGAATGCCGGTGATAGCGATATTGAGCGCAGGATGGGCTGAACCGATGGGGGACCATAAAAAACACCCCATGATCACCCATGTGATCCACTGTTTCACGACTATCATTCCCCACTGCTGAATGTAAGATGATACCTCTGTGAGATCTAATAGACAATTTTTTAAAAAAGGAGAGCAAGGCGCTTGCGCGTGACAAGGGTGATTACATCCAGTACAATACGCGCTCTTTGAGGAAAACACATGGGACTCGCGACTAAGGTAATCAAGGGGCACACACTCAGCGTATTTGCCTTAGTGATGATGAATGTCATCGCCATTGATAATTTGCGCAACTTAAGCCTGGGTGCGATGTATGGGTTGTCACTTGTCTTTTTTTATAGTTTAGCTGCGATCTTATTTTTTATTCCCACGATATTGGTGACAGCGGAACTCGCGACGGGTTGGCCGAATACAGGCGGGGCCTATATTTGGGTGAGAGAAGCGTTCGGGTCGCGCTGGGGTTTTTTCAGTATTTGGCTGCAGTGGATTTATAATGTGGTATGGTACCCCACGATTTTTGCTTTTATCGCAGGGATTTTAGCTTATCTTATTGATCCATCGCTGGTGAATCATCGTGGTTATATGGTCGGTATTATTTTACCTGCTTTTTGGTGTACGACACTGATCAACTGCATTGGATTGAATGTCGCGGGTTGGGTCAGCATTATTGGAGCCATTTTAGGGACTATTGTGCCGATGCTATTTATTGCGGCGTTGAGTTTTTTCTGGGTGCATGCAGGTCATGTCAGTCAAATTCACATGAGTGTCCATGGTTTTCTCCCGACGCAAGCGCATTGGCAAGACATCGCTTTTTTTACGAGCATTTTGTTTGGCTTAATGGGCATGGAGATGTCAGCGGTGCATGCGGGGGATGTTCGAAACCCCAAGCGCAACTATCCGCGTGCGTTGTTGTATTCGGCCATCATTATTTTTGTGACGTTGGTTTTATCGTGTCTCGCGATTGCGATTGTCGTCCCGCATGATCAATTGAATTTAGTGTCTGCCTTGATGGATGCGTTTACGTTGTTCTTATCCGCCTATCATTTGCAGTATCTCACTCCTGTGATTGCTGTATTAATCATTATCGGCAGTTTGAGTGGCGCAACCGCTTGGATATTAGGCCCGGCCCGCGCATTGATGGTTGCAACAGAGGATACCCATCTTCCGGCTTTTCTATCTAAATGTAATTCAAAGAATATGCCAGTCGGTATTTTAGTGACGCAAGGCGTGATTGTGACACTGATTTCTTTGATATTTGTTTTAATGCCCACTGTGAATTCAGCGTATTGGGTGTTATCGAATTTAACTGCTCAATTAGCCTTATTGTTTTATATTTTGTTTTTTTCAGCCGCGATTCGATTGCGCTATAAGCATCCTCAGGTGGATCGAGCTTATCAAATTCCGGGCGGGTTGATTGGGATCTGGATTGTCTGCGGCGTGGGCATCGTGACTTGCGTTGCGGCGATTGCACTAGGATTTTTTCCGCCGAACACGATTGCCTCAAAAGATGTCGGAACCTATGAAATGATTTTAATAGGTGGGATTGTGGTGTGCTGCCTGGTGCCTCTTTTTTTTCGAAAGAATAAAAAAATATGATGCGTCGCTCTCTTATTGAATTAGCGCATGCGAATATGCAGTTTTCTGCAGGGCATTTTGTGATTTTTTCACCCACCGTTCGCGAAAATATTCATGGCCATACGTATACTGTCTCTGCGGCTTTATTAACGGAAATAGGGGATACCGGTTTATCATTTGATCTGACAGACTATCAAGCTAGGCTCGCCGGGATCTGTGCGCAATTGGATTTGATCGTATTGATTCCTGGTATGTGCAAACATTTAAAAATAACTCATGATGATGACTACACCACGATTCATTTTTCGTCTGAAAAAATAGTGTTTTTGAAGCGCGATATTAAAATACTACCGCTTAGCAACATTACGCTCGAAGAGTTGTCTTTCTGGATTGCGCAACAATTATTGTTGGGTGGGTCGCTGCTCTGCGAGGATGGCATTAAAGAAATCACGATTAAGGTGTCATCTGGCGCGGATCGGTCGGGCTCGTCTACACTATCCCTGTAACATCCAAACAGACTGCATAAGATAATGAACCAGCTCTTTTTTTGGCATTGATACTTGTTCGCCATACTCTCTTAATTTTTTAATCGAGACCGACTGATTCCTTGATTCTTCTTCGCCAATAATGATCGCTAGCGCGGCACCACTTTTATCGGCTTTCTTGAATTGATTCTTCAAGCTACCGCCACCGCAATGCAACAGAATGACTTTATCAGGAAACACATCGCGCAAGGTAGTCGATAAGACGAATGCTTGTTTGAGCGCCTCTTGCCCTTCTGAAAGGATGGTGATATCGGGATTTTTTGGCGCGAACGCGGGTTGCTGTTGTTCAATAAGCAATATTAATCGTTCCACTCCTATCGCAAAACCCAAAGCCGGCGTGTGTTTTCCACCGATTTGCTCAGCTAATCCATCGTAACGTCCGCCTGCACAAACCGTGCCTTGTGCGCCGAGTGCATTCGTCACCCATTCAAATACGGTTTTCGAATAATAATCGAGTCCACGTACCAGGCAGGGATTAATGTCGTAGCGAATGCCCGCTGCATCCAAAAAGCCAAGAAGCGTTTCGAAATGTTCTTTTGATTCGGGATCTAAGTGATCCATGAGTTTGGGCGCATTTTGAATGAGTGACTGCATCGCCGGATTTTTGCTGTCGAGAATGCGCATAGGATTGGTGGTCAGTCGTCGCTGACTGTCTTCATCCAATTGATCTGCATTTTTTGAAAGATAATCCACTAAGATAGCCCGATAGTGTGCACGCGCACTGGATGACCCGAGCGAATTAATTTGTAACGAGACGAGCGGCAACACACCGCATCGCTCAAGAATGGCGGCAGACAATGCAATGAGTTCTGCGTCGATATCAGGCGTTTCAATGCCAAAGACCTCTGCACCACAATGATGAAATTGTCGGTAACGCCCTTTTTGCGGACGCTCGTAACGGTAATTCGCGCCCATGTACCATAAGCGCTGTATTTGATTGTAAAATAATCCGTGTTCGAGTCCGGCTCGCACACAGCCCACCGTTCCCTCGGGACGCAGGCTCACGCTTTCGTTATTGCGGTCTAAGAATGTATACATTTCTTTTTCGATGACGTCGGTGCCATCGCCAATCGAGCGCTTAAAAAGGTCGGTTTTTTCAAGAATGGGCAATCGTATTTCATTGAATGCAAACTGTTTTAAGGTGTCGCGCAGGATGCTTTCGGCCCATTGCCAGCGAGGGGTTTCGGTCGGCAAAATATCGTTCATTCCGCGTAGGCGCGTGATGAGTTCGCTCATGGGGGATCCTTTTATCTTTCTTTAAAAACAATCGGTTATTATAACGAATAGGATGTGAGATGCACACCTGAGTTTTTTATTTGATTTATTTTAATACAATTTGTACAATGCGCGCAACCATTCACCACAATCTCAATTAGCAAAAAAAAACGTCAGGTAATTTTCCATCAAACAACGTTTTTAGGGCATCGCTTGGTAATGCTCCGTGCTTTTGAGCGGTGAGCAAATAGCTACGTACACGACAGAATATTTTAGCTCTTTCCAGTGATTTAAAGTATACTGAGCATTCATTTTTTTTATGAGCAGCCAGCCTATGTCAAGTCATTATTTGATCATTGGCGGAACCAGTGGAATTGGATTATCTGTTGCAGAAACCCTGCTGTCATTAGGTCATCATGTTTTTATAACAGGCAGAAATCCAGATAAAACACACAAAAAAGCAAATGCACTTAATGTTCCCTTTGCAGTACTCGATGCCACTGATTTTAGTGCCGTTGATTCTCTTTTTGAGCGCGCTATTAATACAATCGGCGTTCTAAATGGCGTCGTTAATTGTGCCGGATCTATTCTCATAAAACCCGCGCATCTGACTCAACAAAAAGAATATGACGACATCATTTCGATGAATTTAACGACCGCATTTGCAATCACGAAAGCCGCTGGAAAACACATGACATGCGAGGGAGGTAGCGTTGTTTTGGTATCCTCTGCTGCTGCTTTAACAGGCATTGGTAATCATGAGGCAATTGCCGCAGCAAAAGCGGGTATTGTAGGATTAACCCTTTCTGCAGCAGCAACGTATGCCTCTTCTCATTTGCGCTTTAATGCGGTGGCGCCCGGATTAATTGAAACTCCTTTAACAGTTGGTCTCACAACCAATCCATTATCACGTCAAGCGTCTCTCTCCATGCATGCGCTAGGAAGATTAGGGCAGCCACAGGATGTGGCTTCCGCCATTGTTTTCTTTTTATTGCCAAATAATAATTGGATCACGGGTCAAATTATGGCTGTGGATGGCGGCTTAAGCGTGATAAAACAAAAAACAAAATCATGAGTGGAGAAAATCGCATGACAATTATGGTCACAGGTGCAACGGGTTTTGTGGGGCGCTACTTAATACGCTCACTATTAAAAAAATCTTATAAAGTTATTGCGATTGGAAGAGACATCAAAAAAATGCATGCGCTGTTTGGGAGCGCCGTCCAATGCTTCACATGGGATCAATTGGACCAGGTATCCCCGACAACTTGCAATATTGTAATCAATCTTGCGGGCGAAAACATTGGAAGTGGACGCTGGACAAACGCAAAAAAAATGCTTATCAAGCGTAGTCGGCTTGATGCAACAAATAAGATAGTATCATGGGCATTGCGTTTCAAAGAAAAGCCCCCGCATATTTATAATGCTAGCGCTATTGGAGTCCATGGATTAAAACAACCGAATAGTGATTCACGTATTGAGTCAACCCGCCTATCTTCTCAAGAACCAACTAATTTTTTGAGTGAAGTAGCAAGTGCATGGGAAGATGCTCTGCAACCCGCTATCGATTCAAATATTCCTGTTACCTTTTTACGTTTTGCGCCCATTCTGGATCGTGGTGAAGGTATGCTAAAAAAAATGGAATTACCCTTTTTGCTCGGATTGGGCACTATTATAGGAAATGGAGAGCAATCACTTGCGTGGATTCATATTGAAGATGTGGTTGCTGGAATTGAATTTTTGCTAGAACGCCCAGCCATCGTAGGCCCAATTAATTTTTGTTCTTCTGAGCATACCTCTCAGAAAGAATTTGCACGAATGCTCGCAAAATCAATGCACAGACCATTGCTATTCAGATTGCCTAGTTGGATGGTAAAACGGATGTTTGGACAAATGGGTGAGGAGTTATTGCTGGGCAGTCAAGGCGCTACTCCTCACCGATTAAACGAGTTGGGCTTTCAATTCCGTTACAACACTTTAACCGATCTTTTTGTTTATTTTAAAGAGCAGTACAATCACAAAGAGAGTCGCAGCGCTCACTAGACTTTTTCGAGACCCCGCTTGTGCACCTCCTCTTAAAATACCCCTCCGAAGCAAGGAGAAAGGGGGTCAAGTCTTGACAATAGACAACCTACTATGACTGACTCGATTATTGATTGCGCGCGATCCCCAATGCGCTTTTTGGATAGGTTCTGGGATAGATATCAGTCATATATTGATACATTTCATCGAGCATAGTAGTTGCTACCCTAGAATGAACCGAGCTAGAATTCTAAGATGGCGTACTAATTTAGGGAAGCCTTGCCGCGCCATCGTTGCTTATTTTATTTTTGCGCTCGCTTTACCAGATAAAAAATCCCGATAAGCAATATTAAAAAAGGCCCCGCCCAGAGACCAATGGTGGATGCATCAAGCGGCGGTCGATATAAAATAAAATGGCCGTAGCGTGATACCAAGTAATGAATGATTTCATTATCCGTTTTTCCATTTAAAATTTGGGTGTGAATTTGTTCTCGCAAATCATTCGCGAGAGCGGCATTCGATTCGGCGAGGTTTTCGTTTTGACACACCAAGCAGCGGAGCTCAGAGGTTAGGGTATAAAAACGGTTTTGTTGATCGGGCGTGGAGAAAGGGTAGAGGTCTTTTGAGGCGAAAGCGGGGATAGCAAGTACAAGCAATAATGCTATTGAACATACCCTAAATGCGTCATCCCAAAAAATCTTCATATTTTTTCGTCCGCCAACACTTGAACAATCGGCTTCAATGTTTTTTCCCAAATCTCCGGTGTAATCGCTCCAATTTGCTTGTATCGAATAAACCCTCTTTTATCAACAATAAATGTTTCCGGCGTGCCATACACACCCCAGTTGATAGCCGTTTGTCCGGATTCATCGACCGCGATATTCTGATACGGATTTCCGTGCTCCTTGAGAAAGAGCTTAGCAGCGTGCGTATCATCTTTATAATCCAACCCAATAAACACAATGGATTGTTGTTTGGAAAGCATGAGCAGAAAGTCATGCTCTTCCATGCATGCAGAGCATGCTGTGGACCAGACATTCAATAAACTGACATGCCCTAAAAGGTTTCTATTATTAACTATCTCTTTCCGGCGATAGAGATCAGGCAATTGAAAAAAAGGCGCAGGTTGATTGATTAAGGGCGATGCAATTTCATTGGGATGCAGATTTAAACCCCGCCAGAGCAGTATAAAGATAGCCATTGAAATAATGAGCGGCAAAGAATACAGAAAGGCTCGAATAGACATTATGCGCCACTCCTTTTTCTCGAGAAAGAAAGTAATGACAGCAATCCACCGATAAGCGCCAAGCCTCCGCCAAACCAAATCCAACGCACAGCAGGCTTGTAATAAAGCCTAACAGACCATGCATTATCTGATAAGGGTGCGCCGAGCGCGACATAGAGATCACGCCAGACATTGTATGCGACACCCGGCTTGCTCATCGTTTGTTCGTGGCTCACAAAAACACGCTGTTCCGCAGAGAGTACAAAAACGGTTTGATTGGGTTCTCGAATTAAAAACGTAGCTTCAATGCTATGGTAATTATCACCCGCGACATTCTGCAGTTGATTAAGTGTAAACTGATAGCCTGCCAAATCGACGGTGTCGTGTAGAATGATGCGCACTTGTTTTTCTTCGGAATACGATTTTGTAATCGTAATGCCCAATACCATGATAGCGATACCAATATGCGCGATGATCATAGAATAGCGCGGCAGGGTGAGCGTTATTTTTTTTGCATAGCGCAGCGTCGCAATGATCACCCAAAAACTGAGCGCGATGCCTGTATAGGCTAATGGATGAAAATGGCATCCACTCAGTGTGGGGATAATCCATGCGAGCGTGAGCGACAAAAAAATTGGCGACACCATTTTTTTGAATAAATAAGAAGTTGTTGTTTTTTTCCAATGTAAGTAGGGTGCTAATCCCATCAAAAATAACCAAGGCAACATGATGGGGATAAAGACAAGATTGAAGTACGGTTCGCCCACTGAAATATTGCCGAGATGGAGGGCATCTAATAAAATAGGGTAGAGCGTTCCGATTAAAATAGTTGCGACGGCTGTGAGTAAAATAATGCTGTTTAAGAGCAGTGAGGTTTCTCGCGACATGAATTGAAAAAAAGGCGCTTGATAAAAATATTTTATTCGAGCGGCGTATAAGGTAAATGCGCCGCTAATAATAACGCTGAGATAAATAAGTAAGTAGATGCCACGCTTAGGATCATTCGCAAACGTATGCACGGAAACAAGTACGCCTGAGCGCACCAAAAAAGTCCCTAACAAGCTCAAAGTGAAGGTGAGAATAGGTAAAAATAATATCCAACCTTTAAAAGCATCCCGCTTTTCGGCGAGAATCAAACAATGAATCAGCGCCGTTGCGGTGAGCCACGGCAAGAGTGAGGCGTTTTCAACGGGGTCCCACGCCCACCAACCGCCCCATCCGAGTTCGCGATAGGCCCACCAACTGCCGATGACAATGCCACACCCGAGCAGCGCCCAGGGTAGGATAATCCAGGGTTTGATAGCGTGAATCCACGTCGCATCGCATTTCTTCTCGAGCAAAGCGGCAATGGCAAAACTAAATCCGACTGCAAATCCCACATAGCCAAAATAGAGCATGGGCGGGTGAAACAATAATCCGGGATCTTGCAAGAGAGGCGTTAAATCGTCCCCTGTGATGAGTTCGGTGGGGAAGAAGCGCGCGAAGGGGTTGGACGTGGCCAATAAAAATAAAATAAATCCGGCGCTAATCCAGCCTAAAATCATCAGTACTTTTGTAAAAAAAGAATCAGTGAGGTGACGTTTTCCGACCATCCTAAAGAGAAGCGTCCAACCACTTAAAATGAGACACCATAATAATAATGATCCCTCATGCCCGCCCCAGGCCGCGCCGATGCGATAGATAAAGGGGAGCAATGCATGCGAATGCTCTTGGACGTAAACAACGGTCACGTCATTGGTTAAAAAACAAATAATTAAGCAGAACATACTGAGTGATAAACAGAAAAACTGACCTACCACGGCGCGAGGGCTTAAGGAGGGTGCTACACCCTGTATTAATGCAAAAAAAAAGGCAAGCAGTAGGGAGAACAATCCGATGTCGGGCGTCATGCGTCAAATCTATTGTAATAAGTACGCAATAATAACACACAAGAAGGAAGATGGGCATCCTCTAAGCGCTTTCGACCATTTTTCAAATTTGGCAGACGCGCAGACAGTTATCTACATGTCCTTGAGCCCAAAAAAGCTCAAGGGCTTGTGGGTGACTGTAAGATCTAACATCGACCTATTGTCGATTGGGATGTATTTTTGGCGCGCCTTTGTCAAGATCATTCGCAACGCTTCTACTCGTGGTTGGCATTGCTGCAGTTAAGGGCAGCTTAATTTTTGGTATATTGGATAAAGTGTACCGTATTCGATCAAAAAATACAAATCACGGAGCATTCCAATATTTCTTTCTTCTACATTACATGATTTTTTTGCATTTTGAGAAATTCTTGTAAGTACTTGATTTTATGGCTCCCCGGGCCGGACTCGAACCAGCGACCCAATGATTAACAGTCATTTGCTCTACCGACTGAGCTACCGGGGAATAGTGATGCAAAGCGATTCACGCATACTAAACGGGGTAGCTAGTCGCGTCAATATTTTTATATCGCTTCGAGTCCTTTTTTGAGTCTTTTCATCGATTCAACGACATTCTCCATGCTGGTGGCATAAGATAGCCGTAAATAGCCTTCCGCCCCAAAGGCAGATCCTGGAACAACGGCCACATCCGCTTTTTCTAAGAGGTAATCGGCCAGTTGAAGGTCATTTTTGATATCTGAGGCACGTTCAATGACGCCCGCGACAGACGGAAAGCTATAAAATGTGCCCTGACTTGGCAAGCATCGCACCCCTTCAATCTCATTGAGTGCGTTAACCACTACGTCATGGCGGCTTTTATAAGCATGAGTCATGGTCGTTATACACGATTGATCACCATGGAGTGCTGCAACTGTCGCAGCTTGTGCAATGCTGCAGGCATTGGAGGTGCTTTGCGATTGAATTTTTTTCATGGCAGCAATGAGAGGAGTGGGGCCTGCCGCATATCCAATGCGCCAACCTGTCATGGCATAGGCTTTTGAGGCGCCATTCACAATCACACAGCGATCTTTTAGCTCAGGGCAAACCATTAAGATGTTGGAAAACGGTTCGGACCCTTCAAATAGCGTATGCTCGTAAATATCATCGCTGACAATCATGATGTTGGGATGCTTTAATAATATCTCTGCTAGTGCACGCAATTCATCAGCGGTATACGCCACACCAGTGGGGTTGGATGGACTATTAAAAACCAGCAGCTTTGTTTTGGGGGTGATGGCCGCGGCTAATTGGGCTGATGACAGTTTAAATTGCTGGTTAATGTCGGTTGAAATGATAACGGGTGTGGCATCCACGAGTTTGACCATGTCCGGATAGGACACCCAGAAAGGCGCGGGAATAATGACTTCATCGCCTTCATTTAATAAAGCGGAAAACAGGTTAAATAAACTGTGCTTCGCGCCACACGACACTAAAATCTGGTTGAGCTCATAATGCAATTCATTGTCTTTCTGGAATTTTTGAGCAATCGCTTTTCGAAGTTCAGGTGTACCATCGACCGCGGTGTATTTCGTTTTACCCTGCCGAAGCGCTTGAATGGCGGCGTCTTTAATAAAATCCGGAGTATCAAAATCGGGTTCGCCAACGCCTAAATTAATGACAGGTTTGCCGGCAGCTATCAAAGCATCTGCGCGGGCAGAAACGGCTAAGGTAGGGGAGGGCTGGATGCGTTGAACGCGGGCGGATAAGGTGGTTGTCATCTATAGTACTCGCTTATTATTTATTCAGAGGATTATAATGCAGATCATTTAATGAATCTACAGCGGCTTCCGCTCACTTTAGGGTAAGCTCATGACGACAACGATTTTCACACGTTCAGCTGATTACAAAGTGCTTGAGCACCGATGAGGGGAGTATGACCGAGCTTTTTCAATTGCAATCCGATTTTAAACCGGGCGGCGATCAACCCACGGCTATCGCGCAATTGGTGGCAGGTCTCAATCAGGGGTTGCTTCATCAAGCGCTATTGGGAGTCACTGGATCTGGCAAAACATTCACGATGGCCAACGTGATTCAAGCGGTGCAGCGTCCAACCCTGGTTCTCGCGCCCAACAAAACCCTCGCAGCGCAGCTGTACGGCGAGATGCAAGAATTTTTTCCGAACAATTCTGTTGGTTACTTTGTCTCATACTATGATTATTATCAGCCTGAAGCCTACGTCCCTTCATCTGATACCTATATTGCGAAAGATGCCGCCATCAATGAACACATCGAGCAAATGCGATTGTCCGCGACTAAATCGTTATTAGAGCGTCGTGATACGATTATTGTGGCGAGTGTGTCGGCGATTTATGGTTTGGGCGATCCGCAATCTTATTTGAAAATGGTGTTGCATTTGGATCGAGGAGACAAGATAGACCATCGTGAATTGTTGCGTCGCTTAAGTGAATTGCAATACACACGAAACGATATGGATTTGCAGCGCGCGACATTTCGGGTGCACGGTGACATTATTGATATCTATCAAGCGGAATCGGATAAATATGCCGTTCGTATTGAATTATTTGATGATTCGATTGAGCAACTCTCTTTTTTTGATCCATTGACAGGAGAGATCATACAGCGCGTTCGGCGCCTGACTATTTATCCGAAAAGTCATTACGTCACACCGCGCGAAAAAATTCTGCAGGCGATTGACGATATTAAACCTGAACTAAAGACAAGGCTCGCTGCATTATACGATCTCAATAAATTAGTGGAGGCGCAGCGACTTGAGCAGCGCACGATGTACGATTTAGAGCTCATGAATGAATTGGGTTATTGCCCGGGGATCGAAAATTATTCACGCTACTTATCCGGTCGCGGTCCGGGTGAGTCGCCCCCGACGTTATTTGATTATTTACCGAAAGACGCATTATTGATTGTGGATGAATCACATGTCACGATTCCGCAAATTCGAGGCATGTATAAAGGTGATCGCTCGCGCAAAGAAACGCTAGTGGAATATGGCTTTAGGCTGCCCTCTGCATTAGATAATCGACCGATGCGATTTGATGAATTTGAACTGCGCACGCCGCAAACCATTTATGTCTCAGCAACATTAGGCCCCTACGAACTAGGCCAAGCCAGCCATATAGCAGAACAATTTGTCCGTCCGACAGGGTTAATTGACCCTGAAGTGGAAGTGCGACCTGCAACGAGCCAAGTGGATGACTTGCTTTCTGAAATTCACAAAAGAGTGGCAGTGAATGAGCGGGTGTTGGTCACAACACTGACCAAACGACTCTCTGAGCAGCTCACAGAATACTTAGAGGAGCATGGCGTTCGTGTTCGTTATTTACATTCAGATATCGAAACGGTTGAGCGCGTTGAAATTATTCGTCAATTACGATTGGGCGGCTTTGATGTCTTGGTCGGCATTAATTTATTGCGAGAAGGGCTGGATATGCCCGAAGTATCATTGGTCGGCATTTTAGATGCGGACAAAGAAGGTTTCTTGCGATCCGAAACGGCGCTCATGCAAACAATCGGCCGTGTGGCAAGACACGTTCATGGTAAAGCGATTTTATATGCGGATAAAATTACGGGCTCTATGCAGCGGGCCATCACGGAGACGGCGCGTCGTCGTGAAAAACAAAAACAACATAATATAGAACATGGCATCACACCGCGCAGCATTGAAAAATCGGTGCGAGACGTAATGGAAGGTGCCTATGCAGAGAATCGTCCGCGCGGGAAAATCTATTCTAAAAAAATAGAAACCAATGATTATATGACCTTAACGCCAGCACAATTAAAGAAACAAATAGCATTGTTAGAAAAGAAAATGTATGATCACGCCCATAAATTAGAATTTGAAGAAGCGACCGCACTTCGCGATACGCTTCACGTATTGCAAGAGACGCTTCTCACTAAATAGAGACTCTCCTCTCATGCTAAACGCTAGACCGCCATCAAAAACAGAAAGAATTTGCCACGGTCTTTCTGTTGCGTTCCTTTTTCTTATGTTGGGTTTATTAGCATGGTTTGCGCCAGGAATGGCGTTGTTTGCTCTTGAAGGGACTGGTATTCTCTTTGTATTCATATGCGTTTTGGAAGGGTTGCTATCGCTGCTCATTAAGTTATGTCTGAGTTCTTTTTGTCGAAATCGCTTGGATGTGGGTTCGCCTGGTGATCGTAGCACGACGTTTAGCGTGTCGAAGCAACTCTCAGAACGCATCTTTCCAGAAACCTCTCCTAATAGCCCCCCTCCTGATAGCCCCCCTCCTGGGCTGAGCGGCTTGCCGGCTGCTTTCTGGAGTCGTCTTGATAGTCCAGGTCAAAAGGATTTTCAGTGTTCTGGGTCGTTGCTTGACCTCTCGAATTCTGAGGTGGACGTCACCCTTTAATGTCCTGGCTACAAATGAATCTCAAGCGTCTCGGATATTTTTCGTAATAATGGCTTATCCGGAAAGGTATATCCTTCCAATAAACTCCATGCTTCCGGCTTTGGAATGTCGAGCATTTTACTGAGCATCATGGCGCGATCGTGGCCATGAATGCTGACACCCAACCCATCGAGGCTTTTATGTAATTCTTGAGCCAATTCCTTGGATGTATAGCGCATTACCTCGACCTCCTGTCGATGTTTGGAATCTCAGTATAAGAGCATAAAGATTGATACAACAATGAGGGTTTCTACCGTCTGTCGTTGGGGGTATGTATTTGCGCTGCTCTTCTTGTTATTCCTGCTAATTTGTCATCCCCGCGTTCCTGTCATCCCCGCGTTCCTGTCATCCCCGCGAAGGCGGGGACCCATTCTGCTTTTGGCATAAGCGGTGTTATGCGAAAATGGTTTCCCGCCTGCGCGGGAATGACAAGATTTTTTATAGCTTTAAACGGCTGCTATTGGGAGAAAAGAGTCGCCGCTTTAAGCGTGTTTTTGAGGAGCATCGCAATGGTCATGGGTCCGACACCGCCGGGAACGGGCGTGATCCATGCCGCGTGTTGTCGCGCACTTTCAAAATCAACGTCACCGATGACCGATCCATTGGGTAAGCGATTGATGCCGACATCAATGACAGTTGCGCCAGGTTTAATCCATGACCCAGAAATCAGATGGGGCTTTCCGGCGGCCGCAACTAAAATATCCGCTTGTTTCACAAAAAAGGCGAGATCGTCTGTGAAACGATGACAAATCGTCACCGTGGCACCCGCCAACAATAGTTCAAATGTGAGTGGACGACCCACAATATTAGAGGCGCCGACAATCACGGCATGCCGATTTTTATAGGGCTCTTGAATGCTGTCGAGCAAAGCGATGATGCCATAGGGGGTGCAAGGACGCATCAGTGGACGGCGCTGAACCAGTCGACCGACATTGTACGGATGAAAACCATCGACATCTTTGTGCGGGTTAATTAATTCAAGCAGCGCATCACTATTGATGTGCTTTGGTAGCGGAACCTGCAATAAAATGCCATCAATGGATGGATCTTGGTTGAGCTCCTGAATCAAGGTAACCAGGGTGATTTCTGATGTCTCCGCTGGCAAAGGGTGATAGCGCGACACAATACCGGTGTCGACGCATGCTTGGCGTTTTCGATCGACATAAATGTGAGAGGCGGGATCATCGCCCACCAAAATAACGGCTAGGGCAGGTGGTCGGAGGTGCTTGCGCTTCATCGCTTCGACCTGTTCTGCGACATCTTTTAGCACGTGATTAGCGAGTGATTTTCCATCGATAAGCTGAGCGGTCATGCTTTTCTACCTTGTCAAATAGAGCGTCATTATAGCATTAACGTTGCGATAATACTTCGCTTTGTTACGATGGCATGCAGCTTAATCTACAAAAAAAATATCCCATTCACGCAGACGATCTGGCGAATTTCAACAGTGAGTTAAAAAACATTTCAAAAAAGGATCTTCTTCGAAATCCATTATTTCGATTGCTCTGTGAAGTGGATGAATCGTTGCCTTCTTTTCAAGGATTTAACAAAGAACGGCTTCCCAAGTTACAGTTTTCTGATTCAGAGAAAACAGGGCCGATGTCTTTTTATCGTTTTTTTGCAGAAAGAAATCATTTTAATTATGACAATGCTTATCAGCCTGTTCTTTTAGGGAGAAATAAAAGAGTTCCTAGTCATATCAAAGCGTTTCTTTCATTTTTAGTATTGGGGGTGGGGTTATATTTTTATACAAAAAATTATCGTGAAAAATTTAAAAGCGCAGTGAATGCTTTTAATGCGACCTCTTCTGTGGCAGGGATAGACCATGAAGAACAAAAAAGCACCACTGCGAAGCTGGGTGAGCAAGGAGTAACGCTTGGTTCTGAGCGATTGCTATCGGATGAAGCTGTAGCGCCTGCTGTTCCTGTGTCCGTTGCTGTTGTGCTATTGCTGCCGCGCATGACGCTACAGTCGGGCCTCCGAGCTTCGGATCGTCATCGGATGAATAAAAATAACTATCCTGTTTGACTGGAGGGTGTGCGGCAGGTATCATCCCTAACCTTAAGTGCAGACATAAACGGGGTATAGCGCAGTCTGGTAGCGCGCCTGCTTTGGGAGCAGGATGTCGGGAGTTCGAATCTCTCTACCCCGACCAGTAGCCCTAGAAGAAGGTTTTGTGCCTGTAGCTCATCTGGATAGAGCATCAGCCTTCTAAGCTGAGGGTAACAGGTTCGAGTCCTGTCAGGCACAGATGTTTAAGTTATGGTGGATGTAGCTCAGTCGGTAGAGCCCCGGATTGTGATTCCGGTTGTCGTGGGTTCGAGCCCCATCATTCACCCCATTTTTAGCGGGGCCGTTAGCTCAGTTGGTAGAGCAGTTGACTCTTAATCAATAGGTCGTTGGTTCGATCCCAACACGGCCCAAGTTATTCGATTTCTTTAAATTGGTTGATGTGCACATCGCCGGTGCAAAAGCGCGCGACGATATCCAACTGTCCTCCCATTGCTTCAATGTAGCTTCTCAGAGTTGAGATATACATATCAGTGCGTCGTTCAATCCGCGAGATATTGGCTTGTTTTGTATGTAACAGTTTTGCCATGTGTTCCTGGCTCATGTGATGAGCGAGGCGCAATTCTTGTAATGGCATATCTTTTAGTATGAGCCGTGTTTTTTCAGCAGCGGCTTTCCGTGCTGAGGGCGACATTTTTTTTCGTAGCGTATTAAATGGTTTGCTCATCTGTTAGGCCCTCTTTTTTTAAAGTAGAAATATGTTGTTCATATAGCTTGTCAGCAACTGGAATATATTTCTCATATCAGCGATTATCGCGTGTTTTGTTACCACCAATTAATAATATCGCAGTGCGCCTTGGGTCGAAGGCATACAGTACGCGATAAGGTTGCCCTGCATGTTGTATTCTTATTTCCCGCATATGGGTATAAGTCGATTCGTTTATACCTGATGAATGCGGGTATCCGAGATTGGGGCCTCGCTCTTCTAATAATCCAACAGAAGCGCCAATATCTATTTGCTCACCCTCTGTTAGCATTTCCCACCATTCTTCGAATTCATCAGTGTATTCAACTTCCCACAGGATTGGCGCCATCACACAAACCGCGATTCTCGTCTACAGTATTTATGAAGCTTACGAAAAGAAAACAGGACTCTTGTGGTTGGCTTATTTAACGTATTGGAGTTTGATGCTGACAGTAGCCTACGAACTGATTTCCTTAAGCGAAATGTATCGCTATGTGAGAGAAAAAAAGAGTGTGACATTGCTCACTGAGAAGTGGCCTGTGCTTCGCGATTTAGTGGTGACGATATCGATCGCAGTTGTCATTTTGTATTGGACTTTGGATCGCTCAGGCGATCTTTTTTCAGCGATACTGTATCACGGTGTCAGCACTGCGTTGATTGTCGCAGAGGTGTGTATCTTGAAGCAGTCTTATGTTCCCACTCTCCATTCCGCACGTTTTTATATCCCTATTATTTTTGCACTGACCTACATTATTTTTGAAGCGAGCATTAGCTTTTTAGGTGTGACGGATCATGGCAGCCCCCTCTATACGGCTTTACCCTGGACGACTGATCCGATGACGGCCTTAAAGTGGTCCATTGTGGGTGTTTTATTAGTGGCATTTATTCCTATCATGAGAAAAAGTATAAATTTTTTTGCAAAACGGTTATAATATGATCATATTATAATCTGTGGTGAAAAGATGAAAAGCAGCGTCCAACAAGAGACTGACAAGCAACAAGAGACTGACGAGACGCGCCTAGCGCGTTATCGCGCAGCGTGTGAGGCGTATTTAGGGCACCTGAAACCTGCTGTTGAAGCGCATGAGCACATTAAGCCCGTTATGGCTTCTGAGCGTGTGAGATTGGAATTGGTCGAGAGCCAACGAGTCGGAAAATATGAGATGACTGTTAATGAGACTGTTGATCCTGTATTGGCGTATGGGGTTAAAAAACGCAACTTGATGCTCGACCTATTAAGAGTTTTGAATAGCAATCTCTATTTGACTCAAGTAAAGTTGCTTTACCTTGAAAATGTGATTAATCAGCCTGACACAATAAAACTGCTCTCTCAACGCCGTGATAGCGGGCTCATCACTTTTTTAAAAGCGCTGGGCGTCATTGCAGCGGGGATTCTTCTTCCTATCGTCGGTGGTTGTCTCGCTTACCAGAGTTTTTTTGGTTCTCGTGCCACGCACGGTCAAAAGCTGATAGCGGACTTAGGCATTCCACCGCGAATCCGGGCGAGCCATTAAGTATCCTTTGATAAGAATAATATCTTCTGATAAGCTTGCCCCCTACTAAAATCATCTCAACCTTGCGAATGTGGCGGAATTGGTAGACGCGCTGGATTTAGGTTCCAGTGGGGCAACCCGTGAGAGTTCGAGTCTCTCCTTTCGCAGCTTTAATATTGAATAGATAGAGGATTACATGACAGCTCTCATTGCATCACCCAGCACGCTCGAACGACATATTACCCTTACCGTTCCGGTGGACAAGATCGAAGTGGCTTACCAACAGCATCTTGCAAAAATTGCAAAAACCGCTAAAGCGAATGGCTTTCGTCCTGGCAAAATGCCATTGAGTCACGTGGAAGGTCAATATGGGTTGGCGGCGCGCGAAAAAGCATTTAGCGATGTGATACAGCGATCCCTGTACGAGACGATTGCGGAACATAAATTGCGCCCGGCGAGCACACCTGCTGTGGAAGTGACCAAAGCGGATCCTGGTCAACCGCTCGAATTTATCGCACGGTTTGAGATATTCCCAGAGATCGATCAAGTGCACTTTAATGTCAAAACCATGGATAAAAAAGTCGCGGTTATTGCCGATGAGGATATTCAGCATGCCATCGATCGTCTCACGGAGAAATATGTTTCATGGGAAAAGGTCGATCGTGCAGCAGCTCTTAAGGATCAAGTGGTTATTGATTTTAAAGGCAGCATGAACGGCGAGTTTTTTGCGGGCGGTGAAGCGCATGACTTTACGGTTGTTCTCGGCAGTAAGAGCATGATTCCCGGGTTTGAAGAGGGCATACTGGGCATGACACCGGGTGAAGACAAAATCATTAAAGTTACTTTCCCTGAGCAATATCACAGCCAAGAGCTCGCCGGTAAAGTCGCTGAATTTGCGATCAAGCTGCATAAGGTGTCGGAACCCGTTCGACCGGAGCTCGATTCAGCGCTGATTCAAAAAATTGGTATTAAAAGTGGCGACAAGAATGAGCTGATCGCTCAAGTTCGAAAAAGCTTGGAGTTGGAATGTCAGCGCGTCATGAATGCTAAAATGACCTCCGCTTTGTTTGATTTGATCGTCGAGCAAAACCCGATTGAAGTGCCAAAGGCATTGGTTGAGCGTGAGAAGAAGCGTCTACATGATGAGTGGCATCCGCACCACAAGGGTCACGACCATGATCACGGCCATTCTGAAGAAGAATTAGCTGTATTGGACGCGCCGGCACAACGCAGCGCCGTGTTGGGACTATTGATTGCCGCGCTGATTAGACAGTATAAGCTCACGCCGGATCAATCACGCGTTCAAAAGCACATCCTGCAACTGGCTGAATCGTATGAAAATCCGACTCAAGTGATCGCATGGTACTCTAAAAATAAAGAAGCGCTGGACAAAATTGCAATGCAAGTCATGGAAGAGCAGTTGGTTGAAAAATTACTAGAAAATATCAAGATCATCGAAAAACCGTGTGCTTTTCAAAGCTTGATGGCAGAATAAATGAATTGATTGAGTGTAGGGTGGGCAGCGTTTTGTGCGTAGCGCTTTTTGCGTGCCCACCACTGCACAAGCAGGGT
>CANJVW010000007.1 GCA_947478495.1 Legionellales bacterium | reverse complement strand
TGGAGCAGCCTGGACGAGAACCGAATCGCTTATAAAATGCTTTAAATATTTTTTCACAATAATTAATGCAGGGGAAAAGCTGAGCTCTCAGATAAGCCGCTCCAGACCCCGCAAAAATCCTCGCGGAATTGACAGTGTTTCTGTCGAGGACAAGGGGCGGGATTTTGACGGGGTGACAGGGAGGAGATACAGCCCCGACAATTTTTCTAATCGCAGTCAGAGAGTGGGATTTGTCGGGGTGACAGGGAGGAGATCGCAGCATCAAAATCGCTCCATCATGCGTTCGCCACGCAGAGAATGCGCAACGGATTTCACGTCACGGCTGTTATCAAAAATAGCCAATTCACAGATCACATCCGGCGACGGCAAAAAACCCTCTCCTCGTTCCGGCCACTCAATGAGCAAAATACTAGAGGAGAGAAAATAATCTTGAATACCCATATCGTCTAGTTCACGAGGAGACTGTATCCGGTACAAATCAAAATGAAAAACGGAGCCGCTTTTTAATTCATATGATTCAACAAGGGCATAGGTTGGGCTTTTGACACGCCCCTCAAATCCCAGTCCTCGTAAAAATCCACGGGCGAGCGTTGTTTTGCCTGCGCCTAATTCACCTTTCAAAAAAATGATAGCGCCTGGCTCAGAAGCCACAGCCAGTGATTCTCCATATCTTAACATATTCATTTCATTGGCAATGATCATGCTGGGTCTATTTTTAGAAAATGCTCGCGATAATATTTTAATTCGTTAATCGAATCCCGAATGTCCTCTAACGCCAAATGCTTAGAATCTTTTTTAAATCCATTACAAATCGCGGGTTGCCATCGCGATGCGAGCTCTTTAATTGTGCTGACATCAATCAATCGATAATGAAAATATTTTTCGAGTAGCGGCATGTAACGACAGAGAAAACGACGATCATGATAAATCGTGCTGCCGCATAGCGGGGATTTGCCCATCGGTACATATTGCTCTAAGAAAGCAATGGTCGCTTTTTCTGCATCAAGCTCACTCACGCTACTTGCTTTAATGCGCGCCACCAATCCCGATCCATTGTGTTGCTTCGTGTTCCAAGAATCCATCTGGCCTAATAGTTCATCCGATTGATGAATCGCCATCACCGGCCCTTCAGCCAAGATATTGAGATGAGAATCCGTCACAATCGTCGCGATCTCGATGATGCGCTCCTTTTCAGGGTCGAGACCCGTCATTTCAAGATCCATCCACACTAAATTATCTGCATTTACGGTCACAAAACACCCTCTATACTGGAAATGTAGGATGGGCAGCGTTCTGTGCGTAGCGCTGTTTGCGTGCCCACCCTACCTAAATTGATAATCTATTCTAACAGTCACCTTAATAGATTAGAATCAATATCACACAATAGGAATTTTAACAAAATATGACCACTATCCTCCTTTTTATCATTATCGCCTACCTGATGGGCTCCCTCTCTAGCGCGGTCATCACATCTCGTCTATTCAACCTACCCGACCCCCGCACACAAGGTTCCGGCAACCCGGGCGCCACCAATGTCTTGCGATTGGGTGGTAAAAAAGCCGCCATCATCACCCTCTTGGGCGATTCTATTAAGGGTGTCATCCCGATTCTCATCGCAAAAGGGGTCGGTCTATCCGAGTGGGGGCTGGGCCTCACATCGCTCGCTGCTTTCATAGGGCATCTATACCCCGTGTTTTTTCAATTCAAGGGCGGGAAAGGCGTTGCAACAGCCTTGGGGTGCTGGCTAGCACTAAGCTGGCCCATTGGGCTCACATTAATGGGTATTTGGCTAATCGTTGCGATGATTTTTCGCTATTCCTCATTAGCTGCAATAGCGTGCGCCATCCTGGCGCCACCTATTTTTTTGCCTTTACATCCCTTGCTCAGCATTCCCATCCTAATCATGAGCACATTATTGATTTATCGTCACAAAAAAAATATTCGGAACCTACTCAATAAAAAAGAGCCTAAGATTGGAAGCTCAAAGAGCGTCGCACAGAATCGAGCTCACTGACACTGAATCGTCGTTTTACTATAGGGGTCGCGATGAATGGCGTACGCGCCCTTATTGTGCGAGATAGAATAGGAGAGGCAGGGAAAGATAATGCTGGCTTCGATAGCGGCGCCAATACGTTGGGTATGGCTCGAGACGATCCCAAAACCGATAGCAATTTGGCGGTGGAATTCATACAAACATCCATCACTAAGGCGCTTGCAGCACCTATTGCACCTCCCTTAAGAGCCGCTATCGTCGTTTCTTTCACTGTTGGCAACTCGCGATCTTCAACGACGGCGGCAGCTAACACATCCGTTGACGCGCCCACTGCATTACTCAACACACTACGTATCACGCTACTTTCCGGGACCGCACTTACTTTCAATAATCCCAGGCTGGTGACGCTCGTAATAGCGCCAGTAACCGCACCCATCAAAGATGTTTTAAGAAAGGCAGCGCTCACACCATCCTTGGGGCTTTCAAAATAATGCTTTATTCCGTTCACCCCCGATCCAAATAATGCAGCTCCCAACAGAGCGCGGCGCTCATCGGAATCCATGCTCAGGACAACGCCCACCGCTATTTGAATCGTTCCGCAGAATGCAGGTCCAAGATTTCCACTTAGCATAGGTTGTTCGCGAAATGCGCTTGAAATTGGTCAATCATAGCAGCTCCTTTTGGGCGCTGATTATATCAAATCTAGTTAATTACACCAGTTTTGACAAATGTCATACATTGTTATACTATTGACAATACCGATCCATTGCTCATGCAGGATAAATTAATGGAGAAAAAAGAGCCCCGCTATGAGTTTTCTGCGGATAAAAATCAGTTACTAATAAAAGAACGGCATATTAGCTTTGAAGAAGTGATTTCAGCGATTGGCAGTGGGCGCTTGCTGGATATTATTCAACACCCTAACGCAAAGGGCTATCCAGGCCAAAAAATATATATCGTTAATATCAATGGATATGTGTATGCAGCACCTTTTGTGATGAAAGATCAAAGAACTGTTTTTCTTAAAACAATTTTTCCAAGTCGCAAGTTGACACGACAATATTTAAATGACCAAGGAGACACGCTATGAAGAAGAAAGAAGTTTTTGATGTGCAGCTTGATTCTGATGAAAAAGCGCTCCTAGAATCGATTGAGCATGGCGAGTGGAAAACGGTTCCTCACTTTAAAAAAGAGGCGGCATTTGCCAAAAAAGCAGCTGAGAATACCTTGCGTAAAGATGCCCGAATTACGCTTCGGTTATCAAGCAGCGTATTGGATCGATTAAAACAAAAAGCCACCTATAAAGGACTTTCTTATCAAACCTTTATTGCTAGTGTCTTGCATGAGTATGCAGCAGGACATTTTAGAGTTGTAGACTAATACGTAGGGGCGACCAACGGTCGCCCGCCGCTAGGGGGTTTTTGGTTTATGTTTCTTTGAAGTCAAGTCATCTTCTAACTGCACACCCGGCTCTCTCTTCTCTGGATGGCTATACTTATGTAATGCATGCTTTGCTTGTGATAACAACTTCGGCTGCGCATCATCAGCATGCTTTCCTCCTCTCACTGCGCGAAATTTTTCGTCCAATTCACCTAGTTTCTCTTCTCTGACTTGATAGAGCGTATCTGAAAACCTCGATCCCTTATCTATTTTTCGATATAAAAATGCAGCCCACCCAAAAACAGGTACCATCATCAACACATTTTTTAGAGCATTAAATGCTTGATTCCAGCGTTTATTAGTTTTCGCTTCTTCATGGGTTTGCTAGAAAAGATATGATATTAGATTCAACCCAATGCTCTAATTGCCTCTATGGATAACCCAGTCATATCAGCAATAGCCTCAGGAGCCATTCCCTTTTTTAGCATACTCTGAATAATCGTCCTTTCTGCCTCTGCCTTTCCTTCATCAAATTTACTACGCATCAAGGTTTTTTCGCTGCTCACGGAATCCCAATATTTTTCATACCAATCGAGCTCTCCTTGCGTGTAAGCAGATTCTTGAGCGAGCGTCACCGCTTCTTGAATTTCCGTGACAGATAGCATATCAGATGGAACGTCTACCGTATGCTCATCCAATTCAGATAAGAAACGCAGCCATAAATTTTGCAGCGTCCGTTCGGCAAGCTTTTTAGATTGGAATTTCTGTAATTCGATAAAGACCATTTGCAATCCTTCAATGGTCTGATTTGTATCTTGTACATTCACCATCTTGTAATGATGATACCAAGCGGAGCTGTTCTCAAAGTTATCGCCTAACAGAGCGACTCCATAAACAGGTTGAAGCAAGTGATAATCTTGACCGCGAGGCAATTGTTTCACGTAGGCTGTGCTCGTATTAAATAGCATCCGCTGCATGAAATCCGTGGCCCATGCCATTTGCATTTCGACAATGAATACCCGCTTCTTTTCATCGATGCATTTTACATCGACAATGGGTCGCTTAAATTCATGGAGGACCGGAATTTGCTCGGTGGGTAAATAGCTGAGCGAGACAATTTTTTCATCGTTTTTTAAAGGTAAAATGGCATTGAGAAAGCTTTTAACGATTTTTTCGTGTTCGCCGAAAATGCGTTTAAAGACTAAATCACTCGTGGGTTTTAAGTAGCGGGCCATAATTAATTCTCTGGAATATTTATTAATAGGGTTTATTTTAGACTATATCTGATCCAAAGACCACCGCGGCCATATCTGAATAGACAGATCACTGGTTTGACCCGCTAATAAACGCTGGCACCCAACATAAGCAATCATCGCGCCATTATCGGTACAGAATTCATGCCGTGGGAAATAAACGTCCGCGCCAATGTGAGCGAGCGCTTCTCGAAGGGCTTTGTTCGCTCCCACACCCCCCGCCACCACCAATCTTTTTTGCCCGGTCACTTGCAACGCCCGCTGGCACTTCACGCTTAACGTCTCGACTGCTGCGTCCTGAAAACTACGCGCAATATCTGCTCGGGTTTGTTCGTCCAAGGTCTCTTTTGCGATGATTTGAGCTGCTGCTGTTTTTAGACCACTAAAACTGAAATCCAATCCCGCACGATTCAGCATAGGACGTGGAAAATGAAATCGATTGGGGTTGCCCTGCTCGGAAAGTGCCGCTAACGCCGCGCCACCCGGATAGGGTATCCCCAACAATTTAGCCGTCTTATCAAATGCCTCACCCACCGCATCATCAACCGATTCACCCAGTATCTGGTATTGACCCAATCCCGCGACATTCACGAGCAAGGTATGCCCGCCGGAGACTAGCAAAGCCACAAACGGGAATTCAGGCGGATGCGGCTCCAGCATGGGTGCCAATAGATGCCCCTCCATGTGATGCACCCCAATCGCGGGCACTCCCCACGCATAGCCTAAGCTACGACCCAATGCCGCCCCTACTAGCAATGCGCCAGCGAGCCCAGGTCCGACAGTAAACGCAATCCCGGTGATACCCTGTGGTTTGATTTCGTCGATTAAACCCAGTAATTTCGCGCTATGATCACGCGAGGCCAGCTCAGGTACCACGCCACCATATTCCGCATGAAGCGCTACCTGACTGTAGAGAACATGTGCTAATAACCCCTTTTGAGCGTCATAAATCGCAACGGCTGTCTCGTCGCAGGAAGTTTCTAACCCTAGAATACGCATTTCGCTTTGCTTTTCTCATCAAACATCATTAGAATCTGCCATTCTCAATCACATTTTGAACGGAGTAAAGAGTTAAAGATGCCAAGCATACGCGTGAAAGACAATGAAAACTTTGAAATCAGTCTCCGCCGCTTCAAGCGGTTAACCGAAAAAGCCGGCGTACTCTCCGATTTAAGACGTCACGAATTTTTTGAAAAGCCCACCTGGGAACGTAAGCGCAAAAAGGCCGCTGCAGTGAAGCGCCATCAGAAAAAAATGTCCCGTACTGCGCCAATCAACCCACGTGACAGAAAAAAAGAAAAAGACAAGAAAGACAAAAAAGAGAAGAAATAGCCCATGACGTCGTTGGTTAAGAACGCTGTTCAAGAAGATATGAAAGCGGCGATGCGCGCTCACGACAAAGAGCGCTTAGGCACCATTCGCCTTATTTTATCCTCTTGCAAACAACGGGAAGTGGATGAACGCATCATCCTGACCGACGCCGATCTCTTTTCCATTCTCGATAAAATGTTAAAACAGCGCCGAGAATCAGTCGCCCAGTATCAAGCGGGCAATCGTCCGGATCTTGTTGCAACCGAAGAAGCCGAGATGGCAATTATTCAGTCCTACTTGCCCACACCGCTATCCTCCGCCCAAATAGACAGCTTGATTGCAGCCGCCATTCAGGAATCGGGTGCCGCTTCATTGCGTGACATGGGCAAAGTAATGGCAATCTTAAAACCAAAAATTCAAGGTCGAGCGGATATAGCCGCCGTCAGTGCGTACATCAAAGAAAAGCTCGCTGCTACCTAACGCCTATCTCGCAAGATGATAGCGTGTTTTACTCATAATCAAGGATGATTTATGAACCCCCCTTAAATAGCTACCCCTAATGTGATGTCGTATTAAATTGAGAGAGAAACTGTCGCATCGCTTGAATATCAACAGGCTTCTGCAACACATGGTTGGCGCCCAACGCTTCGCACGCAGACTTTTGCTCAGAGGCTGAATAGCATGTCAAAACAACAATATTCGGGGATTCAATGGATTGGCTGACCTTTAGATCATGGATGCGCTTAATGACTTCAAAACCAGCGATATCTGGCAAACCAAGATCAACAAATACAATGTCGTAAGGAGTGTTTGGCATCTGCATTTTCTGATGCAATTTTTCTAACGCCTCTAATCCTGTCGCTGCACTATCCACGCGACAGCTAAGTCGTTCTAACATGTAGTGATGAACGTGCTGCACAATAGGATCGTCTTCCAGTAGGAGGACGTCGAGAAATTTTTTATGTTCCGCTTTTCCCTGGCTTTTCATATTTAATATTCCATTATTACACTGGCAAAGGAAGCTCTACCACAATTGAAAAAGTAGATCCCTTGCCAGTCATGCTCGCAACATTCACATTCGTTTTCATCAAATGAGCTAATTTTCTAACAATGGAAAGTCCCAATCCACTACCGCTCCGACTTTGTTTTGGGGTATATGTATCCTGCAACTGAGCAAATCGATCAAAAATAACAGTTAATTTATCCGACGGTATGCCCATCCCGGTGTCAGCGACCTCGATTTTAATCGTGACTGACTTAGCAGTACTCGCAATACGCTGAACCCGAACAATCACTCCGCCTTTGTCCGTATATTGAATAGCATTGCTGATCAGGTTTGTCAAAATATGTCGCATAACCATCGGGTCGATGATGACCTTTTCTGGCAACGTTGTATCGTACTGAAGAACAAGAGACAACCCTTTCTGCTCTGCATGCGCTAAAAACAGATGAACAATTCCTGAGATTTCGGTGTGCAATGTAGTGATGGTAGGAAGCAGCTCAAATTGAGCCGCCTCCAATTTTGCAAACTCCAGTATGCTATTCAGCGTAGACAGGAGGTGCTGTCCGGATTGCTGAATGATCTTTATCAATTGAGTTGTTTTGTCGGGTGGCGTACCCCCCTCCGCTAATATGCTCGTGGAACTGATAATGCCCGTCAGGGGAATTCGAATTTCATGGCTCATCAATGCCAAAAATTGCGTTTTAGCCAAACTGGCTGTTTCAGCATTTTTTTGCGCTTTCTTTAATTCAGTCACATCAAGAGAATTGCCGATAATACCGATGATGTTTCCTTTGTTATCTTTCAATGGCGCTTTGATAGTAGAAAAATGAAACACCTCGCCATCACGCAGAGTAATAAATTCTTCCATCTGAATAGTTGTGCCTGACGCCATCACATAGAGATCAACCTGCCGAATTTTATCCGCTTCAGCAGGCCAAAGATCGCAATCTTTTTTTCCAATGATGTCTGTTTTAGATGAAAAATTACATTTTTCAACAACTGCATCATTGCAGCCCATATAAATGCCTTCTTGGTCTTTCCAGTAAAGACCTCCAGCAATTTGGTCGAAAATATTTTCTGGTTGATGGTCAGATTCCATGCTCTAATCGATCACCTCTTCTTTTCGTCGCAAGAATGCAGGGATATCAAGACGCTCTGCTTCTTGATCAGAAATTGGCAAGGGATTTGATTTGGAAATAGCGGGTCTTGCAAGAGATGGCTTGCTGTATCCCATCGGCGACTGCGCTAAATGCGCGTGCTTGCGAACAACGGCGGGTTTATCCAGGTGCTGGTAATCAAGGCTGCCATCCATGCGATTGGAATCAAGCATCATACGAGCACCGGTCGATGATTGTTTGCGTCCCAACCCTGTCACGATCACCGTCACGCGAATTTCGTCGCGACATTCAGGATCAATAACCGTTCCAACGACAACAGTTGCACTGTCAGATGTAATGCTACGGATCGCATCACCAACTTCTTCAAACTCACCGATCGACATATCTATGCCCGCTGTAATATTGACAAGCACACCGCGCGCACCCGTCATATCGACATCTTCAAGCAAAGGGCTGGAAATGGCGGACTCTGCAGCGATTCGCGCGCGATTATCACCTGATGCAACACTCGTACCCATCATCGCCAGACCCATTTCAGACATTACCGTACGAACGTCTGCAAAATCGACGTTAATCAAGCCTGGACGTATAATGAGATCTGCAATACCGCGAACCGCTCCAGATAAAATCTCATTCGCTGCTTTAAACGCATTAACCAACGAAACATTCTTACCCAAGACGGATAGCAATTTATTATTCGGAATAGTGATAAGTGAATCGACATGCTGACTCAAATTGGCGATACCGGCATCGGCGGCTTGCATACGAACACGGCCTTCAAATGAAAATGGTTTGGTAATCACAGCCACCGTTAAAATACCTAGCTCTTTAGCGACTTCTGCAAATACAGGCGCTGCGCCCGTTCCTGTGCCGCCACCCATCCCAGCGGCAATAAACACCATGTCAGCACCTGATAACAAGGATTTGATTTTTTCTCGGTCTTCTTCGGCGGAGCGTCGGCCAATTTCAGGATTAGCACCTGCGCCCAGGCCGCGTGTAATCGTTTCACCGAGCTGCAACGTAATTTCTGCTGATGATTTTAGCAATGCTTGTGCATCCGTGTTCGCGCAAATAAATGTGACGCCCTCAATGCTAGAGGTCATGGATTCAATGGCGTTACCACCTCCACCGCCCACACCGACGACAACAATAACCGGTGTCTTTGTTGTGCTTTTCTCATTTTGTTCGGTTAGCTCAAATGTCATCTTTGTCATGATACCCTCTTGTCTGTGTAAAATATTGTTATACAGCCGCCACCTGGAACCAGCCCTTCATTCTGCTCCACAGGCTTTTCATGCTAGGTTGAATAATATTATTCAATTGCAAATCGCGCTGCTGCAATCCGTACAGTAGCAATCCAATGCTTGTCGCATAAATGGGATTACGTGCGCTTTCCGGCAACCCACCGACCTTGTGCGGACTGCCCACTCGGACTGGCATCTTAAAAATACGCTCAGCTAATATCGTAGCGGCCTCGACTTTCGCACCACCACCCGTCAGCACAATGCCGGCGGAAATGTTGTCCGCCAAGCCGCTGCGGTGAATATCTGCTTCAATTAAGTTGAATAGCTCTTCATATCGCGCCTCAACCACTTCAGAAAGTGCTCGCTTAGAAATATGACGCCCCGCCCCGCCTACTGAAGGCATATCAATCATCTGGTGAACGTCTGCAAGATCTTGCACAGCACAAGCATATTTTAATTTAATTTCTTCTGCATTACGCACTGGAGTGCGCAGCGCAATCGCAATATCATTGGTCACCTGATCACCTGCGATCGGAATAACAGCGGTATGGCGAATGGCGCCTTCCGAAAAAATAGCGATATCCGTTGTTCCACCGCCAATATCGACTAAACAAACACCCAATTCTTTTTCATCATCTGATAAAATAGACTGACTGGACGCAAATTGTTCCAATACAATGTCCGTTGCAACCAAACCACAGCGCTTCAGACATTTATCGATGTTTTGTGCGGCACTAACCGACCCTGTCACAATGTGTACCTTGGCCTCTAAGCGCACGCCAGACATACCAATAGGATCGTGAATACCATCTTGACCATCCACGATAAACCCTTGTGGCAAAATGTGGATAATTTTTTGATCGGTAGGAATAGCGACGGCTTTCGCGGCTTCTATAACACGATCGACATCACCTTGCGAGACTTCGCGATCGCGTATTGCAACAATGCCATGCGAATTAATGCTACGAATATGGCTCCCTGCAATGCCGGTATAGGCCGAATAAATTTGGACCTGCGCTTGTAGCTCTGCCTCTTCAACGGCTTTTTGGATCGCTTGAACAGTGAGCTCAATATTGACCACTACCCCTTTCTTTAATCCTGAAGAAGGGCTCGAACCGAGTCCTACCACATTCAAGGTACCGTCGGGTAATATCTCAGAAACAATCGCAACTACTTTTGAGGTTCCAATATCAATACCAACCATTAATTCTTTATTAGGCTTCTTTGCCATAGTTTATTCTCGCCATTCTTTGTTTAAACCCACGGAGAAACGCCAAGCAAAGCCGTTTGCCCCTACAATTATTTAAGCTGTTTTCCACCGCACAGCCAACCCATTTGAATAACGTAGATCCACCGAATCAACTTTCTGACTGCGATCTCCGATTACTTTTGAATACACTTTCACAAAATCATTCACACGAGTCAAGATATCTTTTCGCCCTACGCTGAGTTTTATGCCGTTCTCTAAAATAAGATGATATCCGCCCGTGGACGTGACATCCATTTCAGCGATATTGCTCTGCAAAGGAGACAGCATAACTTGGAGACGATTATAAAAATCAAGCATTTCAAGATGCTTTCCGGGAGGACCGATAAATTGCGGCAGACGTTGAGGATATGTATCGATAGAAGGACTGAACAACTGGCCTGTTGCGCTTAATAGCTTATCTTTATTCCAGCGCGCAACAGAGACTTTCTCATTGACTTGGATGAACAGAGTGTCTGGCCAAACGCGTCGCACCGCCGCATCAGCCACCCAGGGGAATTGAATAAGACGATCTCGAATAATATCGACTTTGACCGTAAAAAATCCTTTATTAACATAAGGGCTCAGCCACTGCTTAACGTCTTGCGGTGGGGTATGTTTCAACCCAATGACTTTGACTGTTTTAATCGGAAAATAATGCGTCATTTCAGGAGAATAACAAGCAATCACTATCAAAAAAATGAGTGTAAAAAATGAGGCGAGCTTGAACCCCTGCGACCAAGACAGTTTCAATATTCGATTGCGCTTTTCTGTTCGACTGACCGTCATCCCTGTATCCGCCATCCCAGAACTTTCCCTATTACACACACTTCTGTGACCAGTTTCACTTGTCTGCGTTCAAACACCGTTTTTTGAATATGGCCAATAAGCCACTCAAGATCCGCCGCCGTGGCCGACCCCTCATTGATAATAAAATTAGCATGCTTATCAGATACAACCGCCCCGCCTGCTCGTTTACCCTTCAATCCGCATTGCTCAATCAACTCTGCGGCATAAAAGCCAGGTGGATTGCGAAAAACAGAACCGCAATTAGGTAAGCCCGTGGGCTGTGTCGCACTTCTCTTATCTAATAAAATGCGGATATCTTCGATCGAGCGATCCTTGTCGCCTTCTTTCAGTGAAAAAAAACCGGCTATAAACCATTCGTCGGGAGTGCGATTCACTGAACGATAACCAACGGTATAATCCTGGACTGCTCGACGTCGCACCTCCCCCGCTCTATTGATCGTATCAACATGTGCAATAGCCTGCCATGTCTCTCCTCCCCAGCAACCGGCATTCATGGCCAATGCGCCGCCCACTGTACCGGGAATGCCTGCCATAAATTCGAGGCCAGTGAGACCGAGGCGTGCAGTGTGTCGCGCAATTTTGGCGCATGCAACACCCGCTTCTACGCGAACGGTAAGAGGATCGATGAATGTGATTTGTTTAAGCTTACCCTGCGTGATGATCACAACGCCCTCTAGACCACCATCGCGAATTAAAACATTACTTCCTAATCCGAGCCAATAAATGGGTGTGGTGAGTGGTACTGTTTTTAAAAAACACGTGAGATCATCGATATCTTCAGGAAAGTAAATGGTATCTGCGGGTCCACCGACTTTCCAAGAGGTGTATTCCGCGAGAGAGATATTTTTAAGGAGTTGACCGCGGAGAGAAGACACCTTACTCATTTTTATTTTCTCCGCTTACCTCTTTTTTGTCATTCCCGCGAAGGCGGGAACCCACTCTGCGCATGTCTCTAACAAAGAGATGCGCGTTCTTTCCTTCTAAAAACCTCTTCGCTTTTGTATGCACAGACAATATCGCCATGGGTTCCCGCCTTCGCGGGAATGACAAAAAAGAGGTAAGCGGGGAAAACAAACATGACAAAGCAAAAGCCATTTACACTGACTCCCGCAAATCCGTCGCGGCGAGTCGCGCGCACAATGCGCCTATATTGCCAGCGCCTTGCATCAATAGTATGTCGCCGTCACGCAACAGAGTGTGCAGCGTACTTGCTAATTCGCGATGCTGCTCGACAAAAACAGAATCGGTTTCTCGTCGTGCGTTAATGGCGCGATGTAACGATGCACCATCAGCGCCCGCAATCACGGCTTCTCCTGCTGAATAAATGTCTAATAATACCAGCTGATCGGGCTTCGATAGAATCGCGCAAAAATCCTCAAAAAAATCATGTGTGCGAGTATAGCGATGCGGCTGATAGACCATTACGAGACGGCGATCAGGCCACCCTTGACGAATCGCTTGCAAAGTCGCCGCAATTTCTTTGGGATGATGACCATAATCATCAACCAACATGACGCTGCCACCCTGTGATAACGAATAATCACCACATACCTGGAATCGTCGTCCCACACCGCTAAATTCTTCAAGTGCTTTTTGGATAATATGATCTGGAATATTAAGCTCTGTCGCAACGGTAATTGCAGCCAACGCATTCAAGATATTGTGATTGCCAGGCAGATTTAAAACGATTTCCAGTTTATTATGGCGAGGACGCTCCACCACAAAATGTGTTCGAATACCGGTTTGCAAAACGAGTGTCGCTCGCACATCAGCCGCTTCATCAAAACCATATGTTACTATAGGACGCGAGACTTCTGCGAGAGCACCACGAATGACAAGATCGTCATAACACAGCACCGCTAATCCATAGAAGGGTAAAGAATGCAAAAACTGCAAAAAAGCACCGCGCAATTCTGAAAAATCATTATGATACGTTGCCATATGATCAGCATCGATATTGGTCACGACAGAGATAGTGGGTTTGAGATATAAAAAAGAGGCATCACTTTCATCCGCTTCGGCGACTAAATAACGACTCGTACCCAGGCGCGCATTGCTGCCAGCGCTATTTAAGCGTCCGCCAATCACAAAGGTGGGGTCAACGCCTGCTTCGGTTAAAATGCTTGTCACTAAGCTGGTCGTTGTTGTTTTTCCATGTGTCCCCGCAATCGCAATGCCATATCGAAAACGCATGAGCTCGCCTAACATTTCAGCGCGCTGGACAATAGGAATATGACACTCTGTTGCACGCACTAATTCCGCGTTATCGCGAGAAACAGCGGAAGAACGAACAACAACGTCCGCGTTCGCGATATTTTCAGCGGCATGACCTAAATAGATTTCCGCGCCCATCGAGGCAAGCCGCTCTGTCAGCGCACCTGCTGCCACATCCGATCCCGATACGCGATACCCTTGGCTCAGCAATACTTCTGCAATGCCTGCCATACCAACACCACCCACACCCACAAAATGGATATGTTTGACGCGGCCCATTTCTGATGATCCCCAATTCACTTCAAATACTCCTTACACTGATTCACTATTTCTGTTGTCGCATTCACTTGACGTAAACTAAACGCCGCATTTGCCATTTCTTTATACGCTGTCGATAACATCTGCAACCGATTTGCTAATACTTCCTCTGTTAATGCAGATTGTTGCACTAACAGAGCCGCGCCCAATTTCACCATGAACTGTGCGTTCAGTGTTTGATGGTCGTCCACTGCATGGGGATAGGGAACCAAGATGGCGCCCAGCCCTACTGCGCAAAGTTCCGACACTGTTGAGGCACCAGCACGACAAAGCACTCCATCTGCCCATGCATAAGCCGCCTTCATATCTGCTATAAATGGCACTATATTAACGGATAGCCCTAACGTTTGATAGGCCATTTGTGCAGGGCCGAAATGTTTTTCACCGGTTTGATGGTAGACATCAGGTCGATCATCGGGAGGCAAAAGAGCGAGTGCACCTGGCAAGATATCATTAATCGCAACCGCACCCAGGCTTCCTCCTAACACCAAAAGATGCCAGCGCAGTGTGCGTGGTGCGCGGGCAGAGGTAAATCGGCTGGATGGTTCTGGCATCGAAAACAATTCTTCGCGAATAGGATTCCCGATCGTTTTGATTCGTTTTTTAAAGCGCGCCGAAAAAGTGTGGGGGAAGGCTTCAAATATCTTGTCTGCCATCACACTCAAACATCGATTGGTCAACCCTGCTTTGGCGTTTTGTTCATGAATGATAAGCTTCTTGCGAAGCAATAGACTGGCAATGCCACCGGGACCACTTGCAAATCCGCCCATTCCGATCACCACAGTAGGCTTGATTGATCGTATGATCCGAATCGATTGAAAGACGGCACGGAACAAAATCCAGGGTGCGTGCAATAATGTTTTCAGTCCCTTGCCTCGCACACCACCCACCTGAATGCAATGCAAGGGGAATCCTGCCTCGGGTATGAGTCGCGCCTCCAATCCGGTTGCTGTGCCAAGCCAATGCACTTCTACACCCTGATGAGATAACGCTCGCGCAACAGCAAGTCCTGGGAAAATATGCCCGCCCGTGCCGCCCGCCATGATTAAAACGCAATTTTTCATTTAACCCCTTGGTTTCTCGCGGAACCCCAACAACGTCATACGATTTTCATAATCCATTCGCAATACCAACGCAATCACAATGCAATTGACTAGCATGCTGCTCCCGCCATAACTCACCAAGGGCATCGTTAACCCTTTGGTGGGTAACACACCCAAATTGACGCCAATGCTAATCGTGAACTGCATCATAATCCACAACCCAAATCCATACGCTAACAAGCCCTCAAAATGACGGCCTAATAACTGCGCTTGTCGGCCTATCCAGCAAATGCGTAAGCTTAAAAAAGTAAATAATCCGATCACAACGATCATACCAACAAATCCCAACTCTTCGCCAATCACGGCAAATAAAAAATCGGTATGGGCTTCAGGTAAATAAAATAATTTTTGAATGCTATGACCCAACCCCACCCCAAACCACCCGCCTCGCCCAAATGCGATGAGTGATTGTGTTAGTTGGTAGCCGCTACTAAATGGATTAGCCCATGGATTTAAAAAGGTGGTGAGACGCAACAAGCGATACGGCTCGGAAATAGCAAGCGCTATCATGACAACAAGAGCCCCGACCAACAGCACCACAAAATATTGTAAGCGTATGCCTGATAAAAACATCATGCCAAACGTCGTCAAGAGAATAACGACTGTTGCTCCAAAATCAGGTTCGCGCAACAACAGAACAGCGATGGCGCCCAACAAGCCCATGGGTTTTAAGAAGGCCTTCCAATCAAGTTGTAGCGCCGAATATTGCTTCGTTAAGTAAGAGGCCATATAGATGACGACGCCCAATTTAGCGACTTCAGATGCTTGAATTTTGAACGGACCCCACCCTATCCAACGAGCGCTTCCGTTGACCGTATGGCCAATGCCAGGCAGCAAGGTTAGCGCAAGCAACAAAAAGACACTCGCCAATAAATAGGTATCTATTTTTTTGAGAAACTGAACGTCAAACTGAACCACAAGACCGCCCAACAATATGCCCAGCGTAAGCCCAATCATTTGGCGGTACAAAAAATAAAACGGCTGGTGGAATTGTTTGTCTGAAATCACGATAGAGGCGGATGCAACCATTAAAAGGCCCAGCGCGGCGAGAGAGACCACTGCAAAAATAAGCCAATTATCATACGGGCGCGGCGGCGTCATTTGCTGACGTGAGCGAGCCTCCTTGTTGCGTACCATACGTCTCCTTTGAATGCAGGGTGGATTAGGCGCCATTTGCGGTAATCCACCCAATAAATGCATTAATCTGGTGGATTACGACGCAAAAAAATGGGTCTAATCCACCCTACATTTAGTCTTCCAATATATCGCGAATCACGAATCGAGGGCGCTTTCGCACTTCTTGATAGATGCGCCCAACATATTCCCCGACAATACCAAGACCAAGTAACACAATGCCCATCAAGAAAAATAAAATGGCAAATAAAGTGAAAATGCCTTCTGCTTCGGGACCAATGATAATCCGGCGGATACTTAAAAAGAGCACAAAAATAAAGCTAATAAATGAGACGCTGATACCAATAAAAGTGAAAACCTGCAAGGGGAACAACGAAAATCCGGTGATTAAGTCAAAGTTATAACGGATTAAGCCATAAAACGTATAATTGGATGTCCCTGCAAAACGTTCTTCATGTGCAACGCCGACTTCTGTTGGATTGATCGCATAATTTAAAGCAAGCGCAGGAATAAATGTTGTGGTTTCTCCGGTGGATGCCATCAGATCAACAATCCGACGACTATAGGCGCGGAGCATGCAGCCTTCGTCTTTCATTTTTAATTTGGGCATCATCCAGGCGCGTAATTTATTATGCATAGCGGAAACAGCTAAACGCCACCAGTGATCATTTCGACCTTCGCGATACGTATTGACGACATCATGCCCTGCCTCCATGGCGACAATTAGCTTGGGAATTTCTTCTGGCGGATTCTGCAAATCCGCATCGAGCGTGATCACGATCTCGCCGCGCACACGTTCAAATCCTGCCATGATCGCCATGTGCTGGCCAAAGTTACCATTAAATTCAATAATGCGGATTTGTTTAGGTCGACGCTCAAAAAGTGTTTTTAACGCGGCGCTCGATTGATCTCGACTGCCGTCATTGACTAAAATAATTTCATAAGACCTTTCCGTCGCATCAAGGGACTGTGTCAGCCGTCGATAGAGCTCTTCTAGGTTTTTTTCTTCGTTGTAAACGGGGATCACGACGCTGATATACGGTTTCGACACAGAATAAGTCCTTGCTCAAATCGAGAGATTTGATACATTGTAAGGCATAAATCACTTTCCTCACACTAAAATTACTATGAATTCGAAAAAAGTCGTCGCCATTTTTTCCAAGCTACAAGAGGAAAACCCACATCCCACCACCGAGTTGATCTATAACACCCCTTTCGAGCTCTTAATCTCAGTGATGCTATCCGCCCAAGCAACCGATATATCCGTTAATAAAGCAACGCCCCTTTTATTTGAAAAAGCTAACACACCTGAAAAAATACTGCTGCTAGGAGAAATGGAATTAAAGAAATATATCAATAAAATTGGATTATTTAATACTAAAGCACGCCATATCATCAAAGCGTGTCTTATTTTGATCGAACAATATGAGTCCCGGGTGCCCGATACGCGAGAGGCATTGGAGTCGCTACCTGGCGTTGGTCGAAAAACAGCCAATGTCATATTGAACACTTGCTTTGGACAACCTGTGATGGCAGTGGATACCCATATTTTTCGAGTCGCTAATCGATTGGGGTTAGCCAACGGCAAAACGCCGTTGGCCGTTGAAAAACAATTGATCGCGATCATTCCGGATGAATTCAAACAAGATGCACATCATTGGTTGATATTGCATGGGCGCTATACATGTATCGCACGGAAACCGCGATGTTCCGAATGTATATTGAAAGAATGGTGTACGCTCTATGAGAAAAATAACACACTATGACCGACGCGATTGTCGTTGCGATACAGCAGTGTTCAGCGCAGTCTGTTTTTCTGAAAACTCTTTTAAAATGCTTATAACCCCTTCATCCTGAGCGCCATTTATAGCGTGTAGCACAGCATCATTCCTTACGATTGAAAAATTAATTTCTTTCTTATCGCAGATCGCTTTCAATGCTCGCTCTGATTCCGCTCTCTGTGCGCGCGCCGCCTCTTCTTTTTCTGACGCTTTGTATGCATTGCCAAATACACCAAAATAGCTCGAAAAACCCGTATGCGTTTTTTTAAAACTATCGCAGGCCTTTGCCCAATGCATCACGCTTTCTTGATAATGTTTGATCGATTTTATCGTTTCTTTATCCAATGTCAATCCGGAGGTGGTCGATCTTTTTGGGCTTAATGGTGGTGTTGGTGTCGGTGTTGCCTCAACCGAAGGGGCAGACGAGTGATCAACCTCTGACATATCAGCTTCTGCTTCTTCTGCTTCTGGGGCTATCGATAGCGATTCAGGAGGAATGCGATTGATAGAATCGGCATCAAGCTCGATATTGTATATATTTGCAATAGGCTGATACAACGCCTCCATGAAATCAGGATGCTCAGATAAATCGGCTATATTCTCATCGATAGACCGCAGCAGCTGACTTGAATCAAGCCCCTCTTTGTGATATTCCTCAACCGACTTGATATAACGCTCCATCGTCTCATCGAGCAGCATTTCTGCCTTTTGAAACCGCTCTTCCACCATTTGCTTTAGAGCCTCAACAGCTTTATTGCGCCCCTGCAGAATATCTGTTGTTTCATAGATAGCCTGTCGGTCGTTTCGACCTGTTTCTTGAAACTCCTTTATCATACTGTTTGTGCGTTCTTGAGAAATTCGATCGGATTCTTGGTGGTGTTTCTCCAGTTGGTTTTGCAAAGACGCAGCCAGTTCAGTCATGAACTCATACATCTCGCCCACCTCGCGTAATGTATCGGTAAAAGTTTGCAACGATGAATTAGGCATAACGATCCCCCCTCTATACGATCATTCTTGGAGTATAGCAAGAGAGTGGGATTTTTCAGGATGAGAGGGAATTATTAAAAAAAGATAAAAAAATGGGGCATAAAGCCCCATTTTCGATTAGTACTATTCCGTAGCGCGATTAGAAGAAATACGCAAACTGCAAGGTAATCGCATCAAATGATCCGCCAATGCCGCCCGGTCCTGCAACACTTGAACCTGATGATGTAGCATTGTTAGCATAGTTGTAATCACGACGAAGTTCGATACTTTCCATGGTGCTCTTCCAGTAAGAGTGATTGACCACAAACGAATACCGTTGAGCTGGCAATCCTAACGCGAGGGCGCTATGTGATTGTCCATAGGCCAGCGTGACGGAGGTTGGCTTCTCGAAATATGGAATGGTGTAAACACCTTCTATGTTAAACGCACTGGGTTTTGCGCCCTGTGTGTCGATGGTCAAATCCGTCGGATCAAATCGTCGAGCAGCTTGAACATACTCTGCAATGAAATCCCAGGAATCGCCAACAGCCAATGACACATGCGTGTTATAACCAGCGACACGATGCTGAAGTTGCTCGCTAGACGTAATCGCACCAAAACCACCAAATTGAGGTGATGAATTACCGGTGCTTTGCATGCTCTGTGAGTCCGCTATATTGGCAATAACACCGCCGCCTAGGTTTGCATGCAGAGAGCCGACTTGGAAATGATACCCTGCATTCAGGCCACCATTATCCACTTTGTTTTGAGAGGACGTTGTATAAGTGCCACCATTAAAAGCATATGTTGTGGCATAGAGCGCATTGGTTTCTTGTGGATGATACCCAACAGCAATAGCGCGCGCCTGTGTTCTGCCCAGTGTTTTAGTCATAGGACTACTCACTAAGGTGGTAGAATACACGCCAAACGGCACATACATTTGTCCAATGCTGGCATAAACGGGGGATTGCAACAAATCGCCAATGACGATAAAGCCTTTATTGATGAAAACACGTGAATTTTTCGTAGGATTATTCGATGTCACGCTGTTGTTGTTATCATAGCTTAATTCGATCAAACCCGATGTCCAGTGACTTGGTCCTAAAATATAGGCATCCAATGTGCTATCAGTTAGCGTGACATTGCTGCTACCGCCATTATTCCGGGTTGCACTGGCTTGACCTTGTATCATGCCGCTTAATAAAACATGCGCGCCATCGGTATCAGCTGGACGACCGAGCTCCGCTTGTCTTTCACTAATCGTTTTTCGAGTGGAAAGCAAACTTAAGTCGAGATTAATGGATGGGCTATTAATAATCAAATTAGAACCAGAAAATTGCAGGGGTATGCCAAGATACGGACCTGTCGAAACAAGTGATTTTCCGGGTACATCAAAATCCATTGGGAATGAGCTAGCTGCTTTTGCAACAGGCTTAGAGCTGGTTTTCATGCTTCGGGCATGGTGTCTTACAGTTGATTTGGTGATAGCACTAGTGGCTTTTTGAGGTTGAGCTGCTGCTGTGGTATGTTGATCGGCACCAAAGCTGATAGTGTTCATGGCACACAACACGCCACCCAAAAGAATCATTTTTTTACGCATACACCCTCCTGGGGCTTCAAGGTTTATTACAGAGCGCAGATACTAGTGAGTATTTTTAACAGAGTCAAATAATGTTGCTGGATTGGGCATTTCATAAGCACGTCATCCCAAAAAATCCCGCCCCGGAAATGCTATCGGGAAACGGAACATTTGCTGCGAGGATTTATTTGGGACCCAGGAGCAGCCTAGACTGGAATATCGCTTTAAAAAAATAGGTTTTTATAGCAAAATGATAAAATATTTTTTATAGAAAGCATATTCTCATCTAGGCTGCTCCTGGGTCCCAAATAAATCCTCGCAGCAAATGTTCCGTTTCCCGATAGCATTTCCGGGGCGGGATTTTTTGGGATGACGCACGCATAAGGATTTAAAGTGATGATAACCCTACGTCGACTCCATCAAAACAAAACAGGTGATCTGCTCGCGTGCCTGTCAGGCGCGCTATTAACACTCTCTTTTGCACCTTTTTCCTGTTTTCCATTCGCCATTATTTCCTCGATATGTCTTCTGTGGCTTTGGTTAGATACCGCCCCAGCGCGTGCAACATGGCGTGGCTGGCTTTATGGGTTGGGATTTTTTGGAACGTCTGTCAGCTGGGTATTTATTAGCATCCATCGATTTGGATACGCCCCCCTTTCTATTTCATTTTTAATCACATCTCTCTTTATCGGATTCCTTGCACTATTTCCTGCGTTGCATGGCTATTTGCTCGCTCGCTATTTTCGTCGTGCAGATGGATATACCATGATTTGCGCCTTTCCATCGATTGGCGTATTGATCGAATACCTCCGAACCGCCCTATTTGGTGGATTCCCTTGGGTTTTGCTCGGCGACTCTCAAATACATGCCCCACTCAAGGGATTGGCGCCACTGATGGGCGTGTATGGTGTCTCGTTCGCGATATTGTTGAGCGCCGGATTAATCCTCACTGCCACAAACACGAAAAACAAAGAAAGTCGACGCCAATGTCTTATAGCTGTTGTCTGTCTATGGGCAATAAGCGCGGGTTTATCCATTATCCCCTGGACGCATCCCGCAGGATCCCCTCTGCAGGTCAGTCTGGTGCAAGGCAATATTCCTCAGTCCATTAAATGGGATTCGCATCAACTGATTGCAAATGTAAAGCATTATGAATCATTGACAGAACCTCATTGGAATAGCGATATCATCGTATGGCCAGAAGCCGCTATTCCTATCTCTCTTCAGCAAACAGAAGGGCTTATTGAAGTACTAGATGAAAAAGCAAAGCGGCATCATGCATCGCTTATCTTAGGGATACCCGTTCAAAATTTCCCTCAAGATAATTTTTACAATGCCGTCATTGCGCTCGGGACAACCAAAAGTGCATACCTGAAACACCGTTTAGTGCCATTTGGCGAATATACGCCCGAACCAAAATTGTTTACACCCCTCTTGAGCTTTTTTCATATTCCCATGTCAAATAGTATACCGGATACACGCCCCCCAAAACCGTTGATAGTCAATGGAGTGGAGATCGCAACATTTATTTGTTATGAAATTATTTATCCTGAGTGGGTCGCTCAATATGGGGAAAAAACAGGCCTGTTGCTCACGGTGAGTGATGATAGTTGGTTTGGTGATTCGCTTGCATTAGCGCAACATCTCGAAAGCGCTGAAATGCGCTCACTCGAAATGGGTCGCCCTGGATTGTTTGTGTCAAACACAGGATTAACCGCTATCATCCGGCCAAACGGCGATCTGCAACGCATAGCACCTGCGTTTCAATCCGTTGTCTTAACAGATCACGTGCAACCGGTGGTGGGATTAACGCCTTGGCAGGAACGCAAGAGTCTTACCATTACACTATTGCCACTGATGTTGATCATAGTGGCTATTCGATTCAGAAAACAAAAGAATTAAGAGGCATACATGGATCTTCAATATCATCACGAAAAAATAGAGAAGGAAGCACAAGCAGAATGGGAAGCGCAACGCTGCTTTGAGGTGGATGAGTCGTCCACAAAAGAAAAGTTTGCGTGTCTTAACATGATTCCCTATCCCAGCGGACATCTTCACATGGGGCATGCCCGTGTTTTTACCATTGGCGATGTGATTAGCCGCTACCAACGCATGAAGGGCAAAAATGTATTGCAGCCCATGGGGTGGGATGCATTTGGGCTACCCGCCGAAAACGCCGCGATCAAGCATCAGGTGCCGCCCGCTGAATGGACCTACCACAATATTGGCATCATGCGCGATCAAATGAAACGTTTAGGTTTGGGCTATGATTGGCGATGCGAAATGGCAACGTGTCATCCAGACTACTATCAATGGGAGCAATGGTTCTTTATTCAGTGCTACAACAAAGGACTGGTTTATAAAAAAAATTCAACCGTCAATTGGGACCCTATCGATCAAACGGTGCTAGCAAACGAACAAGTCATTGATGGTCGCGGTTGGCGATCGGGCGCACCGATTGAACGCCGCGACATTCCTCAATGGTTTTTTAAAATTACCGCCTACGCAGATGAATTGCTATCCGGATTGGATCAGCTACCCAACTGGCCACACCAAGTTAAAACCATGCAGCGCAATTGGATTGGGCGCTCTGAAGGCATCGAAGTATCCTTTGCTTTGTCGCACAAAGAGCATGAACGCTTAACTATTTTCACGACGCGTGCAGATACGTTGTTTGGCGTCACCTATATTGCAGTTGCACCACAACATCCGCTCGCACTAGAGGCGGCTCGCAACAATCCTGAATTACAAGCGTTTGTAGACAGCTGCAAAAATATTAAAGTCGCAGAAGCTGAGCTTGCGACACTCGAGAAAAAAGGATTGGCAACAGGTTTTTTTGCTAATCATCCATTGACTCAGAAAAAAATTCCGATTTGGGTGGCAAACTTTGTCATTATGGAATATGGCTCAGGTGGTGTGATGGCGGTACCAGCGCATGATCCACGTGATTTTGAGTTTGCCATGCGTTATCAATTGCCCATTCAACCCGTGATTGAAACAACGTCTGAGTGGGATTTTTCAAAAGCCGCTTTTGAAGACTTTGGAACGCTCATTCATTCTGATCAATATAGCGGTCTCTCGTCAAAGCAAGCCATTGAAGCAATTGCACAGACCCTCGAAACAAAAAAGAATGGTGCGCGAAAAACGCATTACCGATTGCGCGATTGGGGGATTTCGCGACAACGTTACTGGGGGGCTCCTATCCCGATGATTAACTGTGGAGAGTGCGGAGCGGTTCCTGTTCCACTCGAAAAGTTGCCTGTCATACTTCCTGAAAAAATCGCTTTTTCTGGTGTGACATCGCCGCTTAAAAGCATGAAAGAATTTCTTGAGACAACTTGTCCGCGCTGCGAAAAACCCGCGACGCGTGAAACCGATACATTCGACACATTCATGGAATCATCTTGGTATTACGCACGCTTTATGTGTCGAGACAACAAGGCAGCGATGATCGATAAAAAAGCCAATGAGTGGCTCCCTGTGAATCAGTATATTGGCGGCGTTGAGCACGCTATTTTGCATTTACTCTATTCACGTTTCATGCACAAAGCATTGCGCGATCTAGGGCTGGTTAATAGTGACGAACCCTTTACTCGATTATTGACGCAAGGCATGGTCTTGAAAGACGGCGCTAAAATGTCGAAGTCCAAGGGCAATGTCGTGAATCCAGAATCACTGATACAACAATTTGGTGCGGATACCGTTCGTGTATTTCTGATGTTCGCCTCCCCTCCTGAGCAAAATTTGGAATGGTCTGACGCTGGCGTTCAAGGAGCGCATCGATTTCTAAAGCGTTTATGGCGTTTTGCATACGATAAACAGGCCACTATTGCTGATACCCCTGCAAAAACACCTTCCGCAGAGGAGTCTACTTTATTGCGACAATATTATGAAGTAATAGAACAAGTTACACAGGATTATGAGCGACTACAATTTAACACGGTGATTTCTGGCTGTATGAAACTGTTTAATTTTCTCATCACGTTTCCGGATCATTTAATTAAAGAAAACTTAGATGTATTATTGCGATTGCTCTCCCCTGTTGCACCCCACATCACGCATACATTGTGGAGTGATCTGGGTTTTTCAGGGCTGCTCGTCAATGCCGTATGGCCTGTCAGTCGGTTGAATGAATTTAAAAGCGAATCGCTTACCCTCACGATTCAAGTCAATGGCAAGCTGCGATCAAGCATTACCGTGCCGCATAATGCAGACAAAGAAGCCATTGAATCAGCAGTACTCAATGAAGGTAAAATAAAAGAGTTACTACAAAATAGCATTGTCAAAAAAATCATTGTTGTGCCAGGTCGGTTAGTGAATATTGTTGTAGGAGAAAAATAATGATAAAAACGATAAGAATCAGTTTTTTTATTTTATTTTTTTTAGCGGGATGCACAAGTTTTCATTTGCGCGGAACAGCAGAGCTGCCAACGCCCCTCAAAAAACTGTACCTCAAAACAAGCCAACCTTACAGCCCGCTATCCAATGCATTCAAAGAATACTGTCAATACTCAAAAATACCGCTCGTCAAAAATGAAAAAGATGCGACAGCTATTCTGGTCATACTCAATGAGAATACAGCACAGCAATTGGTTGCGATCAGCAACACACAGCAAACGCGCCAATACAATCTCTCTCTGGCTGTTTCATTTCAAGTGATTAGCCCAGAGGGCAATGTATTAGTTCCAGACGCTACAGTGAGCGAAACACGCGCTGTCACTCTCAATGCGAGCCAGCTCTTGAGTGGCAGCAACCAAGAGGAAGATTTATACGAAAAAATGCGGCAGGCCATTGTTGTAGATGTGGTGCGCCAACTGACATCAACCGATACCTTTAAACAATTAAATCAGCTTGAACGAGACTCCACATGAAATTGTTTTTTCCGCAACTACAGGATCATTTGAAGAAAAAAAACCTATTGCCGATTTATTTTATTTCGAGTGATGAATATTTTCTATCTCAAGAAGCCGTTATGGCGATCCGACACGTTGCGAGCGCACATGGATTCTCCGAGCGCGTTTCTATTGTAGCAGAATCTCAACAAAATTGGGTTGAGCCACTGATGGCCGCCATTCATCATTTGTCTCTTTTCTCGGATAAAAAAATAATAGAGCTTAACTTAACTCAAATTAATTTAAACGCCACCGTTGGAAAAGCGATATCCGATGCGCTACCTCATTTGTCGGATCATGTTTTACTGGTCGTGCAGACATGTAAGTCCGATGCAAAAAATGAAAAATCGGCGTGGTATCAAGCCATTGAGAAAAAAGGCGCGACACTCGCCATTTGGCCTATTCCGCCCAAGCAGTTATCTCAATGGATAACAGAAAGAGCTAAAAAGTTGAATATCGCTTTAACGCCAATGGCAGTAGAGCAATTGACACGCCTTACTGAAGGCAATTTGCGGGTGACGGACCAAGCAATACAAAAACTGGCGTTGATGACATCAGATAAGATAGTTGATCACACAACTATTGCGTTCTGCTTGTCTGATGACAGTCGATTTGGATTATTTGATCTTGTCAATTCTGCGCTTGCATCTGATTCGGCGCGCTGTATACGTGTTTTGAAAAATTTAAAAGATCATGCAATTGAGCCCATATTAGTCTTATGGGTCTTGACACGCGAAGTACGGGCATCGATCGCACGCCTCTCAAAAGGGCGTTGCGCAGAACTACTCATGCGGGCTGCAACCATTGATCGCATCATCAAAGGTGCGGTACCCGGCGAGCCGTGGCAAGAATTAGAAAAAATGACACTTTCCTTAAGCGGGAGCACTCTAGCATGACACTCTTACAGCGTCCCATTGGTATTTTAGGTGGTACTTTTGACCCCATCCATTTTGGGCATTTGCGTACAGCAATTGAATTGCAGCAAACACTGAATTTCGCAAAAGTGCATCTCTTGCCGTGTCACGAGCCGGTGCACCGAACACCGCCGACGGCATCACCTCAAGCACGCCTACTGATGATACAGCAGGCTATTCTGCATGAACCCACACTGGTGGCGGATGACACAGAAATTCAACGCGCAGGGCCTTCTTATATGATTGATACGCTCTGTACGTTGCAAAAGCGTTTTCCGAATACGCCACTTTGTTTGATTATGGGTGTTGATACCTTTTTAGGATTCCCCAGTTGGCGCCGCTCTGAAGAAATACTAGAAAAAGCGCATATTATCATTGCGCATCGGCCATCCTATCATCTGTCAGAGACCGACCCTATTTCTGATTTATTAAAAAAACACCTGACGGAGGATGTTTCTCTTTTGCATAGCAATACGAGCGGCTCTATTCTATTTCATGCGGCAACAGCGCTTGATATTTCATCAACCGACATTCGTCAATGCATTTCCGATCACAAAAATCCACGTTATCTATTACCCGATAATGTCATCGACACCATCCTTAAAAATAAGATCTATCACACGACATGATTATTCGATTAATCGCTATTGGAAATAAAATGCCTGGATGGGTTGCATCAGGCTTTGAAGAATATCAAAAACGATTTACACAGGAATTTGAATTGGAGCTCATTGAGATTCCCGCCATTAAAAGACTGAAAAATCCACCCACTGAGCGCATTATCGAAGAAGAAGGTGAAAAATTACTAGAGGCCACGAAAAAAAGTCATCATCTGATGGTATTGGATGTCAAAGGCGCATCGTGGACAACGCCACAACTTGCAACGAAGTTGAAACGATGGCAAGACGATGGCCGTCATGTGGACATGCTCATTGGTGGGCCCGATGGTTTATCGAATCGCTGTTTGCAATTAGCCGAAACCAAATGGTCGCTCTCCCCGCTCACCTTGCCCCATCCATTGGTCCGAATTGTCGTGGCTGAACAACTCTATCGGGCGATGAGCATCCTGCAAAATCACCCCTATCATCGAGCGTAGCTTAATCGATCGAAGAGCGCCTGAAACGCAGAAGAGCTCATCGTGTTCAACCCTGGAACTTTTCTAAGATCTGACATGGTTAAAAAAGAACCGTTTGTGGTGCGATAATCCACAATCGCCTTCGCCTTGACGTCATCTATTCCCTGTACTGTCATTAATTGTTCAGCTGTTGCAGTATTGCTATAATGTAACGCTGCTGCAGTCATTTTGTCTAGATTCACTGCACCCATCGCAGTGGCAGGCTCTATTGCTAACGTGGGCGTCGCCATACCGAAAGCAAGCATTGAAATAATTGAAAAAAGTAAAATATTAGATTTAAGCATTATCATTGTTTCCTCGTTTTGTGATTTTTTATTGCGCAACTGTACCACAAAAAATCAAATTACACAAACACAATGATTAATAAAACAATTTCCCTCTTACAGCACTGTAGATTGACCCATATATTGCTGCAAAACAGTCGGAATACGAATACGCCCATCCGCTTCTTGATAATTTTCAAGTACAGCAACCAAGGTGCGTCCCACGGCTAATGCAGAACCATTGAGGGTATGCAGATAGTCAGGTTTACCTGCCGTCGAATCTTTGTAGCGCGCTTTCATGCGACGCGCCTGAAAGGCTTCCGTGTTGCTCACGGATGAAATTTCACGGAAGCAACCCTGTCCTGGCAACCACACTTCTAAATCATAGGTTTTGGCTGCACAAAAACCCATATCGCCCGTACAGAGCAGCATCACGCGATAGGGTAATTCCAATCGCTGCAATACCGTTTCTGCGTGCTGCGTCATTTGTTCGTGCGTTTCATTCGATTTATCCGGATGAACGATTTGCACTAATTCCACTTTATCGAATTGATGTTGGCGAATCATGCCGCGCGTATCTTTTCCATAAGAACCGGCTTCACTGCGAAAACACGGTGAATGACACACATATTTTAAAGGCAGCTGAGAGACATCAACAATACTATCGCGCACGGTATTGGTAATGCTGACTTCAGATGTTGGAATGAGCGACAACCCCTGTGGTCCATTAACTGAAAATAAATCATCTTTTAAATTCGGTATCTGGCCTGTGCCAAACAGAGAATCATTGTTCACCAAATAAGGAACGTAGATTTCTTCATAACCATGTTCTGTAGTATGCAAGTCCAACATAAATTGCGCTAACGCTCTATGCAATTTTGCAAGACGGCCTTTCAACACCACAAAGCGTGCGCCCGATAGCTTGGTCGCTGTTTCAAAATCCATTCCCAAGGGTTCGCCTAATGCCACATGGTCTTTTGGTGTAAAATGAAATTCAGGTGGCTTACCCCAGGTACGAAGCACTTTATTATCTTCTTCACTTTTTCCAACAGGAACAGCGTCTTGCGGCAAATTGGGCAAGCGAGATAAAATATCATTTAATTCAGACTGAACTGCTTCAAATGCCGTTTCGGTATTTTTTAGCTCGTCATTAATATTTTTGACTTTTTCAAATATCTCATCGACATTTTCGCCTTTCGCTTTTGCAATACCGACTGCTTTCGATTGCGTATTACGCTCACTTTGCAAATCTTGAAGGCGGGTTTGCAGCTGCTTGCGCTGCTCTTCCAGTTCATTCACGTGCCGCACATCGAGCGTCACACCCCGATTTTTTAATTGATTCGCGATGGCCTGTAGGTCTTGTCGGAGCAGTTTGGGATCGAGCATATTAGCCTAATACTTCCTTAGCTTTCCTCCCCATCTCCGCAGGAGAGCGAACCGTATGAACACCTGCTGCCTCAAGTAATGCAAATTTCTCAGCGGCAGTGCCTTTGCCACCCGCAATAATCGCGCCGGCATGACCCATGCGCTTACCCGCTGGTGCTGTAACACCCGCAATGTAAGATACTACCGGTTTGGTAACATGTTTCTTGATGTATTCAGCCGCTTCATCTTCTGCTGTTCCACCAATTTCACCGACCATAATAATCAATTCAGTCTGTGGGTCTTTTTCAAATAAGGCGAGCACATCAATGAAATTGGTTCCTGCGATCGGATCACCGCCAATACCCACACATGTACTTTGCCCCAATCCTGCCATCGTTGTTTGATGAACCGCTTCATACGTGAGAGTTCCTGAGCGCGACACAATACCGACACGTCCTGGCAAGTGAATAAATCCTGGCATAATACCGATCTTGCATTCGCCTGGTGTAATCACTCCGGGGCAATTCGGTCCAATCAATCGTGTGCCGGGAAATTTCGCGAGATACGCTTTGATATTTAACATGTCGAGCGTTGGAATACCTTCTGTAATGCACACAATCAGTTTAATGCCCGCTTCCGCCGCTTCTGCAATCGAATCTTGACAGAATGGTGCTGGGACATAGATAACTGACGCATCAGCGCCTGTCGCATCCACTGCTTCTTTTACCGTATTAAACACAGGTAAATTGAGATGCATTTGACCACCCTTTTCAGGTGTCACACCACCCACCATCTTGGTGCCATAGGCAATGGCTTGCTCGGAATGCAACGTGCCCTGCTTGCCCGTAAAACCCTGACAAATTACTTTTGTGTCTTTATTAATTAAAATACTCATGCTGCGACTCCTGCGGCTTTTACAACTTTTTGAGCGGCATCCGTAAAGCTTTCCGCTGGGATAATGTTAAAACCACTTTCGCTAAATTTTTTAGCGCCCAACTCAGCATTATTACCTTCCAATCGAACAACGACCGGTAATGAAGTACCCATTTCAGAAACCGCACCAATAATACCGTCTGCAATTAAATCACATCGCACAATACCGCCAAAAATATTCACTAAGATCGCTTTCACATTTTTATCGGACAAAATAATTTTAAACGCTTCAACGACACGCTCTTTTGTCGCGCCACCGCCAACGTCCAAGAAGTTGGCTGGGTTGCCGCCATGCAATTTAACAATATCCATGGTCGCCATCGCGAGCCCTGCGCCATTCACCATGCAACCAATGTTGCCATCAAGCGCAATGTAATTGAGTTCCCAATCACGTGCACGATTTTCTCGCGCATCTTCTTGCGTCGTGTCGCGCATTTCACGTATCTCAGGTTGTCGATATATCGCATTGTCATCAATATTGATTTTTCCATCGAGGCACAATAGATTGCCTTGCTTGGTGATCACGAGCGGGTTAATTTCCAACAAACTAAAATCTTTGTCCACAAACAACTTGTCCAATCCTAGCAAAATTTTCGTAAATTGTTTGATTTGATCGCCTTTCAATCCCAGCTTGAACGCTAATTCGCGCGCTTGATATGGCTGAACACCTAACAAAGGATCTACCAGTATCGTGAGAATTTTTTCAGGAGTATCGTGCGCGATTTTTTCAATGTCGACACCACCTTCCGTTGAAGCCATAAAAGTAATGCGCTGTGTCGCGCGATCTATGACTGCCCCTAAATATAATTCTTTATCGATATCCGATGGCTCTTCAATCAGAATCTGATGAATGGGTTGTCCTTCTGCCGTTGTTTGATAGGTAACAAGCTGCTTGCCGAATAAAGCGTTCGTTACAGCCGCTAATTCTTCTTTTGTCGACACAAGCTTCACGCCACCCGCTTTGCCGCGCCCGCCAGCATGGACTTGCGCTTTCACAACCCAGCGCTGTATTCCTAGCGCATCAGCAGCACGCAAGGCTTCTTCGGTATTGCTCGCAACAATGCCCCTAGGTACGGGTAATCCGTACTGTGCGAGCAGTTGTTTGGCTTGGTATTCATGTAAATTCATTTTCTTTCCTCTTCAGTGTTTATTTCAACGTTGTCATCCTGAGTGAAACGAAGGATCTCTTCACTACAACCCGATCCTTCGCTTCGCTCAGGATGACAATGGTGGTTAAATCTCTAGCAATAATCGCGCTGGATCTTCGAGCAACTCTTTAATAGTCACCAAGAATCCAACCGAATCTTTTCCATCCACAATACGATGATCATAGGACAATGCCACATACATCATCGGACGAATCACCACTTGACCATTTTCAGCGATCGGACGTTGATCGATTTTATGCATCCCTAAAATAGCGCTTTGCGGCGAATTTAAAATCGGTGTTGATAGCAACGATCCAAACACACCGCCATTCGTAATTGTAAATGTGCCGCCCTGCATTTCTTCCATAGTTAACTTACCACCTTTTGCTTTATTGGCGTAATCCACGATACCCTTTTCAATATCAGCCATGCTCATCGCATTCACATCACGCAAAATCGGCACGACTAAACCACGATCAGTAGAAACAGCTACACCTACATCAAAATACCCGTGATACACGATATCTTGACCATCGATCGACGCATTCACTGCCGGGTAACGCTTTAATGCTTCAACAGCGGCTTTGACAAAGAAAGACATAAATCCGAGGCGTGCATTGTGCGCCTTCTCAAATTTATCTTTATATTTCGCACGCAAATCCATCACCGCTTGCAAATTAATTTCATTGAATGTGGTGAGCATCGCGGTTGTTTGCGATACTTCAAGTAAGCGCTCTGCAATACGCGCACGAATGCGTGTCATTGGAACCCGTTTTTCAATGCGTGATCCACCGCTCACAGCTGTCAACACATTATCTTTTGTGACACGACCGCCCTTGCCCGTTCCTTGTACCGTTGCAATATCCACATCATGCTGTGAAGCGGTGCGACGCACAGCAGGACCTGCGATAGGCTCTGCTTTAAAGGGCTCTGATTTAACAGATTCTGCTTTAAAAACGTCCGATTTAGCCTGTTTTTCAGCTGTTTTCTCAACAACCGGTGCGGCAAACGCTGAGGGTGCGGTTTCATCAATGATCGCAATCACTTGAGTGGGTGTGACGGTGTCGCCCACTTTTTTAATGATTTCTTTTAAGATACCGCTCACTGGTGCAGGCACTTCGAGAACGACTTTATCTGTCTCAAGATCCATTAAATTTTCATCGCGCGTCACAGTGTCACCCACTTTTTTATGCCACACAGAAATCGTGGCGTCCGCAATGGATTCCGGTAGCATCGGTACTTTTACTTCAATTGTCATGATTCTATCCTTTTACTTTTGATTCGATTAAAGCTTGATTCACTAATGCGTCTTGTTGCTTAGCATGAACAGAGGCATAACCCACAGCAGGTGATGCAGACGCTTCTCGGCCCACATACGTTAAACGCTGCTTCTCGCCCAAACAGTCTAGCAAGTGATGCTGAGTACTGTACCAGGCACCTTGGTTTTTCGGCTCTTCTTGACACCAAATGAACTGCTCGACATGAAGATATGGCTTTAATGCATCCACCACATTTTTTTCCGGGAAAGGATAGAGTTGTTCAAGCCGGAGAATCGCCACATTCTCTAATTTTGCTTCACGTCTTTTTTTCAATAAATCATAATAGACCTTGCCACAACACAGCACAACACGATCCACTTTTTTAAGGTCAATAGCATCTATTTCGGGTATGATTAATTGAAACCCACCGTCCGTCAATTCTTTTAAAGAGGAAACCGCGAGCTCATGACGCAACAAACTTTTTGGCGTCATGACGATCAATGGTTTGCGATACGGTCTCACCATTTGTCGACGTAATAAATGAAACATCTGCGCAGGTGTTGATGGTACACAAACCTGCATATTATTCTGAGCACATAATTGTAGATAGCGCTCCAGGCGTGCAGACGAATGCTCTGGACCTTGGCCTTCATAACCATGTGGTAATAGCATGACGAGACCACATAATCGCCCCCATTTTTGCTCGCCTGAACTTAAAAATTGATCGATAACCACTTGCGCCCCATTCGCAAAATCACCGAATTGCGCCTCCCAAATCACTAAATTATGCGGCTCAGCGCACGCATAGCCGTATTCGAATGCAAGCACCGCTTCTTCTGATAAAAGGGAATCAACCAAATTAATCTGTGCTTTTTGTTCTGTTAAATGGCTCAATGGAATATAGATGGCATCGGTATTTTGATCGTGCAATACGGCATGTCGATGCGCAAACGTCCCGCGACACGCATCCTGTCCGCACAAACGAATCGGATAACCTTCATCTAACAATGTGGCGTAACTAAGCGTTTCTGCGTAACCCCAATTCATCGGCAGCTCGCCTGTAGTCATTTTTTCACGTGCTTCTAGCATTTTTTTCACTTGAGGCTGCACGACAAATCCATCGGGTAGTTTTTCTAATTTTTTAGCCAGTGATTGAATTTTTTCGAGAGGTAATGCGGTTTTACTATCTTGATCCCACGCTTGATCAATAAACTCTTTCCAAGGGAAGACTTCTTTTTCGTCTTTTTGGATAACATCAACAACACTTTTCCCGGTATCGAGTTTTTGTCGGTAGGCATCTGCCATCGCACTTTCAGTCTTATCGTCAATCACGCCCTCTGCTTGTAATTTTTTCGCGTACAACGTGCAAGGCACGGGCAATGATTTAATAATTTTATACATGATGGGCTGTGTAGCAGAGGGCTCATCCGCTTCATTGTGCCCGTGACGGCGATAACACACTAAATCGATCACAATGTCTTTTTTGAACTTAGCGCGATAGTCGACAGCAAGAAGTGCTGCAAATACGACGGCTTCTGGATCGTGGGCATTGACGTGCAGTACAGGCGCTTGAACGACTTTTGCAATATCCGTACAATACAAACTAGAGCGTGCGTCACGTACGTCGCTGATGGTGAAACCGACCTGGTTATTGATCACAAGATGAATTGACCCACCGACGGTAAACCACCGCGTTTGAGACATCATAAAAGTTTCCATCACCACGCCCTGTCCCGCCACAGCCGCATCGCCATGAATTTGAACAGGCATGACCATATCATGCATGGTATCTTTTCGACGACGTTGTCGCGAGCGCACAGACCCTTGCGCAACAGGCGATACAATTTCAAGATGTGATGGGTTAAACGCAAGGACCAAATGCATAGGACCTGTGGGTGTATTAATATTCGATGAAAAACCAAGATGATATTTCACATCGCCTGAGCTCGATTCATCAATGCCTTTGCCTTCAAAACCTGCAAAAATTTTCTCAGGTGGTTTACCTAATACATTAACCAAGACGTTTAAACGTCCGCGATGCGCCATGCCAATCACGATTTCTTTGACGCCTTTTTCTGAACCTTGTGCAATGATGGTGTCTAGCAAAGGAATTAAAGCATCTCCTCCTTCCAGTGAAAACCGTTTTTGTCCAACATATTTAAACCCGAGATATTTTTCTAATCCATCTGAAACGACTAATCGATCAAGAATACGTTCTTTTTGAGCGCGTGATAATTGAAAATTCGCCCACTGTTTTTCCATGCGCTCTTGAAGCCAATTAACTTCTTCCTGTTGCAAGATGTGCATGTATTCAATGCCAATATTTCCGCAATATACTTTGCGCAATGCGTCATGAATCGTCTTTAAGGTCGCGGATGATGACGAGATCGCATCAAACGACCCGCGATCAAATTCACTATTTAAATCGGCTAGCGTAAAACCATAGTAGTCTAAATCGAGCGTCGGATTTTTAATACCTTGATACAAGCTTAATGGATCAATTGTTGCCTGTAAATGACCTAAATTACGATATGCAAAAATCAAGCTCGCGACTTTCTCTTGAAGGGGGTTCGACTCGTTGGTCACAGCGCCAGATTTACGCTTGGCCAAGGCAATGAAATAATCACGAATGTCGCTATGAGATACATCGGAGGCGTTTTGCTTTTCAAAATAATCCCGCCATTCAGGCGTCACTGACCCTGGGTCATGAAGATACGCTTCACATAAACCTTCTAGATAAGCATCATTTTCACCCCAAAGAAACGATTCCTCTTGTTGCGCTTTCATCGATTTCATGGATTTCATGGATTTCATTTCACGATCTCTTTGAGCATCTCTTGCTTAATTTTATCGATGGCGGCAGTTGGATTAAGCCCTTTGGGGCATACATCGACGCAATTCATAATACCCCGACAGCGAAACACGCTAAAGGCATCAGTCAAGTCATTCAGGCGAGCTTGTTTTTCTGTGTCGCGCGAATCGACAATAAAACGATAGGCTTGCAACAAACCGGCTGGACCTACAAATTTTTCAGGGTTCCACCAAAAAGACGGGCAAGACGATGTGCAGCACGCGCATAAAATACATTCATACAGCCCGTCTAATTTCGCGCGGTCTTCCGGTGATTGCAATCGTTCAGTGGACGGGAGAGGATCTTTGTTTTGCAGATAAGGCTGAATTTTTTCGTATTGCTTATAGAACTGGGTCAAATCTACTACTAAATCACGGATCACCGGCTGACCGGGTAACGGTCGAATAATGACAGGCTCTTTTACAGTGCTAAGCTGCGTAATACAACCCAATCCATTTTTACCGTTTATATTCATTCCATCAGAACCACACACGCCTTCACGACACGATCGGCGCAGGGTAAGTGTTTCGTCGATGGTATTTTTAATAACAAGCAAGGCATCCAATACCATATTGCAGCTATTAGCCACGATATCGACGTCATAGTCTTGCATGTAAGGTTTTTTATCGATTTCTGGGTTGTAGCGATAAATAGAAAAGCGCATTAATATCCCCCTGTTTTATTTTTCTCTCGGTTTAGGCTCAATGGGCTTAACCATGTTCGGCATTTGATTGATATCGCGAAATGCAATATCGCCATCGCCAAAATACAATGCGTGCTTTAACCAATTTTTATCATCACGCTCAGGATAATCGTAACGTGCGTGTGCACCACGGCTTTCTTTGCGCTCATTCGCGAGATAGGCGGTTGCTAAGGCAGTTGCCATTAAGTTATCGAGTTCAAGCGCTTCAATTCGACTCGTATTAAAAACCTGACCTTTGTCTTTAATGACAGCAAGCTGTAACCGTTTTTGCAGCGCTTCTAATTTTTTAAATCCATCACTCATATTATCGGCTGTTCGAAAAACGCCAAAATTATCTTGCATAATTTTTTGCAGCTCGCGACGAATAACATCAACACTTTCACCTGTGGTGTTATTATTCCAGCGATTCAGACCTGACATGGCTCTTTCTAGGTCGCTCTCGGTTGGCTCACGGAATGAGAGCCCTTCGCGCACGCTTTGCTGAACGTGCAAGCCTGCTGCGCGTCCAAACACAACGATATCAAGCAATGAATTGGCGCCCAATCGATTGGCCCCATGAACGGATACGCACGCACACTCACCCGCGGCATATAATCCCTCCACAACCTCGTCTTTACCTTTATTCACGGTCAACACTTGAGCGTTGATATTGGTTGGAATACCCCCCATTAAATAGTGGCAAGTTGGGACAACGGGAATTGGGTCAAAGAGAGGGTCGACACCCGCAAATGTTTTAGAGAGCTCCCTAATGCCAGGCAAACGTTCGTCGATAATACCTGAGCCCAAATGATCCAGCTTTAGCAAAACATAGTCCTTGTTGGGCCCGCATCCACGGCCCTCTAAAATTTCGATTGTAGAAGAGCGAGCAACCACATCCCGACACGATAAATCTTTAAGATGTGGTGCGTAACGCTCCATGTAGCGTTCGCCATTACAATTAATAAGGTAACCGCCCTCACCGCGACTACCCTCCGTAATTAAAGTGCCCGCACCGGCGATACCGGTTGGATGAAATTGCCAAAATTCCATATCTTGCAATGGCAATCCGGCGCGCAGCACCATGCCAAATCCGTCGCCCGTATTGATATGTGCATTCGTAGTAGATTGGAAGATGCGACCTGCCCCGCCAGTTGCTAAAATCGTGGCGCGCGCTTTCAGGAACACCACCTCACCGGTTTCAATACACATTGCAACAACACCCGCAATACCGCCCTCGGTGCGCACAAGATCAATCGCAAACCATTCATTAAAAAATTGGGCTTTCGCTTCAATGTTTTTTTGATAAAGAGTATGCAGCATCGCGTGACCAGTGCGGTCCGCTGCACAACACGTACGATGGACTAGCTCACCACCAAAATCCCGCGTCTGCCCACCGAATGCGCGCTGATAAATTTTGCCGTTATCCAAACGTGAGAAAGGCAATCCCATCTGCTCCAGTTCAATGATGGTTTGAGGTGCATTCTTGCACATGTATTCAATCGCATCTTGATCGCCTAAAAAATCTGACCCCATGACCGTGTCGTACATATGCCAACGCCAATCATCGCTCCCATCGGTATTACCCAATGCAGCATTGATGCCCCCTTGAGCCGATACAGTGTGAGAGCGCGTCGGAAATACTTTAGAAATCACTGCGACCTTTAAACCCGATTGAGCGAGCTCAAGTGATGCGCGCAACCCCGCGCCGCCGCCGCCAACAATTACTGCATCAAATGCTTTTGTTCCGAGAGCCATATGTTACACACCCCACACAATGAGTAATCCATAAAAAAAACAAGCTATCAACGTTAAAAAAACCGCAATCTCAAATAAAAAACGCACCCAAAATGCTTTTAGATAATCCGTCGCAATGGTCCACATCCCTACCCATGCATGCAACAACAACGCCGCCAAACAAAGTAATGTGGCTATTTTCATAGGAACGTAGGCAAACAAACCATGCCAAGCCATGTAATCAATGGGCGCATGCCATACCAAGTACGATACGAGAAATACAGTGTAGATAACCAACAACACAGCGCTCACGCGTTGGATCAAAAAATCTCTTAAACCGGCCATTGAATTTACCATAACCAAACTCCCAGACTCACTATCAACAACCCGCTGATCGCGAGCGCCAAATAAGCGGCTAATCGACCACCCTTTAATGTGTCGCCGATATGCATATCCATCAGAAGATGTTTAATCCCTGCCACAAAATGATAGGCAAAAACGGATAGCATGACCCACGCAAAAAATTTACTTAAGGGTTGCGTCAGAAAAGCATGAAATTCATTGAAATGATCGGGCGAACCCAATGATTCCGACAGCCCCCACAATAATAATGGAATAAATAAGAACAAAATAAACCCGGATAATCGGTGCAATATAGATGCAATAGCGGTAATCGGAAATCGAATGGTAAATAAGTTGAGATTCTTTGGTCTTTTATCAGCCACGGGGACGTCCTCCCTCTCGTTAATATACTGTAAGAGTATTATAGCGACTTCAATGATTCAAAGTAAACCATAATGATTTAACCCAGCTATTGGTATACAATGCAGCCTCTTTTTTAAACAGAGGACTAAATATATATTTATGAAAAAAATACTCTTAACAGCGGTTGCTGTAACTTTACTCATTACCGGCTCTGCCGCATTCGCAGAATTAACATGCAATCCCATTAGCAACATCAAAAATCACATGAAAAAAGAGGAGGTTACAAAACAAGAAGATGGCGATTATGATATTTCTTTTTATTGTCCTATGGGCAGCCGTTTCGACATACCGAATGTTATGGCAGAAGACGAGAAAGACGCAATGGATCAAGGAAAGACTCTCATGGCCAATATTCAGGACGGGGAGAGGGAAGGTGGCACGTGCTATTACCCCATGGGTGAAACAAGCATCTATTTCGGAAAGATGCCTGGTGTAGAAGCTTCGGCTATAGAAACCCCAAAGGAAGATATCAATTAATTCGCTCTTGTCATGCTAAGCAACTATAGTAAATAACTCTCGTGCAAGACCGGCGTTATCTTTATTTTTAAAGGTCACATTTTAAAAAATAAAGATAACGCCGGTCCGCACATTTAGTGATATCATTAAGAAATCAAGACTAGAAATATCCCTCAGCCTTCTCTTTTTTTACCCACAACCCCACCTTCTAACCCTCTTGTCATTTTGGAGTATTTCTATGTCTAAATTATTTGGTTTTTCGCTCATTGAGCTCATGATTGTCGTGACGATCATTGGAATACTCGCAACACTTGGAATTCCATCCTATCAACACTATACAAAGCGTGCGCGCTTCAGCGAAGCCATCGCCGCGACTGCGCCTTTCAAATTAGCTGTTTCATTGGCTTTACAGGAGGGTGTTGAAAAAGAGGAGCTCACCAATGGGCTGCATGACATTCCGCTCGCCCCACCACCGACTAAAAATCTTGAGAGCATCATCGTCAATGAAGGCATCATCACCGCCACATCCACCCCTATCGCGGGTGACGCAACCCTTATATTAAAACCCAATGTGGATGGCGGTCAATGGATCATGGGCGGCACGTGCATGAAAGCAGGGCTTTGCAGTGATTAAAGAGGCTGTCGAATCCCACGAGCCCATTATTCAATTTGCCGATCAACTCATTGCGCGCGCAATAGAGCAAGCTGCATCGGATATTCATATCGAACCGCTCAAACAAGCATATCGAATACGTGTCAGACAAGATGGTCTGCTTCATGAAAACACCGTTCTTCCTATTTCATTTGCGACCCGTCTCGTAATGCGCTTCAAAGTGATGGCGGAACTCGATATCGCAGAGCGTCGCTTACCACAAGATGGTTCTTTTCGATGGAATAAAATCAATGTTCGAGCTAGCACCTGTCCCACATTGTTTGGCGAAAAAATCGCATTGCGCTTACTCTATCACAATGCCCGTCCAACCGATTTTGCGACATTGGGCTTCAATGAAGCACAGACAACAATAGTAAAAAATGCATTATCTAAACCACACGGTTTAATTTTGCTATCTGGTCCCACAGGATCAGGAAAAACAACAACGCTTTATACGATGTTGCATTTTCTCAATTCGATTGAAAAAAATATCTCGACGATTGAAGACCCAATTGAAATCGCGTTAGAAGGCATTAATCAAATCAATGTGAACTCTAAGTGTGGGTTGGATTTTTCAAATGCCTGTCGCACACTCCTCCGACAAGATCCCGATGTGCTTATGATTGGTGAAATTCGTGATGCGGAAACTGCAAAAATAGCGATACAAGCTGCTCAAACTGGGCATTTAGTCTTATCTACTGTGCACGCTAAAAGCCCTCAAGAAACCCTCGACCGACTCACCTCATTAGATGTCACAGCACAAGGTATGTCTTCTATCTCTCTTATCATCACACAACGTCTTTTGCGAAAACAGTATTCTGGCAGAATAGGAATCTATGAATTATTTTCAATCGGGGATCCCACCTATAAAACGCTCTCTCTGCATGATGCGGGCATGGAAAAAGTGAGACTTGGCATAGCAACACAAGATGAATTAACACGAGTACTAGGATGAGAAAAATATCCCATCACGACATCATTTTATTTTTTCGTCAATTAGCGACGCTCACTTCAGCAGGCATTCCGATTCTTCAGTCCTGCCATCTGCTGTCATTTGATCAAAAAAATGTGGGGTTATCGCGATTGATTCAAATGATTAAAATGGATATCGCAACAGGAAAACCGTTGTCGCAGTGTTTGCGCCGATCACACAAATGCTTTGACGTCATCACTTGTCAGATCATCGAAATCGGGGAAAAGAGTGGTACGCTCGAGAATACGTTGCGTCATGTAGCGCTTAATCAAGAAAAGCAGTATCGTCTTCGACAAAAAATCACGCGGGCCCTTACTTACCCTATCCTTATTACCCTCGTTGCGATCATTTCAACACTCGTCCTACTCATTGGGATTGTACCAACATTTATCGGGCTATTTGCAGATGCCAACATCGCTCTCCCCCCCTTCACAAAATGGGTGCTGCAGCTGTCTCATGGGGTGAAATCGTACTGCGGGCTTTGTCTGCTGCTTTCTGCGTTCTTTTTTGTTCCATTCACTATGCCTTTCTGCCGAAGACGCCTCGAAATAATGTTGCTCAAGCTACCGGGTAGTGCGCTCCCGATAAAAATAGTGGTTGCGCGCGTATCGCGTCTTTTATCAGTCACGATTGCGTCCGGCATGCCACTCACAGACGCACTCCAATCATTGACCTCCCTTTCGAGCAGCGCGCTCTATCGAGAAACGATGGCGCAACTGCAGGCCGGCGTCTTACGCGGTCTCCCTCTCAATAGACTACTACAAAGGAACCGTTACCTGCCCTTCATGATAGTTGGCTTGATTAAGATAGGCGAAGAATCAGGGCAGCTAGATAACATGCTAGAGAAAATAGCCGATATGTGCGAATCGGATATTGAAGAAGGCATTTTGCAGCTGACTGCTCTTCTGGAGCCCTTGATTATAATCGTTCTTGGTGTTCTAATCGGAGGATTAGTGATTGCCATCTATTTACCGATTTTCAAACTAGGAACAGCTATCTTATGAGTGATCTTTCCATCCTGACAGACCACCCTGATGCTTTTTTATTGCTCATAGCCCTACTATCTTTACTGGTAGGCAGTTTTCTCAATGTTGTGATTTTCCGTCTCCCACGCATGATCCAACAAGAGTGGGGTCAGGAATGCCGTCACTATTTAGGCCTAAAGTCCACAGCTGAGACCGAGCGTCTCAATTTATGGCTTCCCCGATCTCATTGCCCTGCCTGCAAGAAAGTCATCAAGCCTTGGCATAACATCCCCCTGGTCAGCTACCTTATTTTGCGTGGCCAATGTGTCAATTGCAAAACAACAATCCCGCTCCGCTACCCATTAGTCGAATTACTCTGTTGCTTTGCATCGGTATATGTCGCCTGGCGTTTTGGGGTCACGGCGCAAACTGCCGGCGCGCTCATCTTCACCTGGATATTGATTGCGCTCACCTTTATTGACGTTGAGCACCAACTGTTGCCTGATCAGCTCACGCTATTGCTGCTATGGATAGGCTTAGTGTTAAGCCTCTTTTCTGTATTTGTGCCCTCTTCGGACGCCATTATTGGCGCGATCCTCGGCTATCTTATCTTTGCAACCATTCAAGCGTTATTTCAATTCGCCACAGGCAAGCGCGGAATGGGGCAAGGGGATTACAAATTATTAGCGGCACTCGGCGCTTATCTTGGTTGGCACGAGTTACCGCTCATTATATTACTCGCATCAACCATTGGTATCGTCATGGGTATTTTGCATATGGTGATGAAGCGCCGAATCGCTAGTGTCGCGCTCCCCTTTGGACCCTATCTCGCATTTGCAGGATGGGTCGCGCTGCTGTGGGGGCGTGACATCATGCAGCTTTATTTGCATTATTTTTTCTAGCAACGGGATGGGTGGTGGGCACGCAAAAGGCGCTTTGCCCACCCTACCGTTAAAATACAGAGTGAGCAAACCATTCACGTACAAGATGTAGGGTGGGCAAAGCGCCTTTTGCGTGCTCACCACCCACCTTTTTCTTAGGAGAAACCATGTTAGTCATCGGCCTCACTGGCGGCATCGGCTCTGGAAAATCCACCGTCGCACACTTGTTTCAGGAAAAAGGCATCACAGTCATCGACACAGATCAATTATCACGTGATCTCACACAGCCCGAACAGCCTGCCTTAAAAAAAATAATTGCTCATTTCGGTGAGAGCATTTTATTGCCCGACCAAACCCTCAACCGCGCAGCCCTTCGAAAAATTATTTTTTCAAACCCAGTAGAAAAAAAATGGCTTGAAGATGTATTGCATCCCCTAATTCGCGAAAAAACGAATACCTTAATCAAAGAAACCTCATCACCGTATTGCATCGTCGCGATTCCCCTACTATTCGAAACAAAAAGAAACCCCCTCATTCAACGCATTTTAGTGGTGGATGCGAATGAGAAAACACAAATTGATCGAACTGCAGCGCGCGATCACATGACTGAGTCTGAAATCAAAACTATGATGAAAACACAAATGGCTCGAGAGGCGCGCCTCGCAAAAGCAGATGATATCATCGACAACAATGGAACGCTGAGTGCGCTTAGCATGCAAGTTGAAAAATGGCATCAACATTATTTACGGATGGTTTAAAAAAACTTAAGTTGACGCCATTGCCTGAACGGCTACAAAAATTTTCTTGTAAGAATCCTATGTAATACTTTTATCTATTTTCTTTGCAACTTCTATCATCTCATTTAACGCTTCCGGTTTTAACGTTTTGTTTGTGCACTCCAATGACATCAATCGATCTGGATCGTACCAGTTCACTGTATAAAGGAAACCGGTATTCCAGTTGCCAGCAATATCGGTTGCTGCATTGCGGCAGGCAAATTAGTTTCGGACAGCGACATAATATTAATGCCAGGTTTTGCATTTGGAAAAGGACTGGCTGTTTGCTCTGTTGCAGCAGCGGATACCAGCCCGGGCAAAAAGATCATGGCTAGCAATAGTTTTCCTATTAATGTTTCTTTACTATTTTGCATTGCGGATTCCTCGCGTTAATTCCACCATCCACCGGTTCCTTCCCCTCAATGCAGTGCAGCAGCACGCCATGTAAATTGCCAATCTGCTATGACTTGATGATCCACCCCATTGGAGTTTCTATGCCTGCTCACAACCCAGAACCAGTACGAGTGACCAAGGTGCGATGAAATACTTTCGTTATTACCACAATTGGCACGCGAATGATGAGTTAATGCATTTATTCCTGCATAGGAAAATCAGATTGCTGTCATTAGAATAAAAAACACTACGAGTTTTTTTAACATAAGAACCCTCAATAAAATGCACATAAAAAGACTACGCTTATGATGTCGATATTTATTTTTTAATACAAGGTTTTTTGCGTAAGGTATCACTGATTTGCTATGTAAGTAAAATGGGATAGGTACCACCACCAATCATGGCTTTACTTAACCTTTTTTCAGCAACGAAACGCCCGACGCCACAGCCGCTCTCGCAACAGCAGAAGAGACAACCTCTTTTAATCGAGGATCTAATAATTTAGGTAAAATATATTCCTGTCCGAATGACAGATCTTTTAGTTGATACGCTTTCAAGATTTCTTTTGGAATGGGTTCATGCGCTAAATGTCTGATGGCGGTTACAGCCGCTAATTTCATCTCTTCATTGATCGCTGATGCGCGCACATCCAAGGCTCCGCGAAACAGAAAGGGGAAGCAAAGCGCATTGTTCACTTGATTGGGGAAATCACTCCGCCCTGTGGCAATCAACAGATCATGGCGAGCATGTCTCGCGACATCCGGCATAATTTCAGGCGTAGGATTCGATAAAGCAAAAATAATCGGTTTTGGTGCCATACCTTTCAACATATCCACCGTCATCACATCAGGACCCGACACACCAATAAAAACATCCGCCCCTTTCAATGCGTCGGTCAACGTACGATGATGCGTTTCAATCGCCCACTCTTGTTTGTGCTCATTCAAATCTAAACGGGTATGATGAATGACGCCTGTCCGATCAACCATAAATAATTGATCGCGCTTGGCGCCCAAATGAATGAGGAACTTAACGGTTGCAATGCCCGCTGCTCCCACCCCCGCGCACACTATTTTTGCATCTGATAACTTCTTACCCTGCAATTCCAACGCATTCAGCAAACCAGCGGCAACAATAATAGCTGTGCCATGCTGATCATCATGAAAAACGGGGATGTTCAAACGTTTTTGCAGGGCTGTTTCAATAAAAAAACACTCCGGGGCTTTAATGTCTTCGAGATTGATGCCGCCAAACGTCGGGGCAATGCGTGCAACGGTGTCAACAAAGTCCTGGGGGTCATTGCAATCGATTTCAATGTCGAAGGCATCGATATCCGCGAGACGTTTAAATAAGACAGCCTTTCCTTCCATGACCGGTTTGCTGGCCAGTGCACCGAGATTTCCAAGTCCCAAGATAGCCGTGCCATTTGTGATAACCGCAATCAAATTGCCTTTGCTGGTGTAGTCATAAGCGGCTCTAGGATCGCGAGCGATAGCCTTGACAGGCTCGGCAACGCCGGGCGTGTAGCATAGTGCTAAATCATCTTGTGTCGCGGTGGGTTTTGTAGAGGTGACAGCAAGCTTTCCGGGATTCGGAAAACGGTGATAATCTAACGCGGCTTGAGCCAGAGTTTTTTTCATGACACTCCTTTATCACCAACAAAAAAGCGAGCGACCGCCGGTCGCCCCTATCCAGTCTTCCTGGGCGAAAGAAGGCATCTTAAGCAGCAGCTGCGCCTGCATCTTGCGTTTTTCGAGCATATTTTTTCTGGAAACGGTCCACACGGCCGGCTGTATCCACAATCTTTTGCTTGCCTGTGTAGAACGGATGACATTCTGAGCAAACTTCGATTAACAATACATCTTTGCTGGACGTAGAACGTGTGACAAAGGTATTGCCACAGCTGCAAGTAACCTTAATGTCTTTGTAATTTGGATGGATACCTTCTTTCATAGAACGCCTCTTTGATTCAATAATGGCGCCATCATAGCTGACAGACGCCATTTAATCAAGCAAAGTTATGGCATTCGCTGACCTGTCGGTATGTTTATAGGCGCTGATTTTGGGATCGCGCCCTCAAGTGATGGCATCGACCAGATGCTATGAGCAGAAGAAGCACTACGCCTTAGAAATGATTGATCAACGGTGGGCTCAGTAGATGAGGAAATACGCGCGCTGCAAGCTATCGCCCGAGGAGAATCGGTTGAGGCCGACGACACGCTCGACACAGAAGGGCTTTCTTGCCATAGAGGCGGCTTAGCCAATGGAGGAACAATATGCTGCGCAGACAACGTCCACACAAAAAACGCATCCTCATCGTCTTGAAGCGCTTCCTCAACGCGCTTTATATCGCTTGAGTTATGCGCGCACGTCGGTATAGCGATAGCGCCGGCTTTTTTGAGCTTCGGAAAGCAAAACTGAAGCAACACACTTTTTTCTTGAGAGGAGAGCATATACAACAAAATGATGAGCTCTTCTGTATCTGTGACAATCTTTTTCAAGCGCCTGCCGCACATTTTAAGAAAATTCAAACGCTCCTCGGAGGGTAAAATCCCTAAGACATAAGAAAGGTGATAACCATTTTTTACGATTGCTGGCAATCTCAATTGGCACGACCTCACAAAAGAAACTTTAGCTGAAGAATCAAGGTACAATGACAGCTCCATAAAATCTTCGTAGGAATCCAACTGCTCAGGGATCTTTGCAGCAACAGTGTGGTACAGTTGATTCCAGTTTCTGCGATCCGCTTGCTCGAACAAAAAACGTAAGGAAGTGTTATGACTATTCATAAATTAATCTCCTGTTTTGCATAGCATCATTAATATTTGTTTTTATTTAATACAAATTGTATATTTTTTATTTTTTATTGTCAATATTATGGAAAAATAAACCATGATAGAGCTCTCCGACCCTATTCAAGCGCTTAGTAAAAAAGTGGGGGGATACCTTCGCACTCATCAGCTTAAAGTAATGACAGTCGAATCCTGCACGGGCGGTGGCCTAGCCTTTGCGATCACGAGCGTACCCGGCAGCTCAGAATGGTTTGAGCAAGGCCTCGTTACCTATAGCAACGCCTCAAAAACGCGATTACTTCATATTCCAAGCGCTCTGATCGAAAAAGAAGGTGCGGTCAGCGAATCGGTTGCGCGTCTCATGGCAGAAAATGCGCTCGACGGACACGATAAACTAATCGCTCTCAGTGTCACGGGTATTGCAGGGCCCGACGGCGGCACTTCTGAAAAACCTGTCGGTACTGTTTGGATAGCGCACGCAGGACTTGGCGAAACGATCACGCAGCTGCATCATTTTTCGGGCGATCGTCAATCTATTCGAGAGCAAGCGATCATCGCGGCATTAACGCTCTTGCTTTCTTAAACGCTCTCCCTAATAATGAGAACCATATCCCCCGACCTCTCACACATAAGGAATTCTCTCGATGGTAAGCAACAGCAACAAACAAAAGGCGTTAGACGCAGCACTCACTCAAATTGAACGTCAATTCGGCAAAGGCTCCGTCATGCGCTTGGGTGATGTGCCTGCTATCAGCAATATCGAATCTATTTCTACAGGCTCCTTATCATTGGATATTGCGCTCGGCATTGGTGGATTACCCCGCGGTCGAATCGTCGAAATTTATGGTCCTGAATCTTCCGGTAAAACAACCCTGACGTTACAGGTTATCGCCTCTTGCCAACGTATGGGTGGCACCGCCGCATTCGTCGACGCAGAACATGCGCTCGATCCTAGCTATGCGAAAAAATTAGGTGTAAATCTCGATGAACTCCTGATTTCGCAACCGGATACCGGCGAGCAAGCACTCGAAATCACCGATATGCTCGTTCGATCGAGCGCGGTGGACGTTGTCATCATCGATTCTGTTGCAGCGCTCACACCAAAAGCCGAAATTGAGGGCGAAATGGGCGACCACCACATGGGCCTACAAGCTCGTCTGATGTCTCAAGCCCTTCGAAAACTGACAGCCAACATTAAACGATCCAACACATTGGTTATTTTCATCAATCAAATTCGTATGAAAATCGGCGTGATGTTTGGCAATCCTGAAACTACCACGGGTGGCAACGCATTAAAATTCTACGCTTCTATTCGACTCGATATCCGCCGTACTGGCGCCGTCAAAAATGGTGATGTCATCATTGGCAGCGAAACCCGTGTTAAAGTGGTTAAAAACAAAGTGGCGCCGCCTTTCAAGCAAGCGGAGTTTGAAATTCTCTACAATGAAGGCATTTCACGTGAAAGTGAGATCATCGAGTTAGGCGTCCTGCAAAACTTGGTTGAAAAATCCGGCTCTTGGTTTAGTTATAAAGGCCAAAAAATCGGTCAAGGAAAAGACAACGCACGAATCTTCTTAAAGGAAAATCCTCTCATATCCCAAGAAATAGAAGCAAAAATCCGCGATCAACTGATTGTATCAGTGTCCACTGATCGCACTGCTATCGTTGACGAGACCGAAGAGGCTCTTGTCTGATCAGCGATATCAAACTCATCCGACGCGCTCTTCTTAACTCGCTAGCGCGTCGCGAACACTCTGCCGCTGAATTAACGCGCAAACTCGAGCAAAAATCGTTCGATCCGTCTCTCATTCAGCAAGCATTAATAATACTTCAACAGGAAGGCCTACAGAGCGATGCCCGCTTTGCTGAGCTCTACACCCACTATCGACGCAATCGGGGCTACGGCCCCCTTCGCATTCGCACTGAACTCAAAGAACGTGGCATTGATGAACAATTGATTGATCATCTCTTAGCAATCGCTGATAATAGCTGGCTTAACGATGCCCTTAAAGCATGGAAAAAACGGTTTAAGCAAGGGTTGCCAGCTGATGCAAAGTCCCGCGCCCAGCAAATGCGTTTTTTACAATACCGGGGATTTACATCCACCCATATTAATACTATTTTTCGTGAGCTAAAAACAGATGACATCCTTTTTGACTGTTAACGACATCCGCCGCTTGTTTTTGGATTATTTTCGGGAAAAACAACACACCGTGGTTCCAAGCAGCTCTCTCATTCCAGACAATGATCCGACGCTGCTATTCACCAATGCCGGGATGGTGCAATTTAAGGATGTCTTTTTAGGAAAAGAGCAGCGCTCGTATCAGCGAGCCGTCTCTTCGCAACGCTGCGTCCGCGCGGGTGGCAAGCATAATGATTTAGATAACGTCGGGTACACCGCACGACACCACACCTTTTTTGAAATGCTAGGCAATTTTAGTTTTGGTGATTATTTCAAACGCGACGCCATTCATTTCGCATGGGAATTTTTGACGCACGTTTTAAAAATCCCTAAAGAAAAGCTGTGGGTCACTGTTTTTTCAGATGACGATGAAGCCGCTGATATATGGATTCGCGACATCCACATCGATCCCGCACGCGTCATCCGCTGTGGCGAAGCCAGTAATTTTTGGTCCATGGGTCCAACCGGCCCTTGCGGTCCTTGCTCTGAAATTTTTTATGATCACGGTGCGGATATCTGGGGCGGCCTGCCTGGCTCAGCGGAGGAAGATGGCGATCGCTATGTTGAAATCTGGAACCTAGTCTTCATGCAACATGATCGTGCGACAGACGGCAGACTATCCCCGCTGCCCAAGCAGTCAATCGATACAGGTAGCGGATTGGAGCGCCTGTCAGCTGTGATGCAGGGTGTGCACAACAATTATGATATCGATTTATTTCAAATTATTATTAAAGTCATCGCTAAACTGGCTGACGTATCTGATTTAACCAATGCTTCTCTGCGCGTCATCGCTGATCACATTCGCTCATGCTCTTTTTTAATTGTGGATGGTGTTCAGCCCTCGAATGAAGGGCGCGGTTATGTATTGCGTCGCATCATTCGCCGCGCATTGCGTCATGGGCACAAGCTTGGGCTCACGCAACCCTTTTTCCATCAATTAGTGGCGCCACTCGCAGAGGCTATGGGTGATGCCTACCCTGCTCTTCAAGAAATGGGGCTGCACATTGAAACGGTATTACGTCGAGAAGAAGAACAATTCAGCGCAACGCTCTCGACCGGACTCAAATTATTTGAACAGGCCATTGAAAACCTTTCTGGCAGCATCATTCCGGGTAAGATTGTCTTTAAGCTCTATGATACCTACGGCTTTCCAGCCGATTTAACAGCCGACATGGCGCGCGAACGTGATTTAACGGTCGATCAGGCAGGCTTTGAGCGCTCGATGGAAGAGCAGCGCCAACGCTCTCGCCAATCCAGCACATTTACTGCAGCAGATGGTATTGACGCGTACCTCAGCGGGCCATCGGAGTTTACAGGCTACGACACGCTCACAGAGAACGATTCACGTATCACGGCCATTTTTGTCGACAACCAATCTGTCGAATCATTATCAACGGGTCAAACCGGCTTGGTAATATTGGATCGCACGCCTTTTTATGCAGAATCGGGCGGTCAAGTGGGTGACACCGGAGCTCTACACACAAATAACGCCTTTTTTCGCGTCAACGACACTCAGAAACAAGGTCAAGCGATTGCACATAGCGGAACATGTGAAACAGGATCGCTTAATATAGGCGATATATTCTCTGCAACGGTCGATTCAGCGCGTCGATCCGCCACCCTCTTGAATCATACCGCTACCCATTTATTGCATCATGTGCTACGCGACATATTGGGCCCTCACGTTATTCAAAAAGGATCTCTCGTGAATCCAGAGCGATTGCGATTTGATTTTTCACACACCACACCACTCACTGCACTTGAAATAGAATCAATAGAACAACGCGTTAATCAATGCATTCGTGATAATACCATTTCCATCATCAAAACAACCACGCAAGCGGATGCAATCAAAGAAGGTGCGATGGCTTTATTCGGTGAAAAATACGGCGACGAAGTCCGTGTCGTGCGCTTTGGTGACTCCGTTGAGCTATGCGGCGGAACACACGCAGCGCATACGGGCAACATTGGGTTATTTAAAATAATATCCGAATCAGGCGTGGCAGCCGGCATTCGTCGAATAGAAGCCGTCACAGGTGAAGGGGCTATGCAGTGGCTAAAAGCACGTGATGCCGCATCTCAACAACAATTAAAGACAGCGATCGATGCGACTCGTTTACTTGAAAAAGAAGCTGGAACGCTTAAAGAAAAATTAGCGCGCGCGCTCTGCAACGAGTTAAGCGTGAATGCGACTGAAATGAGCGGCGTTCATATGCTCACTCAAACACTGCTTCAGGTCGAAACGGCTATCATGCGAAGCACCATTGATCACCTTAAAAATAAATTGAATAAAGCGGTGATTGTGTTAGCAAGTATCCAAGATAATAAAGTCAGCGTGATCGCGGGCGTTACCGCGAATTGCACGGCTCATATTAAAGCGGGTGACATCATTAAAATGATTGCACCGCAAATTGGCGGCAAAGGCGGCGGTCGCCCGGATCTCGCTGAGGCGGGTGGCACGCAACCTGAGAATATTGATCAAGCGCTTCAATCCGTTCATGCATGGGTGAAAGAAAAATTAATTACCTTACCCGCAACAAGGGATTCCGCTACATGACGCTTCTTGTCCAAAAATACGGTGGCAGCTCGCTCGGTACATTGGAACGTATCAAGCATGTGGCAACACGAATCAAGCAAGCGAAACAAGAGGGTCACGATGTCGTCGTGATTGTGTCTGCCATGCAAGGTGAAACCGACCGATTAATTCAATTAGCCCAGACGCTTACACCGGAACCGAATGCACGCGAATATGATGCGTTGGTGTCAACGGGCGAGCAAGTCTCCATGTCGCTGCTCGCTATTGCATTGAATGCAAAAGAGTGCCCTGCGCACTCCTACACCGGATCACAAATCGGCATTCAAACAAATGATGTTCATCGCAGCGCGTGCATTCAAGATATTAAAACCGATATCATCCAACGTGATCTAGCCAATGGCTTTGTGGTTATCATTGCAGGGTTTCAAGGAGTAAACGCACAGGGTAGCACAACCACCTTAGGGCGAGGCGGCTCTGACACGACTGCTGTCGCCGTAGCAGCAGCCCTTAATGCAGCAGAATGTCAAATTTATACGGATGTGGCTGGCGTCTACACCAGTGACCCGCGCATCATTCCTGACGCAAGCTTGCTCTCTCATATTGGATTTGAAGAAATGCTTGAGATGGCGAGCTTAGGCGCCAAGGTGCTTCAACGACGCTCTGTTGAATTAGCGAAACACCATCAACTCCCTATTCGCGTGCTCTCCACTTTCACGCATCATCCAGGCACGTTGGTGACAACAGACGAAGAGATTGCTCAGAAGCGTCCTGTTTCTTGCATTGCTTTCAATCGAGAAGAAGCTATGATCACATTGCGGTGCGAATCGCATCAACCCGGCATGCAAAGTGAAATCCTTCGTCAGCTGAGCGACTGTCACATCGAAGTCGACATGATTGTCCAGCAAGCCGCTGATTTTACATTGACACTGCATCGCGCAGACAGCGCCGCCGCATTGAAGATTATTGGTGCCCTAATGACCTCCTTGAAAATCACTGACATTAAGAGCCATCTCCGTATTGCTAAGCTATCGCTTGTGGGTATGGGGATGTGTTCACATCCTCATGTCCTCAGTCAATTATTGGAAAGCTTAGGCAAGGAAGGCATTGCGGTCGAAATGATGACAACATCTGATATCAAGATATCAGTCATGATTCATGAAGCTGATTTAGAGCGAGGCGTTGCAGCGCTTCACAGTGCTTTTGAATTGAACACATTGTCACCCAATAAAGAATCTTTCTTCATCCATCTTTACTGATAATTATTTAACCATAAATAAAAATCCTGTTCAAATAAGCAGTTAGTCACAATATGGCAATGTATTGGCCATTCAATATAAAAATATGATAAAACTTGTTTGCACAAAGAGAACATTTTGTTTAACATTGCTGACTTTGCTGTCGGTAATAGCCTGAGAGCGAGTAACATAGGATAGTTTTATAAAGAGGATGGATAAATGCTCATTTTAACAAGGCGTGTAGGTGAAACATTAGTCATTGGTGATGATGTTATTGTCACCGTATTAGGCATCAAAGGAAATCAAGTGCGAATTGGCATCAATGCACCAAAGAATGTCTCTGTGCATCGCGAAGAAATCTATCAACGTATTCAGCAAGAAAAAACGCCTTCAACAGACGAAAGCGGCGATACGATCGGCAATACCGATAAAAAAGATGACACGGACGCTTCCTAAAGTCTCTCTATTCAACTATCATCTGCAGTGCGTGTATTTGGAGAGATGGCCGAGAGGCTGAAGGCGCTCCCCTGCTAAGGGAGTATGGGGTCAAAAACTCCATCGAGGGTTCGAATCCCTCTCTCTCCGCCAGATTTCGCTCTGCGAGCTACAGCTGGCACGCCAATAATCTCCGACCCACACCTTTCAATTGCCCATCCTAATTACCTCAAGCGAAAGCTGTCCGCCAGCCTTCGTTCTCCGAACTTCAGCTGACAGACCGAAGCGCCAGTCCGCCGAAATGCAAGGCACGCAGGAGGGCAGCGAAGGAGGATTATTAAATGCTCTATGTTTACTTAATTCGATCAATCCCTCTACCTGTCCATACTGGAATTACTGAAAATCTTAAAAAAACGCCTAGAAACCCAGAATGCTAGCGGTTCTATTCGTACGGCAAAATACAAACCATGGGAATTAATTGTTTGTATGGGTTTTAAAATAGACGATACCCCTCGAAACGGCTTGACTCAACCTTCTTTTTTCTTTACTGTTCTGCGTCTTAATACGTGTTTTTGCACCCGTAGCTCAGTTGGATAGAGTACCTGGCTACGAACTAGGGGGTCGGGAGTTCGAATCTCTCCGGGTGCACCATATTAGAAAGGAAATCTTATCCGCTTTTAAGCACCCGTAGCTCAGTTGGATAGAGTATCTGGCTTCGAACCAGGTGGTCGGGAGTTCGAATCTCTCCGGGTGCACCACTTAACTAAAAAAGCCACTTGCAGAGTGGCTTTTTTAGTTAAGTCGATTCCATTAATTTAAATACCATTGCCAGCGTGGTATCCCTTGAGCCGCAGTTACGACATTTTCTCGTACGTAAACGCACCGTTGCAAAATCGGATTCAATGGGGTTTGTTGTAAGGATATGAATCCAATGCTCTGCGATCTCGCGCCTCGGGCATCTTAACAATCACATCTCCAATGCCTGCTTGGATCGTTTTTTCACGTAAATAGGCGTTGCGCACAACAGCAGCTCGACCATCTGTTAACTTTAAATCGGCATCCTCAGAAAGCATCTGGCCTAACTCCGCTTCAACTGCTTGCCTGATTAAATCGCGAGCACCATTTCTTAATAATTCAGCTAATGGGTCAATAGACTTCTTTCGAAACCGCTCGCCACATATTAATACCACAGCGTTTCACCACTGATCTGTCATCCCGCAAAATCCCGCCACTTGTCTGATCCCAGCGCCTCTGTCGCATCCTGCGAGAATTTATGCGGGATCCAGTGACAGCCTTGACGGGGACCACAAAAAAAATAAATCTAAAATGCATCTAAAATAAATATAAGCGATAGAGTTTTTTCAAGCCTTATTTCTCCAATTCATAATTATAAATCCCTGCGATTAAATTGAACCTGAGGCCAAATCGTTTCCGTCGATTG
>CANJVW010000006.1 GCA_947478495.1 Legionellales bacterium | reverse complement strand
CGTGCTCATTGCTTGGTGGTGGGCACGCAAAGAACGCTTTGCCCACCCTACCTCACTACCTCACTGCTTAAAAATTTATTTTTCAAGACAGTTGCTACATTTTCAAATAACGGCAGTATACCATTTCCCAAGCGCAAAGCGAGAGTCTAACTCTCTCGGCTCAAACCCAATTCCTTCATTTTTTCACGTAATGCCTTAATGCCGTTGATTTGGATTTGGCGCACGCGTTCTCGGGTTAATCCAATGCTTTTCCCGACTTTATCGAGTGTCGCACGATTATGACCCATCAATCCGAAGCGTCGGCAAAGTACTTCGCGCTGCCTATCATTCAGCTCTCGGACCAGTGCTTCCAGTTGTTGTGGAAGATGACCTTCTGCGAGCAGCATGACAGGGTCGGTTTCATTCTTGTCTGCAATGACATCAACCAAGGATATGCTTTTGCTTTTGTCGTTGCCGATCAAGGTATCCAGTGAAACCATGTGTTCATTCAACTCGAGCGCGTCATCAACTTCTTTAACCGTTTTTTTCAGTTTTTTAGCGATCTCGACTGAATTGGCTGTATGGTGCTCTGTGCACATAATGTCGCGCGATACAGTCAAGCAGGCATTGAGCTCGCGGATCACATGGATGGGCAAGCGAATGGTGCGGCTTTGCTTCATGATAGCGCGTTCAATGGTTTGACGTATCCACCAGGTAGCATAGGTTGAGAAGCGAAATCCGCGTTCGGGATCAAATTTATCGACAGCACGCAGCAATCCTAAGTTGCCCTCCTCAATTAAATCGAGAAATTCAACACCGCGGTGATGATAGTGTCGCGCAATTTTAACGACCAATCGCAAATTGCTTTGAATCATTTTAGCGCGCGCCTTCTTATCGCCTTTTATCACACGTCGACCGTAGTAAATTTCTTCTTCATGTGTGAAGAGAGGTGAGCGACCAATTTCGCTAAGATACATTTGAGTGGCATCATGCGCGTCATTGCGCGCTTCGGGTAAGGGCTTGTCGATGACAGCTTCTAGTTCTTTATCTTCTTCCTGAAGCAGATCCACATCCGTTGCATCATCGATGAGTTCGAAGGGAGAAGAATGCCCAGCTTTATCATCTATTTTATCGATTAGTTCAAGTGCAATATCCGAATTTTTTTTACCCATTTTGTTTGGCTTTGTCATATTATCGTCCTTATAAGAATGATGAGGGCAAGTTCTATGATATTAGTCATGGCAGGTTAAGTATAGTAGGGGATTTACTGAGTGACCATGGGACCTTATCTCGAAGTGTAGCGCCGTTTGGCTGGCTCCGGTGTGGCCCATCTCTGCAATTTTTTGTTTTGCGCGCACATTATCACCTTCTTTGACAAAGCTCACTTTATTATGTGCATAGGCGCTCAAAAACGTATTGTTGTGTTTGATGATGATGAGGTTGCCATATCCGCGGAGGCCGTGGCCACTGTAAACTACCTTGCCAGCAGCGGCTGCAAAGATCGGATCGCCGTTTTTGCCATGAATGGTGATTCCTTTGTTGCCAGGCGAGACTTTTCCGCGGGCAGGCCAGCACCAGCGAGCCACAGGGGCATTCATGTTCTGTTGGGGTACGATAACGCGAGGGGGAGGAGTAGGTTTGCTAAAAGGAACAGGAAGAGAGGGTTTGATGGTGGTCGCATCCGCGACTAAGACTTTGTGATGGTGTTGTGGTGGGTGAGGCGCACAAGCTGATAACAAGGTAAGAACAACAAGGAGAGTAATGCGGTCGTATGGAATGCGCTTCATGATGCAAACCTCAGCGGGGTGAACGAACGACCCATCCACCCCAATAAGTAGTAAATATTTAGGCCTTATCAACCAACGACCATCTATGGGTAATCTCACGAGAAAAAAATTTCTCAAAATGCTCACATATGTATATGCTCCGCTTTTTCGTCATTCTTTTCTCGTCACCTTGCCTCATATATGGCGGTTTGTGGCTTTTGCAGATGCCGCCGTGAACGGGTTAGAGAGCCATTTCCTTGAGCTTTCTAAGAGCTTTTATTTTTACAACTTTATGAGCGGGTTTTGCCTTGAAGACCATTTCTTCCCCGTTGAATGGGTTGATGCCTTTGCGGGCTGGTCTTGCGGGTTTCTTCACAACCGCTATTTTCAAAAGACCTGGCATCACAAATTTGCCTGGACCGCGTGATCGGACGTGCAATTCAATCAGGGTGGCCAAGCTATCTAATACGTGAACGACATCTTTTTTAGCGAGACAAGTCATTTCCATAATGGCTTTGACGGTGCCGCCTTTTGTCAATGGATCTTTGATGGTAGGCATTTTAGGTTTCATGGGTGCTGCGGCTTTCTTTACAGCTTTCTTCCTTGATTTAGCGGATACTTTCTTTGCGGCCATGGTGTATTCCTCTTAAGTAAAGTCAACAATGCAATACCTACAATACCATATCTTTTTTATTTTACTATCCCTTTTTTCGCTTAAAACACCCTGATTTTTAGTGATTTTTTAGTATTCCCCTTCTTTTTGTTGCAGACTTGCCCGAATAGATTTATTTTAATACAGTATTAAAAATTAGTTTATTATATAATCAAATACTAAGTAAAATAAATCATACAAACGTTGCTGAGAGCCAAGGTAGTTCTCTAAGATGGCCTCGAAGTTTCCGGGTATGTCAAAAGAGTATCACTGACAGAGGAGGAGTGTTTTATGATTTCTGGTCATGAAAATTTACAGATAGACCGATCGCGATCATCCAGCCAAGAAAGTGAGGACGGGGAGAAGATGGTGCTTGACTGCACATCTAGCGCGCCACCCTCTAGGGAGTTTTCTCCTGCGAAAACGAATAGCAATCGCAGTAGCCAAGCTCTCCTTTGGGTGTCGAGTCTTCTTAAGGAGACGGAAAGAGTGGCGCCAGGAGAGGCAATAGAAGAAAAAGAAATAGCACATAAAGCAAAAGAACAAAGAGAAAGAACAGCGACAGAAGCAGCAGAATTATTGGAAAAACTGAAGAAAAAATTAAAAAGAGAAAAGGATGAGATTGGGCAAAGTAAAATATGGATTGAGAGATACGCAGAACGATACGATAAGGGAAAATCACAGCAAGATCGCATATGGATGGAGGAATATATAGTCCACCTCGAGAAAGAGACCGCAAGGGCGAATTTTCTTAAACAAAATATAAAACAGATTAAACAACAGATAAAACAGATAAACACCGACCATGAAGTTTCGTTAGAAATAGCGCCAGAAGATAGAGATTATTCTGTGTTGCTGAATTTAGCAGTAGAAGAAGAAAGAGATGAATCACAAAAGATAGAATTAGAAGCAGTGCCAGAGCTAGAAACAGCTGAACCAGGAAGAGAAACAACAGACGCAGCAGAGATGGAATTCCAAAGCGATATAGTAGAAGCTGTGCTACTAGATGGCTGCTTGAGCCTAGCGCCGGAAAGCAGCGAATCAAAAGAGGCAGAATTAGAAATAAAAAGGGAATTAACAGAAGAAAAATTCAAGGCAGCCAAGGGTTATGGCGTGCTGTTACAGTGGCAAGCAGAGCAGGAGGTGGCCGAAGAAGCGAAGCGGGCGGAAGATGAAAGATTGTATGCTACTGTTTTTGCTTTGTGGCCAAAGTTCAAGGCAGGAACACCAATAACAGCAGTAGACGATGCAGTGCTGGATATTATCGTTCCTATTTTGCAGTTAAAGCGTATAGCAGGAACAGCAACAAAAGAAGAGCGAGGTGTTTTATCGCTCACGCTTCGCAACAGGGAAAAATGCAAGGGTTGTGATACAAAAAAAGAAGAAAAAGAAAAAGCTGACGCAGAAGAAAGAAAAGTGCAAGACGAAAGAGAGCGCTGTTTCAGCGTTGGTGTTATTGCTGCTTTTATGGCTCCTCTGTTTTTGCTTGCGGCGACATATTCCCCGGTTATTTTGATAGCGAGCACTGTTTTCTTGTTGATGGTGAGCGCAACGATATGTCTTGGCAATCAATCAGTTTCGCTGCACGCATCCTTTCCCCCCCCATTTTTTTGTCCCAAGCGAGAGCGAGAGCAAGGGCTCCAATATGCTGTAGATTATTGTTTTGATCCTCGGGCCAAGGATTTTGAGCCGCTTTTGCCGATGTGGCGCTGTCATGCTTAAAATAGACCAATAATTGTCCAGATGCCATATCCCTCTTTTTCTATGTTAGAATGACAGCAAGACATAATTAGGATCTATCATGGTTAGTCGTTCAAAACAGTCTTCGTTAGTCCCCGTTTTAATTTGCAGCATTGGTGCCCTTTATTATTGTTACGAATTCTTTCTTCGTATTTCACCCGGTGTCATGATGCAAGAGCTCATGAATCTGTACCATTTAACGGGTGCGGAAGCGGGAAGCTTGTCTGCTTATTATTATCACGCTTATACGCCTATGCTGATTGCTGTCGGTCTTTTGATGGATCGCTATGGCCCCCGTCGCTTATTAACCATGGCTTGTCTTTGTTGTGCGGCGGGAACGTGGTTGTTCGCTGGGCATTATAGTTTGGGCGTCGCTGAATGCGGACGATTTTTAGTGGGGTTTGGTTCAGCATTTGCCTTTGTGGGCGCATTAAAGCTCGCGACGATTTGGCTGCCACCGAATCGTTTTGCCTTGATTTCAGGAGCGATCACTTGCTTGGGGATGGTGGGTGGTATGTGCGGGGATATTCTGCTTCGCTATATGGTGGATGCAGTGGGTTGGCATATGACAACCGGTGTGTCGGTTGGTGTAGGGTTGGTGTTGGCTCTGGTTATTTGGGTTGTTGTCCGTGATATTAATTTTTATTCTCCTTATCGTTATATGAATCAGCTCAACTTCCCTGAACTTTGGAGGGGGCTCGCTAAGGTGCTGAAAAATCCTCAAATCTGGGTGAATGGTTTTATTGGCTTTTTGTTGTATTTATCACTTTCAACATTTGCTGAATTATGGGGCATGCCTTATTTGCAACAAGCACGTTCATTGTCGCATGCGCATGCGGCGACGGCTAATTCTATGGTATTTTTAGGATGGGCTATTGGCGGACCTTGTTGGGGATTGCTGTCCGATAGCATGGGGCGGCGTCGCGCACCACTGTTGACAGGCTCTATCGGTGCTTTTGTTGTGGCGTGCTTGATGCTATATCTCCCCGATTTATCGTTTTCCACCTTAAGCGTTTTGCTGCTCTTATTTGGGTTTTTTTGTAGCGCACAAATATTGATATTTGCGGTGTGTCGAGAGCTGAGCAATAATGCGATGGCGGGGACGGTGATCGCCATAACGAATATGATTGTGATGCTGGGCGGTAATATTTTTCAACCCGTTGTGGGTAAGTTGCTGGATATGAATTGGTTGAATACACTGGCAGAAGGGGGTCGCTCCTACTCGCTGGATAATTACCAGGTCGCGCTGAGCGTGATACCGTTTGGTATATTGATTGCCTTTGCGTTAGCGTGCGTGCTTCGTGAAACGCACGCGCATGTTCCTGTTAACGTGAGGCCGGCGAGCGCGGAATCGTGATCGCCCGATCCTACTATTTTACAGTCATGGTGAGTACGCTTGGTTCGGGGACTTTAGAAAGCTATTGTCGCGTGATTCCTATTGGCCACGATGCTGAATGTGGCAGCGAGTGCAGCGAATACCATGGTTATTGATCGATTGATAAAGAAGTAATGCAACCATTCACCACAATCTCAATCAGCAAAAAAAACGTCAGGTAATTTTCCATCAAACAGGGTTTTTTTCATGGTAGGGCTCCTTATTGGCCGTTATTTTAACCAAAACCCTACTTCAATGGTGTGCTAATTTAAAGAAGCCTACCATATTTATTATTTTAGGTGTAAAGTATCACAGCGTTAGCATTGCTGTATTTTTGATGTACACAGCCCTCGAAGGATGGAAAATTTATTAATAGTCAGAATGTATGCGAACTTTAAACCACGGAGGTATTAAAAATGAATTCTCAGAGCACCATAGAGACGACCGCTTCAAATGTATTCAGACTCCTTGAAGGGCAGGGGAAAAAATCAAAATTGATGCTCGCAGCAGTGGCAAGCTCATGCCAAAAAAAACCAAGTATTATGTCATTTGATCAGGCGCTCCTTACTCAAGCTTCACGGGTTGTGGCTCCAATTAGTTTTTCAAGGTATCGAAAAGAATCCACTGAAACAAATGAGCAGTGGACAGAAAAACGAAGAGAGTATGATGCATTAATCCATAAGCTCCTTGAGCGCATGGCTGATATGCTGCAAAAGAGGGAAATACAATTAGTTGATGTCATTGCAACAGCAGAGCTACACACTGATTGGAGCGACACAGAAATCAAAGAAATTAACACACATTTTTTTGGAACACATAAAGCCCTACTTAACCAACTGAGCAGCGCTGTTACATGGCCGGCATTTTGCGAGAAGCTCGGTCAAAGTCGTCTCAATCAAAGATATCAAGAAATCATAAGCGCTTCACAAGAAGGTTCGCCATTATATTTATCGATGCTCGATTTGCATACACAGATACAGAGTGGCGTGGGAAATCAAGAGTCTGCCTTAGAGTACACGAGGATGGAGTCTGCTGCCATTTTAGAGATGGGACGATTCTACACTAATCTTGTCTATCCAGGACCTCCTGCAGCTATGTTTGTGCATATATATAAGCTGTTTTCAGAAAAAGTGCGAATGCCTATTTTTACTAGAGCTGCTCTCATGAGCCCGCATGCCACGTCGATGCCTTTACCAAGAGGCGCTGAACAGGGTTTTGCCCGTACGATAATGATCACTTTGAGAAAGATGTTCTTTGGCGATTCCTCTTTGGCTACAAAAAAAGAATTAAAGAAGTTCTTAGATCATCTTCTGCAATCTTATTGTAGGGCGACAGCAATAAGCTCTCCCGAAAAACCAGTTGGCGGCGCCTACCCAATTCAGGAAGACCCTACCTTTGCGTCAAGTGAGCCACCTTCTTCATCAGATAATGGCATAATCATTTTGATGCATATTATGCGTGACGCCCTAGCTAACGACAACAACAAGCCAAAAGATAGAGATGCGATGGTCAAGCACGTGCAAGAATTTCTTGATCTTTATGCAGGGGTGCTGCTTGGGGATTGCGCTCCTTTGGCGACAGCGAACAGCGCTATCATTTTACCTCAGACATCGTCTTGTGCCGCTTCATCGCTTGATTCCGCCGAGGAGACTTCTGATCGCTCTCTCTCTTCTTCGAGCTCTGTTGGCTCTTCTTCTGCATCATCGTCAGCGGGCACCCCCCCTGAGACGGGCACCCCCCCTGAGACGGGCACCCCCCCTGAGACGGGCACCCCCCCTGAGCTTCCGTTTAGACAAGGCTCTTTTTTCGTGGCTTTCCCTGTAGCTGCTGCACCTCAGTTGTTTGATTCTCGTGGTGCTTCCAATCCCAAGATGCCTGCGCTTGGTTGATATATGAATGCGTATGAAATACAAGCTTATGTATTAGAGAATAGCATAGGAAATCTCTATTGGAAGGGACGCGATGGCCGTTTCTTAGGCTGCAATAAAACCTGTGCAGCTGTTGCGGGTTTGGCGTCACCAGCAGATGTGGTTGGTAAATCGATTGAAGAATTATTTTTTCATATTTTAAGCAAGGAAGAGATTCAAAAATTGCTTGAAACCGACGAATCCGTGATGAGTCTCGGTGTTGAAAAAATAGTTGAAGAAGTGGGGCTTGATAGTGGTGGTGCCCCTGCCTACTACATAACAAAAAAATCTCCGATACGAGATCATTCAGGCGATGTCATTGGATTGGCTGGAGTATCTATTGATGTCACAAAGCAAAAAGAAGCTGAAAAATTAAAAATCGATTTTATACATAATTTGGAACATGACATTCGAACGCCTTTTTGTGGAATTGTCAGTATGACGGAGATTTTGTTGCACCAGGAGAAAGACGCTGAGAAAAAATTGTTGATAGGCGATATACTCTCATCGGCTAATGAATTGTTAGATTATTGTAATAGTGTATTAATTTTTTCAAATTTTCAAAAAAATACTCAAAAAAATGAGTTGATAGAATTTGATGTTAAAAAATTGCTCGATAGTATTTTTGCGATGCAATTATCTGCCGCTAAGGCAAAAAAGTTGTATTTGGAGCTAACCTGCTCTTCTGATATGCCCAAAATGTTAGTAGGTTCTCCAATCAGGCTAAAACAAATGCTTATCAACTTGGTGGGGAATGCGGTGAAGTTTACAGAAAAGGGACATGTTAAAATAGAAGTACAGTTACTGCCTGAAAAAAAAGATACTTCTGTTCCTGAGAAATGCTATGTCGCATTTCGCATAGAAGACACTGGGATTGGGATTCCAAGGGAGAAACAACACCTTGTAACAGAAAAATTTTTCACATTAGATCAATCGAATACAGTTTCCCATAAAAACTCCGGGTTGGGGTTAGGATTGGCCATCGTTAAAGAAATCGTCGAAGACTTTAATGGAGAGCTGATCATTAAAAGTGAGGTGGGGAAAGGGAGCGTTTTTACATGCATCATTCCATTGGGGGTTAGTTCATGAAAACCATTCGCGTATTACTAGTAGAGGATCATCTTATCGCTGCGAAAGCAGTCTTGCTTAACCTGGCTGCCATTGGAGGCTATGTGGTAGATGTGGCGGATCGTGGACAGCGAGCCTACGATATGGCTATCGAACACGATTATGAGTTAATTTTAATGGATATTGGTTTGCCTGATATGGACGGCTATGAAGTCACACGCTTAATTCGTCAACATGAAGCAAAGAAATTGAAAAGACGATGCACCCCGATTGTCGCGCTCACTGCGCATTCCAACGAAGAAAGTCAACGCCAGTGCCTTATGGCAGGTATCGACATGGTTGTTGTCAAGCCGTTACTGCGTGAAAGCCTTTATAGCATCATTGATTTTGCTTTTCCCGCAGAGGAGCGCGCTAAGCCCTAATTTGAAAAGAGACACTCTTCTCGGGTCTCGAGTGTTTTTCGTAGCGCATCAAACGAGTGCGGAGATGCCTTTAGTTTTTCAGATGTCGCAAATGGATTATATAAAGACAAGACTTGGTCTCGCCAATCACCTACTTCATCTATTTTGATAGAAGGTGTTAGGAATAGGGGCGGTGTTTTCTTTGTTGGTAAAATGATTTTTTGTGAAATAGCAGCCTGGTAAATCATATTTGTCGCACGTTGCTTGGCATTCATGGAGTAACCGGCGATGTGTGGCGTGGCTAGTAATGCGTCTTGAAGTATGCTCTCATCTATGTGCGGCTCATTCTCCCACACATCTAAACACCATAGCAGGTGTTTGCCATAACGCTTTAAGTCTGAAAAATCAATGACCGACCCGCGACTGGTGTTTAATAGGACGCAACCTTTTCTCTGGCGAGATAAAAAGTGTTTTTCAATAAAATGATAGGTGGGATAATCTCCGGTTGTGTGCAGCGGTGTATGTAGCGTGATAAAATCACACTCTTGCAGGTTGTCTAAGGTGTGCGATGCAAAATCTTTTTCATGAAGCGCACGAATGGGGTCACACAATACAATATCACATCCTATTAACTGCAGTAAGCGCGCAACCTCACGACCAATGCGTCCCACACCGATAATGCCCGCACGTGATTTTCCGTTTAAATAACCTCGTTGCTGAAGCCCCGCAACCACAGCCATTACATAGTGCGCAACTGAGACGGTATTGCATCCTGATGCGGCCATCCAATGAATGCCCGCTTTTTCTAGCCAGGGAATATCTAAGTGGTCCGTGCCTGTTGCGGCGCTCCCCACCCATTTGACAGGGGTGTTATCTAATAATGCTTGATTCACCTTTGTCACAGCGCGAACGATGAGGATATCCGCTGTGAGCACGTCGGAATGTGTGAGCGTGCGACCTGGTTTCAAGATAAGATCATGGTTGTCGCCAAAATAGGATTGAATAAAGGGGATATCGATGTCAGCGACTATCTTCATAGTGAATAGCTTAGTGCAATGCCGATAAAAATCACACATCCGACATACTGATTATTAAGAAACATCTTAAAACAATGCTCAGGAAGTCTGTCTTTTATCATGATTTGTTGGTAGATAAACAAAAAGCTCGCTAATCCGAGGCTAATATAATAAGGAAAGTGAAGCAAAAATAGATGACCTATCACGATAAGCAAAACAACAAAACTCAACTGCAATAATCCAATAATGATTGTGTCCCAGCCTTTAAATAAAATAGCAGTGGATTTGATGCCGACCTTGATATCGAATTCTCGATCTGCCATGGCATAGAGCGAATCGTATATCACAACCCAGATCAGCGTTGAAAAAAATAAAATCCAAGCGCTGGCAGGAACGGTGTTTTGGACCGCAGAAAAAGCCATAGGGATGCCCCATGAAAAAGCGAATCCGAGACCGATTTGAGGGAGATGAGTGATCCGTTTTAAAAAGGGATAGAGAATCGCAAATCCTAAGCCGACGATCGCTAAAAACCAGCTATAAAGGGGCAGCGTTAAGAGACATAAAAAAGATAAAAATAGCAAAACAAAAAAAGCAATATAGGCTTGCTTCACCGACAAGGCACCACTGACCAAAGGCCTTGCTCGAGTGCGATACACAAAACCGTCGAGATGGCGATCCGTAATATCATTAAAAATACAACCCGCAGAGCGCATCAGAACGACACCACTGATGAAAATAACCAGGATGGAGGCAGGAGGGAATCCCTTGGAGGCGAGAAAAAGTGCCCATAGGGTAGGCCATAACAGCAAGTAAATCCCAATGGGTTTATTCAGTCGCATTAATGCGATATAAGCGTTAATGTTGCTTGCGCTGAGCATAGGCTGTCTCGAATGTATCTAGCGCCAAAAGCATCATTTGGTACAACTCGGATATTTGCATGATATTATTTTTTTGTAAAGCGTCATCCAGTGCTTTTATCGTTGCTAATAGTCGCGGCGTGTTGGTGTAGCAGGCACCGCCATGCATTTTATGGATCAAGCGTCCCAAGTGAACAAGGTCATAAGCATGATACGCTTTTGCCGTATCTGCTCGAAAGGCGGGAATGGAGTCGGCGAGCAGCGCCAACAGTTCATCTGACGCTTCTTCCTGAATAATTGACACACCAGATGTCTTGTGCAATTGCTAGCCTCTTTTTGAGTAATTTTCGAATGCTGTAATGAATGCTATCGCTGCCATTCGAGTTCAGTGATCGCATAATATGATTGATACTTTTGGGTCGATGATTCATCCCAATGATATGCAATACGACCAACTCATTGCCAGCAATATCGGTATTGCTGGACACTTTCTCGCATTTTTCCTGCCATTACAGGAAACCGTGAAAGGCGCGCCAGAGTTGTAGCTCAAACTCGATCATTTTGCCTGTCTCGAGGGCTGTGATGTCGATTAGCTCATTTGCTGCGTTCATCTCTATTCCTTACTGTACACTCTTTCAGGAGAATTTATCATAGTAAATGGTTTATTTCCTAGACATTATTTAGCTGTTTGCTGAATATTTTTAAAGAAATAAGAGGATAAAAAGAATGGATAACCCCCCAGGAAGATACTAAGATACTGCTTTATGTCGCGACCTAGAGTAGTTGACACAAAAACTGTCCTTGGTCTACTATGGGTGCGGACATAGCCTGTTTTGAGGAGGCTTCGATATGAATGTAGTGCGACATGTTGTTTTCATTGAGCTGGACGCGAGCAAGGGAAGTGTCGAGACAGCGAAATCACAGCTAGAGCAGTTTCTTGAAGAACGCTTGTCAGGCAAGTATCTTGCATTTCACTGGTTAGGCGTATGTGCTCCTCAAGCAGACTTGGCGCCATATCAATCATTTTCTTTTTTTATTGATTTTGAAACAATGCGAGAGCGTGATGAGTATTTAACGCTTGCGGCGCATATGATTATTCCAGCGATAAAAAGAGATGTCAGCGGCATGCCGTCTGTGACTACGTTTGATCATTGGCATGAAAAAGAGAAAAGCGAAGATTTGCTTGCGCAGTATGCGCGACCAGAGATATCAGGGTATGCGCTCTATTCAAAAGACACCAACCAAAAGATAGTCTTTATTAAAGCACGATCGAGTTTCCCAGAGTTCTTTGAGGCAAATCGCAGTATCTCTCTGCAGCCGACAAGAGGGCTGACTCTTTTTTCGCATCCTCATCCCATTGCTCCACCTTCTTTCTCTTTGGTACCCAATGTCGCATTGACCGAGGGATGGAAAAAAGCTCCTCGATAGGCTTGAGCTTTATGCTATCCTTTACCTATGTCTATACTGATCCGCTATCCACACAATAATTCTGCCCTTGCCAAGGGTTGTGTTGCCACTATTGGTAATTTTGACGGTGTGCACGCAGGACATTCTGCCTTGCTCCTTCAGCTCAAGCAACGCGCTCATATCCTGAATTTGCCCTCGTTGGTCCTGGTTTTTGAGCCTCAACCCTTTGAGTTTTTTGTGCCAGAACCTTCTCTATCGCGGCTCACTCGATTTCGAGAAAAATATTACTATCTCTCAAAAACGGGTGTGGACATGATTTATGTGATGCGCTTTGCGAGCCAATTAGCGGGTCTTGATGCACAAGCGTTTATGGAAAAAATATTGCGCCAGTCATTGCATGTGAAGTATTTGGTATTAGGCTCTGATTTTCGGTTTGGCTATAAACGACAAGGTGATATTGCTTTATTGCAATCGAGTGGCTGGCCAGTGGATGTGGTGCCCGATTTGGAAAGAGAAGGTGAGCGGGTGAGTAGTACGCGTATTCGTCATGCGTTGCGTGACGGGGATTTGGTGCTTGCAGAAAAATTATTAGGCCATCCGTATTGCATGATGGGGCGCGTCGTGCGAGGCAATCAATTAGGCCGTGCCTTAGGCTTCCCGACAGCCAATATCAATGTGCATCGACGTGTAACGCCTGTTCAAGGTATTTATGCCGTGCGTGTCCACGGTTTAAAGCATCATGTATTGCTGGGAGTCGCTAATGTGGGAACTCGTCCCACGATCGGCGGTACGCGCACATTACTAGAGGTGCATTTATTCGATTTTTCAGATGATATTTATGGCCGATCGATTCGTGTAGAGTTTTGTAAAAAACTGCGAGACGAAGAATATTATCCGAATTTAGATTTGCTGAAGGCGCAGATGCGGCAGGATGTCCTGGATGCGCGAGGGTATTTTAATACCTCTTCTGTTATCTCCGCGCCCCTTATTGTCATCCCCGCGCCCCTTATTGTCATCCCCGCGAAGGCGGGGACCCATCCTGCAAAAATCTCTAACAGCGAAAAGCTTGCGGAACGCAAGCTGGATTAACAAGATGCATCCATTTTGCGAGTATTAGCCAAGCGCAGAATGGGTCCCCGCCTTCGCGGGGATGACGATAAGAGGCGCGCGGGGATGACAGAAGAGAGGGGTCGAGCGCCGCGAGCTTAGCGAGCAACAGGGCTTTGGTTTTTTGAGGCAGCCGCCAATGCGGCGTTATCAACAAATACCATCGTCTTTACTATCTTGACCGCTTGATATAATTGAAAGTCTGATTGAGCGAGTCCGCTAGTATCTTCTGAGTCATCGAATGCATTACCCACTGTTTTATTCGCGAGATGGCCTTTTAAATCAAACTCTCGAATAGGAGCCAGCATGGTAGTGTCCGCATCTGTTTTAGGCGGATTTACGATAAAATCGCCAATGCTAATGTCCGGTATAATACCTTTGTTTTGAATAACACGGCCGGCAGGCGTGTGGTAGAGGGCTGTCGTCAGCTTGACGGCATGATTCTTGTCGAGAGGCAAAATGGTTTGTACGGAACCTTTTCCAAAGCTGACGGTGCCTGCAATCACTCCGCGGCGGTAATCTTGAAGAGCGCCCGCGACAATTTCAGAGGCTGACGCAGACCCTGCGTTAATTAACACAACCAAGGGTGCGCCATTTAAAATGTCATTCGTATTGGTGACGCTTGCACTAAACTTGGCATCAGAGAAACGTCCTTCGGTATAAACAATCACGTTATGATAAGCCAGCGTATTTTTCTTATTTAAAAACACGTTGCTGACATCGACCGCGCTATTGAGCAATCCACCGGGATTGTTGCGCAAGTCCAGAATGAGTCCGCTTAAGGGGCGCTTTGCTTCTGATTGTAATTCATGAATCGCTTTGATCATCAAGTCAGCGGTAGGCGCTTGAAATTCACCGATACGGACGTAACCAATGTTGTTCTCTAGCAATTTATGGCTAACGCTTACCACGTGAATGATTTGTCGGTTCAAATGAAAGGTGAGTGTTTTTTTGATGTCTTGTCGGATAACAGTGAGGGTAACGCTGGAACCAGGAGGACCTTGTAATTGGTCAACCGCTTCATTCATCGACATTTGATCAACCAATTTTCCGTTAATGGCCACAATGTAGTCGTGGGGCTTGATTCCAGCTTTAGCAGCGGGCGTATTATCCAATGGGCTGATGACCTTCAGGACGCCGTAGTCGCCTGTCACTTCAATGCCTATGCCGCCAAATGAGCCTTGTGTCGCTGTTTTTAATGCTTTGTAGGCTGATGCATCGAGATATTCAGAGTGAGGGTCTAGTCCGTTGAACATGCCGCGAATACCATTCTCAAGAAGCTTTTTATCATCTGTGGGTTGTACATAATAGTCTTTTATTTCAGTAATGGCTGTCGTAAATCGATCAATATCATCCTGTGTCAATGAAGTGGTTGCATCGGATGCGGGGGAATTTAATGCATTGGAGGCTTCTTCGACAAATCCAAGGCTTTTAAGAGGGACACCGATGAGGATTAAGGCGCATAACAGACTGATTATTTTAGTAAAATGTGAAGTACATTGTGTCATGCGCTCATCCTCGTTGATGTTCCTCTCTCGAGTATAGCCGCTATGGCCAAAATAACACTGATCTGAGCTGGAATCTTATGGAGCAAGCAGATTCTGCCCCGTCATGTCAGGCGGAGGCGAGATCTGGAGCAAATGGAGCAGGGTAGGGGCAATATCCGATAGCGCTCCCCTTTCTTTTTTAAAAGAATAGGTGGGATCCGTATACATCAGAGGAACGGGTTCTAATGTGTGTGCGGTATGGGGTTGATGTGTGCGCTCATCAAACATGTGCTCAGCATTCCCGTGATCAGCCGTGATCAATGCCTCACCGCCTACCGCACGCAATGCCTCAATGATTTCTCCGAGACATGTATCGATCGTTTCGATAGCGAGGATAGCAGCGGGCATCAGCCCTGTGTGGCCCACCATATCGGGATTTGCAAAATTACAAACAATGAAATCATAGCGCTGATTGTATATTTCAGCGACCAAGCGCGCTGTGATACCAAGCGCACTCATCTCAGGCTCTAAATCGTAAGTCGCCACCCGCTTAGATGGAATCAATATGCGATCTTCATGAGCGAAAGGGGTTTCGATACCGCCGTTAAAGAAAAAGGTCACGTGCGCATATTTCTCTGTTTCTGCGATGCGAAGCTGATGCAGACCTTGTCGACTTAAGATGTCACCTAAAATATTGTTTAGCGGTTCTGGCTTGAAAGCGACAGGAACAGGGAGTGACGCATCATATTCCGTGAGTCCAATAAAATGCGTGATAGGGTGTTTGGTGCGCGCGAAGTGCGTGAAATCATGATCTACTAAAGCACGTGTGATTTGTCGTGCACGATCCGCTCGAAAATTCATAAAAATAACGGTATCACCGTCTTGGATAGATTGATGCGTGATAGCGGTCGCCTGAACAAATTCATCTGTTTCACCGCGAGCGTAGGCATTACTCAATCCAACAAGGGGGTCTGTCGCCGAAAAAGGCGCTTTTCCTAAGGCGAGCAAATCATAGACTTGTTGGACACGATCCCAACGGTTATCTCTGTCCATGGCGTAGTAACGCCCAATAATCGACGCGATCTCACCGCAGCGTACTGTTTTGCAGTGCTCCACGAGCTTTGATAGAGAGGTGGCGGCGCTCTGTGGCGGTGTGTCGCGACCATCTAAGAAGGCATGGATATAGACGCGCGCTGCTTTTTGTGCAGCCGCGAGGGTGATTAATGCAGCGATGTGATTTTCATGGGAATGCACGCCACCTGCGGATAGCAATCCTAGTACATGAATTGCTTTTTTTGTTGAAGCGGCGCGTTGAATGCCCTCAATGAGAACGGCATTGGAAAAAAAAGACCGATCTTTAATGCTGAGATCAATACGTGTTAAGTCTTGATGTATGACACGTCCCGCACCGATGGTGATATGGCCAACCTCTGAATTGCCCATTTGTCCGGATGGCAAGCCGACCGAGAGACCTGATGCATCCAACAATGTGTGAGGACAGGTTTTCCAGAGTTGATCCCAGTGAGGTTTCTTTGCATTTGCGATAGCATTGTCTTGCGGATCTTCGCGATATCCCCAGCCGTCTAATATGATGAGCGCAAGGGGACGTGGCATGGCTTTATTATTCCTCAAAAGAGATAGGATAATAGTACAATCTTTATAGCTTGGAATCTAGCTCATCTAGCGATAGACTAGTAGTAATACTGGAGAGGGATGAAAAAAGAATGGGTCAGTGCATTAAATGGGTGTTAACTATAATTTTTTGTGCAACGACGAGCAATGCGCTTGCAGCTGAAGATGTAGTCAATAATGACCCGTACGAACATTTTAACCGAGCGATGTTTCGATTCAACGAAGGGGTTGACGGATGCGTGTTAAAGCCGATTGCGCGACTCTATACAGCAGTGACGCCTCCGCCTGTCAGTAAATGTATCGCTCAGTTTTTTAGTAATATCGACATGGTTCCGACCGTGCTGAACGATGTCTTACAAGGCAGCATTTACCAAGCAACCAGTGATACATGGCGATTCGCGATCAACACCACTGTCGGAGTGTTAGGTCTTTTTGATCCAGCATCCAATATAGGACTGGAGCCTAACTTTGAAGATCTCGGACTAACCTTCGCGCGGTGGGGATTCAAGGACTCCAACTATTTAGTGATACCTTTCTTAGGCCCAGGTACGGTTCGTGATCAGCTAGCTTGGTGGCCCAACTACGAATACTTGACCATCTATCCTTATATCAATCCTATGAGAGCGCGTTACGAGATTTATTTCACAGACCTTGTGGTGGGGCGCGCTGAGATGCTGCGCTATGAAAATGTACTTCAAAAAGTCGCTTTAGATAAGTATACCTTTATTCGAGATGCGTATATGCAGCATCGCAATTATCAAATACAGCGTAATGAGGAATTGGGTGATCCCTATCTTGTTAAATCATAAGGGTGGCGCAAGATGATCAGCGTAGAGTCTGGCCTAACTGACCTGCGCGCTTTAGTCAACCAAGCGCGCGTACTCGCGACAGGGTTGCAGCATGCGGCACCTCACGTGTCGCCATCCCTCTCTGTTCAATATCTTTTTGAAAGAGCTGCACAATTAGAACAGGCTGCACTTGAATTTGAAACATTCACCTCTGACAAACCAGAAAAAGAAGAGCGAGAAAAAATATGTGCTCTCATAAAAGAAACGCTACATCAAGATGAAGCGCTCAGAAATCAATACCACGTTGGTAATAAGTTTGCCTTTTTGCGAGATCGATTGCAGGTTGTATTGGGTCCTCTAGAGCAAAGCTTAAAAACGATTGCGGTCGCCATAGAAGAGAAAAAAACAGAGAGCGCACTGCCCGAAGACACGGTCTTCTATGTTTATCTTTTTAATGCTAAGGGCGCTGCTTTGTCCAGCTGGGTAAGCATGCTAACCCCTAAGCTATTTTATGAATACAGCGTGAATCGTCCTATTTATGCTGATAGGGCCGCTATTGATTTATTAATGAAAGAAAAGCCAGATAGACGACAGCACGCCTATTTCAGTATCTCTGCTAAATCAACAGATATTCTTTTGTCTGGTGACGCTGCACCCAAAGACAGTTATGGATCGCCTCTGATTAAGGTTAGGGAAGGTGCATTGTCTTTTGACCGCTTGAAATCATTTTTTTATAATGAAGAAGAATACGTTATAAATGAGATGGGGCAGTTAGTTAAAAAAATATAAGCACGCAGCAGGTTTTTATAACCTTGCCCGCAGACGAAAACCACCCGCCGCTGTTTCTCGTGCTTGTAGAGTAGGCTCTACCGTCATTAATCGGCTAGTCATTTTAGAAATTTCAGCGGGACCTGCTGTAATTTTTTCATCTCCCCGACAGGCTAGGACAGTATTTTCCATGTTACCCGGAGTGGGGTTAGCGACATAGCGATCGAGATTTTGTCGTAATCGACTAAATCGTGGTTTCAAATCAAGGCGAATTTCGTTTGCTAATCGTTTGAATTTGCCATCAGTCTGCCCGATCGCATCTAATAGTTCCAATGCACTTTCATGTGACGACTTTTGCATTGCAATATTTTTCTGAAGAGAGGCGCGAGCGCACTCTTGATGTGACAGCGGTAAAAATGAAACGAGGGTTTCTAGGATTTTTTGTGCGCTGACATCAATATGAGCTAGCGCATGACGATCCTGTTTTGCGATTTTTGGGTCGGCATATTCGACAGCCCATTGTTGTATTTGAGATCGGGTAGGTGTCGCATCAGGTTTTAGTCTTTTCCATGCGTCGGGAATGTCGCTTACCGCAATAGAGTAAATGACTTTATACACAATTTCTTGTACGACGGTTGATTGCTCAAACAGGAAGGGTAGCTGCGCACGATAAGTGTGCTCCAATGCAATGAGCGCTTCAACTCCCATAAAAGTGTCCCATAGCACGCCTGTCATTAGCTGATAATTGACTAATCCGATCGCACGACTTTTAGTAATATCTTGAGGTTGCTTTTCTTTTCCATCGCTGCGTGAGCTGGTATTCATTCGCGGCCCAAGTTCTGGTACAGTTAATTTTTTAAGAAGTTCTTTCGTGCTGATTTGCTCCGCGAATAGCTGGTAACCGCTAATGGAGCGATGCATGACATGCTGTAAACACTCAAAATAAGTGGGGTAATTTTCTTGAAGTAACTGCAACTCTTTAGCTCTTAATGTATTGTCAGAGGCGCCGCCCACTACATTGGCGAGATAAGCCACATAAGCGCCGGCTGTCGCTAATGAATGAGCATCTGTGCCTTGAAAGGTGGCATGTAATTGTCGATCTGATCTTGATGAGCGGCGCTTTGAATCACCGCCAAGACCATACAACACAGACAAAGTAACATCGTTAAGTTCTGCATATATTTTCTTGTATTGCGCGAGCACATCTTCCACTTGTTTTGCCGACCAAACCAATTGAACGAGTGTAAAAATACCACCGACTTTTCCGAGATCGCTGGGTCCTGCCACATAAGACAGCATTCTAGTCTTCGCAATTAATTCTCTTAAGTGCGGGTTTTCAAGCATAGCTGTGATAATAGGGACTAAATTTGTTAAATCTTTAGGTGACTCGCAGAGCGGGAGTAAATTGACAGGTGATTTACCGATGTCACCAATAGAGAGCTTATTCCCCATAAAGTCTGAAAACCGAAATAAAATAACGACTTCGTCCAATGAAATAATATCAATGGTATCGGATACAATATAAGACGTAAAAATATCTCGGTGTTTGCAAAACCACTCTAGGCGATCCAATTCTACGAGTGTTTCCAGCGTGAATTGGGATGCGTGTTTCTTGAGTGTTGCAAAATAATCCGAATCATTTCGCAACATGCGGTGGAAATCTGCTTTTTCAGCTGAGTCCAGCTCATGGTATTCGCGGTTTTTCATGAAATTGTGAATATTAGGGTGGTATTGATCAAGAATTTGAGCAAAATTATCGAATAAATTGCTGTTGACTTTTGATGACTGACGTACAAATTCTTTGAGTCCGCCAGAGAAGCCCGCCATATCAATCAGGTCGCGTAAGGCCGTTAATTGTTTTTGATGAAAGGGCAGAGCAGCGATTGCATTATCCAGAATAGCAAGAGAGCGTTTTTTTGCCTCATCCGCTCTCTCTGTGTTAAAGCAAATATTCTGACGGATGCTGCTTTTGCAGCGGTCTAAATATTCATGCATGCTTCGCAAGATAGGTGATAGCTCAACTAAGGGTTCGATTCGTTTGAGATATAAATTGATAATAGTGCGTTGCAATGCACGAATCATCCCCTCCATTGTTTTCGCTGTTTTTTTCGGATTGCCATCGAGATCAGCAATGACCCAGCTCCATACATGTTGAAACGACAGCATCACAGATGTCTTTAATTGTTGTTTAATGAATACTTCATTGCCACCATGCACCTTAACGAACTGATCAACGACTCGCTTTAAAAATTCAGGATAGGCATCGAGTATATTTTTATAGACATAATTGGCAAACTTCGCCTCTTGTTGGGGCGTTAGGTTCCCACTCGGTAGTATCGAGTGGTCAAGCAAGAGTGTGATAGCCTCTTTGAGGTGTTTCTTGAGAGCGATGGTCTCGTGAGAAGATCGTTGATGGTTGGTTGATGCAATGAGCGTAGCGGTAATATGGTCAATAATGTATATCGCCTCATTGGAAATCACTCGAGTAGGGTGCGCTGTTAGGACTGGACTCGCATGATATCTTGTAAGCAAATCGTTCAGATAGGCGAGCTTGGCCGTCTCTGTCCACTCATGGGGTATGTTTGCAATAATGTCAGCCAACCGATCTTCTTCTCGAGATTGCTCTGCTCTCTCATATTCATTGGTTAAAATGGTTTGTATGAGCGTGCAACGCTCGCTCAGCGGGAATTCAGAAAAAAGCTCATCAATGATCCAGTGGCGTAATAGCGGCGCAGATGACCCCTGAAGAGAAAAAAATCGTATTGGATGGCTCGCTAACATGCACACTCCTTATGCTATATTTTATGTCGCACTATTCTATCCAGATTTGACTAGGACGTCATAGGATATTTCTAAAAAAATAGGTTGTAGCGCCAACAAATACTTTTTAGGGTGTTGGAGAGCAAGAAGAGCGCTCAACACCCACTAAGCTTTGACCATTGCTCGACGTTCTGGTGAACATTCCTGCAAAAAACCCAGAAACACTCGACAACACCTCGTCTGCCAAGCGAGAGACTGTGGAGAGGGTCTTTTCCGAGGCGGCAGGGGTAGCGTTATCTAGATTTCTGAGAAGTTTCACTTCCTCGTGGGAAAGTGGGGAGGGGTTTTGAGCGCTTTTTGGAGTATCAAGAGAGCCATAGCCTGCTTGTTGAGACCCTGTCAAAAAAAACGATGCTCCTGCTCGAGCACTAGTACCGCATATAGGGATAGGGTGTGGCAATGATAAGCGAAAGCCAGGTTTTTGTGAGGCAACCGACTGGAGGGTATCTCTGGTTGTTTCCGCGATCTCATTTCCATCTAAAAAAATCGCTTTAACGGAGTTACTTGTTTCGATAGCGCGCTCAAAAGTGGCCATCCCTGTATTGGTGATTTTATTAAAGCCGAGCGATAACCATATTAGCTTGAAACATGAGGAAGAGGGACGCATGGAGCCCGCTATTATGCGAGCGCCTTCATCACCGATATCATTATCAGAGAGGTCAAGATATGTTAAGCCAAAACTTTTAATGATGGGCAGCATGGGTATGATGAGTATATCGTCGATATGATTACGGGACAGCGTGAGCTGCTCCAAGCGAGCGACCTTTGAAATCTCAACAAGGCGATCTATGGATTCCCTCTTTATCGTTCCGAGTTCAAGCGTAATATTTTTGACAACCCCTGCTTTATATAAAGCGGTTAAGATGACATGGATGTCGGATTGAGTTAATCGAGAGTGACGCAAACAAAAAGATGTCACAGTGTTTTGCTGGATAAATGCAGCAAGAACCTTGACATCACTGCTTCTAGGTAAGTCTGCTTCACTGGCTTCGATGCATTGATTGTGCTGTGAATGCAGAAGTCTTTCCAGTAAACTGCTTTGCTGGCTTATTTGGGGTGGCTGACCTATATCTATGTTGGCGCATCGTATTTGCGAAGGATATAAGAGGGCTCTGTCATCACACAGAGATGTTTCCAGGCAGAAATCCTCTCTTCTCTGAAGTGCATCATATAAGAGTGATAAGGCGTAAGAGGTGATTGTATTTCCTTTGACAGTCAGCTTCTTCAATGTGGGATGGGCGCCTGGCAATAGATAGGGCTTAAACGAGAGAATGCCTTTTGGAGTCATCGCATTATCAGAAAGATCAATCTCTATCAAAGATGAATTGCCTTGAATTGCCACAGCAAGCTCGCAGGCCATTGCATCATTTATACAATTGCGTGGTAGCTCCAAGACACGGAGTGGTAAATTGCGTATTATACTCGTTATTATCCCAATCATAGTGGGGAAGAGAGCGGCATCCGACACCCTGAGTTTGGTCAGCCCCCGAGAACCGTGTATTTCCGCGAGCAAATTGTTGATATCGGGCGGAGAGAACCCGCCAAGATGCAAAGAGATCTCTGTGATGGGGTTGCATTTAATGAAAGCGATCAAAAGAGCGTGATCTTCCTGAGCACGAATGAGCCCCGAATTAATCACAACAGTGGCTGGGAAGCTCATGAGAGAGTTTAAGCATTGTTCTACGGGAGAAGCTTGACCATCTTGGTTGGAATGCATAAAAAATTTTCTTTTATATTAATAATGATAGTAATTTAATCATTTTAATTGTTTTTGAGAATCAAGTCCAGACCATTTTTGAGATATCGCACCGACTGAAATCCAGCCTCTTGCAGCAATAGCGCGGCTTTCATGCTGCGAGGTCCTTTTTCGCAATACACCACAATGGCGTTATCTCGATTTAATTCATGCAATTGATCTTTGAGTGTCGATAATGGAATCCAGTGATCGTTCGGAAGATGATATATGGCGCGCTCCTCTTCTGTGCGGACATCCAGTAAAAAATAGTGTTTTTTTTCTATTTCATGAAAAAAAATAGGTAAAATAGAGCATTGCGTGGGTGTAATAGGTGAGTCGGTTGGGTTTTTTCCGCAAAGCGGGCAATCAGGATCAGATGCAAATTGATACTCACGAAATGTCATTGCAAGGGAGTCGACACTTAACAGTCGACCGATTAATAGTGATGGTATATTTAAGATAGTTTTTAAGACCTCTGTTGCCTGAAGCGTTCCGAGAATCCCGGGCAAGACACCCAGTACACCGCCATCGGCGCAGCTGAGGCTATTCTCTGGCACAGAAGGAAATAGACATCGATAACATGGCCCCCGTTTTCCGAGAAACGTCATGCATTGACCGTGAAATCGGGAAATACTGGCCGACACAAAAGGAATGTTCAGCTGAAAACAAGAGTCGTTAATTAAATAGCGCGTAGCAAAATTATCGGAACAGTCCGCAATGATGTCATATCGACTAATGATATCTTTTGCATTATTGGTGCAAAGCCTTTCTAAGTACGTTTCTATTTGAATGCCTGGATTGAGCTGCTTTAATTGTGTAGCTGCAACAAGCGCTTTTTTTTGATGGAGATGTTGTGTTTGGTAAAGGATTTGTCGTTGAAGATTGCTGAGCTCAACAGAATCTCCATCGATGATGCCGAGCGTGCCAACACCGGCTGCCGCTAAATAGAGAAGCAAGGGGCAGCCTAAACCGCCTGCGCCGACACACAATACGCGCGCTGATTTTAACTTGAGCTGTCCATCAATGCCAATCTCTGATAATTTTATTTGTTCGTTATAGCGTTGATAATCGTTTGCTGTTAGTTCAGGTATCATTATATATATTCTCTTGTTATTGCAAGCAGTTCCGCTGCTTGAGGAACAGCAGATAAAATGGCGAGACCGCTAACACCTGTACTCAATACAGCAGCTATATTTTTTGTATGGATTCCACCGATCGCCACAATAGGACAATCTATTTCTTCGCAATATTGTTTGAGTGCTTCAATACCGATAGGGGCATAAGCAAGCAGTTTGCTGGTTGTTGGAAAAATAGGACCAATAGCAATGTAGGTAGGCTTAAAGGCTAAAGCCCTTCCTATTTCATGTCGCGTGTGCGCGCTAATGCCCCAATGTAAATTGGCGTGTTTTATTTTTTTGATATCCGCGCGATGCAGGTCTTCTTGACCCAAGTGAACACCGTATGCGCGATATTGGATGGCGAGCTCCCAATAATCATTAATAAATAATCGAGCATGATGTTGTTTGCAGAGCGCAACAGACTCTGCCATTATTTTTTCTAATGCGTCACCGGATTGATCCTTGATGCGCAACTGAAGCATGTTAACACCAAGCGACAAACATTTTTCTAATCCGTCGATTGAATTGAGAATGGGATAGAGTCCGATGGGCGTCATGTGTCAGTTTTTTCTTGGTGCCAAAAAAGAGTGTCAATTAAAGAGGTGCTTGCTGCTGCCATGTTCCGCTCAGGCATTATGCCCGCTTCATAGGCGGCGCGTCCTGCCGCAACGCCATCACGAAAAGCCCCTGCCATAACAATCGGATGATTGGCCAATGATACGGCTGTATTGAGCAAAACCGCATCAAAGCCCAGCTCCATCGCCGCAGCTGCATGAGACGGTTTACCAATGCCCGCATCGACGATGAGCGTGATATTTGGTAAACGATTTCGCAGAAGGCTTAATGCATAGGGATTTAATAATCCTTTGCCTGATCCGATAGGGGATCCCCATGGCATTAAGATACGACAACCGCTGTCAACCAATCGCTGACATAAAATGAGATCTTCGGTGCAATAAGGAAAAACTTCAAACCCGTCTTTGATGAGGGCTGCAGAAGCTTCAGCTAGCTCAAATGGATGCGGTTGAAGAGTGTAGTCATCACCAATGACTTCGAGCTTAATCCAATGTGTGTTAAATAAATCACGTGCCATGTGAGCTGTCGTAATAGCTTCTTTTGCTGTACGACAGCCAGCGGTATTGGGAAGTAGATGACAACCCATATTTTTAATCGCATTCCAAAAGTTTGCGCTATCATCTAAGTGCGATGATTGACGACGAAGAGAAACGGTAATGACTTCTGCTTTGGATGCTTGGATCGATTGCTGCATGATGTTCAATGAGGGATATTGCGCAGTGCCCAACAATAATCGGCTAGAGAGTGTTTTATCGGCTAGTTGAAACATGCATTTTCCCCTATATTTCCTTTGTTGTTTCTGCGCCCGTTTTGTCATCCCCACGTAGGCCGGGATCCATTAACGAATCAACTCAAAATTATATTTCGAGGATGCTTGCAGAATGGATCCCCGCCTACGCGGGGATGACAGAATCACCCGCCTTGCATCGGTGAAACGATGTCCATGATATCATTATCATTCAGCAAAGTATGAGCATATTGTGATTTGGGTATAAACTGTTGATTGATAGCAACCGCAAATGGAGTATTGTGATAGCCCTGATTAACGAGCGCATCAGCGACAGAGGTCGCTTTGGGGGTAGAAATTGTTTTGTCATTGATTTTAATGGATATCATATTGTTTCCCATAAGCTATCTGTTTTCTTTTTCCCCGTTTCTAAAAAATGCATGACTTCAGCGGCTAATGATGGCGCAATCAGAAAACCATGTCGATATAATCCGTTCACCGCAATGATTTTATCGTTGTATTTTATGCAAGGTAAGTGATCTGGTAAAGTGGGCCGAGAGTGCGTGACGGTTTTAAGGATTCTCGCTTCTGCGAATCCGGGGTGGATGTAATAGGCTGCGGAAAGGAGCTCTAAGGCAGACCGTACTGAAATAGAGCTTGTATCTTCTGATTCGATTTCAGTAGCGCCGATCAAATACACATGATCAGGACGTGGAGCAACGTACAAATTATATCGCGGATGCGCGAGTCGCACGGGGCGCGTGATAGTGACCTCAGGTGCATGCAACCAGATAAGCTCTCCGCGTAAACCACGTAGATCCGGGAGAAATTCTTTTCCACCTAGTCCTCGGCAATCTATTGCATAATCAAAATCGTGTCTGATGGACTCAATTGTTTCAATGAAAGTATTGGCGTGGTAGACGACCTTTTTTTCTAGCAAATATAAATAGAGCTCACGAAGCAGGGTTTGATTATCGATTTGGCCCTCGTCGCGAAAATAGAAGCCCGTTGAAAATTTATCGAGCGCGGGTTCTAATGCAATTATTTCCTCTTGTGAAAGGGCTTGATAGTGTTTGATCGATGATTTGCTATCCAAATTCGACATAAATCGAGAGAGCTCTGCTTTATCGTTTGGGTGTGAAACGAGCAGGCTACCTATTTTTTGAAAAAAAATGGGTTTATTGAGGGCGGCTAAAATAGCGGGCCAGTGGATATTTAATCCATCTATTCCACACTGAAAGATATCGGCAGTGGATTTTTCAAGCTCAGCGGTTGGTGTTAATAAACCCGCTGCAGCATAGCTGCACGTGCTGGGTTCATTAGGATTATTTTCGTCAAAGAGGGTGACATCAAAGCCTGCATTGGTTGCATAAAATGCGATCAAACTGCCTTGAATACCTGCGCCCACAATAGCTATTTTCATGCCTGCCATTGTCATCCTGATGGAGGCGACGGATCAAGTGATATTTTCAACAATAAGACGATTTCTGTTTGACAGTAATAGCAAATCCGTCATAGAATCGCGCACTTAACTGTGAGGAATGTGTATGGCCGTTGCAAAATCAAGAAAATCCCGTTCACGCCGCAATATGCGACGTGCGCACTCTGCGTTAACTAACCCTGCGTTGTCGGTCGATGCCGCAACCGGTGAGACACATCGTCGTCATCATATTAGCCCTGAAGGGTATTATAAGGGCCGTCAAGTAATAGCCAGCAAGGCTGTTGCCGAAGCCAGCAGCGACGAGTAACCCCCTTGAGCGCAATCACCATTGCAGTGGACGCTATGGGAGGGGACCACGGTCCAACAGTGACCGTGCCCGCCGTGGTTGAAGCGCTCAAAAAGCATCCAAGTTTACATATCATATTGGTAGGTGACAGCGTTATCCTTGAAGCCTTTCTGAAAGCTCAAGCTCAATACGATACGAACCGTTTAACGATTCATCACGCCTCTCAAAGTGTCGAAATGGATGAATCGCCCGCGCTGGCATTGCGTGGCAAGAAGGATTCATCGATGCGAGTGGCCATTAATTTGGTCAAAGAAAGATCTGCCTCAGCTTGTGTGAGTGCCGGTAATACGGGTGCCTTGATGGCAACCGCGCGTTTTGTATTAAAGACCCTCCCCGGCATTGATCGTCCGGCAATTATCTCTACCTTTCCAACACGAGACCCCAATAAAAATATGCGCATGTTGGATTTGGGCGCGAATGTGGATTCCAGTGCGGAACATTTATTTCAATTTGCGATTATGGGATCCGTTTTAGCGTCCGCTGTCGATCATATTGAAAATCCTAAAGTGTGCTTGCTCAATATTGGCGAAGAAGACATCAAGGGAAATGAACAGGTCAAGGAGACGGCTCTTTTATTAGGGCAGGCCACAGCGATCAATTATCAAGGCTACATTGAAGGCGATAAAATTTATCACGGCGACGTAGATGTCATTGTATGCGATGGCTTTGTAGGTAATGTAGCCCTTAAAACCAGCGAGGGTGTCGCGAGCTTTATCAGTCAATTGCTTAAACAAGCGTTCAAACGCAGTATATTCACTCGGTTAGCGGCATTATGTGTCTTACCTATTATCAAATCCATTGCGAAACGTATTGACCCGGATCATTATAATGGCGCGAGCTTGATTGGTTTGCAGGGCATTGTGATCAAAAGCCATGGCGGTGCAAAGGCGCGCGCTTTTACTAATGCAATTGATGAAGCGGTAGTGCAGGTCGAAAAAAATATTTTAGAGCTAATCAGAACCAAACTGGAGCAGTTGTTAAAGCTGCAATAATTATTGACCCCCTTTGCAAAGGGGGTCGACGCGCGCTCTTTGTGCGGCGGCGCGATTTGGTTCGCTAAATAAGGGAGTTGTATGCCATACACAAAAATACGCGGTACTGGCGGTTATCTTCCTCAAAAAATTCTGACCAATTTCGATTTAGAAAAAATGATGGACACATCGCACGACTGGATTGTCGAGCGAACCGGCATTCATCAGCGACATATCGCGGGTGAGCATGACACCGCGTCAAGCATGGCAGAGGCGGCGGGACGCATCGCACTTGCCTCAGCCAATCTTACGCCTGCTGACATCGGCATGATCATCGTTGCGACAACAACACCTGAAAAAATTTTCCCCAGCACCGCTTGTCTGTTGCAACAACGATTAGAGATATCAGGTTGTCCCGCATTCGATCTAAATTCCGTGGCGTGCAATGGCTTTATTTATGCAATGAGCATTGCAGATCAATTTATTCGCCAAGGAACAGCCAATAATATTTTAGTGATCGGCAGCGAAGTGATGTCCCGCATACTCGACTGGAATGATCGAAGCACAGCGATTTTATTTGGTGATGGGGCGGGCGCTGTTGTGTTGGGAGCAAGTGATACACCCGGTATCTTATCTACCCATTTGCGAGCAGACGGCAATTATCACGATGTATTGTATTTGCCACATCCTTCCGTTGATGGGTCGCCCTTTATGCAAATGAAAGGCAGCGCCTTGTTTAAGCTCGCGGTTGCACGACTCGGCCAACTGTTTGACGAAACCTTAGATGCCAATGGATTGGTAGCGTCAGATATCGATTGGTTGATCCCACATCAAGCGAATATTCGCATGATTGAGGCGATGGCTAAAAAATTGCATTTACCGATGGAGCGTGTCGCAATTACGTTAGACAAACAAGGTAATACCTCTGCTGCATCCATTCCTTTGGCATTGGATGATGCGATTCGTCGTGGAGTTATTACGCGCGGCGATACGCTACTGCTAGAAGGGATTGGCGGTGGGTTGACCTGGGGTTCCGTGTTAGTACGATATTAGGTATTTTTATGCTTTGCCTCCCATTGTGTCATCCCCGCGTAGGCGGGGATCCATGGCGATACTATCTGTGTATTGAGAATGCAAGGCACATTAGAAAAGTGTATCGATTTATTGGAGAGGTTGTTTGCAGAATGGGTCCCCGCCTGCGCGGTGATGACATGAGAAAGTTGAGGTTTTATAATGAGCAAGATATTAGGTATTGTTTTTCCCGGTCAAGGCTCCCAATCTGTTGGAATGCTTAGCGATCTAGCCTTGCGTTTTTCTGACATAGAAAAAACATATCGCGATGCATCCGATGTGCTGGGTTATGATTTGTGGGAGCTGGTACGCCTAGGTCCAGAAGATAAATTAAACCAAACGATGCATACGCAACCGGCGTTATTAGCCGGTGGCTATGCAGTGTGGCGCATTCTTCAGGTGCCGCAACCTGCTGTATTAGCGGGACATAGCTTAGGTGAATATACTGCCCTTGTTTGCGCAGGTGCGCTATCGTTTCAAGATGCGGTAAGGTTGGTCGCAGCGAGAGGTTTGTACATGCAAGAGGCTGTGCCAGAAGGCGTGGGCGCGATGGCGGCAATCATTGGCTTAGAAGATGATAAAGTCAAGAAAATCTGTGAGCAAGCAGCATTGGATCATGAAGTATTATCGCCCGCCAATTTTAATAGTCCAGGACAGGTCGTGATTGCGGGGCACGAAACAGCGGTGGCTCGTGCGATGACCCTGATGAAAGAAGCGGGTGCGCGCATGGTTAAACAATTACCCGTGAGCGTTCCTTCGCATTGTGAATTAATGAAGCCCGCCGCGGCACGACTAGAGAAAATACTTGAAACGATCGCGATTGAAGTACCTCGCATACCGGTATTAAATAATGTCGATGCGGATTTTTATCAAAGTGCCACCTCTATTCGCGATGGATTGGTGAGGCAGCTATATAAACCCATCCGTTGGGTGGATTTAGTTCGTCGCTTGACGGCTGACGGGGTAACAGAGATTTTGGAATGTGGCCCAGGCAAAGTGTTGACGGGCCTTAATAAACGCATTGTGACTGATACCAAGTTGCTATCGACAGAAGATAAGGAATGTGACTATGTTAGATCCCAATAATAAAATAGCGCTAGTAACAGGTGCGAGTCGCGGCATTGGTCGTGCGATTGCTTTAGCTCTCGGTCAAGCGGGTGGAACAGTCATTGGTACTGCAACGACAGCTGACGGCGCAAAACAGATTGATGCCGCATTGAAAGAGGCTAACATACCGGGCGCAGGCATTACATTGAATCTCACATCGAGAGAATCCATTGAAGAAATGATGTCATTTATGAAAGAGCATCACGCCATGCCTTCTATTTTGGTGAACAATGCGGCGATCACACAAGATAATTTATTATTACGCATGAAAGATGATGAATGGGATAGTGTCATCGATACGAATTTAACAGGTGCGTATCGCGTCACCAAAGCGTGCTTACGTGACATGGTGAAAGCACGCTGGGGACGCATTATTAATATCAGCTCTGTCGTGGGAGCGACAGGGAATGCGGGACAAGTTAATTATGCTGCTGCAAAAGCTGGTTTGATGGGATTTACAAAATCCTTGGCACAAGAGATTGCGTCGCGTGGCATTACCGTCAACGCCGTTGCGCCAGGCTTTATTGATACCGACATGACAAAAGATTTGAATGAGACGCATCGAGAAATGTTGTTACAGCGCATTCCAATGCAGCGATTAGGTCTACCATCGGAAGTGGCATCCGCTGTTGCATTTTTGGCATCTGACGCAGCAGCGTATATTAGTGGGCAAACGTTGCACGTGAATGGCGGAATGTTCATGTGTTAGGTGTAATTGTACTTGATATGTCCTGAAAAAGGCTTGCAAGTTTTGATTTTTTTACTACACTAGCTAACTAACTGAAGTTCTTTTATCAATAAAAGAGGAAGGCATCATCATGATCACTGTGGCATCACGAGTTAAGAAGATTGTAGTCGAACAATTGGGCGTTAAAGAAGAAGAAGTGATCGAAAGTGCTTCTTTTGTAGATGATTTGGGCGCTGATTCTCTTGATACAGTTGAATTAGTGATGGCTTTAGAAGAAGAATTTGAAACAGAAATTCCTGATGAAGACGCTGAGAATATTCGAACCGTTCAACAAGCAATTGATTATATTAACTCACACTTAAAAGCATAGCATTGCAGGGGTACGCACACAACGCTGTGGCGCGCGCCTGCTTTACGGAGGGTTAGGCATTGAGCAAACGACGTGTTGTTGTCACAGGCCTGGGTGCAGTAACCCCTCTCGGCCTCAATGTTAAAGACACATGGGATTCTATTCTTAAGGGTCAAATCGGCGTTGCTCTGATTGACCATTTTGATCCCTCTGGGATAAGCTGCCATATTTGCAGCCGAGTAAAGAACTTCGATCCATTGCTCTACATGACAGAAAAAGATGCTCGCAAACGCGATTTCTTTATTCAATATGGCATTGCCGCGGGTGTTCAAGCCATTCAAGATTCTGGTGTTGAGGTAACCGAGACTAATTCGCATCGCATTGGCTTAGCTGTTGGCTCAGGGATTGGTGGCTTACCCATGATTGAAAAATCCCATTCTGTTTTACTAGAAGAAGGTGCGCGTCGCATCTCTCCCTTTTTTATCCCCTCCGCTTTAATTAACATGATCTCAGGTAATCTTTCTATTAAGTATGGCATGCGAGGCCCGAATATCTCTGTGGTCACAGCATGCACAACCGGAGCTCATAATATTGGCTTAGCGGCGCGCATTATCGCATATGGTGATGCCGATGTGATGGTGGCGGGCGGCGCTGAAATGGCAACCACGCCACTTGGGATTGGTGGATTTGCCGCCATGCGCGCATTGTCCACTCGAAATGACGAGCCTCAAAGAGCGTCTCGTCCATGGGATAAAGACCACGACGGCTTTGTTTTGGGCGATGGCGCCGGGGTTTTGGTGTTGGAAGAGTATGAGCACGCTAAAAAACGAGGCGCTCACATTTATGCAGAGCTCGCAGGCTTTGGCATGAGTGCGGATGCTAATCATATGACTATGCCACATCCAGAAGGGTTGGGCGCAGCGTTATCAACAAATAATGCATTGGCAGATGCGGGCATGAACCCCGATCAAGTGGACTACGTAAATGCCCACGCCACATCGACCGCCGCTGATGTATTGGAAGTGTTAGCCATCAAGCGCAGTTTTGGTGATCATGCCTATAAACTTGCAATGAGTTCAACCAAATCTATGACCGGCCATTTGTTAGGCGCGGCAGGTGCGGTAGAAGCTATTTTTAGCATCTTAGCAATACGCGATCAAGTTGCGCCACCGACGATGAATTTGGATAATCCTGCTGAAGGCTGTGATTTGAATCTGGTGCCTAATCAAGCACAGCCCATGAAGATCGATGTTGCATTATCAAATTCCTTTGGGTTTGGTGGCACAAATGGTACGTTGGTATTTCGTCGATTTGAGGGGGGATAACCCCTGATTAAACGAAACGTCTGGACCATCACCATCGCTTTCGTTGTCTTACTTCCTCTTGTTCTTTGGCTTAAATTTATTTGGACGCCTATCATTACTGATCCGGAAGGCTATGCATATACCGTGCCGCCCGGTGCAGCAGCGCATTCCGTAGTGGATGATTTATACTTTAAAAATATCATCAGCAATCGCTTTCTTTTTAATCTGTTAATAAAAATTCGTCGACACGGTCCTAACTTTAAGGCTGGCGACTATGTATTTCGAGCGGGTACCACACTCTCTACATTGTTGACGCAGCTTCAGACGGGAAGTGGGCTGGTGTATCACACGCTTATCATTGTGCCAGGTTGGACGATGCGTCAAGTGCGCGCTGCATTGATGGATAATCCTTATTTAACACATACTATTGATAAAATGAGCGATGCGCTTTTGATGGCTTCAGTGGGAGTGCCTGGTGTTTCGCCTGAAGGTCGCTTTTTCCCCGATACTTATTATTTTTCCACCCATGCGCCGGATATATCGTTGCTAAAGCGATCAGCAAAAGCGATGCAAGACAAAATGAATTTTGCTTGGAAAGGTCGTTTGACGGATTTGCCTTTTAAAAATGAAACTGAGCTATTAATTGCGGCGTCTTTAATTGAAAAAGAAACAGGTTTAGATGTGGAGCGCCCTATCATTGCGGGCGTTATACTTAATCGTTTGAAAGCAAATATTTTGCTTCAATTCGATCCAACCGTGATTTATGGGATGGGAAATCAATATACGGGCACCATTCATAAAGCAGATTTATTGCGAAAAACACCGTACAATACCTATACGATGAAGGGCTTACCACCGACGCCGATTGCGATCCCCAGCATGGAATCATTGATGGCGGCAGCGCATCCGGCGCAACATGCGTATCTGTATTTTGTGGCGCGCGGGGATGCCTCGCACCAATTTTCAGAAACGCTAGCGGAACACAATAAAGCAGTGGGACGGTTGAGGAATTTAATGCCCGCCTTTTTTAATTATACTATGATTCGATCTCGATTGTCGGCCGTGTTATTTTTAGGGTCGTATCAGGTAAATAAAAACAAGTAGGACGGGGCTTGGTAAGTTATGTCACATTTTATCACCATAGAAGGCATCGAAGGCGTCGGCAAATCAACGGCTGTGGAGTTTATTCGTGAGGCTTTAACAGAAAAAAAAATCGATTTTATTGTGACGCGCGAACCCGGTGGAACGTCTCTTGCTGAAAAAATACGAGCATTATTTCTTTCTGTCCCCCATGCGGTAGAGGCAATGCAACCCGATACGGAATTATTGCTAGTATTTGCTGCGCGCGTCCAGCATGTGCACGAAGTTATTCAACCGGCATTAGATCAAGGAAAGTGGGTTATCTGTGATCGTTTTACAGATGCGAGCTTTGCCTATCAGGGAGCAGGGCGAGGAATTGAATGGGATCGCATTCGCTATCTGGAAAAATGGTTATTACCACATCTTTCGCCTGACCTAACATTTTTACTTCATGCACCCGTATCCGTTGGCATGTCGCGCGCCAAGCATCGTGGCCCACAAGATCGAATAGAAAAAGAAAAAAAAGATTTTTTTGAGCGGGTTCAAGAAGGATATTTTTCTCGATTAAAGGCAGAGCCACATCGTTTTTTTTCAATTGATGCAACACAATCGATTGAATCGGTACAGGCAAATATTCAGGCGGTACTCGATAGGCTGTCCCAATGACTATTCCATCTATTGCAACTACTCAAGACCATAAAAAATCTTGTCATTCCCGCGAAGGCGGGAACCCATTTTCCCCTGACACAGGCCTTGCTAATAGCAGAATGGATCCCCGCCTTCGCGGGGATGACAAAGAGGGCGAACGGATACCATCTATTTTTCCTTGGCAAGTAGAGCAGTGGAATATAGCAACAGGAATGGTTGAACGAAATCGTTTGCCGCACGCGTTGCTATTAACAGGCATGAGCGGATTGGGAAAACAGCAATTTTCTAAAGCGTTTAGTGCATTTGTATTATGCCAGTCAAAAGAGATGAAAAAGGCATGCGGGCATTGTCGCTCGTGTGTATGGTTAAAGGCTGGATTTCACCCGGATGAAATAACTATTTCACCCCTCCCGGAGTCATCGATAAAAATAGATTCCATTCGTGCGTTAGTGGATACACTGCATGAAACCAGCATGCAGGGAGGATGGCGCGTTATTATTATTGAGTCCGCTCATGCATTGAATTTAAATGCAGCGAATGCATTGTTAAAAACATTAGAAGAAGCGCCTGCTCGCACTTTATTTATGTTGGTGACGAATCAATTGCAGCGCTTACCCGCAACTGTTCGCAGTCGGTGCCAGACTGTATTATTCCACAAACCGAAACGATCTGATGCATTAGCGTGGTTATCGGATCACGCGGCTTCTCATGATATTGAATTATTGCTTGATCTGTCGGATGGTGCACCATTGGGCGCATTGCACCTTAAAGAGAACGATTTGGCGCTACGGAAAAAGGTCTATGACGGATGGTTGGCGCTTCGCACATCTCGTGGCAATCCATCAACATTAGCAGCGGAGTGGCAATCACAGAATGTGACAGATATATTAAACTATTTTTTAGTCGGATTGCGTGATCTTTTGCGATTATGTGTGACTGCCGTGACAGTGGAGATCGTCAATAAAGATTATCATGCCGATTTTTTGAAAACAGCAAAAACCCTATCAAAAAAAGATGCGCTGCATTTTTTAGACGCGATCACCGACGCGCATCGAGCGCTGCTCATTGCGCCTGGTTTAAATAAACAGCTATTATTAGAAGATCTATTAATTCGTTGGGGAGGGTACATCCATGTTTCTCGTTGATTCCCACTGTCATTTAGACCAGCTAGATCTTGGTCCTTTTCAGGGGAAACTGGCGAATGCCATTATCTCGGCAAAAGATCAAGGGGTGGGGCATTTTCTGTGTGTATCGATCACATTAGAAGATTTTCCCGTTCTCTGTCGTATCGCAAAAGATTATTCTGGGGTGAGTATTTCAGCGGGGTTGCATCCCAATGAGTTAGTAGATGATGAGCCGAGCATTGTTGATCTCGTTAAATTAGGATCGATGAATAAAGTCGTTGCGATTGGTGAAACAGGATTGGATTATTATCGAAGTACCGGTGATACCGAGTGGCAGCGCGATCGCTTTCGTCGTCATATTGCTGCTGCAAAAGAAATTAAAAAACCGTTGATTGTCCATTCTCGTCAAGCAAGAGAGGATACGATAACGCTCTTGAGAGAAGAAAAGGCAGAGCGGGTGGGTGGCGTACTGCATTGTTTTTCAGAAGACATTGCAATGGCTGAAGCCGCTATTGATCTCAATTTCTATATTTCATTTTCAGGGGTTGTGACATTTAAAAACGCGACAGCTTTGCAAGCGGTTGCGAAACAGATCCCATTGGATCGTTTGTTAATTGAAACGGACTCTCCTTATCTTGCACCTGTTCCGCATCGCGGAAAGCCAAACACGCCGGCCTATGTGCGCTATGTCGCAGAATTTATTGCCGCGTTGCGAGGAATGGATATAGCAGAATTTTCAGAGCAAACAACAAAAAACTTCTTTACCTGTTTTAACGGGGCAGAAAAATAATATGTTTCGACCATTAGCTATTTTTATTGGGTTACGTTACACGCGTGCTAAGCGTCGGAATCATTTTGTGTCTTTTATTTCACTGATGTCCATGTTGGGTATTGCGCTCGGTATCGTGGTATTGATCACGGTCTTATCGGTGATGAACGGTTTTGATCGGGATGTCCGTGATCATATCGTTAGTATGGTGCCACCGATTACGGTAATGAGCATGACAAATGCAATAGACAATCCGCTCGCTATTCGGACAATACTCGAAAAAAATCCGTCGGTAAAAGCCGTGTCAGCCTCCATTAGAGAGGAGGCGATGTTAACGCATGATGATGCTGTGTCGCCCGCCACACTAACGGGTATTGTTCCCGCCAATGAAAAAAAAATATTGCAATTGCAAGACAAAATGATCGAGGGCCGTTTGTCTCAGCTGGTGCCCAATCAATTTAATATCGTGTTAGGTGAAGAGTTGGCGAATCGCTTGGGTGTCGGCGTCGGTGACAAGGTGACAGCTCTCATATCGCGCACCTCTTTCTCTTTGGCAGGTGTGACGCCACGATTAAAGCGCTTTACTGTGACAGGCATCTTTCATGCGGGCGATGCATTTGGTTTTGATAGAGGCCTTGCTTTTGTCGATTTATCCGACGCGGCTCGCTTATTTGAAATGGGTTCATCTGTGACAACTTTGTCAGTGAAAATAGATCATCCGTATGAGGCGTCTTTGATTGCGGCACAACTAGCAAAGACACTCGATCCGCATTACCGGGTGATGACATGGATGGATACGTTTGGCTATTATTTTCATATGATTGCCCAACAAAAAGTGATGATGTTTTTTATTTTAATGCTGATTATTTTGGTTGCCGTGTTTAACTTAGTGTCGACATTGGTGATGGTCGTCAATGAAAAAGAATCGGATATTGCTATTCTCAAAACGCTCGGTGCAACGCCTCGTCAAGTGATGTCTATTTTTGTCGTGCAGGGTGCTGTGATTGGCGTATTAGGAATTGCATTGGGTGTGGCAGGCGGTATTGCTCTATCGCTGCATGTGACAGAAGCAGTGCGTGCCATGGAGCATGTGTTGCATATGCAGTTGGTGTCGCCGGATGTGTACGTGTTAGATTATTTGCCCTCTGAGCTGCACTGGTCGGATATTTGGCATGTTGGTTTATCAGCGCTTATTTTAAGCCTGCTTGCGACACTCTATCCTGCGAAGCGCGCATCGCACGTCGAACCTGTTGAGGCATTGCGCTATGAATAATCGTGTTCTGACATGTGAAAAAATATCAAAATCCTATCGTGATCATCATGAAAAAATCATGGTACTTGATCAGATTGATTTGATTGTCATGCGGGGTGAATGCATTGCGATTATGGGTCAATCAGGATCGGGTAAAAGCACCTTGTTGCATCTATTGGGCGGTCTTGACAAACCAACATCAGGACGTATTTTTTGGGGCGACTCTGATATTGCGTTGGGCACTGAAAAAGAAAAATGCGCGTTACGCAATCGAACCATCGGGTTTGTCTATCAATTTCATCATTTGCTGCCCGAGTTTACCGCACTTGAAAATGTGTGCATGCCATTGCTCATTCGGGGAGAAAAACCAGCTCACTGTGAGCGACAGGCGCGTGAACTGCTTCATCAAGTCGGATTAGAAAAAAGATCGCATCATAAAATAGGTGAATTATCTGGCGGAGAGCGCCAGCGTGTGGCGATTGCCCGCGCATTGGTGACCCATCCTGCGTGTATTTTAGCGGATGAACCAACCGGTAATTTAGACGGGCGTCATGCCGCTCACGTCTTCGATTTATTTTTGACGCTTCAAAAAACATTTAATACGACAGTTGTGATGGTGACGCATGACTCGACCCTTGCAAGGCGGGCAGATCGTGCGTTGGTCCTCCAGGACGGTCATCTCAATCTTTTATGAAAAAGAAAAAAATAGCCTTACCTCGAAAAAAACCGTCTAAAAAAACCGTCTCAGCATCTCATATTTTATCAGAAGGCGGATTGTTGAGTGAGGTTGTGTCGGGATTTAGGGCGCGCGGAACTCAGCAAGAGATGGCCAAAGCCATTACCGATGCCATTCAAGAAAAATCACTTTTAATGGTCGAGGCGGGCACGGGAACGGGAAAAACATTTGCGTATCTTGTACCGGTTTTTTTATCAGGCAAGAAAACGATTATCTCAACGGGCACCAAGCATTTGCAAGACCAATTATTTTTTACTGATATCCCCATTATTAAAAAATGTTTTCCCGACGCGCGCAATGTGATGCTGCTAAAAGGGCGTGCAAATTATCTCTGCAAGCACCGCATTGAACAGAGTCGAATGGATGGCCGATTTCTGTCGCGGCAACAAGCCTCACAACTTCATACAGTCGATTCTTTCAGTCGAACCACTAAAACAGGTGACATTGCTGAAATCACCGTTATTCCAGAAGATGCGGCTATCTGGCCACACGTGACAAGCACAGGCGATAATTGCCTGAATCAAGATTGTTCTTTTTATAAAGACTGCTTTTTAATGAAAGCAAGACAACAGGCAAAATTAGCGGATATTTTAGTGGTGAATCACCATTTATTTTTTGCGGATATGGCCTTGCAAGAGGAAGGCTTAAATGAATTGCTGCCCGGTGCAGAAGCCGTGATTTTTGATGAGGCGCATCATATCTCTGATATTGCATCTCAATTTTTTAGCGTGCAATGCAGTGGCCGTCAATTGATGGATTTAACGCGCGACACAGAAATGGAGGCGGTGAAAGAAGCGCCTGATATGAAAAGCATTTTAGATCAGTCAAGTGCATTACAAAAAGCTGTTCAAGAAACGCGGCAAGCATTTGGTTCCGATTTGCGACGTGCGCTGTGGGTAAAGGGCGTGAACGCCATTGAAGGTGCGATTGAATCATTAAAATATCAATTGGGGCAACTCCAGGAAGTCTTGAAAGAAGCCGCCGTTCGGGGAAAAGGATTGGAGAGTTGCTGGAAGCGCGCTGCAGAATTATATAGCACGCTTGCGTCTTTGATGGGTGAATCACCTGATAATAGCGTTCGCTGGTTTGAAACGCATCTACATAGCTTTACCTTGCAACGCAGCCCCATCATTATTGCCGATCAATTTATGGAGTACCTTAAAAAAACAGATCGAACGTGGATTTTCACATCAGCAACGCTCACCGTCAAAAATGATTTTTCCTTATTTAGAGATGCACTGGGATTATGTGATGCACGCGCATTGCAATTAGGCAGCCCGTTTGATTACCAAAATCAAGCATTACTGTATGTGCCGCGTGGATTGCCGGATCCGCGTGCGGCGCATTACACAGAATCATTACTAGAAGCGATGATTCCTGTGTTAGAAGCATCCGGCGGGAAAGCGTTTGTGCTATGTACGAGTTATAAATCACTCGATTACTTAGCAGAGAAATTAGAAGGTCGTGTTTCATATCCATTATTGGTTCAGGGTTCACGTCCCAAACATGAGCTGATCGCGGAATTTAAGAAACAAGGCTGCGCCATATTGGTCGGGACCAGCAGTTTTTGGTATGGCGTCGATGTGCAGGGCGAAGCCTTGTCGTGTGTGGTTATCGATAAATTGCCCTTCGTGTCCCCGGATGACCCTTTATTACAAGCACGTCTTCAGTGGTTTCGAAAAAAAGGATTGGACCCTTTTCAGGTATACCAACTACCGAATGCAGTTTTGATGTTGAAGCAGGGCGCGGGGCGCCTTATTCGCGGAATGAATGATCGAGGGGTTTTGATGATTTGTGATCCGCGTTTGGTGGCATCGAGCTATGGGGAAACCTTTTTGCGGAGCTTACCCGACATGCCACGAACACGAGAGATTGATAAGGTGAGGGCGTTTTATGCGTAACCATGTACTTTCTCTGTCCTAATCTATAAAATGACCCTATGAATCTATTAGCCATCGAAACCTCCGACGCCGCGTGCTCCATCGCTCTCCAAGTAGGTGATGCGATACACGCGCGACATGAAGTCATTCCCATGCAGCAATCTCAGGTTGTCCTGCCTTGGATCGATGAACTGCTGCGTGCAAAATCGATTACATTAAACCAATTGGATGCGATTGCGTTCGGTTGCGGACCGGGCAGTTTTACGGGGATCCGTCTGGCGACAAGCATTGCGCAAGGATTGGGATATGGGGCGGGATTGCCTCTTATTCCCGTTTCATCATTGGCCATACTAGCCCAAACAGCCTATCAAACCCTCGGGTGGGATCGAGTATTGGTCGCGGTCGATGCGCGCATGCAAGAAATATATACCGGTGCCTATGAGTTAAGCGCGGAGGGGCACATGATTTCTATACAAGATGATCAATTGTGTGCACCTGATAAAATACAATGGCCTCCTGGAGCGTGGAGAGGGGTAGGGAATGCCTGGACAATCTATCCCGACCCCTCTCTTGAAGTGAATACCACATTGTTGCCCATGGCATCTGCTTTGCTGACACTGGCGATAAAAAAATACACTCAACAAGAGTGGGTGAGGCCGCAAGATGCGTTGCCTGTTTATTTACGTGATACCGTTGCGTGGAAAACATAGACCTTTTTTATTGTACTTACCCTTCTAAAAGCGCTAAAATTCAGAACATTATCGCATAACAGGGGTGGGTGTTTCTTATGACAGAGCAAAGCGCTAAAGTTCGTCAAAATATGATCAACCAACTCTGCGTTTACATCAAAAAAAAATTCCCCAAGCAAGATTTGAAACTCATTAAAACATTCGCCGAGCGGTACTATGCGTCTGTCTCCATCGAAGATATCGAAGCTCATCAACCCCATGATTTATTCGGTGCTTTCTGGTCTCACTGGAATTGGATGCTGCAACGTGCGCCCGGCGAATCGAAAATTAGAGTATTTAACCCTACCTTGGAAAAAGAGGGTTGGCAGTCTGCTCATACCATTGTCGAAGTATCACACGATGATTCTCCTTTTTTGGTTGATTCGATGCGCATGGCATTCGATCGACATGCTATTCAAGTGCACTTCACCATTCATTTTGGCGGGCTTCATCTTATTCGCAATGCAGCGCATCGTATTGTCGAGGTGGTGCCGATGGGGAAGTCATCTCCAAAATCCTCCACCGAGGCACCGATTTGTTTTGAAATTGACAGACAAAATGATCCAGTGGTAATGGAAAAACTATGCACCCAGATCCAACAAGTGTTGAGCGATGTTCGATTCACTGTTCAGGATTGGAAAAAAATAGTCGCTCAAATGGAAGATGTGTTGCTAGAGCTTGAAAAAAATAACCCCCCCTTAGATCCTGCGGAAATATCCGAATCAAAAGATTTTTTACGCTGGTTGATCAATAAGCACTTTACCTTTTTAGGTTGTCGTGATTATAAAATAACAGGGAAGGGGGCGTCTCGTGCGCTGCAATTGGCGCCTAAATCAGGTTTAGGTGTGTTGCGCGACGAATCCGGTTCAGTGTTATCTCGAAGTTATGCTGATTTGCCATCGCAGGCACGAAAACACGCGTTGTCCCAAAATATTTTGATCATTGCAAAAACGAATACCAAAGCAACGGTTCATCGCGACGTTTATACTGATTATATCGGCGTCAAACGATTCAACGCCAAGGGCGAGTTGATCGGCGAGCGACGTTTCGTTGGCCTATATACGTCAGCGGCGTATCATTTAAGCCCGCACTATATTCCTTTTTTGCGGCACAAGGTGGACAAAGTCTTAAGTGAACTGCAATACCCGACAGATAGCCATGATGGAAAAGAGGCAGTTCATATTTTAGAGACATTGCCACGAGATGATTTATTTCAAGCAACACAAGAAGAGCTACTCGAATTAACCATCGGTATCCTGCAGTTGCAAGAGAGAAAACGAGTGCGTTTATTTTTAAGAAAAGATGCCTATAACCGTTATTTTTCTTGTTTGGTGTATGTGCCGCGCGATATCTTTACAACAGATCTCTGCCTTTTGATGCAAGATGTATTGATGTATGCCCTTGAAGGAATTGAAGCCTCTTTTACGACCTATTTTTCGGACTCAGTGCTCGCGCGCGTTCACTTTTTATTGCGCGTCAATTCTAAAAAAACGATAGAGTATGATGTATCCTCTCTTGAAAAAACACTGGTGAGCGTGTCACGTAGCTGGGCGGATGAGTTAAAAACGCATTTAGCGGAGACCTTCGGAGAGGGGGAAGGTTTAAAGCTATATCAAAAATATTATAAAGCATTTCCTTCGAGTTATTCGGAATACTATTTACCCTCTACCGCTATTGACGATATTCGTAAAATTGAAACATTAACATCACTTGATCCGCTCGGCATGATTTTCTATAAAACAGGAAAAACAGGGCTGCGATTAAAGCTATTTCATTCTGAGCACGCTATTGCATTATCGGATGTCTTGCCAACACTTGAAAACATGGGATTACGCATTAACGGCGAACGACCTCATGAAGTTATTTTTCGGGACGGTAGCATCGTTTGGATCAGTGATTTTGACATGGAGTATGTCTCTAACAATGAAATTGATGTGGCGAATCTCAAAAATAATTTTCAAGATGCTTTTTCTAATATTTGGTTTAAGCATACAGAAGATGATCGATTCAATCATTTGGTGCTAGAGGCGCAACTAACATGGCATGAGACCGCCATTTTGCGCGCTTATACAAAATATTTGCGTCAAATTGGCTTTACTTTCAGCCAAAATTATATTGAAACCGCTTTAATTAATCATGCCTTGATTGCAAAGGAACTGGTTAATTTGTTTATCGCACGTTTCACACCAGATCAAAAGACAGATGTGGCGCCCCTCATTGAGCACATTGAAAAATCGCTCGAAGCGGTTTCAAGTTTGGATGAAGATCGGATATTGCGGCGTTTGCTAGAAGTTATGATGGCGACCACTCGAACGAACTATTTTCAAAAGACGCTCGATGGTCACATCAAAGAATACATTTCTTTTAAATTGTCACCTGATAAAATATCAGACTTACCTCTGCCACGACCGATGTATGAAATCTTTGTGTATTCACCTCGGGTAGAAGGAGTGCATTTACGCGCAGGAAAAGTCGCGAGAGGTGGAATACGCTGGTCAGACAGACGCGAAGATTTTCGCACAGAAGTATTGGGCTTGATGAAAGCGCAAAACGTTAAAAATTCCGTCATTGTACCGGTTGGCGCAAAAGGAGGATTTTTTCCAAAATGGTTGCCCACGGGCGGAGATCGAGATGCGTTAATGGCGGAAGTTATTCGCTCTTACTCTATTTTCATTCGTGGTTTGTTGGATATCACCGACAACGTGGTCAACCATCAAGTTGTCTACCCTAATAATGTGGTGCGCTTCGATGAAGATGATTTTTATTTGGTTGTTGCAGCGGATAAAGGAACAGCGACATTTTCAGATATCGCCAACGGTATTTCTAAAGAATATGGGTTTTGGTTGGATGATGCATTCGCATCAGGTGGATCTGTTGGGTACGACCATAAAAAAATAGGTATCACAGCGCGTGGTGCGTGGGAATCTGTTAAGCGACACTTTCGCGAAATGGAATTGGATCCAGCAAAAACAGATTTTACAGTCGTCGGCGTAGGCGATATGAGTGGCGATGTGTTTGGCAATGGGATGCTTAGCTCGCAACATATTAAATTAGTCTGCGCATTTGATCATCGTCATATTTTTATTGATCCCAATCCCAATGCTGCCACGAGCTTTGCTGAGCGCAAACGTTTATTTCAATTATCGCGCTCCAGTTGGGCAGATTATAATGTATCGTTGATGTCAGAGGGCGGTGGAATATTCCCACGCTCTGCGAAATCGATTAAAATCTCATCGGAGATGAAGCAGTTATTTGGGATAACAGAAGATCAGTTAGCCCCAAATGATTTGATACGCGCCGCATTAATGTCTTCAGTCAATCTTATCTTTAATGGCGGCATCGGTACTTTTTGCAAGGCCTCTGATGAAACGCATTTAGAGGTTGGCGATCGAACGAATGATAGCATTCGAGTCGATGCAAAAGATCTGACAGGAAAAGTGGTGTGCGAAGGCGGTAATTTAGGGTTTACGCAACGCGCTCGTATTGAATACTCATTGAATGGAGGCGTCATTTATACGGACTTTATTGATAATGCAGGTGGCGTGGATTGCTCGGATCATGAAGTTAATATTAAAATTTTACTGAATAAAATAGTACTTGATAAAAAAATGACGCTCAAACAGCGTAACACGCTTCTTGAAAAAATGACGGATGAAGTGGCTGATCTCGTGTTGCGTAACAATTATGAGCAAACGCAAATGTTGAGCTTAGAAACATATGTCTCAACGTATACCACCGACTTATTCCGACGTCTCATGACAGAAATGGAAAAGCAGGGGCACCTCAATCGACAGCTCGAGTTCCTTCCTTCTGAAAAAGTGCTCAATGAGCGAAAGGTCAATGGTCAAGGGCTTACAAGACCTGAAATTGCAATCTTAATTGCCTATAGCAAAATGTTTTTAAAGCAAGATATATTAGCTTCCCGCATTCCAGAAGACCCTTACTTTACAAAATATCTTAAATTAGCATTCCCTGTTGTTTTATATAAAAAATATTTGCCTTACATGGAAACGCATCGATTGCGTCGTGAAATTATTGCGACCCAGCTAGGCAAAACGATGATCGATCACATGGGCATTAATTTTGTTGAGCGATTGCATCGAGAAACAGGTGGCGCACCGATGGAATGCATTATTCGGGCCTTTGTGATGGCAGAAGAGCTGTATCATTTTCTGGATAACTGGTCTCAAATTGAAAAGCTGGATTGGAAAATATCGCACACTGTGCAAAAGAATATGATGTTGCAATTGTATTATCTCGTGCGTCGAGCAACGCGCTGGATTGTGCGAAACTGCCCATTCGATATGCCGATTCAAACGGCCATTGATAATTATGCTTCTTCCATTTTATCGCTCAAGAAAGCACTGCCTTCTCTGTTAGAGGAGTCTGAACAGCTCCGCTATAAAGAAACGCTGGAAAACTATATTAAACAGGGCGTACCTGCATCACTCGCTCGTGAGATCGTTAATTGTGAGCCCTTGTTTCCCTCATTGGAAATGACGAACGCGTCCATTCAGCATAATTTGGCGGTATTGGATATCGGTAGAGTGTATTATATACTGGATGCACGTTTGGAGTTGAATTGGTTGCGCGATCAAATGAGCGCTTACCCAATTGATAATCAGTGGGATGAATTGGCGCGCTCTGGATACCGAGATGATTTAGATCGCGCACAACGAAAGTTGAGCGTTAGTGTATTGAAATTAAAGTCGAAAAAAACAGAAGGCAAGACGCTTGAAGAGCGGGTGGATGGTTGGTTTAAGCAGAACCATCATTTGATTTGTCGCTGGCAAGAGCTCATTGCAGACATCAAATCAGCTCAGACGGTGAGCTTTACCACTTATTCGGTTCTTTTAAGAGAATTATTTGATTTTACGCAGGCTTAAGACCTCTTCCGCAATTCGCTTTGGCGAGCGAAGTGCGAGGAGGAGTGGAGCGCAGAACCGCAGTGTACATGACAGTACATGAGGATTCGAGCACCGCGCCGACAAAGCAATTTGCCGCCAAAGTAGAGTTTCGGAAGAGGTCGAATGAAAACGATTGATATAGCGATTGTGGGCGCAACAGGCATGGTGGGATCCACTGTGTTAGCCTTGCTAGAAGAACGCGGATTCCCAGTAGGGCGCTTGTATTTGTTAGCGAGCGCACGCTCTGCCGGTGAAGAATATGATTTTCGCGGTGAATCTCTTCTCGTCGCAGATGTCGCAGAATTCGATTTCTCTCAATCGACACTTTGTTTTTTTTGCGCCAGCAGCAAAGTAGCTGCTCAATATATTCCAATCGCTATCGCAAAAGGCAATCGCGTGATCGATAAGAGCGCGCACTTTCGATATGACGACAACATCCCTCTGGTTATTCCTGAAGTGAATGGCGACGCATTACTTAAGACGAGTCAATTGATTGCAGTACCCAATTGCAGCACCATTCCGATTGCGATGGTTTTAAAGCCTATTTATGACGCGGTGGGCATTACGCGTGTCAACATTGCAACCTATCAATCTGTGTCAGGCACTGGGAAAGAGGGTGTGTCGGAACTGGCGGAGCAAACGGCGCAATTATTAAATGGCTCTCCCATCAAGAAAAAAGTCTACGCACAACAAATTGCATTTAATGTGTTGCCGCATATCGATGATTTTGAAGAAAACGGCTATACCCGCGAAGAAATGAAAGTCGTGCGCGAATTGCAGAAAATTTTTTCTGATGTTAACTTAAAAATCAATCCCACAGCCGTTCGAGTGCCTGTTTTTTATGGCCATTCGGCAGCAGTTCATATCGAAACACGAGAAAAATGCTCCGCAAAAGACGCGATACGATTACTGAGGAAAATGCCAGGTGTGGAAGTCATAACGGGAAAACATCCGTATCCAACACCGGTGCAAGACGCCGCAGGAGAAGATAGCGTTTATGTGGGGCGAGTGCGAGATGACATTTCATGTGACAACGGTTTAAATTTGTGGGTGGTGTGTGACAATGTGAGAAAGGGCGCAGCCTTAAATGGCGTGCAGATTGCAGAGGCGATGTTGGCATTCATATAAAGCTGCCATCCCTGAAAATCTCCGGCTTGTCATCCCTGCACTCTAACTTGTCATCCCCGCACTCTAACTTGTCATCCCCGCGCAGGCGGGGACCCATTTTCGCATGGCACGAGCAGTGCCAAAAGCTGAGTGGATCCCCGCCTGCGCGGGGATGACAAGTTCGGGCATGGGAATAACAGAACGGGTAGTTTTTTGAGGAAAAACAATTATGATGACTCTGCTCCAAAACACATGGCACTTCGTCCAAACCCACCCCATTCTGTTAATCGAAATAGCGCTATGCTCCGCTATTTTATTTTTGTTTATCTTTTTTATTGTTGATCGGAAGCCAGCATCCATTACGCCAACACGCGCAGCCTCCCAAGAAAAACCGTTTGTCATTACAAGTCATGACATTAAAGCCATTGCAGGCGATAGCGTTATGGCCACACAGCTCGATTTAGCCCGTGGCTTTATCGAAATAGGAAAAGCGTCTCTCGCTAAAAAAATATTGCGTCACGTGCTGGAAAAGGGTGACGCCGAAGATCAGGCGATTGCGAAAAAACTGATCGGGTCTATATAACGTAGGGTGGGCAAAGCGCTGTTTGCGTGCCCACCACGGTGCCACAACACGCAAAAAACGCTGCTTAGAACGCCTTCCCCCACCCGGGGGAAGGTGGCCGACAGGTCGGATGGGGGAATCAACACATTATGCGATCTACTTTGTTAAAGCGATCACGCTTTCTTCGAAAAAATACGACAATGGCGGAGAAAAAATTGTGGTCTCATCTGCGCAACAAGCAATTGGAAAATATTCGATTGAGAAGGCAAGTTATTTTGGGGAATTACATCCTTGATTTTATTTCCCTTGATCAAAAAATAATTATTGAATTAGATGGATCGCAGCACTTGAATCAGGTTGCTTATGACCAAACAAGAACGGCGTATCTCTCATCTCTTGGATATAAAGTACTGCGCTATTGGAATCATGATGTGTTGGTAAATGTGGAAATTGTTTTACAAGATATTTACAATTATTGTGTTACTCCCCCCATCCGGCCGTTGGCCACCTTCCCCCGGGTGGGGGAAGGCGTTCTAAGCAGCACTTCATCATGACCCGTTTCGCTTTACGCATTGAATACAACGGCAGCGCATTTCACGGCTGGCAATTTCAAAAAAATCGGCCCAGCATTCAAGAACACTTAGAATCAGCATTAAGCCGCGTCGCGGATGAAAAAATCACAGTATTTTGTGCCGGCAGAACCGATGCGGGCGTACACGCGACTCATCAAATAGTACATTACGATACGACCGCCACTCGTGCGTTAAAAGCATGGGTGTTTGGCGTCAATGCCTACCTGCCACCCGCGATTGCGGTGCGCAATGTCTATGAAGTAGATGATACATTTCACGCGCGCTTTGACGCATTATCGCGATCTTATCGCTACATTATCGATAACCGTACAACACGCCCCGCGATCAATGCTGGACAAATTACGTGGTACTGCCTAGAATTAGACGCACTCAAAATGAATGAAGCGGCCCAACTGTTAATCGGTGAGCATGATTTTACCTCGTTTCGTTCATCCCAGTGTGAATCAAAAACACCGATTCGCTGTATTCACTCGATCACTGTGGTTCGAGAGAATCATCAAATTATTATTAATATTACAGCCAATGCGTTCTTACACCACATGGTCCGTAATATCGTAGGGACATTGCTGGAAGTCGGGATAGGGCGCCAACCACCTGATTGGGTTGCACAAGTATTGGAGGCGCGAGATCGACGAAAAGCCTCGATTACGGCTCTGGCCGCAGGGCTTTATTTGGTAGGGGTTACTTATCCGCCAAGATATCAAGTTCTATTTGATACCGATAAAAAAATCATTTAATTAAAAATAGAGCGAAGGGGAAATCATGTTTTCGCAATACAACGAAACTCCAGCAAGAAATAGAAAATCGCCAAAGTCTGCAAGAAAAGGATCTTCAATAAACAATCAGGCATTCCCTACACCCTCACGCATGCCAATTATTCGCGCACCATCAAAATCTTCTACATTGCAGGCGTCGCTCCTCCGATCACCCGATAAAAAAACAATTTTTTTTATGGTTAAAACACCAAACAACCAAAAGAATACTATATCAACTGAGTTAGCAGTTTCATCGTACGAGAAAATTCTGATGTCAGTAAAAAGCCAGGTAAGAAAAACAGAGGGATTGCTTTTCTATAAAAAAAATCGGTTACTATCACCCACGGACAGAGTCGACATCCGGAAACAATTGGGAGATCTCAATACGATAGAAAAATTGGTCATTCAAAAATTATGCAATGAATTGCAGGTCTTAAAGGATAGAGCGAAGAACTTATCAAAAACCAACGGTGAATATGCTGCTCGGCTTTTCGAGCTGGAAAGTTCAGAAAAACAATCCGTAGAAGAGAAGCTATCTTCATTGGTAAGCGCTCAGCTCGTTGCGGTAGCGTTACTTGAAGCACAGCTGGAATTAGTGAAAGAGCAAGCAGAAAAAGCAGTGAGCGAGATGTCCTCGAAATTTCCTGAATTTCAACAGCAATTACTCAAGGAATTTGAATCCAGGGAATCGGCATCAATTGTAGGTGACCTAGCGGATACTCTGTCCATCGGCGAGCAATTGAACGTGATCCAACAAGAAAGAGACGCTCTTGCCACTCAACTTGCTTCGGTCGAGGCGAGTGCAGAAGAACGGGCGCAGGAAGCCCAGCGGAAGCTTGGGGAAAAGGTATCGATAGATAAATGTTTCATGCTTGCCGCAGGGATTTGCGAAGTATATGGCGAGACGACGATGTATAACGAATTTAAACGCTGCTTTGATGAGAATCCACAGTTTGATGTTGGCTCATTTGATTTCAAAGGTCTTTCTATATCACATCCCGTGAGAAATGCGTTGCTGTTCGCTGTGCTTCTTGCGGCTCCTTTATTTGGAGTCTGTGCAGCATTGAGTTGTGGAGTATTGATACCGCCCATCGCAATAATAGCGCAACACCTTCTTTTGCTTGAGATCGTACTGGGCACGGGTGCGATGTTGAGTACCTTCAAGGCAGCCACCTTATTTAGCGAGAGCAATAACCCCCAAAAAGCTCTGCTCAATGCAGATTTCAATGCACGAAAAGAAAGATTAGCTGCTAATCGCTAGCGATGGCGTCAAGTTAAGAATCTCATCCCCGCGAAGGCGGGGACCCATTCCGCGCTTGGCTGACACTCGAAAAATAGATCATTTCGCCCAGAAGGCGCGTCATAAATATTTTGACAATATCTCAACGCGCGACAAGAAAAATTCTGTTGACCATACCTCTAATGAGGGCAGGACAGAAGGCTTTAAAAATCGAGCAACATCTTTTTTTGCAGCAACCCAGTCTATGCCTTTAATTTTTGATGTGAGCGCCTGCAATAACCATTCCGGCGTCATAACGATACCTTGGTTTTTCCAAGGTCCTTTTTGTTGAATAGCATGACTGAAAAGAAAAAAATTAATAGCCGTTTTTCGTGAAACATACCAAGCGAAATCATACCAATCTCTTCCTTTAACGTAATCACGGCAAAGCAGGGCATGAACTTTACCAGAAAATAAGCTTGGCAGATCTTGTGTTTGTATGCTGACAGGTAGAGGAAAATCTAAATATTTCAATTCAACAGTGGAACCAGCGGGTGGGTTGGTGTCAATTTCTAATTTAATTTTCAATGTGGGGCGGTTTGTTCTTGTATCTTTTAAAATTAACATACCACCCGTTGAATCTGCCTTTAGAAAAGTCGTTTTAACTGCTTTGTCCAGTTTTGTTTTATTGATTGCTTCTAACGTAAACCCATATGTAGAAAACTCTTCGGTCATATTTTTAATATAAATATCCCAGTTAAAATACTTATCTGGTTTTAATAAAACAAAATCTAGGTCTTCTGAGAATCGCTCTAATCCATATAGAATTCTTAAAGAGGTGCCTCCCTGAAAGGCGGCAATAGTAAAAAACTCGGCGCGCGCAAGCGCCATTAATGCAATTTCTTGCGCGATCTCTTTAAGTGCATTTTCCTGCTCAACAATGCTTTTAGCTTGATAAGTCAGCAGTCTTTGTTGGATAACAGCGATGCTCATTGTTTAATCTCATCTGTCAGATAGTTCGGTTTTAATGCCTTTTAAAAAGCGGCTAAGTCGTTTGTGGTGATAGTAGTCGTCAAACAATTGAATATCTTCATCGCGTAAAATGGGTAAATTGTCACAGTCTAATCTTAAGCTTTTTGATAAGGGTTCAAGGCTGTGCCAATCTTTTTTGTAACAGAATACATAATCACAAATCGCTTTCCAAGGTTTTGCGATGAAAAATTGATAATCATTTTCTTTGACAAGTTCTACCTCAGTAAAAAAATCAATCGCAGGCAAGCGCAGATAGCTAAAAACACCCAGTGGCGTATGAAATTCTTTCGAGCGTTTAATGGTGACGCTCGTTGTGGTGTAAACTGCCTCAGGGATTAATTGATGAAAGCTTAGCGCTGATTCAAGGCTAATATAGGACGGTCCATAAATGTGATCTGCTAGCTCAAAAGAATGGGGCTTTCTTGTATATCCAGCTCGTTCAGTGAGGCAATATAACCCCCTTCGGATATGTAGCAATTGCCCTTGCTCCAACAGCCGTTTAACTTTGCTATAACGGCTATCTACTGTGCTGTTGAGCAATACCTTGATCTCCGTATTGGTTACGTACGGATAGGGGTGGCGTTGCAACGTTCGCTCAAGCGATGTTTTCATATATTGCCTCGATACTGTCATTTTATGACAGTTATAGACTAAACTATAGCATAATATTGTATATTTTCAATATTTATGAATGATACTGTCGAAATATGACAGTATCGTTCATATAAATTGATTCTGCGCTGCGCGGAAAAGGCGGAAATAGTCTCTCAAAACAGCAAAATCCCCATCTCCTGCTATACTCCTATTGTCCTGGTTTGACCATGTTAGGAGAAAAACATGAAAAGCGGACCGTCAAAAGTTAAAAAACAAGTATCTTTTGGTACCGAGGAAGTGCGGAAGATAGACAGAGAGGGGCGTGGTGAATCCTATCAACCGCCCGATCCTAATAGAGATCGCTTACAGACCAAAGAAGTTAAAGTCGAGAATGTAGAAGCACCCAAAAAGTCGCCTCAGGTCGCGCAGAGCATTCGGTTATCAAGAGATCAACTTTTTAATATTTTTAAACAATACCCTTTGTCGCACTATGTGGGAACATTGGCGGTAGGCGATAAGGATCCTATAAATAATGATGCGATGTTAAATGCTACCGCAGCCATTGCGATGTTTAAAATGGATCGTAATTTTGATGTTTTTTCTCAAAAAATGAATACGTATATCACGCAGTCAAAAGATGCTACCGTGACTAAATTATTGCAAGATACAATAGATGCAATCACTGTGGAATATAAAGAGTGTATGTTACCGCCTATTTCAAAAGAAGATAGGGCGAAATTAGTGAGCTCCATAGAAGAGGACTGGGTAGAGGTGGATGATCCCGGTGTTGATGTCTCCCAGTCGGTTATTTTTCAAAGTGTTATGAAAAGTATCGATGCAATGAAAGAAAGGGCTGGAGTATTAAAGGGCTTAATTGATGTGGGTCTTGGTGATTCCGATACTGAGGACCGTGTAGCCGTACAGATACATGATTCCGTTCATGAATTAAGCCAATCATTAGCTAATGATAAAAACCGCGGTTCCTACGCAGCACATTTTGATAAAGCGTTTCCCGAAGGGCATCCAGGGCTTAAAATAAAAATGATGCCGCTGATCAAAGAAAAATTACAACAACTCGACGCGCTCGCTGCATTGTCAGATAGCGTTGTCGCGATGCGCGAAACGGATCCTGATAAATCCAAAATATTATTAGGTATGCTAAAAGCTGCAGCAAAAAATAATACGTTTTCTAATCATGTTTTTCACCGACAATTTGAAGCGAAAATGGTAAATGAAGACACCAACTTACTTTTTAGCGCTATTAAGAAAGCATGGGGAAAATTGACAGCGCTGATATCGCCGCCCACTCCCAAAGCCGCATCATCTGCGAGTTTTGAGCCTCCATTAACCCCTCAGCAGGTTAAAAATATATTTGTAGGTGAAGTAGCGATATCGGGTTATTTTGCAGAATTAACAATAAAAATAAGCGACCCCCAAAAACAGGCTGTCAGAACAGAGGCCAAACAGGTTATCGATCAATTTCATCAAGACGGCAATGTCGAGCAGTTCTTCCATGATTTTAATCAATGTATAGAGAAATCCAAGAAACAAGACTCACGTATTTTTGGCGATTCCAGCGTAACAAAGTCGTTAAAAGGTATATTGGAAGGAGTGGAGCATGGGCATCGTTTGATTTTAGACGACAGAGAGATAGTGCAATCCATATCCGGTTTCACGAGAGATAGGCCACCGTTATCAGAGCATGACATGGAAAAAATCTCTGAGCCAAAAGATCATAAATCAGAATCCGTTGAAAAAAAAGACGACGATGATTTTGAAATGGTTGAAAAACCAGAGTCACAGCGCCGTAAAATGTAATCGTCTGTGCCAATATCTTGATCTATTAATAATTTTTTCACCCATTCCATGATTAACGCTGGACAAATTGTATAACATTGTAGAGAATTAGACGCGTCAAAAATTGACATAACAACTGACTTGCTCGTTAATAATAAATTAATTCAATAAAACGGAATAAATGAATATGCTCTCATCAGCAAATCCAGACCCACAATTGATTGGGTCATCTAGAAAAAGAGGTCGCAGACAGAGCGAGCCCGTGATCTTGAGTCCAAAAAAGAAAGGGCCCTCAAAAGCGAGAGACACTGAACAATCTTCACCAAGACTCACTAGGAACGCAAGCGAGAGACCTGTCGATTTACAAAACAAAATTAAACTTTTAAAAAATGAGTTAGAAGATGCTAATTTAGAGTGCAGTAGCTTACTGACCAGCAATGCCTCCCTGCAGTCCTGGTTGACTGAGGAATCAAAAGAAAAAAATCAATTGAAGCAAAAGTTAAGTCAGAACGCAGCAGAAATAAATTCTCTCACTGCAGAAAATAATAAATGTAAGACGGAATTAGCTGGTCAAGATTCAGTATCAAAAGAAAAAATTCAGGCATTAATAGACCTACTTTTCTTATCTGTTCAACCTATTTGCGCAAAACATAACGAGATGCAGATGTATCAGGAATACAGATCCCATATTGAGAACCAGCTAAAACAAGCTCAGCCAAGCAAAAGATTTGACTTTAAAAGAACGTCAAATCGCGTGAGAAATGCACTGCTATTAGCTGGACTTATGGTTTTTTTAGCTTCAGGCGGTGGCATCGCATTGAGCAGCGGGACATTGCCTGCCATGATAATAGCGCAATACAATACTTTATTGTTAGCTGAAGGTTTGCTGATTGCGGGTGCGGCATGCAGTGTCCATAGATCATGGACTTTTTTTAGCGAGAGAAATCAATCCAAAGAGGCTCTGATAGCATGCAGCACAGGGATATTGAATAGTCATCACTCAAAACCAGCGCTATCCTAAGAGCAGTATGCCCCGCACCTTCTTGTCATATCTCCCCTTGCGGGAGAGGTGATTCGCTAAACAAATTTTATAACCAGGTGAACTCTGGCTGTCACACTATATACACCGTCAATTCAAACTCAATGTCCTTGGATTGCATATGCTCTTCTGATACACTTCGAGCAAAATAAAATACTATAAATAATGTATAGGGGGAGTGCGTGATAAGCGGATCAAAAGATGGTTCAAATCAAGCGGCGGCGCCTAGCTCTGACCTTGTTGATTTAATTCGCAACCCTTCGACGACTTTAAGAGGGCGGTCTAAATTAAAAGAAAAAGAAAGCGCGAGATCACCCTCTTGCCCTCTACCATCAGAGCGAGACAAATCACCATTCCCCAGCGCTCAACCTCGACGACTAAATTTTGATCAAACTGTTGAACCAAAAAAACGGCGGCGGCGAGAAGCGCTTCATTTAGCACTACTTGACCCTTCATGTCTTCAGCCATATCCAGAAATAATAGCTGTTTTTAAAAAAATTTATACATTACCGGCATTCGTAGCATGTCAGAGAAAAGGCGCTCAATCAGTTTACAGGGAGCAGAAAGATTTTTTAAGGTATTTTAAAGAATATCTAGAGTATTTTGCAAAAGATCTGCTTCAGAAAATGCAGACTGTGCTTGATGAAGCGAATGCGGCTAGAAAGGATCTTCTTGCCCAGTTACAAAAAATTTGCGCTGAACATGAAGCGGCGCTTGCTGAAACTCCAGCGGACAAAGAAAAACTAAATCAAACGTGCTTACAGCATCTTCAAGCAGTTATCATTCCCCAGTTTATTAAAAGCGAGGGCATGTCACAGCAAATTCAGGATCTCTCTAGTCGCTTAACCAAAGCGGAAGCTGGTCTGGAGCAAGCCAAAGTTCTGTCGGCAAACATACAGAATGTTCTCGACCAGTCAATATCAAACAATGCAAACATTTCTGCCGAACTTAAAAAATCACAAGAAGCTGCTAAGACAGTTGAAAAAATATCCTCTCAATTAGAAAAGATTAATAGACAACAGCAAGAACAAAAAAGAGCACATGAAGAGAAAGAACAAGCTCTATATCTGAGCATGGATAGATTAAGGACAGAGATATGTGCAGCACAACAAGAAACTGAGCGCCTAAATCAGTTAATAGCTGAGGAGAAAAGACGCTATCTAGCACTAGAAGAGGAATCT
>CANJVW010000005.1 GCA_947478495.1 Legionellales bacterium | reverse complement strand
TCCACACATAATATCGAGGGGATGTGGGCTATTATACTGACTTCTCACGAGTTTGGCAGTATAATAGCCCACATCCCCTCGATATTATGTGTGGATGTGGGCTCGACCTTCATTCATCTGCGACTCCACACAGAATATTCTCTCAGCGATGGGATTGTGCAAATCGATCAATTAATAATCAAATCAAAGAGTTGCGGCATGCCAGCGGTCGCCGTCACCGACCAAAGCAACCTGTTTTCCGTCATCAAATTTTATCAAGCAGCCGTGCGGGCAAAAATAAAGCCCATTATCGGAGTCGATATTTGGATAGAAAATAAACAAAAACCAAAAGAACCGACTCGAGCGACATTGCTGTGTCAAAATAATCAGGGTTATCAAAATCTGTTAAAGCTCGTCTCCGCCAGTTTTATTGAGGGACAGGCCTCTGGCAAAGCCATCGTTCAATACGCTCGATTAAGCGAACTCAATGAAGGTCTCATTGTATTATCCGGCGCAACAAAGGGTGATTTGGGATTGGCTCTCATCAAGCATGATCATGCGGAGACTGAAAACGCGCTCACCTTTTGGAAGCGCTATTTTCCGAATCGATACTACATCGAACTGAGCCGAACCGGCTTACCAAACCAAGAAGCATATATTGCGCTCGCACTCGACATTGCTGAAAAAGAACTGCTCCCCGTGATTGCAACAAACAATGTTCGTTTCTTGGAGCAAGATGAATTCGAAGCACACGAAGCACGCGTTTGTATTCACAATGGCACAACGCTCGCCGATCCGCGTCGCTCAAAAAATTATACCGAGCAACAATATTTTCGATCCGCTGAAGAAATGACTGCTTTGTTTTCAGATATTCCAGATGCGCTGAGCAACACCGTTGAACTCGCTAAACGGTGTACGGTGACGTTAACACTCAACACCAACATTTTGCCTCGCTTCCCTATTCCACCGAACATCACACTGGAAGACTATTTTTGTCGCGCGGCCGAAAAAGGGTTGGAGGGGCGGCTCCAAAATGGGTTTACACATCCCCGCGAAGAGTATGATGCACGCCTCAAGCGAGAGCTGGATGTCATCAATGAAATGGGATTTGCAGGTTACTTTTTAATTGTCGCCGACTTTACACGATGGTCAAGAGAGAATGGCGTGCCCGTCGGTCCTGGGCGCGGATCCGGCCCCGGATCACTCGTCGCCTATGCGCTCGGCATCACTGATCTTGATCCGCTCGTTCATGAATTATTGTTTGAGCGCTTCTTGAATCCGGAACGCGTATCACTCCCTGACTTTGATATCGATTTTTGCATGGAAGGGCGCGATCGCGTCATCGAATATGTGATGGAAAAATATGGTCGTCATGCTGTCGCGCAAATTATCACATATGGCACGATGACAGCGAAGGCCGTCATCCGCGATGTCGGTCGCGTTCTCGGCATGAGCTATGGTCATGTCGATAAAATCGCAAAACTTATTCCCTTTGAGCTCGGCATCACTCTCGATAAAGCACTTCAAGATGAGCCATTATTATTTGAGCGCTACAACAACGAAGAAGAAGTTCGCACGCTCATTGATTTAGCCAAAAAATTAGAAGGCATTACACGTAACGCCAGCAAACACGCGGGTGGCGTTGTCATTGCGCCCTCTCATCTTACCGATTTTACGCCACTCTATTGTGAAGAGGGAGAATCAACGCACACTGTCACGCAATTCGACAAATACGACATTGAAACAGTCGGCTTAGTGAAGTTTGACTTTTTAGGCCTTCGAACACTTACCATTATTGATTGGGCCATACAAGACATCAATCGTTCGCGAAAAGAAAAAGGGGAGCCGCCTCTCGATATTCATCGTATCCCGCTCGATGACGCACCGACATTCGCTTTACTAAAAGCCTGTCTCACGACCGCCGTTTTTCAGCTCGAATCACGGGGGATGAAAGATTTAGTGAAACGATTGCAACCCGATTGCTTTGAAGATATTTCCGCGCTCGTTGCATTATTTCGCCCAGGCCCTTTACAATCGGGGATGGTCGATGACTTTATTCATCGTAAACACGGTCGATCCCAGGTGAGCTTTCTGCATCCTGCACTTGAATCCATTCTTCGTCCAACCTACGGCATTATTTTATATCAAGAACAAGTCATGCAAATTGCGCAGGTCTTAGCAGGCTATTCATTAGGTTCTGCTGATTTATTGCGACGCGCGATGGGTAAGAAAAAACCGGAAGAAATGGCAGAGCAACGCGAAGTATTTTGCAAAGGTGCCGTCGAGCGCGGTGTCGCTCTCGATAACGCCACCTATATTTTCGATTTAATGGAAAAATTTGCGGGATACGGATTTAATAAACCACACGCCGCATCCTATGCACTCATTGCCTATCAAACCGCCTGGCTCAAAACGCATTACACCGCTCGTTTCATGGCGGCTGTTTTGTCCGCCGATATGGACAACACCGATAAAGTCGTGTACTTCATTGAAGAATGTCGCGCATTAGGATTATGCATTCAACCGCCCAACATTAATCAAAGCGACTATACCTTTAAAGCGCTAGACGAAAAAAATATCGCCTATGGTTTAGGTGCCATCAAGGGTGCGGGACAATCCGCGATTGAAGCAATGATGGACGCGCGAGAACAAGGTGAATTTAACCATATATTTGATTTCTATGAGCGCATTGATCCCAAAAAAATGAATCGGCGCGTACTCGATGCACTCACTAAAGCAGGTGCGTTTGATACCATTGGGCCGCATCGCGCCAGCATTGAGGCGACATTCCCGCTCGCCCTCAAAAACGCCGAAAAAAAATCGCGTGATCAGCGTAGCGGTCAAGGTGATTTATTTGGGGAGTCAGATCATCTTGCATTAGATTATGTCTCAGCGCCCACCTGGAACGAACAAACACGCTTGCTCGGTGAAAAGGCAACACTGGGACTATATTTAACGGGCCACCCCATTCACCGTTACTTACCGGAACTCGTCCGATTCACCAAGGGGCGTCTCAACACCCTCCGTCCATCACACAAAAAAACGGTCACGCTCGCTGGCATCGTCACGCAGATCCGCACGCTGAATACGAAAAAAGGCGATAAAATGGCGGTGGTGACACTCGATGACAATACCACAACGTTAGATGTTCTCTGCTTCTCTGAGCAATATAATCAATATCGTTCTTTGCTCATTAAAGATCAGCTCATTATTGTCGAGGGCGAAATCAGCCTCGATGAATTTAGCGGTGGATATCGCGTTCTCTCTCGTGAAATATACGCCATCGAGACAGCGCGCGAGCGCTTTGCGAAACATGTGCAGCTCTCTCTTTCCCCTCAAACCGATATGATAGCCTTAATGGAAATTTTATCGCAATATCGTGGCGGTCAATGTCGATTGTCGCTCAACTATGTAAGACCGGATGCAAAAGCCAGCCTCACCGTCGGTGATACCTGGAAAATTAAGCCATCGGATGCATTGTTAAATACATTGCGAGAGATGCTGGATGCGGGGGCGGTGGAGGTGATTTATTAAAGGAATCCTTTTGTAATAAAAATGAATTCCTTGCGCCCCTTATACCATTTTTAAGCTCGCACCACCGCCTTTCGCCCATCATAGTCCAAATTCGCTGCAGTTGCGACAGAACCCACTCATCTGTTATAGCTTGGATACAGTTTCCACCTTACCCACGGAAGCGCACAGTTTTTATAGGGCGATATTACTAAGCAAATGCTTACATTGATGTAAGTAATAAGCTAAATATTTTTTATTTTTTATACTATTAGTCAGTCAAAATACTTCTATCATATTGTTTAAAATGATATTTTTTATCTATGACCATAATTGATCATAGATAATAAAAAATAGCATAGCGACAACCTAAAGTTTTTGTAATATTGTGTGCCCGGTTTGATTCACTACTGAATTCACTTATTCATTTAATTTTTTGAAGGAGATGACAATGGAAGCACGTTTCGCAACAAGAGCAGAAGCATCGTCTGAAGTGTCAGGCGCAAATGGACTATACTCTGGTATCTCTAAAGAAATTTTGTTGCAGAACTGTGAACAACAGATTGTCACAGTAGAGGCAGCATTAGGGTCTGCGCTCACAGAAGAAGACGTTACGATCGAGGATCTTCTTTCAGAACTAGAGACATTAAACGTAAAGGCAAGGCTTACTAAGTCGGATAATGAAAAAAAGGCAAGATACCTAGACATCAAAAAATTGGCAGATAGCCTCTCAGAGCGCAAGAGAGAGAAGGCCGAACTCGAAGAATCGATCAGAAAAGAGAGGGATATATACGAGCTCCAACGCGATTTAGCCGACCTGGATAGCTTGAAGAAAAACCTTCAAGAAAAGCTCGATGAAGAGGATGTGGATATAGCAACCCTTCTGTCAGAGCTTGATGCATTAACCAAAAGGCCAAAGCTTTCTAAATCTGACAATGAAAAAAAGGTGAGATATTCAGAAATCAAAGCATTCGTTGATCGTGTTGCTGAGCTGGAACTCAAGAAGCGTGAATTAGACAAATCCATTCAAAAAGAAAAAGAAGCCTATCAATTAAAGCTTGATTTAGCGCAGCTAGATGTTTTAAGAATCAATTTTCAAGAAAAACTTGATGAAGAGGGCGTTGATATAGAAACCCTGTTATCAGAGCTTGATATATTAGCCAAAAGGCTAAAGCTTTCTAAAGCTGATAATGAAAAGAAAGTGAGATATTTAGAAATCAAGACACTGTCTGATCGCATCAAAGAACTCGAGTTTGCCCAAGCTGCACCAAAAGAAGCCTCTGCTGCGGCTTCCGATGCGCCACTCTCGATGTCTTCGCAGGTTGGCCCGCCTCTTCTTGCGCCGAGTGATTTTATAGCTCCTCTTTCTGTTGAAAAAAGTATCGTTTCTTCCGAGTCATCTCGAACGTCGCGTGATGAGCGAGAAGATTTTATCGTCTCTCCATCCGCTCATGTTTCTGAACCACATATAAAATTTTTGAGCGCGCTTGCTATAGAAGAAAAAAGTGAAACAGCGGAACTGTCTCAAGAATTGGATGCAGCCCTTAAAGAAAAATATGCTTATATTGATAAGATTCCACATTCTTCAGAGCGATTTTTACTAGAATTGATTCGCGATATCGAAATGCGTGGTCTCAAAGAGTATGTTGCCTTTTCAAGGGAAATTTTGGATGTTCGTTTTGCCGACTTACGTGAAACATTAATGACAGAAGAATTATCAACACCTGCATTTGAGGCGCAGCTAAAAAGCGCCCAGGCTCATTTCAACGTCAGCCCCCTGCAAGCAAGAAAAAATCTAGAATCCCTTCTGACTGAGATACGTCCTTTTAATATTGAAGAGACCTTGCGTTTAATTGGTAAGGCTGAAGAAGCATCCAATAGAATCGCCGGTAAAGATGTGGTGCTCATTCTTGGGAATACAGGGGCTGGGAAATCGACAACTATTCATTTTCTCGGTGGTTCGACATTAGAGGAGCGCAAAGTGCCTGGCACCGATAAAATTCATGTCGAAGCTGTCAAAATAGTGAATCCTCAATTAAAAGAGGTCAAAGTAGGGGGTCGATCAATTTCTGAGACGCTTTATATTACACCGATTGATATTGATCATGATGGTGAGTCTGTTGTGTTATGCGATACACCGGGGTTTGGGGATAGTCGCTCTGCCGAAGTCGATGTTGCGAATGGGATTGGCATTGTAGCGGCCGTTAGTAAGTGTAAAAGTGTAAAACCATTGATTTTGCAAAGCGCAGATGATCAAGGTGGTCGTATGCAAGGAGTGAAGGGATTGGCTCATCAGCTAGCCAATATGATGCCCGGTGTCAAAGATTGGACGCAGACTTTTTCCTATATTTTTAATAAATACGATCCTAAGGCGGCGCTCAATTTACGTGCCTCTTTAGAGGAAGTGAACACTAGTTTAAAAGAAGACGAAAAAGCAGATGTTGCTTTTCATTCTATTTTAAAAGATTTGATCAGGAAGATGAAAAGCAGAGACTCTGCTATCACTTATTTGTATCCCTTAACTGCAAGCCCCGATGATCGCGATATTTTATTGACATCTTTGACGTCTCACTCCATTCCTTTCCCTGGTTCCGTATTCCGTTCATCGATTACACCGAGCTCAATGGGCGTTATTGATAGCCAACTACGTCGAAATAGAGAAGATATATTGGCAGCTATCAAACGATGTGACTTCAAGATGATTCAGTATCGATTGGATCAGATGTTGCGATTAGATCAGAAGCTCCATCAGCAGGCTATTAAGCAAGTATACGTTGATTGTGTTCGAGATGTTGCGCGCAAGCTACAAGATCTCTACAGCGGGCAGCAAGCTGCGTTGGGCCGCGCCTTGTCAGCGGGCAATCAGTTATTGTCTGGTGATATTGATCAATATAACGTCACATTAAAACGCCTAAATGAAGCAGAAGTTTTGAAATCACATTTACTTCATGGGCCAGATAAGCACGCAACGGACAGCGCTCTGTTAAGCCAACTATTAGTTTCATCGGTAGACAGACTGATTCAAGGGGTCAAGAATGATAAAAGTGATATTGATAAAACGAAGCATCACCTTGACAAGTTGAAATTATTGGCAGGGTCTTTTGGGTTTTTAAACGAACGTTATGTTAGCGCATGCAAGATGTTGCTGGATGAGTGTCGTGAAATAGGAGCAGAAGCAGAGGCATTATCATTATTATCTGTGCCTGATTTTTCAAAATATGCAGCAGCGATGGATCAACTTTTACAATACCAGGTATCTCTGGCTAGTCATTTGGATCATGGCGCTGTTGATGCTATCTATCAAGGAGCGATTGCAGCAGCGAATACTACTTTAGATACGTGGGTTAAAAAGGGGGTTGCTCTACTTTCAAAAGACAGGCTGTTTAAAGGAGATCGAGAAACCCTGCGTCAATGTCTTGCTGTTTTAGACACGGCTCAAGAAACGGTATCTTTAAATAAGCATATTCCTTCGGACTTCAGACAACAATGCTACGATGGTCCTGAGGGGTTGATGTCAAAAATGATTGCTTATTTTGACCAGTTCCCGAAAAAGATCAGCATGGCTATGGTGCCCTCATCAGAGACACCCCAAAAGTCATTTGGACCATTTTTTAGCCAGGCCTCACCAGATGAGCAAAAACAAGATGTTGACGCTGCGATCTCTGACACCCTGCTAAATTGTAAACAGCTGATGGAGGATATTGATCACTTAAGAGAGATTTCGTCTGACTTGCGCTCGAGAACGGCGGAGACTTATGAGCGTATGCGATCGGATCTGATTTTGCATGTCAAAAGTTTGCGGCAAGAAGTGGAGGCCATATTAAAAGACTTGAGCAATCCTGAGGCGTGCGATCAGAGAAAGCTCGTTGAATTAAATACTTATCTTGTTCGCTTGATTCGTGCTGAGTGGATTGAATCTCTCCAAGAAGGATTGTCGGCTGATATTGTGCGGACTTGTCGTTTGGAAATACAGTTTTACGCTGAAACGCTTCTCAAAAATATAAAGCGAATAACATTTGAGATCAGGGAGACAGGCAATTTTGCTCAAATGCATGGTTTCTTAAAGCGGTTACGTTCACTTGCCTCTTTAGAGGCAAGTGTGCCAGGTATAGCGGCCTTTTGTGAGGAGGCTCAAAAACATGCTCAAGATCAGATGGAGATTTTATTAGATTCTGTTAAGTCAAGCTGCGGTATGAGACAAGAAGTCGATATTTCTTCTGGGATGGCAGCCGCTACTTCATCAAGTATGGTTAAATCTCTACAACTATCAACACGGTTTTTTAATTCTTCCTCTATGCATTATGCTTTGTTAGCGTTAACAGCCAGTCGTGTGTTTGAAGAGCAACGAACGGCGATTGTCCGATTGGAAGATCAATTAAAAAGTGCGACTCAATCCTATTTTGACAATCTTTGTCGGGAGCTTGACACTGATTTTATTCGAGTTGAGAGCATGCTGGACGAAGCCGCCCCTGCCCCACAAATCAATCCTCAAGTCGTTGCTTCTACTTTATATGATGGTTTAACACAAATTAAAGCCCTTGAAACCGTTTTCCCAGCTGCTCTTACGATAGCTCATTTAGAGGATACATCGAAAAAATGGTTGGATCGCTTGAGGAAACAGTTATTGAAAGTAAGTGATGCAATGAGCCAAGCTATTTTACTTGAGAACACAGTCCACTTGCCGCGATACCTTCCTATTGCAAAAGCCTTCTCACTTTTAGATCAGTTGATGGGTGATGAAAAGAATGGCTACGGGTCTCTTTTTCAAGAATATAATACTCTCTTTGTTCAAAGAGCAATGGCCGATGTCAGCGCTTTATTACCGATTTTCGAACAACAAAATTATCGTGTTATTGGTATTAAGATGCGCGAGATGCAGAGTCTTTTTCCTGGGGTTGCAGCGAAACGTGCTTTTGAAAATGCACAAACTTTGTTAGCGCAAGAAATTTTTCTTCGACTTAAAAAAGTTCGCTCTCAGGCGACGATGTTGATGGTGGATGATAGCAATATTTCATCACTAGTGAAGTGTGTTAAACAGTTCGCAGATGATAGAGAAAAAATGGCGGAAGCGGCAGCCAATGTCTTTCAATTTTTAGAAGGAGGTTTATCTGATGGTAAAGTGCTCGACCCAGCACAGGAAAAAGAAAAAGAGCCAATGGGTCAGTCCAAGGAAGCATTCAAACAATTGGATAATATTAATGTAGAATTATTGACCGTATTGGATGGTTATATAAAAGAGACTGTTCCTTTTATTACAATGGATGCTTTTAGCGTAGTAGAAAGTCGTTTAAAAGGATTGAATGAAACAATTCGTGTGTTAGATACGACATCGACCCATGCCTCAGCTCTGATAGACCTTGGAGAAAGAGTCTGGCCACTAGAGGAATTAGTTTTATCGGAATCTTCTGCTGCGTCTGATTTTGCTGCATCTGACTCTGCCCCGCCTTCCTTGGTAAGAGCTAACTCTACCAGCAAAATAACCATTAAGAAAAAAGCAACAGACTTGCTTGTTATGTTAGATAATTATGTTCAGAAAACCTTGGTTTCTCGTTACAGTGGATGCAGCATCGAAGATTACTTCTTGAAGCAACCAAAGCGCATTTTAGATATTTTGAACAAAATGAGTCAAATTCATGCCCGATATGCGCGTGCCGCTGAAAATATTCAGCAAGGCATTATTAAGAATTTTAATGAGAGATTGCAAAAGATTCAGCAGTCATTGCCAGTGCAGGCAACGAATCAATTGGTTTCCGTTGGGACGTCTCTTGACTTTTTACCAGACACCCTAAGCAAACTTCTCGGTAAAAAACTTGCTCAAGTGCAGGCCGAAGTGGAATCGGCGAAAAAAGGCGTTGCAGATGACATTGAGGCTGCAATTAAAGCAGATAGTGTTGAGCAAATTGAAAAATTGCATCAAGATTACTCTGCTAATACGATTGCGCTTCGCCAATTAGAAAATGCTGTTGGAGAGCGCGTTAAACAGATTGCTGTTATGATTGTCACATCATGTGATGAGGTGCCTTTATCGGCTCAATTATATAAGCGAGTTGAGTTATTGCTTAATTATTATCGCCGTCTGAATAAAACTATTTCTACTGTTGGCGTGCAATATGGCTATGTTCAAGATATTATTACGAAGAAATTCACCACATATGTATCAAGCATTGCTAATGGCTTAGAGTCTGCTAATAACGCCAGCGCAGAGCAAGCCGCCTTATATAAAACAGCGGAATCCAATTTTAATGATCTCAGTGCTGCTTTCTTAGCGGATGCGAATGGCCGCAATGTTTATCGTCAGCTTATGCCAGAGTTTGTAGCTCACATTGAGAAGCTGTATGATAGTTTTGTTCAGATATCCTCTGAAGAGCAGTCAGCTTATCAAAACAATTTGAAACAAGGAATTGTCAAAGGTATTTTGCACGGCTTCGAAGTGGCTAGGTGCCGCGACGGTATTTTATCTAAGATGCGCGCAAATTTGGGGCATGTTAGATCATTATTAACAGACGATGCCTCAGAATTTCCATCATTGCGTGCTGCGCTTGGAAGATTGACTGCTATTCCTGGTTATGAAACAAGAGTAACAGAGATCAAAGAAAGGGTGGAGCGCTTGATTCTCTTGTTGCAACAGCCCGTTCTTGCTCTCGACACAGATCAAAATCAGCAGGTGAGAGAATCTTGCTATGAAGATATGGCATCGCATTTCGCTTTTCTAAAATCTTTTTCTTCTTCAGCTGATGATTTTGATGTGCACCTAAAAAGATACTTTAAAGAAGGTATTGCAAAAAAATATGAGGATATTCAAAAGAGAGTGGATCACAATATTGAGGCTGGCTTTCAATCCGCTATGACTGCATTGCGCAGAAAGCCGCTCAGCGATGAAGACTATCGCACCGTTGATCGTGCTTACAATGCGTTGCTTACTCTTTCTGAGAAATGGGTTGATTTTCAGGTTAAAGCTGCTGGCCATCACAAAGCAATGCTGAAACACATGCAAGAGATGATTCGCGACCACGGTAACGCATTTAGTGCTCTGCTTGATGTAGAAGATGAAAGCAATAACTCTAAAATAACATCTATCTTAGTCCTTGTTAAGGAATTGGGCATTCACTTGGTGTCGATGGCAAAACCTGCACAAAAAAAAGTGGAAGAGCTCTTAAAGCGTTATCAAGAAAAGAAAGGATCCGCTGCTTTAACAACATTGGGCTTAACCTTGTCAGAAGAAGGTGGTGCAACAGGTCATGCTATTATGCAAGAGTGTACGTGTTTTCGTGGCAATCTCATTGAAGAGCAAAATCGTGCGATGGGTCGCCAGGGTATCGAGTACGTCCTGGATAACCTTGAGGGGACTGATACTGACGTTCGGTCGAAGTTTGAGCTCAGACAGTTTTATGACCGTTGCATGGAAGAATACACAAAATCATTTAGACGTTATCTTGCTAGATCAGCTGAACCGAGCGGATTGGACCCATTGCTTTCAACTATTTTTATTAAGGCAGACGAAGCAAAAGGTGGTAAAGATGCGAAGGTGACGCAATGGACCCCTCGCATGTCCTTAACGGTTCCCAGTTTGGTCGCGGATGTTTTTGCGCTGTGGACATTACAGAATTCTCAATATTATCACGATGCTGTTCATGCTAAAGACAGAGATAATTTTTTGATGCGTCCACACCCTGCTCAGATTATATCGATATTTCGTATGTTAGGTCTCGATACAGGCACTCCTGGTCAGATGCCTCACCATTTTATTCAAATTGGCACTGGCGAAGGAAAATCTGTGACACTTGCTGTCTCCTCCGCTATTTTAGCATTGCTTGGCTTTGATGTTAGCTGTGCGTGTTACAGTGAGTATCTCAGTCAACGAGATTATTCTGCCTTTAAGTCTCTATTTGATCTCCTACGTGTTAGCGATCATATTCATTATGATACCTTCCCAGGTTTGGCAACGCGCATCATTAATGAGCGGGTCGACGTTTGTGAGTCGGTGCAGGCATTAATGAGCAATGGCCAGCGTCCTGTCATTAGGCTATCGGCGCATCGTGAGAAGATTTTATTGATTGATGAGGTGGACACTTTCTTTGATACCGAATTTTACGGTAATGTTTATACGCCTGGCGCGCCTTTAAAGCATCCTACTATTTCTGCGTTGATCGTATACATTTGGACAGAGCGTGAGAGATGGAAGAGTCAAGATGATCAGTTAAATATGAAGACTATACAAAGATCTCTACAATACGCCGCGTGTAAAGCCCATTTTGGCCATTGGTCTTCTTTGCTGGATGAAGCAGTGAAAGATATGTTGGCGGGTGTGAAAGCATTCCAATCACAACGCTATGTATTGCAGGATGGACGGATCGGCTATCCACAACAAGATGGTCTTTCTTTTAATGTGTCGTATGGGTTCAATACAGTGTACGCTTATTTTCATGAACATGAGCAGGGAAAGGTAACCCAAGCCAAGCTAGAAGAGAATACTGTTATTGATATCCATTGTGGTTCATTTTCATATGCCCATGTTGTTGAGCAGTTCAAACATATCATGGGTGTTACAGGTACTTTGCGTACACTTAATTCCGTACAAAGAAGTATTATGGAACAAAACTATCAAATCAAACGTGAGACTTATTCGCCTTCTGTTTATGGGGCGAACAATCTTAGTTTTACCCCTGGGTCAGGAAAAGGTATCTTTATTGAAAATCAGGATGACTATCACGCCCGTATTTTGCAGGAAATTAACGATCGCCTACAAGGCAAAACGGCTGGTACGCAGCGTGCAGCTCTTGTTTTCTTTGAGACACAAGATAAGCTCAAGGCGTTTTATAATTCTCCTGTTTTTTCTGCTAGAAGAGACGCGGCTCGCATTATGACAGAAGAGCTGAATCCTGAAGAAAGACAGCAAGCTGTTTTATTAGCGGCGCGTGCGGGTCAGGTTACGTTGTTAACTCGTACCTATGGTCGCGGCACAGATTTTGCATGTCGTGATAAACAGGTAGCTTCAAATGGCGGTTTGCATGTTATTCAAACGTTTTTATCTGAAGAATTATCTGAAGAAGTCCAAATGAAGGGTCGTACAGCCAGACAAGGAGCACAAGGTTCGTATAGTATGGTTTTGCTTGAAAATGAGCTGGAGCGGGTTGGTGTTGTTGCAGCCGATTTATCAAAGATTAAATTGACTGGTGAGGCATATGCTGTACTTGATCCTATTAGAAATGCTTTTTTTGCAGCAAAATATAAAGTGGCGGTTGGGCGCGTGGTTGATGCTGCCAAAGAGCATGCTTGGAGCATGTCCTTTATTGAAGCGCTAGTCAGGGGAGATGATAAATCAGTCCGCGAGTTCCTCTTGAAGCGTAATGAAGGAGCAGCGCTTAGCATGACATCGAGCACGGTTATTTTGATGGATGCAACTGGTTCTATGAGCGCTTTGTTGGATAAGGCAAAAAGTACTGTCCGCGTTATGTTTGAGCGTGCACGTGTTGTTTTAGCCGACAGTGGCATGGATCCGAACGGATTTTCTGTTCAGTTTGCTGTGTATCGAAACTATAGTTCTGGACAGGAAAATATATTGCAGTCCTCTGGTTTTGAATCGAATCCTGAACAGCTAAGAAAATTTATGGATGGTATTCGTCCGGACGGTGGCCAGGGTAATGAAGCGGTTGAAATTGGTTTATGGCATGCATGCGAGCAGTCGCATAATCGCACGATTAACCAAGTTATTTTAATTGGTGATGCACCTGCTAATAATCGTAGTGTTCGGCCCGAGAAAGACGAAGTCTTGTTCAAGAGAGCAGGCTATAAACAGCAACGTGGCGTAGCTAATTTAGGTGGGTTATTAGCAAAATCAGGTGAGGATTACTGGAAAGACACCCCTTTCAGGCATCCGACTGATTGGGAGGCAGAGACTAAGCGATTGGCTGATAAGGGTATTCCTGTCCGTGCTTTTTACGTGGCCCCTTATGCGAAATCCAATTTCGAGCAGATCGCAGACAGAACCAAGGGAGACGCAAAGTTTCTTGACGTGAATTCTCCAACGGGTGCAGATTTATTGGTGCACGCTGTCACCGAGCAAATATTGCAAACAATGGCAAAGAGTGCACAAGATGCACAGCGATTGGTTGAAAATTATCGCAAGAAATTTGGGGGGCCAGTGCATCGCGGCGGTGTATTGGCAAGCGCCTCAGGTATCGGAATATTTGCTAAGGACGCTGCTGCTGTTAAAAAGAAGGAAGATCCTGCCTTAGCCGCCTCCTGCGCGCCTTGATTGGTAAGTGATTTTACTGTAGTGTAGCGCCCGCTCATCTGGAAGTTTTATATGATAAACTCCCAGCAAATGAGCGGGTGTTTTTTTCATCTTCGCTTTTTTTGCTCTTTCTCTGACGTTATACTTTTTGTGAGGTTGGTGTGATTGATCGCCTTGATCATAAAGCGCGTGTCTTGCATGATATGAAACAAGCATGGTATTTTCTATTTAGTATTGCGCAAGAAGCCGATTGCGATGCGAATGATGTTTCTTTAGAGGTTTTTAAAAAAACGGTTTCTGTTCTTTTGCATGGCTTAGAAGATCCCAGTGTTTTTGCTGAAGATTTATCCCTATTGTCTATTTGGCAAGAACGCATAGCATCACCTCTTAGCGTACACTTTTTATATGCTATTGAGATTCGATTATCGTGTGAAGATTTTTATGGCGCACGACAATGGATAGATAAATTCCAAGCCCTCATCCCACTGGATAGACATCTCATAGAAAAAAATACAGATCATTATGCCGTTGCATTTTCTTTATCCTATAATAAATGGATAAGATTGATGCAGGCAGAGTATCAATATGTTGAATTTCAATTATCTAGACACTGCTATCCTCTGATGAGAAAAAAAATGGCTGGATGGAAAGCATGTCATGATCAGTTAGCACAAAAATTTTTTGAGCGCTGCGGTGCATCTATTGTAACTCACGCCCATGCTTTATGTCGTGACACATTGAGCGCGCTGCAGAATGCTTTGCGATGCATGAAGCAAGAAAATCTGGTGTTGTTATCATCTTTCTTAGAAAGAAGAGACGATCTCACATTATTTTTGGCTGATGTATTGCTGATTTCAAAAAAAACAGAACTAAAAGCCCAGCTTGACAAGATGCATTCTGACGTTCGGATGGAGATTCATTACTTTTTAAGCGAAATATATGAGAGTGCTGATGCCGAAAATTTTGAGCTGGCAGAATCTAAATTATTTTTTTTAAATAAAATGACTCATTTATTAAATCATCATGCGATCGCAATCTCTCAGAATGGCCATGGTTCGTTGCTAGCCCATATGGATGCTAAGGTGACTCAGGTGGTTGAACAATACAGAGAAAAAAGTATGGAATACTATGAATACGCACAACCTCAAATAGCATTAGATAAATTTTATCGCTTAAGACGCTATCATTCGCGATACTCCTTCGCATGCGAAGCGTTATATGGACATGTATTTTCAGGTGTTATGCCTTATATAGTCGATCCATTCGATCATTTTAAAAAAGTTGAAGCTTTATGTGATATTGCTACAATCCGAGATGTTAATGCGCTTTTGGAGGAGCGCGGCCTTGAATGGCAAGAAGTGCCAGAGGCCATTAAACAGAAAGAGCTTCAAATTGCAGCGCTAGAAGCTTGCGGCGACACCCAATCAAAACCCGCTTTGTTATTACGACAAGCATCCCTTGATCACCTGCGTGTTATAGAGAACGTGTTACGTCAGCAGTCTCAGAACACTGTTTCTGTGGAGAAATCGTTGTTATCGACTGAGTCTGCAGCAAGAACATACCTCAGAACAAATGGTTTAACAGAAGAGAGCATTCCATGCGAAATAAAAAAGAAAAAAAAAGAGCTTTCTGCTTTATGCGAACGGGGCAAAGACAGATCACCGAGGGCTGTTTTGCTTCGCGCAGAATTGCTTGAATTAGAGCGCGTTGCTTCTACATTGTTGGTCGGTAATCGGTCTGATTCAGAAACAATATTATTATCATCAAGCTCAGGCTCATCTGTTGTGCTGCCATTGCTATCAGGGTTCGCAATTCAATCTGATCGAGCGGTCCAAGATTCCCTAGGATCTTTAAATATTCCTAGCCAAGAAAATTTATTAACAAAAAAACAGTTGTCATCGATATCGGTCATCGGAAACGGGTTATTTGCGGTTAAATTGAAAGCGACGCCAACTTTTGGCGCAGTCAAAAGCATTGCTGTATCCGAGCCATCCGAGCTGCAGCAAGTGTTAGCAAGACAGAAGGTCAAGTTGGATCAGGCTAAACTAGCAGCCCCCCCTTGATAGCGGCCCAGTATTAACTAATCGAATATGAATTATTTTTCCATACTACCTATCAGGCTTTAACCCAGGTGATTATGTAGGGATGGCGCGCCAGCATGTACGTTATGATGCTCTTCTACGCTGCGGGTAGTGCTGCATGCTGCTACATCCACGGCTGGTTGGAAAAATAAAGCATGAGGTGCATTTTTTATAATAATACCAGGTTGCGTCGGATCGCTCGATCTGTAATGTTGCAAGAATGATTTTATGGCCTCGCCTGATGCAAGATCTATAACAGATTTACCATTATTGTCTTTCTCAGTCAGCGATGATCCATGGGCTAATAACGACTCTGCTGCCTCGATATTACCTATTTTAGCGGTCCATAGCATCGCAGTCATGCCATCATAGCTTTTTTGGGAGACACTTGCGCCACGTCTTAATAGCCACTCCATCAATACAAAATGATGGTGTCTCACAGCCCGCATTAGGGCGGTTGTACCAAGCTGATCTTGCTCAGCTAGTGTTGCTCCGAAAGTCAATAAAAGTTCTATCGCGGCTATATGACCATTCCAGGCGGCACAGAGCAAGGGTGTTTTGCCAAACTTATCTTTTTCACTGATGGTTGCTCCGCGGGCTATCAACCATTCTATTGCCGGTAGATGACCATTCCAAGCAGCGCATAGTATGGGGCTCATTCCTTCATTGTTTTTTTCAAGAAGAGAGGACCCCTGTTCCAGCAACCATTGCATCGAGGATACATGACCATCATAAGCGGCTAATAGTAGTGCCGTATTACCAAGACTATTTTGTTGGGTCAGTAATCGAGGATGCTGAGCACAGAGGATTCGACAAAATCGCATCTGACCATTCGCTACAGCATAATGAACAGGCGTGTTTTGAGCGCTATCTCTTGTTTGTGATACATCAGAGACTATTTCAGCACTCAGCATCGTTTCATCTCCTACACAAGCTGCTTGTAATGGCTTGGGCAAGGTAAGATTTTTTTTGCGTAAAAAATCAAATGCTTTTTGCTTCATTGCAGTCGGCCAGGCACAAGCTATGCCTATGCATTCGATGACAGTGTGCCCCTGATTCGTTTTTGCAAAGATATTGGCTCCCGCTTGTATTAATTGATAGAAAATCTGATCGTCCTTTGAATGTTTAATGCTCTTAAATAAAGGAGTGTTCTGCACGGAGTCCGCATCGGGATGAATGCCGGCCCCCAATAACGCATTGACCATCAGATAATCATTTTTCTCGACAGCTGATCGCAGTGCTTGCTCTCCATCTGTTTTTGAAGAAAAAACGACAGGGATAGAAAGCGCTGCAACTACAGCAAGAGAATCAACAGCTGCGCAAGAAGCTTTTTTGCTGTTGAAGCTCTCAGTGATAATCATATCGCTACTCATGCCTGATTCGATGAAGGCAGGGTGATCCACAATGAGAGAAGATGAGGGGGACGGAAATGGAATAGCTGCGGATAGGGAAAGCTCTGCAATCATTGCTTCAGGTACTGACATGGTCTCTACAGTCGCTGCAGCAGAAAAAATACTGGAAGGGTTAGGCAGCAAATCCTCTTGCAGCTCGACGACATAGCGCGCTAAACACTGGCGTGGATTAAATACAACCATTTCAGTGTAAGTGTAAGGCTGTCCAGGTGCGCAAGGGTAAAAAATTTTGGTATTTGGTTTATTGGGATCATCGGGGCGCACAGGGATAAAATGGGCATCGTAATTAGCAAAATTACCTTTTGTTTCAAGTTTGCCCATATCACCATCAATCACAGGATAGGCAGAGTAACTCGCAACCCAGTTCATTAAGAGCGCCGGATTTGGATTCTTCTTTGACTTCCCATAGACAGTCCATGAGTATTTGGCTTCCCCGGCTGCATAAATTCCTTTACCAAAAAAACCTGAATCGGTTGTGGCTAAATTAGAAAATCCGGTGCTTAAAATGCTGGGCAATAATTCTTGTTTGGTGCCATGCCACATGGGTACTAACGTGACACGAGGACAGCTGGGATCTTGATGGGGCGCTGCCATGACCTCTAAAATGCTGTGAGATTTTTCTCGCCATTCTCCGGATTTACCCGCTTCTGCTCTCCATGCAGGATGAAATGCCGGATTAGCGTGGCGCTTATTGAGGGATTTCATTTCCAAGTAAAACGCATGATTCAATGTGGGGTTGTAAATGACCTGAACGCTTTTAATGTGATAGCCCGGCACGGGAGAGCCTTGGTAAGAAGCAACCACTTTTTTTATATCTTCCGGACTGGCGGGCATTAAGGCATAGTCTTCGACTGTGCCCGGCTTAGGTTTAATAACAGGATCCATGTGCCAAGAAACGGCAGGATACAGCCCTTCTTCTATTGCTTCACTGAGTTTTGTGGTTTGAGTGCTGCTGGACAACATATTTTTTCTCGCACATAGAGCCGAGAAGGATACAACAGGAACCGAGTTATTGTCAAATATGGTTACGGTATTATTTCATCATCAAATTGCAATGCAATTTTTTATTTTTTATAAAACACATTTTTCATGGATTGCCATTAGCGCAATATTGTGGATCGCTGTATTCAAGCTTATCCGTTCTTGAATAAAATTCTTGATAATCGTATTTAATACTTAGTACTTTTAATTTATAAAGCTCTTTTTTCGTTTCACAAGATCCACATAATAATTTTCCAGTAACAGACTTTTTGCCAAATCGATGCGTGTTAGATCGGGAATTTTTTTTGGATATGCCCGCCCAATATTTACTTTGCAACGTGAAGCCATGGATAGATTCAAATAACCTGAATTTCAGAGAGAAGTTCGTTTTGGTATACTTGAAGATTTTGCCAGCGTTTATCTTTCGGATTTTTTGGTCGATTTTTCACTTCATCTTACCCTTTCTTTTATGTCACCGCCTCAATGATTGTGACACTGATGGTTCCTGGTGTATCACTCCACCGAGAAGCGGAAGCCCAGGTGCCTATAATGGCGTTCAAACCATTTGTGTCTTCGACTGTTAATTCCGGTGTCTGCCCAAAAAACCATCCGCACGGTTGGCGGACATCGAATCGTATGCTCCTTGGTGTATCCGGCATATTGCATTGATAATGCAATGCAATTCTAGGGCCAAACAACCAATTTTCCCACATATCAAATCCTCTTGAGTCACCCGCCATGAGGGAGCCGGGCGGCAGAGCACCGAGCATTTTTCCATGTTTAAAATTGGAATCAGCAAGAATACAAGAGGCGCTTGTTCCATTGGCAATTTGCACATGCATTCGACCGGCTTCACCTGCTGCTAGCAGTGTCGAGCTGAATGATGCGCATAGACAGGCAATGGCGACTTTTTTAAAAAAATGGTGCTTCATAATGAACAACCTCTTTTAACCGCCTTCTTTTTTGGAGGGGAAGAAATCGTAGTCAGAAAAATCTGACTCCTTTAGGGTTGGGATAGTAATACTGAATAGCTGGCTAAATCAAGCGTTTGCTGAGGCTCTTTTGTGCCACTGTAGGATATATATTAATATTTACCCTAAAAAATGTTATTCTATGACCTCTTAAGAGGAGGAGATATCCTTGCAAACAGGTACCGTAAAACGATTTAACAAAATAAAAGGTTATGGCTTTATTGCGTCGGATAATGGTGGCGTGGAAGTCTTTGTGCATTTTTCCGAGATACAGCTCGCGGGTTATAAAGAACTGAAAGAAGGCCAGCGTATTCGCTATGCGCTCGAACAAGGCGATCGCGGGGACTTTGCAACCAAGGTAGAGTTGATTTGAAAGTTGACGTTATCATTATAGGCGCGGGTGCCGCTGGTTTAATGTGTGCCATAGAGGCGGGCAAGCGAGGTCGGCGTGTTTTAGTGCTAGAGAAAGCGAATAAACCCGGTAAAAAAATTCTGATGTCGGGTGGCGGCCGCTGTAATTTTACGAATTATCATATCAACCTCAACGATTATATTTCTCATAACCCCGATTTTTGTAAATCGGCGCTCAGTCGCTATACCCAATGGAATTTTATTGAGTTGGTTAAGCGGCATCACATTCCTTTCCATGAAAAAACATTAGGACAATTATTTTGTGATAACAAATCACAGGATATTTTGAATATGCTATTGACTGAATGCGTTGATGCGCACGTTGAAATTCGCCTCAATACGACCATTGAATCGGTTGAGCGATGTGGCGATCATCATTTTAAAATAATCAGTACGGAAGGCATTTTTCATTGTCAGTCGTTAGTGATTGCCAGCGGTGGATTATCTATTCCCACAATGGGCGCGAGCCCCTTTGGATATCATGTAGCCAAGCAGTTTGGGATAAACGTGTGGCCTACGCGCGCCGGTTTAGTACCGTTTACGCTGCATGTCGAAGAAAAAGAAAAGTTATCGGTGTTATCGGGCGTGGCAGTGGACAGTCTGGTGAGCAATGAACGTATTAGCTTTCGTGAAAATATCTTATTGACGCATCGAGGACTCAGTGGTCCTGCCATTTTACAAATATCGTCTTATTGGCATCCAGGAGAATCCGTGACGGTTGACCTCTTGCCAGAGATTCATGTTTTTGATCTTTTGAAATCAGCTCGGCAATCACAACCAAAAAAAAAATTAAAATCTATTCTTATGGAATATCTCCCCAATCGTTTAGTGGAGACTTTTTTAAGTTCAGACATGGCTCACATGAATATGGCAACACTCTCGCATGATCAATGTGAAGCTATCGCCAACCTTTTCAATGCATGGATTATCAGACCGAATGGAACAGAAGGCTATCGCACCGCTGAAGTGACCATTGGCGGTGTTGATTGCGATGCGATCTCTTCAAAAACCTTGGAAGCACTTTCGATTCCGGGATTGTATTTCATAGGAGAAGTGCTGGACATCACGGGTTGGTTGGGCGGCTATAATTTTCAATGGGCATGGTCTTCCGGGTGGGCGGCTGGGCAAGCTGTTTAAAGCACCCCTTCATCGGAGTATGGTATGATTAACCTTTATTTTATCGATAGGGAGTATCATATGAAATCATTATTAATTATTGATTGGGTTGCATTGGCGTTAGTGATTATCAGCGGTATTCATTGGGGTCTGGTTGGTCTTTTAAAGCTAGACTTGGTGGCAACACTTTTTGGCGAAAAGAGCCTTGGAATACCAAGTGATCCTTCGCTTCGCTCAGGATGGCAAATGCAATCTCTTGCTAGATCAAGAAAATGAGATAGCTTCTAAGTGCTCTACAATCAATTGCACCTTTTTGCGATCACGGAAATGATTCACATCAAGACGATACACTAAATGGACTGTCTCGCAGCGATGATTGGGCCATTGCTTTAAATCAACATTAAATGCAATCGCTTCAATCAATGTGTTGTGATCGCTCAACAAAACCATCTTGAGATGTTTTTCAGCGAGCAATCGCTGTTCTGCTATTTTAAAGTGTCCATCAAATGCGGGTTCTGGAAAGGCTTGACCCCAAGGGCCGCTTGCTCGCAATAATTCGGCGGTCTCTAATGTTAATTCGGCAAGATGCAATTCACCATCGCTGAACAAAACAGGATTTAAGTCTTCCTCACTGAGGAAGCGAGATAGCACCTCATTAAATGCCGCTTGAAAATCAGGGAATGCCGCGCGCGGCAAGGTGAGTCCTGCTGCCATCGCATGCCCGCCAAATTTTCCCATCATGTTCGGATATTGTGTTGCAATATCGGCTAATACATCGCGAATATGAACCCTTGAAATGGAGCGCGCTGAACCCTTGATTTCTGTGACACTCGACGGCGCAAAAATAATAGCCGGCCGATTAAAGCGCTCTTTAATCCGAGACGCTAAAATACCAATGACGCCTTGATGCCATTCTTCATTAAATAAACAAATACCCATGGGCAATGCTTTATCGTCGAGCTGCAACTTTTTCAAAAAACGCAGTGCATCGACTTGCATGTCTGCCTCAATTACGCGACGATCACTATTTAATTGATCGAGTGTTTTCGACATCACGCGCGCCGCGGATATGTCGTCCGATAACAAACACTCTATCCCGAGCGACATATCATCGAGTCTTCCTGCCGCATTTAAACGAGGTGCCACAGCAAACCCTAGATCCGCGGCCACAAGAGAGACAGGATTGCGATTCGCGATGTCGAGTAATGCAATAATACCTGGCGCGCACTGACCGGCCCGAATGCGACGTAAGCCAATCGATACCATGATACGGTTATTGTGATCCAACGCGACCACATCCGCGACCGTGCCTAATGCCACTAAATCTAATACATGCGACATGTTGGGCTCAGGAATGGATTGCTCCACAAACCAATTCCGATCCACCAAAAAACGACGGAGCGCTAAACACACATAAAAAATCACGCCCACACCCGCGATGCTTTTACTCCTGAATGGATCATTGGGTTGATTGGGATTCACAATGGCATCAGCCAACGGCAATGTGTCGCCGGCCAAATGGTGATCTGTGACAATCACTTTTATTCCTGCATCGCGCGCAGTGGCAATGCCCGCGTGACTGGATATGCCATTGTCGACCGTAATAATTAAATCGGGATTAAATTGTTCGATTGCAACTACAACCAACTCAGGAGTCAGTCCATATCCAAATGCAAAACGATTGGGCACTAGAAAATTCACGTGTTTTGCGCCAAAAGAGCGTAGCACACGAATCGCAACGGCCGTGCTCGTTGCGCCATCCACATCAAAATCACCGACAATCAAAATATTTTTTTGATAGCTGATCGCCTCAAAAAGACAAGCTACCGCTTTGTCGATATCTAATAGATCATGATAAGGCAGCAAGCGATCAAGCCCGTGTTCCAATTGCGAGCGAGACGTCACGCCGCGCGCGGTGTAAATGCGTTGCAGGAGCGGCGGTAAATGCGATAAATCGAGAGGTAATGCCTCGCTGAAGGAGCGACGGGTGATGGTTTTACTCATGAAGCACTTTTAACAATTTTCTTATTGTATCGATTGGTCGCGATCACTCCCCAAATACAGGAGACAATCCACGTGAGAAAAATGGTCAAACCCATTTTGCTCGTCGCGAGCACGAGTCCTATGATGATCATCACAATACCGCCTACCTCGGTTGCATACAGCAAACCGACGGGGCCTAGCAAAACAGTAAACCACAAAGCACCTGCCAAATTCTTCAAGGGTAATGTCAATTTTTGTTTTGATTCGTTCATAGGACGTCCTGTATACTGTGTTACCATGTCACTGACCCTTGATGAAAACAACGCGACCTATCAAATCCGATCTTATCGGCCAGGATTTTTACAGGTCAACGAACTGACTTTTCATCATAGCATCGTCATCACCGCTGATACTCTCATAGATCACTGGCCGCCACAATCGCTCAATGAATTGCAGATCGATCATCTCACCATCGCGCTCGAAAAGCGACCTGGCATCCTATTGATTGGCACGGGCAGCACGTTAACGTTCCCACCGATTGCACTGTACGGTCACGCAATTAACCAGGGCATTAGTGTCGAAATAATGAACACACACGCCGCCTGCCGAACCTATAATATTCTTGTCTCAGAAGGGCGATCCGTGATGGCAGCGCTGATTATTCGATAATGAGTTCATTTTAAAATATCGATTGACGATATTATCGCTTAACGATATTATTCTATTCGATGATCAAAAGCTTAAAATGATCGATGCTGCCACATTAATTGAAACATTAAGGGTTCCACCAGGCAACCGATTAGAGGCATTAAAAGGCAATCGCAAGGGCCAACATAGCATACGCATTAACGATCAATGGCGAATTTGCTTTACTTGGAATAATGGAGATGCTTTTGATATTGAAATCGTTGATTACCACTGAGGAATAATTATGATGCAAAAAAAATTAATGCTTGTACATCCAGGTGAGATACTGTTAGAAGAATTTATGAAGCCCATGAATATATCGCAATATCAATTAGCCAAGCAGCTTCATGTCGGCGCCATAAGAATCAATGAAATCATCCATGGAAAACGATCCATTACTGCAGACACAGCAATTAGATTGGGACGTTATTTTAAAATGGAGGCCAAATTCTGGATGAACCTACAATTGTCCTATGATTTAGAAAAAGCAATGCATAAATCACGCAATGCCATTTATCAGGACATAAAACCACTAAAAGATGCTGCTTAACGCACTATATAATTATATCGTAGATATATGGTCCAAACAAGGCGAGCGCCACTCGCCCCTACAGTAAGGCCCATTGGCTAGATATTAATGCGATTAAACACCCATCGCGGCAAACATCGCACAACCCACATGATCAATGCCCATTTAGCGGGCGTATAGATAACCGGTTTACCCTTATCGATACCCGATACAATCTGTTTGGCTACCTCAGAGGCAGAGGCAAGTCGGCCGCTCTGTGATGTCATATGCGCTGTCATTGGGGTATCCGTTGGGCCCGGCTTAATTAAAACAACATTAACAGGGGTACCAGCCAACCGATGCTGAAGCCCTTCCGCAAAACGCGCGACCAATCCTTTCGCGGCGCCATACGTATAATTCGATTTTCGTCCGCGATCCCCCGCCACAGAACCAATAATCGCGAGGGTGCCATGACCCGCCTTTTGCATCGATGCGGCAAACCCTTCAGAAAATAAAACAGGGGATACAGCATTAACAAGCAATGCTTCTTCGCAATGCACCAAATCGGTTTGACAGCGTGACTGATCGGGCAATACGCCGTGTGCAATCAATACGATATCAATGGCTGCCTCTTTTTCAAGATCATCAGCCAATTGCTTAATATGAATCGGATCAAGAAAATCGATTTGCATCGATACAACAGTCGATTGCGGACTGCGAACGCGCAAATCCATCGCCACGTGTTCTGTCTTTTCTTTATTGCGCCCCACTAACACCAAATCAACGGGTGCTTTCTGTATCCAACAACGTGCGCAATGTTCTGCGATAGAGGATGTTGCACCGATAATCACAATTCTTTTCATATAATTAATATCCCATTAAACGTCTTGATAGTTGAGAACTGATACCAGGATCGCGAAACGATAAAAACTGTTCGAGCTTAGGATACCCTGATACAAATAAATCACGCGACTGACAAGCATCTTTCGCAAGATATATTCTGCCGCCCGCGTCATGCACAATGGCATCGAGTCGTTCGAATAAGGCAAGAGTCGTTTTACCTTTATTCGGAAAATCCAACGCCAGCGTCACGCCATTCGGTTGTGGAAAACTTAAGAAACCCAGCGGCGCTTTTTTTCCGAATGTTTTAAGCACGGCGAGAAACGATCCCTGCCCTGCCGCTCTAATTTCTCGCCGCATACGGTTTATCGTATTTAACGCATCCGCACGCGGCACGACACTTTGATATTGAAAAAATCCATTAGGCCCATACAATCGATTCCACTCAAGAATATGATCTAGCGGACAAGAAAACGATTCGATCGATGCAATGGATAGTCCTTTCTGTCTTTTTTTAAGATAAAAATACGCGGCATTAAAAGGTTTTAATGAGAATGAATTAACAAATGATATGGGCAACACAAAGGGAATTTTTTTTTGGCGAGGAAAAGAGATAAGACGTTCTTTTTTGTCGATCGGATTGGCTCGCATAAAAAGGCCTCGGCCTTTAAGAGATAAACAATCAATCCAGGACACGGTGTGCTCCCAAGCCGACTCTGACGCATCCGCCAATTGAAAAAATTCATCTATATCAGAATAAGGAATTGTTTCCGCTTCAAGCCAAGGCCCCGCTACGCGACGCAGTTGAATATCAGCCGTGACGATCACACCTGTTAAACCCACGCCGCCCACTGTTGCTTTAAACCAATCGGATTGATGGTCTGGCCCGCACTCAATGACATCGCCGTTCGTACGACACAACGTAACCCCTTTAACGTGATCACCGAAGGAACCAAGCACATGATGGTTTTTTCCATGCACATCATTCGCAATCGCACCACCCACTGTCACGAGTTGCGTACCCGGTGTCACAGGCAACATCCAACCGCGTGGAATCATGAGTCGCTGAATATCGCGCAACAGCACACCGGCCTCACAAATCAATCGGCCTGTTTCTTCATCCCAACGAATAAAATGATCGAGACCTGCTGTCTTCCAGATGACGCACGCTGGGTTGAGACAAGCGTCGCCATAGCTGCGTCCCATTCCATGCGCAATGCCAGAGCCTGTTCTCTGAATAACGCGAGATACATCACCACGTTGATGCAATGAATGCGCATCGGATTCAGCGCCTTCGAGTCGTCCCCACGAAAACACCTTTACCATGGAGAGCCCACTGTCGCCACACACAAGATCGCCAAAAATACGAGCGCCGCGACCAAGCTCGTTCGGTCTTTTAACGCAAAAACAAGTGGGTCATCATGCATTTTTGCGCGTGACGCTTGCATCCATACCCAGCTCACCCAAAACAACATGACAAGCACAGCACCCCATACCCATTGCGGCGAACGGTATAATGCAATGACGGTATCGCTATTGAGATAAAAAGCCAGCACGAGCACCGAACTGAAACCTGCCGTCACACCTAGCGTTTGAATAAGTGAAGCGTCTGATGCATGATAACCACGACCATGAATCTTATCTCGGCCCTGTTGTTTCTGATTTTCTATCTCGGCAAAACGTTTCACAAATGACAGCGACAAAAATAAAAAGAGAGAAAATGCCAGCAGCCAAAAACTCATTGTGACCTGAACTGCCGCCGCACCTGCCACAATGCGCAATGTATAAAGCATGGCTAATACGAAACAATCGATTAAAGCAAGTCGCTTTAATCCTAAAGAATAAGCGCTGGTCAACACAAAATAAACCATCAACCACCACAAAAATGTCACATTAACAAACAATGCAAGCGCGATACTCACCAACACCAAGAGAGGTGCGAGCATCAGCCCTGCCGAAACAGGAAGGCGACAGGATGCAAACGGACGATTAGCTTTGCGCGGATGCAAGCGATCACTTTCAATATCCAATAAATCATTCATGATATACACGGATGACGCGCAAAAACTAAATGAAAAAAAGGCAACAATCAGCAATAACTCGCTATTCATATCCCCTAATTGATGTGCTGCACCCAACGCCACAAACAGCAATGCATTCTTTAGGTATTGATGCATACGTAACGTACCGACCCAAACTGAGACGGAAAGTGGTTCAAGTGAGAAAACGTTCTCGACCGGACAGCAATCAGCTACTTTTTTAATAAAGCGTGCGGAGGCTCTCACGACTATTGCCGCATGCGCTTTTTCCCAAACAGGAAAATCAGCGCTTTCATTTCCTGCATAATCAAATCCCTTTTCACCAAATCGTGAAACTAGCGCATTCGCTTTGTTTGCACGAGACAGATTGGTGATACCGTCACTAGCCATCACCTCATCAAATAAATGGAGGTGAGCTGCAATCGGTCGCGCAATCGACGAATCAGCGCCCGTGCATAAAATAAGCCTTCGACCCGCTGCTTTCTGCTCCTTTAGCCAGCTCAATAAAGCGTCGTTATACGGCAAAGCGGAGGGGTCGAATGATATTCGATCGGCTAGCTGCTTTTTGAGAGCCGCCTTTCCTTTGAACAGCCAACACGGTAAGCGAAAAAGATTGAATGGATTCTGCCGCACCACCATTAGGATGGACTCATAAAAGACATCCGTTCGAAGGAGTGTTCCGTCTAAATCAACGACAAGTGGGATCACAACAGCGCCTCTCTCGGAATCAAATATCATCTTAATTTGGCACTTCCCTCCTGTCTATTTTTATTTACGATTCAATTCGGGTATACTCAGCAACATCTTTAGCGGTAGGGTGGGTAAAGCACTTTTTGCGTGCCCGCCGCTATCGCGCAACAATGGTGGTGGGCACGCAAAAAGCGCTTTGCCCACCCTACTTATAGGGGTAGACACATGTTCGACAATCTCTCAGAGCGACTCGGTCGCGTTTTTAAAAATCTCAGCGGCCAAGGGCGTATCACGGAAAGCAATATTCAAGACACACTGCGTGATGTACGAATGGCACTGTTAGAGGCCGATGTGGCATTGCCGGTTGTAAAATATTTCATCGATCACATTCAGGTAAAAGCGATTGGCTCTGAAGTCATGACCAGCTTAACTCCTGGACAATCATTGATTAAGGTTGTCAAGGATGAACTGACGCTCTTAATGGGAGAAGCGTGCGATACCCTCAACCTGCAAGCGCAACCTCCCGCCATTATTTTGATGTGCGGATTACAAGGCTCGGGCAAAACGACCACCGTTGCTAAATTAGCCCGCTGGTTGAAAGAGACACAGAAAAAATCCGTCATGGTCGTCAGCGCCGACATCTATCGACCCGCTGCCATCAAACAACTCGAAACACTGGCCAAAACAGTCGGTGTCTCTTTTTATCCGAGTGACGCAACAGAAAATCCTGTTGCCATCGCAACTGCTGCAATGGCTGCCGCCAAGGCTCAACTGATTGACGTTCTCCTCATTGACACCGCGGGTCGCTTGCATATTGATGATGAGATGATGGAAGAAATCACCCGCCTGCATCGCGCAACAGATCCCATTGAAACATTATTTGTTGTCGACAGCATGACAGGGCAAGATGCGGCAAACACGGCCAAAGCCTTTCATGAAGCGCTTCCTGTTACCGGCATCATTCTCACTAAAACGGATGGCGATGCGCGCGGAGGGGCTGCGCTCTCCATTCGACACATCACGGGTAAGCCCATTAAATTTATGGGGTCGGGCGAAAAAACAGATGCATTAGAGCCCTTTCATCCCGATCGAGTGGTTTCTCGCTTGTTGGGCATGGGCGATATTTTAACGCTGGTCGAGACAGCAGAACGCACATTTGATAAAAGCAAAGCAGAACAATTCGCTAAAAAAATAAAAAAAGGGAAATCCTTCAGCTTAGAAGATTTTCGCGATCAATTGCGTCAAATTAGTAGCATGGGCGGCATGGCTAGCATCATGAAAAAGCTGCCCGGCATGAATCGGTTGCCCGCGCCCGCCGCTGATGGAACCAATGATAAAAAACTCGTTGAAATTGAAGCCATCATCAATTCTATGACGCGCAAAGAACGACGTCTCCCGGACATCATCAACGGTTCGCGCAAACGACGCATCGCAAACGGCTCAGGTACCGATATTCAAGCTGTCAATCGCCTTCTTAAGCAATTTGATCATATGCAAAAAATGATGAAAAAATTATCGAAAGGCGGCGGACTTGCGAACATGATGCGGGGAATGCAGGGACAACTGCCCCCAGGGATGTTTCCGCCGAGTTAGCATAGCTGTTCACACCGCTTTTTTATCGTCCCCATTTTTTCCTGTCATCCCCGCGAAGGCGGGGACCCATTCTGCTCTTGGCATGATCAGTGTCAGGGAGAAGTGGGTTCCCGCCTGCGCGGGAATGACAAAATTTTTTAACGAATAACTCTCAGCATAATGATATACCCCATCGCTGAAAAAAACAGGATGGGTAGCAAAACCGCAAAGAAAGGTGAAAACTGCAGCACCACACTCATCGAACCCAACAATGACGTTAGTGTGAAAAACGAAAAACTAATCATAATCGCCCAAAAAATTTGAGCGCCTCGATTAATTGAACGAGGCCCAACAAATACCAATGGCAATGCGAGCAATATCATCACGAAAATAGCAAGCGGTCGAAAAATACGTTGCCAGTACTCCAATTGAAAGCTGCTTGCTTGTAGATGATTGCCCTCTAAATAATGCATGCGCTGATTCAATTTAATAATCGACATTTCGTCTGGATCTAATCTGTCATTATTTAATGCATGGGGTGTAAATTCAAAGTGCGATACCGCATCGGCTTGTTGCGTGCTAATAGTCGTATTATTTTTGTTAAAGGTTGTTTTCAGCAATCCATGCAGCCACCATTGCCCATCCTTCCAATCCATCGATTTCACATAATAAGAAGCCAGTAATCGATGTGTCGGATCAAACTCATAGCGAGTCACTCCCTCAAGATGCGTCTTTCCTTGTGTGACATTCACATGTAAAAAATTATTATTTTCATGAATCCATGTCCCTGATGCCGTTGCGATCACCTGACCCCGACTGACCGCAATGGATTTTCGCTTTTCAGCAAGGGCGCTACTGAGCGGAGACAACCATTCGCCCATACACACCATAATCACAATCAACAGCACAGCAACACGCATCACAGACAACATAATACGCTGCGTTGAAACGCCCGCTGTGCGCATCACAGTCAATTCATGACTTCCCGCTAGCACACTTAAACCTAACACGCTCCCCAATAAAACAAGCATGGGGAAAAATTGATATAGCATGTGTGGGATAAGTAATATTACATACGTAATCGCGGAACCTAATCCATAATCACCCGTTCCAATCTCGCTCAATTCTTTCAATAGACCTAAAATAAAAATAAGCGCCAACACCACTGCAAAAACAAACAGCGTTGAAATAAGTACATGACGTGCAATATACCGTTGAATAAGGATCATGCAGTCACCCGGGAGCGCGTTCTTTTTTTGATGTCGAGATGACTGGACTGCCAATACCACAGCAATGCAATTAATGCGATCAGCGCGCCATGCACCCACCACATACCCATGCCAGCTAATGCTTTTTTTTGCTGCACGCAATCGCGCATCACAAAGAGCAATTCAAAGTAAACAATATAAATTAAGAGCGCGGGACCCAAGTTTAAGTAACGATTTTGACGCGGTCGCACCATGCTTAATGGCAACGCCAAAAGAGCTAATAAAAAGGCAGACAATGGCATTGAGAAGCGCCATTGCAGTTCAGCGACATTTCCTGCATTCAATGAGCGCTCTTTCCATAGCTGACTCATCGGCATTTTACTTGTGTCAAAATAAGCGGCTTCCGAGACACCAGAGGACTCATCCAAGCGAATAGCATATTTTTTAAATTGAATTATTTTTTGTTGGTTTTGACCGGGTATCCCTTCGTAACGATACCCATTCATTGCAACGACAAATTTATCTTTTGTTTTGGCATCCTGCATCTGTGCGCCGCTCACAGCCGATAAAACAGACCATTTTTTATCAAGTGACTCCTCAGTCAATGAGGCTAATGCAATAAAAATATTATCTACATGATGATGATCACGAGACATCTTTTCAACATACACCACTTGATCTCCCGAGTTCGTCGCCTGAAAACGCCCTGGCATCAGTGTATTGATGATATTTTCCATGCCGCTGGCGCCAGACAATAGCTTATCTTTTTCAACGAGTATCCATGGATTCACCCAACCCGATAATATCATCACAATGACAGCGACACCAAAAGCAAGTCCCGCCGTAACGCGCACCAAGGATGGTGTTCCAAAACCATATACCTGACAGACGCGCAATTCATTGTCGGCATATAGCCGGCTGTACGTCACAATAATGCTAATATAGAGCCCCAAGGGCATTAAAATGACAAGCAATAAAACAGCTTCGTATCCCAAGGATTGCAGTAAAATATTCGCCGCCATCCGACCGGACGCCGCATACCCCAAGAAACGCACGAACTGATTGCTGAGAATAATCAGCAGCAACACTAATGTCACTGCGAAAAATGTGGATAATACTTCTTTGATGAGATAGCGCGAGATAATCATTAAGGTCTCTCGTCCAAGACCTCTCTAGAAACAGGCAATAAATGCTGACGAGTCAACCCAAGTGCTAACGCCAAAGAACCCGCGACATAGATAGACGAATAGGTTCCGACCACAATACCAATCATCATGGCAAGCGCAAACCCATGCAGCAAACTCCCTCCTAACAAAAAGAGGCAGAACACCACCATGAGCGTCAACATGGACGTCATGATGGTGCGTGAAAGTGTTTGATTAATGGATTGATTAACCACCTCGATCGGCGTGGCTTTTCGCTGTTTTCGAAAATTTTCTCGGACCCGATCGAAAATAACAATCGTGTCATTCAAAGAATAACCAATCACTGTCAGAATAGCGGCTAACGATACCAAGTTAAATTCCAAATGAAAAAATGAAAAAATACCCAGAATGATGACGGGATCATGAATCAATGCAACCGTTGATCCCACGCCAAAACGCCACTCAAATCGCAATGCGATATAAAGCATGGTGCCCAACAATGCAATCACGACAGCAAGCGTTCCGCGTGTCGCAAGCTCTTGACCGACTTGAGGGCCAATATAATCCATTTGCTGTAATGTCGCTGTCGGAAAAAGACGGGTAAGCTCTTCTTTGTTAATCGATTCAACCGTCACATCCTTTTTAGGCGCAACCGTTACCAGAACATCTTGCGAATTACCAAAACTAATAACAGTCGCATCCCGAAATCCTGCCGATGTCAAGCTATCGCGAATTTGATTAAGATTCGCGCTGTCTGCGAAATGCAATTGCACTTCAGTCCCGCCCGTAAAATCCAATCCTTTGTTGAGCCCATTGATTGTGATCGATAAACAGGATAGCGCAAAAAAAACAGTTGACAATATCGCCGCCTTCTTACGTTGCGCTAAAAAATTAATCTTAGTATTTATTTTAAAAAATTCCATCGATCACCCTATCGAAATGTGTTTAACAGATCGTCCGCCATACATTTTATTCACAACGGCACGTGTGCCTGTAATCGCTGTCAACATTGACGTCAGCAATCCAATTGAAACCGTCACCGCAAAACTTTTCACAACGCTTGAGCCCAAACTAAATAATACAACGGCCACGATCAACAATGTCATATTCGCATCTAAGATGGTGACAAACGCTCTCTCGTAACCCGCCTGAATGCTCGCTTGAATACCATTGCCATTGCGACACTCTTCTCGAATACGCTCGAAAATAAGAACGTTAGCATCTGCTGCCATCGCAACCGTCAGCACCATTCCCGCAATGCCAGGCAACGTTAACGTGGCACCTAATAACGAAAGAACCGCTACGATCAAAATAAGATTCATTCCCAATGCTAAGTCGGCGACCCATCCCAATGTACGGTAATAAAATCCCATAAATAAGACAACGAGCAGAAAACCCATCGTCACCGACATCACGCCTCGATGAATATTTTGCTTGCCCAAGCTTGGGCCCACTTCTCTTTCTTCGATCACCGCAACGGGTGCGCTGAGCGCACCTGCTCGTAATAACAGAGCGAGCGTACGCGCTTCGTCAGGGCTTGCGAGTCCCGTAATCTGAAAGTTACTAAGAGCCGACTGAATAGTTGCAACACTGATCACGCGACGCTCTGTTTCATATTGAATGACTTTCTTGCCATTGACTTGCGTCGTTGTAGGCTTCATTTCAACATAGAGAATAGCCATGAGCTTGCCAATATTTTCTGCGGTGGTGCGTGAAAACAAACTGGTCGTCCCACCACTTCCGAGACGCACATCAACAGACGCGCGTCCATCCTCTCCCGCACCTGAATGCGCACTGACGATCGATGAGCCATGTAAAATAATAGGATTTTTCAAAAACACAGAACGTCCATTATAGGGATAGCGCGTTGAATCTATACCAGTTGACTCCATGTCAACCAAGTGAAACTCTAGTGTCGCGACTTTCCCTAAAATATTTTTGGCCGCTGCCGTATCTTGCACGCCTGGCAAATCAACCGACATGCGTGTCGCGCCCTGCTGTGTCACAACAGCCTCTGACACACCCAGTTCATTCACGCGATTTCTGAGTGTCGTTGCAATTTGATCTAAAACATCTTGCCGTGATTGCTGTAGTATCACAGGCGACAAAACACCGCTCAGCGTCAACCCTTTTGGCGTCCATACAAATTCATGCATATCGCGACCCAAGAGATGCAGTGCATCAGTCACTGCCTCTTCCGAGCGGAACGTCAGCACCAAGCTGTTATCATTTGGATGACGCTGAATGCTGGCGTAACGCACATGGGCTGTTCGCAAAGACTCGGCCACATGATTGAGATCGCCCGCGACTTGTTGCGCCAACACGGAATCCACATCGACTTGAATAAGCAAGTGGATACCACCCCGCAAATCCAAGCCGTACTTCATCGGAACGGCGCCGATCGCTTTTAACCACGCCGGTGTTCGTGGCGCCATATTCAACGCGACCCAATAATCGCTGCCCAATGCTTTCTGAATGACTTGTTTCGCTTTCTGTTGAATATCCGTGGAGGCAAAACGACATAACAAGCTACGTTGCTGAGGTTCACACGACACAGCCGACAACCCCGCTGACCCCAACGCTTGTTTCACCAACGCGTCTGTGCCTTTATTAACTAGCACAGTCTCACGGCTACCCGACACTTGTACCGCCGGATCACTTCCGAATAGATTGGGAATGGCGTACACCAATGCAATCGCAACGACGAGAATGATTAGTGCATTTTTCCACAGCGGATAACGATTAAGAGCCATCGCGAAACACCCTCTTTAAGATAGTGACTTTAACGTACCCTTAGGCACTGCGCTTGCAATCGCACTTTTTTGCAGCGTCACGTCGACATTATTGGCTAAAGATAAGACGATATACTGATCATGCATAGCCACCACCTTGCCCAATAAACCACCCGATGTCACCAGCTCATCGCCCTTTTCGATGGATTGAATCAAGTTCCGCTGATCTTTCATGCGCTTATTTTGGGGGCGCCATACCATAAAATACATAAAGAAAACAAAAATGCCTGTCATAACGATCAATGACACGCCGCCGCCGCTTTGGGCCGCAGAAGCATCCGCTGCATCGGCACGTGTTATAAAAAAATCACTTATTTGCTGCAACATAGTCGACTTCCCTTTATAAAGAGTCCCTAATTTACCCTGTTCGTGCCTCCGACGCAAACACTCATAGTAGAAAAAAGCCCCGATTCATGGTTGAATACTCCTATGAAAATTTTATTTTACGATGTCACCACATCCTTTCCTTATACAAGGGAGATATGGTCGAAAAGAGGTCTCGGCGGCACAGAGTCAACCGTCATGCGTATTGCAGAAGGACTCGCGTCATACCATACCGTGTATGTCGCACAGCAATCTCGTACCGAAACGGAAATCAGCAACCAGGTGCATTATATTTCCACTCATACTGCCCACGCCTTATCGCCTCACGTTGTCATCTTGTTGCGTCAAACAGACTTCTTAAAAAAAATAGGGGACGCCTTCCCGCACGCAAAGCATTTCTTGTGGATGCACGATACGCCCTCCTTCAGCCTGTACTCTGCGCGTCATCTGCTCGCCCAATATCATTACGATATCATCAGTGTCTCGCACTTCCACCAGCAAAGAATTCAGTATCGATTACAAGGGCGATGGTATCAAAAACTCTTTTCTTATTTCAGAAAAACGTACACCCTCCCTGTGCATGTACTTTATAATCCTATCGATGACGACCGTCACCCTGACGAAACCCCTCGAAATCCTAATAAAATGTTATCGCTTGGCTGGAAGGGTATTCCTCAAACAGTTCAATTATTTAAAAAAATACGAGCGACTTTCCCGAGCTATCATCTCGTTATTGCGAGCTATTCCAAATGGGATGATACCCTTCCCCTGCCTGATCAGGTCACTTTTTTGGGTTCTCTTTCACAGAGTGCTCTCACCAAGCAGATGCGCGAATCCTTCTGTATCTTTCATCCGCAAACACAGGTTCCTGAAACCTTTGGGCTTATCTACACTGAATCGAATGCAGTCGGCACACCCGTATTGGCGCATGATTTTGGTGCAGCACGAGAAGTGTTGGGCGATCCCGCTCAATTGATTAATGGACACGATGTTTCAACCATTACCACAAAAATACAAGAGTGGCAGACGCATTATCCTGTTGTCTCACCGCCTAAGGAAAAATTTCGATTGAAGCAGATAGTTGAGCAATGGTTGGCGTTGCTGTCATCTACTTAAAGCTCCGAAAAAAAAGCTAATTTATTACGACAACCACGCATCACCCGACAACACATTCTGGGGCTTTGCCTTCAGGGTGAATTGTTTAAAGGGTGCAAACGCATCCACATCTGACGGGACTGGCAACGGCGACGATTTAAAAACGGCGTCACGTGCTGATCGATCTAACGCTTCATTCCCACTGCTTTTAATGATTTGCACATCGAGCACCATGCCGCCTGGTGCGACACGAATCAGCAATTCCGCAAACAATGTTTTGTCAATGCTGGGAGGAATCATCCAATTCTGACTGATCATCTGCAAGATAAGCGCTTTATACTTATCGACTTCACCACGCGCATGTTGTTCCCGTTCTGCATTATTTAAACGATTTTTTTCTTGCTGTTTATTTTTTTGCAACGTCAACGTTTTCATCTCGCTCATGTCTTTTTCTAATGAGGCCTCTATCGATTTCGAATCTATTTTTTTAATCGGTTTTTTTTGTTTCGCTAAATCGGATAGTAATTGTTTTTCAATCACGTCTTTTTTTATTTTGATAAGCTTGGGTTTTTTGTCCGCAATAGGAATGGCATCAGGTTTTGGTGGTTCCACTGGTTTTGCTACGGGAGGCCGGGGTATGGGTATCGATGGATGCGGTATTTTAGGGCTTGATATTGGCAATGAAACAACGGTGGCATTAATCACTTCACGTTCTTCATCGCCCTGCTTTGCCACAGGAATTAAACTACTCCAAGAAAGACTAACGACTAGTATCGTTAAAACAACGGCATGCAACCCGAGCGAGTAATAAAAAAATCGATTATTTCGATCCATTGATCACCTTGTGTTTTTTTCGGGATCGGTAATCAATCCGACACTGGCCGCACCCGCCTTTTGCAATAACACCATCGCTTCCATCACTTTTCCGTAATTTGCATTTTTATCCCCTCGCACCAACACGGGTCGCGCCGCATCTGAAGCACCCAACTGTATCTCAACCAAATGACTTAACATTTGAGGCGTGACGGGCTGATTGGGTTTGGCGGCAATATTTAAATAAAAATTGCCTTGGGCATCTACCGTGACAATCAACGGTTCTTTGTGCTGAGGAGGTAACGCTTTAGAATCGGTATGCGGCAACTCAATTTTAACGCCCTGCGTCAAGAGGGGCGTCGTAATCATAAAAATGACGAGCAATACCAACATCACATCGATAAACGGAACAACATTGATCTCGCTCAGCAACCCACGCGACCTTTGATGCCAAGAAGCCATAGACTCAATGCTCCTTTTTGTCGAGAGACACAACGGATTGCATTTGACGAAATAAAATATTCGCAAATTCATCTTGAAACGCATCAAATCGATTCACCAACCGACCGATATCGGTCATATACCGGTTGTATGCGATGACCGCCGGGATCGCCGCCAACAACCCCATGGCGGTTGCAATGAGCGCTTCCGCCAGCCCTGGTGCTACCATCGTAATGGTCGCCTGCGTCGCCGTCGAGAGTGAACGTAAAGACAACATAATTCCCCATACTGTTCCAAATAAACCCACATACGGACTAATGGAGCCCACTGTTGCCAATAAAGGCAGATGCGCTTCGAGCTTGTCTTGTTCTCGCATTTGAGCGACACGCATGGCTCGCCGCACGCTGTCCATCATCGCCTCCATGCTGACGCTTGTTTGCTGACGCAAACGCAAGAATTCTTTAAAACCCGCTTGAAAAATAACTAAAAGACCATCTGTTGTAGTGCCCTGCTGTGATTTCGCATACATCTCTGATAAATCACCGCCCGACCAAAATAGTGTTTCAAATTGCTTCGTTAGATCGGCCACACGCGAGAGATAAAACCCACGCTGTCCGATCGCCGTCCAAGACGCAATCGATGCGCCAACCAATAGCAACAGCACACACTTCACGACCAGCCCTGCGTTTAGAAAATACATAAAAAATGAAGAATCGACTTCCATCGTAGCGTTGTCCTTTTATATATGCAAAAAAATCAAGTAGTTACAAAATTATTCGGCCAAAACCCATCAAAACAAAAAAACAGGTTCTATACTCAAAACGAAGCTCTATTGTATAACGCTTAAAGGTGGAAGACTATGGCAAATACGCGAGGCTCCTCTAAAAAAGATTTCAGAGAATACAGCAAAGAGCATTTCGCCCAACGTGGCGAACTACCTTCTTTCAACGACTATCTCACAGAACATTTCGAGACCTACAAAACGATTGGCAGGGAACGAGACCTTAAACAACTCCTCTTGGCGAAAGAAAAAACCGCGCGCTATTCAAGCGATCGATCAAGACAGCGGTTTCTCGACAGGACTGCGCGATTAATGGAGCGACTTAAAAGCAACCTCGCTCTCTTTTCTAAAGAAGAAAAACATCGAGCCAAGATAAAACAAGAGGCGATCGATAAAAAATCCAGAGGCTACACGATACGTCTCGTAAATGATCGCGCAAACTTCCAAGATATGACTCTCGATTCCGGGGTGCTGTATATCAAAAAATATCTTGTCACGGATACCGACTTTCTAATGCAATACAGTGTGATAGACCCCAATGGGATGGCTCGCATTGGATTCATTAGAAGCGCAGACCTTGATGATAAATCGTTAAAAATTCCTCCTGACAATGCGGCAGCGTTACGCTCGATTTGCCATGAATCAAAAATTAATCTAGAAGAAATCAGAAAATTTTTTCCCGATATTTTAGCAATCACCGCTAAAAAAGGACATACCACCGGCGTGTTACACGATTTGGAAGGCGCGCTGACATACGCCCAATATGGCGCTATGGGAGCAAAAAACATCCCTTTATTAGTCGCATTAGGAAATGTCTCAAGCAATGTGATGAGCGTTTTTAAACAAATCGGTGCTCTCTGCCCGCCCATTATTCAGTCCATCAATGCGCTTAAGAAATTCCTTTCCTTTCTAGGAACCTTGCTTAAACTCAAAGAGAATAAAACACTCTCCGAATTCTTTAAGAGCATGGGGGCTTACGAGATCAGTCTGCTCACATCTAAAATACTATCATTCTCTTTGTATGTGCTAACCGCCGTCGCTTATGCGGGTTTTTTAGCAACACCCGTCGGCCCTGCCCTGATTGCGGCCGCTGCTGCAGTCGAGTGGATCGGTGAGTTTGTATCGACTCGCGCACAAGTGAAAGCACTTCTGAACAAACGAAATGAATGTACCAATACGATGGAGCTAGCCGCGCTCGATTTAGAAATCATGGATGCACAGAAAAAATATGCTCTCATCAAAAAAAATGCGGGCTGGGAAATCGCCAACCTTGCATCTCTCGTATTGAGTGCTTGCGCACCCATTCCTGTGGTGGGCGCCGCCCTCTTGGTAATAGGTATCACGATTCTGGTTGTTGTCTCGCTACGCAATTTCTATGTCAGCCGACAGGAAGCTAAAAAAGCAAAAAAAGATTTAACCCACACTCAAACAGAATCGCCCGCGCCTCAGTACGAGCATACACAACGTGAACGTTGGACAGTCCGATTAAAAAATAGTCTCACGTCTGGCATTGCTCGTGCGCTCGACGGGCTCGAATACGGCCTGGGAAAAATAGGCGCTCTCTTTTCATCCGATTCAGGAGATAACGCGCACCCCTCTGAACCCACCGCAACGCGATCAAACCCAGAGAGCAATAGTTCTTCTACTAGCAAGATGCTCGGACAAATTCCGGCCGGTGGTGAAAAACAACCAAAACAAAATACAACAAACGCATTCCAACCAAGTGAAACACCTCAAACGTCCTCGATATTTAACCGAGCAGCGCAAGCGCCCATACAAGCCACCGGCCAAGCGCCAAAGGGGAAAGCACCATGAAAACACGAAATGCTACACCGGCACCCTCTTACTTCTCACAGCTCTCCGATGCTATTAAAAATATTGATGTGATACTGCCCGTGCACTATGCCTTTTATGGATTGGTCGGTGTTTTTAATTTTGTACGAGACAACGTGGTCCAAAAAGCAGAAGACAAATTGATTGCGCCAAGCACTCAAGCAGAGCGGGGCGTTGTGGCTCGCGCACTTTCCACAGGGCTGCGCTATGGTGCAACCTTAGGCATTGTAGTGCTTCTGTTATCCAATCCGATTGGGTGGGCGGCAACCGCCCTCGCTGCTGTCGGTGAATACACCCGAGAATTGCGACAAGAATGGAATGCGGGACCCATGGAAAAATTACGACAAGTATGGGCTCGCACAGGGCAGACAGGAAACAAAACAGCCGCTTATCTCGCTGTGTTATCCGCCCTATGGAATCTCGCCAAGGAATCAGCCAAGTTTGTTGGTGAATTATTCAAAGTGGCTCCTATTGTTCTCATTGCCTGTGCGCCTATCCCGCTTGTAGGTCCAGCCATCGCTTTAACAGGATGTGCTCTTATTGGATTGAGAGTTCTCATCATAGGCGTACCTTATCTGAAAAAAACAGTCTCTGGCAAAAATGATGGGCCCGAAATACAGCCATCAGATAAACGCCATGCAGGTGACTATGAACAAACAATGAGCGCTGAACTCCGTTCAGGGCATACCCTCACCACCACCGCCAAAATGCTCGTCACTGAACTTGGCTTAAAGCCAGAAGAGGTGCTAACGGTTGGCCTAGCGCTCGCATCGCAAGTCGCAGACCCAAAAAAATCTGACCCAAGAACACCAGAGCAAGCGGTCATATCAACCCTTTTCAGAGCATTAGAAAAAGACACACAACCAGAAACAGATCACTCACACACACAACGAGCTGAGTTCAAAAAGAGGTACAACCATGAAGGGTAGAAAACAACCAAGCACACTCTCGCAACTGACACGCGAACAAGATGAAGAAGTAAGGCAGGCTCGAGCACGCCAACATCAGCAGCCTGCTCATGAAGACTATGAGGAAGGTAGTCCTTTCCACCCTCAAAAACCTGTCGCGCCCACCGAGAAAGCGCCCGAGTCTTATCTTGAACGGCTGTCCCACGTCATGGATAGCATTGACACCATCTTGCCCGTTAAATATCCCTCTATGGGAATGATGTGGCTTTTTTCGAAAGTGGGAAATCGCCTTTTTAAGTCAGATGAGGCACCCAAAAAACGTGGAAAACTTGCTGAGTTGGGATTGAATACACTGCGCGGCGCAGCCACTCTTTTAGCGACAGGCCTTTTATTATCATCACCCTTTGGTTGGGCCGCTATAGGAACCGCTGCTGTTATAGCCTGGGGAAGGGATATGCTAAACAAGGGGCCCGCTGCTGCCCTCAAAACAGCACCGTCTATCATTCCTCTCATATTTATTGCTTTTGGAATCGTGCCCGTATTTGGCCCCTTTATTGCATTAGCCGGATTTGCGATGATCGGTTCAAAAGCTGTCGCAGGATCGGTGGATTATGTGAAAAGTATTTTTTCACAGAAATCATTCGCGAGATCTGTCGACTCATCCGATGATTTTGGACCACCCGAGCACAAAGCAGCAAATAGTACATATCAACGATTAGCCGAATTCGTTTTCGGTCAAACTGCCCACACAGTGAGTCCGCCTATTCCTGATCCAGAGCTGCAGAGCGCGCTGTCATCGCAGATCCAAGATTGGAAAACGGGTTCCTATAAAGATTGGTTCGAGCATATCAAAGCGAATTCATTCATCGCTGAGGACTTTCCCGAGACAATGCAATTTATTCGCTCCATTGAGAGCCCGTCAGCGGTCAAAGAAGCCTTTATAGATCTATTATTTGGAAAGCACGATATCGAGGTAGCATTAAACTCATTAGCAACCCTATCCCTTGAATGCAAAGGGCTCTTCGATACATCGCCAGAAACAACACAAGCGCGCCAAACAGCGCTCACACTTTTTTGGGGTTACACAAATAGCGTCCTAGAGGAAATAAATAAAGAAGCGAGCAAAAAACAAACGATTGAAGGCGGGCAAGCTCCCAACAATAACAGAATGGGATGGTAACCGGAATTTCATCACGAAGCTACTACGAGCAAAATAAGAACGCATGTACTATGTTGTGCGATAAAAAATGACAAGTCACATAGCTCACTCTTTGCCATTTTTTATTGCATGCCTTGTCCATTGGCTCTTATTCCGCGCTCGCGACGCCTCGCGATGAAATATCCGGGTTTATCCCAAAGTGCAAGTAAGCGCTGCGTGTCACCATCCGGCCACGCGGCGTGCGCGTCAAAAATCCTTGTTGAATAAGATAAGGTTCAATCACATCTTCAATCGTGCTGCGCTCCTCACCAATCGCCGCTGCCAAGCTATCCACACCCACAGGGCCACCGCTAAATTTATCGATCAATGCTAATAATAATTTTTTATCCATCACATCAAATCCTTGATGATCCACATCCAGCATCATCAAGGCAGCACGTACGATATCTTGTGTAATTTTTCCATTGGCTTTTACTTCCGCGTAATCTCGCACACGACGCAACAAACGATTCGCAATACGCGGTGTCCCGCGCGAACGTTTTCCGATTTCTCGAGCACCTTCTTCATCGATTGCAATATGCAATAAATTCGCTGACCGCTGTACGATATAGGCCAAATCTCCGATCGCATAAAATTCCAATCGCTGCACAATGCCAAAGCGATCACGCAAGGGCGATGTGAGCAATCCCGCACGCGTCGTGGCACCAATTAAGGTAAAGGGAGGCAAATTCAACTTAATGGACCGCGCTGCCGGTCCTTCGCCAATCATAATATCCAATTGATAATCCTCAAGCGCCGGATAAAGCACTTCTTCAACCGCTGGGCTTAAACGATGGATTTCATCAATAAACAAGACATCATGCGCTTGTAAATTCGTGAGCAGTGCCGCGACATCCCCGGCGCGCTCAAGCACTGGGCCCGATGTTTGGCGGAGCCCCACACCCAATTCATTCGCGATAATATGCGCCAACGTTGTTTTACCGAGCCCCGGTGGTCCAAAAATTAAAACGTGATCTAACGCTTCTTTTCTCGCCATCGCAGCAGAAATAAAAATACTCATCTGCTCCGCTACCGCTGGCTGACCAATATACTCTTTCAAGCTTTTAGGGCGAATAGCACGATCAATGACTTCAACATCGGAATGGATAGGTGACACTAATCGCTCTAGGTTGATTTCACTCATACCATCCTCTCCTTTAATACATGACGAATCATGTCTTCACTGTTCGCATATAGCGATTCTATTTTTGAAATGGCGTGGCTCGCCTCAGTGGGTTTGTAGCCTAAGGTAATGAGTGCAGCTATCGCATCTTGCGTTAGGTGTCGAGTAGGTGCTGTCATCACGCTTTGATATCCCCAATCCGATACTTTGTCTCGCATCTCAATCACCAAGCGTTCTGCTGTTTTCTTACCAACACCTGGCACCGCCGTTAAGCGAGCTGGGTTATTATCAACAACGCTTCGCACAAACTCATCAATCGTCATGTGCGATAAAATGGTCAATGCTAAACGAGGCCCTACCCCGTTTACTTTTAATAAAATCCGAAACAGCGAGCGCTCCTGCAATATATCAAACCCATACAGTAAATGCGCATCTTCTCGGACAATAAAATGTGTATGCAATAATACAGACTGTCCAATGATGGGCAATCGCTCAAACGCACTCGTCGGCATATCGATTTCATAGCCCACACCACCTACTTCCAACAATAATTGGGGCGGTTGTTTCTCTAAAATAATGCCGCGTAGTTGGCCGATCATAGCAACTCCTTCCTATAATGCGTCATCCCAAATAAATCCTCGCGCGAACGTCCCATTTTCTAGTCAATTTTCTGGGGCGGGATTTTTTGGGATGACGTAGTCACGCCAACTGCTGCTGCGTGATTTAGCGCGTTTACGAGCCACGCCTAACGATTGCAGACTCAAGCGCGAATGCGCATGACAGAGCGCAATCGCCAAGGCATCGGCTTCGTCTGCTTGCAAGGTCGCTTCAATATTCAGTAGTCGCGCGACCATGTGTTGCACTTGTTCTTTTTTAGCCGCACCAAACCCCACAACAGATTGCTTCACCTGGCGCGCTGAATATTCCGCAATAGGCAAATTCAGCGCAACGATGGCCGCACCTCGTGCTTGCCCTAACTTTAACGCAGAACCAGGGTTCTGGGACATAAATACTTGCTCGATGGCAGCCTCAACTGGCTGGAACCGCTCCACAATGGTGTTGAGTTGCTTAAAAATGGTTTGTAATCGATGGCCTGTGTTCTCGTCTGTGATCCGAATACAACCGCTATCGAGGTGATGCCACTGATTATCTTTTAAATAAATGACGCCGTATCCGGTAATGCGTGAACCTGGATCAATTCCTATGATGACCATCAAAATCCCTCCGTCACACTCCGTGTGCCAACCCCCGGTGTATTTTACATATCCGCGTTAGTGTAAACCGCCTGCACATCATCCAAATCTTCGAGCATATCGACTAATTTTGTTATTTTTTCAGCGACCTCAGAATCCGCAATCGACACCGACATCGTCGGCAAAAAAGTGATGTCGGACTGTGCGGGGTGCAATCCATGTGCCGCGAGCGTTGCCTTAAACGACAAAAACATCTCAGGTGACGTCACAATATCAATGCTTTGATCATCGTTCACAATGACATCATCCGCGCCCGCCTCTAACGCATATTCGATAATCCGCTCTTCATCCGCACCCGGCGCAAATGTCATCTGACCGCATTTATTAAATAAATACCCGACCGAGCCATCGGTTCCTAAATTGCCACCGGATTTGGTAAACGCATGCCGCACTTCGGCGACCGTTCGATTACGATTATTCGTCATACACTCGACAATCACTGCCACGCCACTCGGACCGTAGCCTTCATAGCGAATTTCATCCATTTGTTCGCCATCCATTCCGCCGACACCGCGTTTAATGGCGCGATCAATCACGTCTCGCGACAAATTGGCATCCAAGGCTTTATCCAGCACCATGCGTAACCGTGGATTGGTCGCCACGTCGCCGCCGCCCAACTTAGCGGCCACGGTGATTTCACGAATCAACTTGGTGTAGAGCTTGCCCTTTTTGGCATCTTGCTTCGCTTTGTGATGCTTGATGTTCGCCCATTTGCTGTGTCCTGCCATACCTTTACTCCGTTCAATCTTTTCAGTAGGGTGGGCAAAGCGCTTTTTGCGTGCCCACCACCCAGCAATGAGCACCGTGGTGGGCACGCAAAAAGCGCTTTGCCCACCCTACACTACTTCATTACTCCACTTTTTTCTTCTTAACCTGAATACCTAATTCATTTAACTGCGCCAAATCCACTGAAGACGGCGCATCCGTTAACGGGCACGTCGCGCTTTGTGTTTTGGGAAAGGCAATCACATCACGAATGGATGCCGAATCCGTCATTAGCATTGCCAAGCGATCGAGACCAAACGCGATACCGCCGTGCGGTGGGCAACCGTATTTCAGCGCTGCCAACAAGTGACCGAATTTTTCAGTCGCTTGGTTCTCTGACATATTCAACAAACGGAATACCGCCATTTGCATCTCAGATGAATGAATACGAATGGATCCACCACCAATTTCGCTCCCGTTCAGCACCATGTCATAAGCTCGTGCGAGTATCTTTTCTGGATGCTGAGACAGCTCGCTAACATGATCCACTTTCGGCGATGTGAATGGATGATGACATGCTGTGAGACGCCCATCGCTTTTCTCAAACATGGGGAAATCCACGACCCACAATACGCGCCAGCTTTTCTCAACTAGGTTACGATCTTGACCCACTCGCAAGCGAAGAGCACCGAGCGCCGCATTCACAATAGACGCTTCATCCGCACCGAAGAAAATAATATCGCCGACCTTTGCATTGTTGCGCGTCAGAATCGCTTGAACAACATTCTCTGGTATAAACTTCAGAATAGGCGACTGCAATCCATCCGCATTCCATTTGATATACGCTAATCCTTTGGCACCAAACACACTGACATATTGCGTGTAATCATCGATTTGTTTGCGACTGATGTCCGCCCCACCTGGCACGCACAACGTTGCAACACGGCCTTGGCTATCATTCGCCGGACCTGAAAACACTTTGAATTCGACATTTCTCAACAAATCACCGACATCCACCAATTCGAGTGAAATACGGAGATCAGGTTTGTCGGAACCAAAGCGTGACATCGCATCTGCGTAAGATAACCGCTCAAAGGTTTCCGGCAAATGCGCATCCAAACATTCTTTAAATAAACCACGCACCATGCTTTCCATGATGTCTTGAATTTCTTTTTCGGTTAAGAAGGAGGTTTCAATATCCAACTGCGTGAATTCAGGTTGTCGATCGGCGCGCAAATCTTCGTCGCGGAAACAGCGCACAATTTGATAATACCGATCCATCCCAGACATCATCAGCAATTGCTTGAATTGTTGGGGTGATTGCGGCAATGCGAAAAAAGAGCCTGGCTTGGTACGGCTCGGCACCAAATAATCGCGCGCACCTTCCGGTGTCGCTTTCGTTAAAAAAGGTGTTTCAATATCCAAGAAACCATTCGCATCCAAAAAACCGCGCAAGAAACGGGCGATATGAGCGCGTACCGCTAAGCGCCGTTGCATCTCCGGTCGACGTAAATCCAAATAACGGTACTTCAAGCGTACTTCTTCGCTGATCTCGTGATAGTCATCGATCGGAAAGGGGATGGGCTCAGCCGTATTTAAAATGGTGAGCGTCTCTGCATTGATTTCAATTTCCCCAGTAGACAATGTAGCGTTGACCGTACCCTGAGGGCGCGGACGCACCACCCCTGTCACCGAAATCACATATTCATTTCGCAATTGTTCCGCGAGCTTAAACATCTCCTTTTGTTCGGGTGAAAAAACGATTTGCACCAACCCTTCTCGATCACGTAGATCGATAAAAATCACACCGCCGTGATCACGACGTCGATGGACCCATCCGACGAGCTTAACGATTTTACTTAAATCGGCTGTTGTAACAGATCCACAATAATGACTACGCATGCTATTTACCTGACTTATTAAAAGAAGGCAGCGGCTGAACCACGCCCAATGAAATCACGAGCTTCAATGCTTGATCCACGCCCATATTCAATTCGATCACATCTTTTTTGCGGGCCATCATCAAAAATCCTGATGTGGGATTCGGTGTGGTCGGAATAAAAAATGTCACCATGGAATCATTATCCAGCGCTTCTTTCACTTCGGGTGTGGCGTCACCCGTTTGAAATGCAATACTCCACATACCCTCATGCGGATATTGCACTAACAATACTTTTCGGAAAGACTGCCCACCCGAACCAAACAACGTTTGAGATACTTGCTTCACGCTCGCATAAATCGTACGAACAAGCGGAATACGCGTGATAATATAGTCCCCTGCTGCAACCAGTTTTCTTCCAATAAAATTCGCTGCGATCAAGCCCGTCACAAAAATAATCAGAAGCGTCATGATAACGCCAATCCCCGGAATATGAAAACCAATCAACGCATCCGGTTGATATTGATGAGGTAACAATAACAGCGTGTTGCTTAGCGTATTCACCAAGAATCGAATCACTAAAATAGTCACCCAAATCGGCAACCAAACTAACAAACCTGAAATAAAACATTTTCGAATGAATGGCATCATGAAGTACCCTCTGTTTTTGATGTAGAAGAAGTCGTTGTTGTGGATGTGCTACTGGTATCGCTACCACCTGCTTTGTCGGTTGAAGCACTTTTCTCTGAAGAAGCAGGTGTTGCAGCTCCCTCTTTTTTTGATCCGCCATCCGATTTTTGACGAAAATCCGTCGCATACCAACCCGTGCCTTTCAGCTGAAACCCAGAAGCCGACACTAATTTTTGCAATGTCGATTTTCCGCACGCAGGACAATCCGTTAATGGCGTATCCGTCATTTTTTCGAATGACTCGAGCTGATGATTGCATTGACTGCATTGGTATTCGTAAATCGGCATATCTATATCCCTTTCATATTCAAAGCCACTCTCGCCAAACGTTGGCCCGTCAGGAAACATAATCGCTCTTCTTCTGCGCTCAGTGGATTTTTACTATCCGCACCTGCGATATGGGTTGGACCATAGGGCGTACCGCCTGTCGTCGTTTGATGCAAATCCATCGCCGTACAAGGCACCCCCACGATCATGCAGCCCAAATGCATGAGCGGTAACATCATAGTGAGCAATGTGGTTTCTTGCCCGCCATGCAGGCTCGCACTCGAAGTAAAAACAGCGGCTGGCTTATCAATTAATTCGCCCGATATCCATAATGGTGTGAGCGTTTCAACAAAATATTTTAGAGGGGATGCCATATTCCCAAATCGCGTGGGACTGCCCAAGGCTAACCCATCGCATTCACGTACATCATCCAATGTGGCATACACCGCCCCTGTTTCAGGAATCGGAGGAATAGTCGCTTCGTTCTGCGGCGATACCGGTGGCACCGTTCGAATGCGTGCGATCGCGCCATCAATGGATTCGACACCGCGCGTAATATGGTGCGCCATTTGCTTTACGGCGCCATAGCGGCTGTAATATAAAACAAGGATGGTTGCGCTCATACGGCAATCCGACATAAATCAATTAAAGCGCTGGGCAATAAGCCTAATCCTAACACCATCAAGCCATTCGCCGTAATGGCGATCAATGGGCCCGCTGTTAGCACAGCGTCTTTTGTATCAGCGACAGGTTCTTCAAAGTACATGAGCATCACGACGCGCAAATAATAGTACGCACCAATAATGGCAAACAATAAGGCAAATGCGGCAAGCCATATTAAATGCGCCTCAACCAATGCTTCGAGCAATCCTAACTTCGCAAAAAATCCGACCGTCGGCGGAACACCCGCCATCGAAAACATTAATAACAACATAATAAACGCAATCCAGGGATGACGCGCATTGAGTCCTCGATAATCTTCTAGCTTGTTCAGCTCAATCCCGCGCGAACTTAATAAACCAATGACGGCAAACGCACCCGCTGCCACCAACACATACGTCACCATATAAAAGAACGCGGCCGAATAGCCATTCGCTGACGCTGATCCTGCAATAATACCGAGCAATGCATAGCCCATATGCGCAATCGACGAATACGCGAGCATGCGCTTAATATTGGTTTGTGCAATCGCGAGCACATTCCCTGAAAACATCGAGAGCATCGCAACAATCGTTAAGAGTGACGTCCAAATCGGATTCATACTCCCGAATGCGCCCGTTAAAATGCGCAAGGTAATACAGAACGCTGCCATCTTGGGCGCGCTCGCGATGAATAACGTGACAGGAGACGGCGCGCCATCATACACATCCGGCACCCACATATGAAAAGGCACCGCACCTAATTTGAAAAGTAATCCGATGATAATAAAAATGAGCGCCGCGATAGCCGCGCTACTCTGACCATGCGCGACAGACAGCAATGCCTGGTTAACGGCATCCAAATCTACCGTGCCCGTCACGCCGTAAATTAGGGAGATGCCATACAGTAAAATGCCTGAGGCGAGTGCACCCGTCACAAAATACTTGATAGCCGCTTCTGTCGCGACCGATATTTTTTTATGAAGCGCGACCATGGCATACAGCGCGATGGATAATAATTCCAATCCTAAGTAAATCGTTAAAAAGGTATGGGCGGATGCCATCACCAGCATGCCCATGACCGCAAACAACCCTAAGATATAATATTCACTACGGGAAATGTCGTGCGTTTCGAGATACGGTTTGGCATAGATGAAAGCGAAAAAACTCGCGATTAGCACAAATCCCTTGGTTAACAGACCTAATCGATCAAGTACATACTGCCCGTCAAAGGTCACAAGAGGCTGCATATCCGCGTGATATTGCATGAATACACACACAAAAGCACCGATCAATGCAGCCTGCACCAAAAGGTAGGTCGTGATACGAAACCGCTCTTTCAAAAAGACATCGGTCAATAAAATAACAGCGCTCATCAGGCCTAATAGAATTTCGGGCAAAGCGGCTGAAAAGACAGGAATTATCATGAGGGTCACTTTTCGTTTACTGATTCAAGATGGTCGTATCCTAGCACACTGATGGCGCGTGTACAATTTGGCAAAATAATGTTGGTGCTACTTGAAAAAACGACGGTAGTGGACTATCCTTACCGTATTACTGTAAGGAAAAAAACCATGTTAGCGTCTACTATTACCTCCAAAGGCCAAACGACCATTCCTGCAGAAATTAGAAAAGCGCTAAACTTAAAAACAGGCGATACCGTTGCATTCAAGGTAACAGACCATAAAGTGATACTATCAAAAGTGACATCATTTGATCGTTTATACCATAAAACGCTATCTAACACGCTTTCTGAATGGGACTCTGCCGCTGATGACGAAGCCTACAAAGACCTATAAACCCTTGTCTATTATTGTCGTTCCTTTTCCCTTTACAGATAAAGAAAAAACGAAAAGACGTCCCGCCCTTGTTCTCTCCAATGAAATACACCAGGATGAAACGGGTCATATTACATTAGCCATGATTACAAGCGCTAAGAATAGCCTGTGGCCAAACGATCATCAAATCACTTCTATGAAAGACACAGGACTTTACTCGCCCTCCGTTGTCCGTCAAAAAATATTTACCATTGACGCTCGACTCATTATTGAATGTATCGGTCATCTCACAGGAGCAGACAAGAAAAAAGTGGGCGCCCTACTTGAACAGCATCTTTCTTTATCCTAAACGAACATCCACTACTGTATTCGATTTTTTTCGTGCGCAGAGTGGCGCTATATAAAATGGCGTCTAGAATACTCATACGCCAAGTCAAATTAAAAAACGTCGCGTAAAGGCGTAAGCAACACTATAATGCTAACTCTAATCTCATCGCATTCTCGATGCGCTGCATATCGCCAGTCGATGCGCTTCCCATTTTCTTCTTTAACCTTAATTTGCTCACCGTCGTTAATTGATCTGCCATGGCTTTGCTCGTTTTTCCATGCACCTGCAGATACGCCTCACAAGGATAGCAGGTTGCTATTTGACTGGAATGTGGCTAAAAATGGTCTCGCGGCTATTGCATAACATGGTGCGGTTCAACGCCCACCATTTCAATCGAGCAATTGATTTTTTGAAACCCACGCCACCAAAATGCGCTTGCAATACCTGCATCAAGGCTCTCGATATTGAAATAAAACCTGGTATTATACAATAGTCTGTACGACTAAAAAATGATATTTTTCAACGCCTTAAGGGATATCTCTCAATTTTGATTATAATTTAAACTATATTAATAATATTAAATAGAAATAATTCATATATTTGTTATATTAATGGCCTCATAAAAATACGGTATTTTTACTGATTTAAAATAAAATGTAGGCGTATAATGTGGCAATTTCGTATCCACACACTATACTAAAAAGAGCCATTTTTTATAGGAGAGCGTACATATGTCAGCTTCTGCCGCCCAACCCAAAAAACCCGCTACGCTAGACCAAGCGATAGCAGCCTGCTTCAAAAATGGCAAAATTGCATCCGACACAGAAAAGGCAGCAATCCCTGCTCTCGCAAAATTTATTCGTGAGGCACAGCCACCGCTTTCCGATGAAGAAAGAGAAAGAGGCTATGCGCAACTCACTTCCATCTTGGGGATGCTCTTTCAAGAACAACCATTGCAAAAGCCAAAATTCGATTTACCAACTTATTTTAATAAGTTTCTAGAACAGGTAATAGAACATGATCCCGATACAAGCGGAGCAATCTATGGGTACGGCAAAAAAGCCTTGTCTCAGTTAAAACCAAAGACAGAAGCAATGCTTTCGATCAATCCTAAATCCATTGTTAAGTTAGCAAGCCATCTTGAGACAGCCCCCTCTTCATCGCCCGAGATAGAGATACTGCTGTGCGATTCACTGCATGCTCAATTGAGCAGCAAGAACAAATCTTACAGAAACTCTGAAAGAAACGCTTTCCTGAAACAAATCACTACCGAGCCCGCATTATGCAAAGAAGGCTCGGAAACATACGCTATCATTGAGGCGCTCACCACCAAGCTGGTCGCTCGAAAAGACCTTGATATAGAAGGACTAAAATATAGTGCTGTTCAGAATTTTTATCAAGCTACATCTGTCGATTCAAAAATAAAAAATATTAACAATGCATCTCGTTTTGAGTGCTTTAAAGATGCAATGGAAAAAGGTCTTCACAAGGATATTGCCAAGCTATTTAGCGGATCTTCAGCCGAGAGAAAAGTGACATTCAATCTAAAAGAAGCCGCCCTCACTCTCAGCTCTATCGTTGCAGCATGGATTACATACGATACGGCGACGCAAGAAAACGCATCAACTGAGAAAACGCTGAAAAAATTTTTTAATGCCACCGACCCCTACATAAGCAAGCTCGATGCCAATGACAGAGATAAACTCATTTTGGAGATCAACGGCCACTACCCCTCATTAGAATTCAACAAAAAATATCAGGCCTACAGTCAGCTCAGAGCAGCAAAACAAGAAGGATGGAAAGACGATGAATTGGACAGGAAATTTAAAGCAATACTCGAAATAGCAAAAAAACTATCTGGACAAAAGGGGGGCGAGCAGCAACTGACTGAGGCGCTAATTCAATTAGACGCAATAAATCAATCGGGCTCGCAAGCGTCGTCCTACGGCTGGAATCACCTCCGTGATAATCTTGAAAGACAAAAACCAAATATAGACGTACAAATAAAGGACAGAATTTTATCTTGCTATGCAGAACATCAAAAAAAATTAGAGTCACATGAATTGATGAGCCGCAATCAAAAAAGGATTGATCTCGCGCTTCAAGCACTTAATGTCGGTCAAACACACTACCAATGCGATCCGACGAACGTCCAGCGCTCGCCAAAAGGGCGTCATGACCGATTAGCTGGTTTTCATCGCACGGCCATCATGCCAGGCGTGCCATCCGGGTTGGGTCCTCATGTAGAGCGCGCTAAACAAGTGGTGGTTGAGAAAGAAAACATAAGCTTTGCGAGTGATTTATCCGCCATTCTAGTCGACGAACGCATCCTTGTAGAAGACAAAATGCCATTAATCATTCAGATCAGCCTAATGAAGCATCCTGGTGCATATCGTCAAATATTCGACGACTTTGTCGCTAAGCATTCTCTGGATGGTGTGGCTCGCATCGTGACAAAATGCAACGAAGCGCCAGAATTAAACAAAGATGATGCCAATCCTAATCAAGCAAAACGAGCAGCCGCTCAACTAGCGCTCTGCGTACTAGAACAACCAGAACGTCGAGCGGAGTTAATGAAAGATAAGGCATCCTGTCAAACCTTGCTTTCCTGCATCGATCACTTATCGCCTGACGAGCTGAAGACATTATTTTCCTCATGGACGAGGAAAGACTTTGAATCTTTTGATGCTCCCATGGTCGGACAAAAAGATATCCAGTCCATCCTCGCATGGGGTCTATTAACGCAAGACAAGATCGGCTCTCCTCTGACGCCAGACGAAATATCAGCAGCAGTAAAAAAATTAAATCTCAGCGCGCTGTCTGCAGGCGCAATGCACATATTGCCCCTCGCTGTTCGACGCGCGGTTTTATTGAATTTCAAAGACTGGAACGAAACTAAAAGAGCACTTGGAGAAGCTATTCACGAGAAGAGTGCTGCGCTCACTCAAGATGATGTAACTTGGATAGACATCGCCGCTGCCAAGGATGTAAAAACGCCACGCGAACTTGAAACAGCGATGATGTTTTTATTCAAAAAGGATAATACAGAAAGAGAAGCCATTGCAACGTACTTAGAGAGCGTTCAGGCTCATGCTGAGGCAGGAGAGGTAGAGTATCATTTATCGGCAGAAGTTGAAGCACATGGATTTTTGCAAAGCAAGAGACCGGAAATAATAGGTAGGGGTATACTAAACGGTATATTACGCTCCGCCATCAGTCTCTCAGACCGTTTAGCTAAGAAGGCTCTAGCACGCTGGAAACCGGGTTGGCCGCTCCCACGGACTGTCATTAGCTACATTGAAACCGACCTTAACTCACCACCGGCAGGCATAACAGTTCCGGGATTAATAGCTATATTCTCTCACTCGCATTTAATGCAAAAATTAATGGAGGCTCCAGACGGACTGCTCAATGCGTCTGCAGACTTTAAAATGTATAACTGGATTACTGAAATAACTAAACGGAATTTCTCTTTGGGTGATTTTCAGCGCATTTACAACGCGCTATCAAAATCACAGGACGCTCAATCCAATATCATTGGATACCTGCCTCAGATACTAAAAAACAATATCGACATTAAGAAGGGTAAAGCTAATTGGGATGCTATGCGTGTATTATGTGATGCCTACATCAATGATGCAGGAGCTACAGCAAAAACGATAGGACATAATAATAAGGTACACACTGAAGAAGCAGTCAGAGAAGAAGCAGTCAGAAAAGCAAGTGTAGAGCTCATTAAGGCCATTCGAGACTCCGACATTGATCAAGATGAAAAAAAAGAAAAAAAAGAGAAGTTGATAGGTCAGTTGGCTAGTTGTCACCCAGCGATCTTGGATGCCTATTTAAAAGAAAATGCAGCGACCATGCCAGACTCTACGCCCGCATGGTTTTTTAAATCCATTGCAAAAGGTGCGGCAATGGTGGCAGGTGTCATCCTAATCTGGACTGTCGGCAAAATGATTTGGAACTTTTTCACCGCCCCCGCTGCAATCGTTGGAGGTCTCGTTGGAGTAGCTCGAGAAGCACTGCAATCGGATGCAGTGACAATAGCGAAAATGTTTGTAGGGCCAGCCTATGTCACAGGCGCAGCTTTGGTGGGTGTACATGCTCTACCTATTCTCATTGGCATTCTCGCCGTAGGTGCTGTATTCGCTATCGGTTGGGGAATGCAAGCCGCTTGGGACGCGTGCAAGTCAAATGAACAGGAAGAAGAAAAATTTCACGCACTCGCTCACGCGTTCTCCAAAGATCAGCTCGCTCATCCGGAGAATAGCCTGCGAAACATCATGACTGCTCCTCTAGAAGGCGGCGACCTCTCACAGGAAACAAAAGCAATGCGCGCTGCGCTCGCCACCACCATAGCCAGCCTGGAAACCAAGGGTTTCGAGTTTGATAAGGTGGACGGCATTGATCAGGATGCCAAAGATGCAATAAAAGCACTAAAAGAACAGGAGCTTGCTAAAGCGCACCGGGTCTGGACAGGCTGTAAGCGCGCGCCACTATTCATGGCTGCATTCATCATCGACCTTATACCTCTTATTGTGAGCCTTTCTATACTTTACATGAAGTGGCCATTTATAGGGGAAGCGCCATCTTATAAAAAAGCATGGGCACCGTTTAAAGTGCCCCTATTTCCTCCTGACGATATGGAAAAAGCGTACTTTAAAACAGACTATCTTGAGTCTTTGCGTCCTCTTGCTAGCAGCATGGCTCATGTCGTCGAGACGCTGGCGCACTGCAGCAACCCTCCCCACAATTATTCCTTTGAAGCGACACGACAAAAAGCGCCGTTGTCGCCAGCACTCCCTGCCGCCAGCGCCCCGTCAAGCCCTGTTAAACAACGCGTCGTCACGCTTGGCGGTGATGATCACAGCCGAAGCGCTCCTAACAGCCCCTCGCCGAAAAGAGGCAGTAATTAAGATTCTCATTCCGTAAAATGATTACGATTATAATAATGTACGACGTCACCATTGAGTTGATTACCCGGTGCGCCATAGGCAATTTGCAAAATATGTTGGTCAAACTCATCGAGCGTACTAGCATGTAACAGCGCCATCGCGACTTGCACGAAGGTCACGCAATCCAATGCATCTAGCTGAGAAAGCAATGGTGAATAGGATGACGGCGAAGCTGCTTTTCAGTATATTCATATCTTACCCTTCTCTAAATGATGCCTCATTGCACATGAAAGAAACAAAAGAAGAAAGCACTGTCTTTAGTAGCGCAATGAAAGGCGTCAAACGTCTCGCGCACACTAAAATTAACCCTATCCCCACCAAAACCGGTCTGTTTCGAAAAAAGCGACCATCGGAAGAAATAGAGTCGCAATCAACCTTCTCTGATCATGACACATTAGAACCCGTTACTGCTGATGATGCGCTCTGTTTTTTTAAATCTGGCGTTCAAACAAAACGTATTCAAAAGATGCGAACGGGACAGTGTCCCATTGAAGCGACTCTCGATTTACACGGAATGAAAATAGAAGGTGCCCGCGAAATCTTGCATCGCTTTCTTGTCCATTGCCTCGACCAGCACATCCGAAACGTCTTAATTGTTCACGGAAAAGGACGAAGTCAGTCTCACCCTATCATCAAAAATAAGTTGAATCACTGGCTGCGTCAGTCAGCGGATGTATTGGGATTTTGCTCGGCCACCCCCAAACATGGCGCACGGGGGGCGGTGTATGTGCTATTAAAAAGCCAATGATTCGCGTTATACAGCAAGAACAGCGCTGCTTAGAACGCCCTTCCCCAGCGTTTTTTGTCATCCCCGCGCAGGCGGGGACCCATTATGGCAATATCTCTAAATGTAATAAGCAAACAAAAAGACTGTAAAACAAAATAGATTGAACCTGATACCCTGGCAAAGCAATTTGCAGAATGGATCCCCGCCTGCGCGGGGATGACAAAAAAGATCGCGTTGAATGCACTCATCAAAAAATGGTAGTATCAACGCATGCCTAAGCTCATCTCCCTTTCCCATGTCACAGCCGGTTTGGTCGCCGTTGTCGTCGGCGTCACCAGCACCGTCATGATTGTGTTTCAAGCAGCGACTGCGGCGGGTGCATCACCTGCTCAAGTGAGCTCTTGGCTGCTCGCGTTAGGGATTGGCATGGGGGTGAGCTCCATTGGTTTATCGCTGCATTATCGACTACCGATCTTAACAGCGTGGTCCAGTGGAGGCGCTGCGTTTCTTATCACGAGCCTATCGGGCGTCGACTTACATCACGCGATTGGTGCGTTTATTTTTTCAGCCATCTTAATGATGCTATCAGGCATCACCGGTTTTTTTAAAACAATGCTCACACATATTCCACGATCGATCACCTCAGCCATGCTGGCTGGCATTATTTTGCCTTTTGGTATTCGATTATTTGTGACGCTGCAACATCAGTTTACCTTGATT
>CANJVW010000004.1 GCA_947478495.1 Legionellales bacterium | reverse complement strand
TTAGATTTATTTTTTTGTGGTCCCCGTCAAGGCCGTCACTGGATCCCGCATAAATCCTCGCAGGATGCGACAGAGGCGCTGGGATCAGACAAGGGGCGGGATTTTGCGGGATGACAGATCAGTGGCGAAGCGTTGCGGTATTAGTGGATGGCGGGTTTCGAAAGAAGTCTAATATATTCTATATGGCCGATTTCTTTCGAAAGACTGTTTGTGGCTTGTCAACAGTTTTTTGCGCCATCAGCAATAACAGTGACTTTAGTATCTTTTGTCATCCCCTGTCGCTTTGCAGCACTTTCAATCAATTGTTTAATCGATTTTAGAGAATCTTTTTTTGCAGAAGCCACACATATACCCATTACACTTCAAAATGCGAACATGGGTGAATGCAGTATCTGAAAGTTATCAGTAATTCTTTCGCGTAAAATATTTTTCTTTCTGCCAATGCCTCTAAAAAATCCATAAAAATGCATTTTCTCACATTTATTTGTGAGAAAAAGTGTAAATTTATTTTAACCCAGCTTGCGCCAAAAAAAATTTCGATAAGCTCCCTGTCTTACATTAGAGAACCAACGTCTGCAGCTCACCGCTCTCAAAGAGCTCACCCATAATATCACTACCGCCGATAAACTCACCGTTAATATAGAGCTGCGGTATGGTTGGCCAGTTTGAAAAATCTTTGATACCTTGGCGCAATTCAGCGTCTTCGAGAATATTTACATCCAAAAATTCTTTTACGCCACAGGATTTTAATAAGCTCACCGCGCGACCCGAAAATCCACACTGTGGAAATTGAGCGGTGCCTTTCATGTAGAGCACTATTTTGTTGTTGGTGACCTGGTCTTTAATTTTGTCTTGTATTGTCATTGCATTACCCTTTTCCATTACGTTACTGGTGGGCACGCAAAAAGCGCTTTGCCCACCCTACATTTATAATAAACCTATAGCATACCTAATTGTAATTTCGCCACGTCACTCATCATATTGCGATCCCACGCCGGATCAAACACTAAATCCACTTTTACATCCGTCACGCCATGAATCGATCGAACTTTTTGTTCGATATCCGCAATGAGCACAGGCCCCATCCCGCAACCCGGTGCAGTGAGTGTCATTTTAATATTGACATGATCACCATCAGACTCTTTTAAGGCGTGGCACTCATACACCAATCCTAAATCAACGATATTTACGGGAATTTCAGGATCAAAGCAGGTTTTGAGGAGCTCCCATACTTTTTCTTCTGTGGTCCCATCCATTGCATTGACGTCGGCCTCCTCCATGATGATCATACCCAATGCATCGCCATCTTTTCCTGAGACACGCGCTAAATTGCCATTCACATACACCGTGTATGAATTGCCTAGCGCTTGCGTAATCATCACTAACGAATTTTTTTGAATAGTCACCTTGATACCTGATGGGATCAACCAGGCATCGCACTCTCTTGTCACTTCAATCGTATCTTGCTTTAACATGTTTTTTTACTCAACCGTGAAACTTTCGCCACACCCACATCGATTTTTTTCTTGGGGGTTTAAAAAAACCAATCGCTTCTGTTTTAAGCCCATTCCATCCACATCCGCATAATCTATTACCAATCCCTCTATCAAGGGCGTACATGCCGGATCAACAAAAACAATTAATCCGTTATCTGCAACAAAATGTACGTCTCCCTCAATCGCTTTATCGACAATCGATGGAAGATAAGATAAGCCCGCACAACCGGTTTTTTTAACCGATAAACGGAATCCGATATGTTTGATGGATTGCTCAACGAGATTTTTAATATGCTCTGCTGCTGCATCTGTTAAGCGAATCATCGTCATTATTCTGTTCTCACTGATTCTGGGTCACCGGATAAAGCCGCTTTTAAGGTATGCCAAGCCAATGTTGCACATTTCACTCTTGCGGGAAATTCTCGCACACCGCCCAATACTGCGAGCTTTCCTAATCGCTCTTCAAGCGCTTCTGACGAATCTGTTTCTGTCACCCACCGATGAAAATCATCAAACAAGCCATCCATTTCTGTTGTCGATTTCCCTATTAACGCCTCTATCATCAAAGAGGCTGATGCGATCGAAATCGCACAACCACATCCTTCGAAGCGCATATCTTTAATGATTCCACTCTCTTCATATACATGTATTGTAATCTTATCACCACACAAAGGATTAAAACCTTCTTTATATCGATTCGCGCTTTCTAGCGCGCCAAAATGTCGCGGTTGTCGACCGTGCTCAATAATGACTTCTTGGTACAACTCTCTCAAATCAGACATCAGTGAAACACCTCTTGAACAAGCTGCATTCCTTTCATCAGCGCATCAATATCATCCAGTGTATTATACACGCCAAACGAAACACGCACACAAGCCGGCACACCCAATCGATTCATCAAAGGCATCGCACAGTGATGACCTGCACGAACCGCAATGCCTTCATGATCCAATACAGTCCCGATATCATGTGAATGCGCCGCATCCATCACAAAAGAGATTATTCCTACTTTGTGCTTCGCTGTGCCAAGCAATCGAATACCGGGCAATTCTGATAATCGAGTGGTCGCGTCATTCAATAATTTCTGCTCATGCTGCATTATTTGATTCATACCGATTTTTTCCATGTACTCAATAGCAGAATAAAATCCCACAACATCGGCTAAATTCGGTGTGCCCGCTTCAAATTTTTGAGGCGTTTGAGCATAGGTTGTCTTTTCAAATGAAACGGTCTCAATCATGGATCCGCCCCCCTGATAGGGCAACATTTTTTCAAGGTGTTCTGTTTTTCCATAAACTACGCCTACGCCTGTCGGACCATACGCTTTATGCGCTGAACACACGTAAAAATCGCAATCGAGATCTTGTACATCAATCATCTGATGAGCAAGGGCGCCCGCGCCATCGACCAACACCGGGACTTTGAAGCTGTGCGCCATGGCAATCATTTTTTTAATTGGATTGACGGTGCCCAACACGTTCGATATATGAGACACGGAGACCAGGCGCGTTTTCGATGAAAAATAAGCTTCATACGCCGATAAATCGAGCTCGCCTTCATCTGACATCGGAATAACTTTCAACACAATCCCAATCTGATCTCGCAGTAACTGCCAGGGCACAATATTAGAGTGATGCTCCATGACGCTGAGAATCACTTCATCATTTTCCTTAAAAAAAGCGCGACCAAAACTTTGCGCCACCAAGTTGATGCCTTCTGTTGTGCCACGTGTAAAAATAATATTCTCAACGGATTCGGCATGAATAAAGGCGCGTATTTTTTCACGGGTTCTTTCATACGCTCGCGTGGAACGTTCGGCCAGCCCATAAATACCACGATGCGCATTAGCATAATCACAACGATAATAGTGAGAAATAGCATCAATCAGGCACACAGGCTTTTGGCTGCTGCTCGCGCTATCCAAATAAACAAGTGGCTTGCCATTCATGGATTGACAGAAAATAGGAAAATCTTTTTTAATGTTCAACATGATCTATTCGCATCAATAAGTATTCTCGCATTGCAGGATCAGACACTGCGCTTAAGACATCCGATACGAACGCGTGCATCAGCATAGCGGATGCATCAGCCGCATCCATCCCTCGTGAGCGCAAATAGAAATAAGCTTCTTGAGCCAGAGACCCAATCGTTGCGCCATGTGTGCACTTCACATTATCCGCATATATTTCGAGCTGAGGCTGGGTATTAACCTCTGCATGTGGAGACAGCATTAAGTAATGACTTTCTTGATGCGACACGGTTTCGGAAGCGATAGGTCGTACTAACACTTTACCATTAAAAACAGAGGTGGATTGCGTCTTCAACACGCCTTTGTACACCATGCGACTACTGCAACCCGGTGCCGCGTGATCCGCGACCACTTGATGGTCCACCTGCTGTCCTGCGTGCTCCAGAAATACCAGTCCTTTCATGTCACATACCGCATCAGGCTCTGACAAATGCACCACCAACTCACTTCTCGATAATGACGCGCCCTTATCAACAAAGAAGGTATCAACATGACTTCCCGCCGATTGATTCACAAAGACATGTGAAAAATGCGTTGCCGTGCGATGCTCATCTTGTATTTTGACATAATGAATTTTTGCGCAATGCTTGGTTGTCAGTTCTGTTACAGCATTGGTGAAATAGCCTGTGACATCAAAATTCGCGCGATAGTCTTCTATTAACGTTATTTCCGACTCTGTGTCAGCAACAATAATATTACGCGGACAAGACATAAAATCATTTTGCTCCGTGGAGTAAAAAGTCAGATGAATAGGGGATTCGATCACACACTGTTTCGGTACATATAAAAAAAGACCGTCTGACAAAGAAGCGGTGTTCGATGCGGCGAAGGGATACTGATTAATGTCAAATTCGCGAGAACCATAGAGACAAATCAAATCGGCATGTGTTTTTAATGCCTGACTGAGACTTAAAGCAACAACCTCTTTTGGCAATAAGTGGAGGTCTGATAAATCGGCATTAAAAAACCCATTCACAAACACAAAAGAAATCCCCCAATCGTGCGGATAAAAATCCAGCGCCACGGGAGCTGATGGTGCAAATGTTTTTTGAGAGAGCGCGCCAAGACTCGTGTACTTCCATTTTTCTTCGCGCGAAGTAGGCCATCGCTGTATCATGTGATATTCTCGTCAACACCCAACCAGCCATATCCTTTTTCTTCGAGCTCAAACGCCAATTCTTTTCCGCCCGACTTAATAATTTTTCCATTTACCATCACATGAACGACATCAGGAACCACTTCGTTCAACAAGCGCTGATAATGCGTCACCATCACAATGCTGCGATCGGGTCGTCTTAGCAGATTGATGCCTGCGGCGACCTTCTGCAGCGCATCAATATCGAGCCCTGAATCAATTTCATCTAAAATGGCAAGCGTCGGCTCCAACATGAGCATTTGGAAAATTTCATTTCGCTTTTTCTCGCCGCCCGAAAAGCCTTCATTCACCGCACGACTTAATAATTGTTCGTCCATCCCGACTTCTTTAATTTTCTTCTTGGCCAACTTTAAAAAATCCATCGCATCGAGCGGCGGCAAATCGTGATGCTTTCGGAGACTGTTTAGTGCGGCTTTTAAGAAATACATATTATTCACGCCAGGAATTTCAACCGGATATTGAAACGCCAAAAATAATCCTTTGGCCGCCCGCATTTCTGGCAACATCTCAATGATGTTTTCGCCATTCAAGAGTATTTCACCTTGCGTAATGTCATACCCTTCTCGACCGGCTAACACATTGGCAAGAGTGCTTTTTCCCGAACCATTGGGACCCATGATGGCATGCACTTCACCTGCTTTGATCGTTAGATTGATGCCCTGCAAAATCGTTTTGACGTCCTGCTTTTTGTCGCGAACAGATACGTGTAAATTTTTAATCACTAACATTAACCGACACTCCCCTCTAAACTCACTTCTAGTAATTTCTGCGCTTCGACAGCAAACTCCATCGGCAACTCATTAAAAATCCGCTTACAAAAACCATTCACGATCATCGCAATCGCATTTTCTTTGCTGAACCCTCGGGACAAGCAATAAAATAATTGATCATCACCAATTTTAGAGGTCGTCGCCTCATGCTCAATCTGCGCCGTGCAATTTTTTACTTCAATATAGGGAACTGTATGTGCGCCACAAGTTGGTCCCAAGAGCAGCGATTCACACTGCGTGTGATTGCGCGCATTGTCCGCTTGAGGTAGCACACGAACCAATCCGCGATACGTATTCTGGCCAAACCCCGCTGAAATTCCCTTGGAAAGAATCGTGCTGCGCGTATTTTTTCCGATATGAATCATCTTGGTACCTGTATCCGCTTGCTGATGATTGTTGGTTAACGCCACCGAATAAAATTCACCGACCGATTCATCGCCCTTTAAAATCACGCTCGGATATTTCCAGGTAATCGCGGATCCCGTTTCAATTTGCGTCCACGAAATTTTCGATTTTTTACCTCGGCATTGTCCGCGCTTTGTCACAAAGTTAAAAATACCGCCGCGACCTTCGGCGTCGCCCGGATACCAATTTTGTACGGTCGAATATTTAATTTCAGCGTTATCCATCGCAATCAGCTCAACCACTGCCGCGTGCAATTGATTTTCATCCCGCATGGGCGCTGTGCAACCTTCCAAATAGCTCACGTAACTTTGATCATCCGCGATAATCAGCGTTCGCTCAAATTGACCGGTATTTGCCGCATTAATTCTAAAATATGTCGATAATTCCATCGGGCAGCGCACCGCACGCGGAATATACACAAAAGAGCCATCACTGAAAACCGCCGCATTCAGTGCCGCAAAAAAATTATCGCGAAAAGATACCACCGTTCCGAGATATTTCTCAACCAGCTCAGGATGCGTTTGAACCGCTTCTGAAAATGAACTAAAAATAACACCCGCCTCACCGAGTTTCGCTTTAAAGGTGGTCGCGACTGAAACGCTATCAAATACAGCATCGACCGCCACCCCCGCCAAACGACCTTGCTCATGCAAAGGGATGCCGAGCTTTTTATAGGTTTCTAATAGCTTAGGATCCACTTCATCTAAGCTGTTTGGTCCTTTTTTGACTTTAGGGGCAGAATAATAAATCATTTTTTGGTAATCAATAGCAGGATAAGTTAAGTGCGCCCACTCTGGAGGAGACAAGGTCAGCCAATGCTGATAGGCCTTCAAGCGCCACTGCAACATAAAATCGGGTTCATTTTTGCGCTTTGAAATCGCTCGAACAACCGCTTCTGAGAGGCCCGGCTCAAAGGTATCCGAATCAATGGTGGTAACAAAACCGTGCTCGTAGTTTTTGTTAACCAGTTCTTTCACGTATTGATTGGTCATGATGTAAACACCGCTTAAACCAGGGGATCTACAGTACCATATTTGCACTATTTAATACAAGTAAGATAAACGACTCTCAAGGCTTGAATCTATCAATAACGAGCCCCCGCCCTGGAGCCTGGCATCCTGTTTTCCTTCTTGGAAGAGCAAGCGCTACCACTGCTCATTCTGGGCGCCGCCGATCTTTCTTCTGCTATTGACCCTTCGTTGGCAGCACCCTCAAGATGATCTGCTGATACTGGCGGCCCTGACCCAAGTTGGTTGCGCACATGACCTGTAGTAAATGAATCAGATGAATCAAAATTTGATTTATACTCTGGCGCGCTCATGTTCTTCACCCTTAGTTGCTCAATCGCTGCGAGTGCACAGTCCTTAAATAGCCATCCCCCAAGATGCAAGACCAAAAAACAAAATACTTCCCATGAATGGACAAAGCCCGATATAAATTGGCCTGATTAGCAATCTGTATGAGAAGAGACTCATCAATAAGCACCGCTTTAGATCGAATCTGTTGATCAAGCAATCGAAGGGCTTTTTCTATCTTGGCTCGCTTATCAACATTATCCAAAAGAAGGGTTTTATCCCGAGCTAAATCAACGGACTGCAGCCATTCCGTTAGCGAGCACCTGTCATCACGCACGAGAAACGTCTGAACATCACTTGCTGAAACATAGGCGTCTTGGTACCGCGCATAAGATTGGGTCATATCATTTTATCCAAATTTTTGTCTATAATGCGTTCAATTATAATCAAAAATTGTACTGTATTTCACTTTTACTTCGTAGCACAATAATAAATCACTGGTCTTATACAGCAAGAATCGCGCTACCGCTTAAAGATAAAAGATCTTTATTTAATCTTTTATGATTATTATGGTATTTTATTAACCTTATTTAATCATAGAGTTGTATTGAAAAAAATAAGTTTGTAGTAAAATTGACGGTCAATTAAGCTCTAATGGACTAGATAAAGACCGCGTAAAAACGGCCGAGGCACGGAGGCGGTCCAGAAATAGATTAAGCAAAGAGTTTTTATGTTCCGCTCACCACGCAACGTCCAAAGTAAAAAACCCGAATCGCCAGAAGACTTCGAAGCAAGCCTCGAGAATCAATACATCGCTTCAAATTCAGACAAAATGCCGGCTCGCGAACTGAATTATGTCACTTTTCTTGATGAGTGCGCCCCTCCCCCCAAAAAAGGGGATGACAATAACTCTGCTGCAAGAGTAAAAATAAAGTCTGTCATGACAGCATTTCTCGAGGAGCGAGCTGAGCGCCGCGACAAAGAGGCTATGCGCGATGAAATGCGGCACCTGGGGAACGTCCAGATCCTTTCGCGAATACACACCGAGAACCTCGAAAAGCCTAAGCTGCAACAGCTCTACATGAGAAGACTGCAATTTTCGTATCTTATTCTCGCCGCCAGCCACAACAACCCAACCGAACGCCCTTTTTGGCTACGTTTCTTTCTAACAGTACTCCTTATTATCACAAGCGCCGCCCTGATCTACGGACTGGCTTGTTTTGCTATGGGATGCCTCTTGGCCGGTCCAGGCATAGCCGCTCTGACAATTCTGACAATAGGATTCCACTCTCTTTCAACGAGCACAGTGGGCAGCGCTATTCCAATCCTCGTCGCCTTGGTCAATCCCATGATAGAAACGATACTTCTTTCAGAATCGCCTCATCAAACCCAAGCAAAAGAATTTGCTATAGAAACAGAACAAAAAATAAAGGACTTCATAGACGAACAAAAGTCACCAAATCTAATGATCCCTCAGCAAGATCGAGTGATGGCTGCATCTCCATTCGAAGCATTTAACGAACAGTATCATACGATGCTCCTAAAAGCAGACGAGAAGATGAAGCAGCACCTCTATTTTATCAAATGGTCTCTCGACAAAGCCGAAGTATTAACGAAGAAAGAGACCCTAACCACCAAAGAAAAAGACCGATTAAACGATTATATCAACGCACTTGACTATGTAGCGACCTCATCACCTCCATCCAGCAAAACCGCGAGCATCGTGGCAAGGTGGATTGTTCGAACAATGCTTTCTTACGTGCTCCCCGCGATTGTTCTAGGAATCGTATGCGCTGCTTTATTAGCTATTTCAGCAACAACTGCAGCCATCGGGGGAGGGTTCGCCGTCGCATACACGATCGCCATAAAGGCATTATTCCGATCACCCGCTTCATCCCCCACCACAGAGCGACTATGGAAAGCGTGCGATAGTTGCTACAGCTACTTCATACCACCGCCGCCCCAAAGCCAAATTAAGAGCTGTATTGCATTCCTCAAAGAGAAATGCGCTGACAAAAGAATCGATGATAGCCCTCCTGTGGCCGCTCAGGACGAGAACAAGAGCGATAACGATTCTGCGGCACCAACCCCCACACACACAAGAGTGCGCTCACGCTCTAAAGGGGATAACGGTCGACCGCCAACAACACCAGCGAGCACAGGTCGCCAACGACTGTTTTTCAGTCCGAATTTTGCAAGTCCACCACAAAAAGGGGATCCATCAAGCCAAATTCAAAGACCTAGACGTAGCTCTGCGCCAACTATCTATAGTCCAGAAAAAGGGCTTTGTGATTCAGGACTCTTTTCTGCTAAAGGCCAGTCGTCCGCTTCGCGTGCAGCAGCTTGTGCAACAAGCGGCTCTCAAAGAAAACCATCATTGACCATAGCAGTGGACTCATAAACGTGCAAACACAACCGAACTCAAGAAGAAATAGCCGAGCAGAAGCGAAGGAGCCGGAGCCTCCGATATCTCGTTACGAGAGGTATCGCATTTCTTTAAAAGATGTTCGAGATGTCCAGGAGCTCATTCCCTTTGTTGAGTGGCTGGATGATAAAAACCCGAACCATGGCATCAAACGCGTTGTCCCCGCCATATTATTACCTGATCAAAAAAAACGTAACGATCCCAACGAACCGCTCAGAGAGAAAATTCGCGTTGGCATGGCGCAGCTCGCTCGAGAAAGAGTGGTGCGCACGAAAAAAAACCCAAAAGACACTATGGATATCGAGATTGCGAGCTTAGCCAATCTTTTTTTGCTGACATACATCAACAGCGAAGAGCTGGATAAAGAGAGAGCCCGTCTCTCTCAGGTGTTGCTCGGCGCAAACCAAAAAAAATCAAAGAGAGGAGGAATTTTTTTAAAATTTTTCTTTTGTATCGTTGCGATCGCTCTAGCCAATTTATTGATTTATGGCGCCGCCTCTTATTTAGTCAGTGCCTGCCTATTGAAATTAACTGGAACAAGCTATGTTTTTGTCACGTCAGGGTGGGCGTTTTTAAATCAAAATAAATGGGCGCTAACCGCTGTTTCGACGGGGCTCATGATGATAAATCGTCAAATAGAAGCGTATTGTCTTCTAGACTCAAACTATGAAGCAAACATTCGAGATATCGCAACCACGCTAGAAAAAAACGTTGACATCAGCATGCCAGACCGCCACCTGCTCCATGGCTCATTTGCGAACGATACTACTCAGCAACAATTAACCATGCTCCGAAGAAAAGCCAACGCATTCACAACAGAAGACGATCGATATACGGCAAAAACAGATCCCCGCATGAAGCAGCATGCTAATTATGTGCTCTCCTCTGTCGATCGATTAATGCTGACAATGAATGACCAAAACACAACAAAAGAAATGTTTGAAGAGTGCGTTTACGCCATTCAGGGCGCCTTACTTTTGGCACCGCCACAAAAAGACTGGTTCCATTCATACGTGATTTCGTATGGCGCTCCTTGGTTGTTAACGATTGGAAGCTGGATATTCTCAGCATTATTTCTGTTATTTTTCACATCAACAGGCAGCAGTCTCCTACCTTGTTTAGGGGGTATGGCGGGCGGAACATTTCTATCCGAAGGTTTATCTAAAATCATAAAAAGCGCTTCTCAAGTGTGGACTAAAACACCAACCTCCTCTCACACCATCTCGCTCATGGAAAGAGAGCTCAACAAATCGCCGCTACATGAAGAGGCAACCGCCCTCATTCAATCATTCAATGACTCATTTGCGAAACAGCAACAAACTACTACTCCATCTGATGAACAAGAAGTTGGGAGCGCGCTCATACCTTATAAAACTCCTTCCAGAAGACCTAGCACTACTTCGGGTCTAACCATCAGCATTCCTGCCGCACCTACTAGCAGCGCTACTTATGAAGCCCCACGATCCACTTCTCGTCCAAGTCGCCGCTCTAGCAGCTCTGTCATTATGGCTGCCACAACAGATCTCCCTGTAGGCACAGGAACTCTAACAGGCATAGGGGGGGCGCTCAGTCACTCTCGACAAACTCCTTCTAGAGCAACATCCGTTGCGGCTGATAGGACGCCCGCGCCAAAACAACCTCGACAAACTCGTTCTAGAGCAACATCCGTTGCGGCTGATAGGACGCCCGCGCCAAAACAACAACGACGCGGTAGCTGTCCCAATGCCGCTACAAATGGAAAGGGTTTTTTTAAACTTGCTGTCGTCAAAGAAGGTGGTGCTCATCCCTACAGCCCCGTCGCTCAACCCTGCTTCGAGAGGGGCTCCAATTGATGAATCCCAAAATGCATATCACACTACACCAACTCGAACTGACTTTGTCTCTCGGCGTAACCGATGCGGAGCGATCACAAAAACAAGTGGTGCTTCTCGATATTGATATTCACTTGATCAAACCCCCTAAAGCATGCACCACGGATGATGTCGCGGATACATACTGCTATGACGCGCTCACGCAATGCATTAAGAAACAGACTGCGTCTCGATCATTTCACTTATTAGAACATTTGGCTTACACAATTCACTGCCACATTAAATCATTCATCACAGAACCAGCATCGGTTTCTGTGCGCGTCACAAAAAAACCCATACTGGGAATGCCTGTAGCAGGGGTGAGCGTATATTATGGAGATATTGAGACACATTGAAATAATTTGTCATTCTCGCTAGTATGGGCTCTTTTAAAGAGGTCCAGCCTGTGCATCCTATCGACCTACGAAGCGACACCGTCACACGCCCGAGCAAGGGGATGCGAGACGCCATGATGAACGCCGATGTCGGCGACGATGTCTTTCATGAAGATCCTACCGTCAATCGACTAGAAGCGATGATGGCAGAGCTCACCGGCCAGGACGCCGCCATTTTTGCCTGCTCCGGCACGCAATCCAATTTAATCGGCATCATGGCACATTGCGAACGAGGCGATGAATATATTGTCGGACAAACAGCGCATACGTATCGATGGGAGGGTGGGGGCGCTGCTGTATTGGGAAGCATTCAACCGCAACCACTCGACTTCGAACAAGATGGGACACTCTGCTTAAACAAAGTCAGCCAATTCATTAAGCCGGTCGATCCACATTACGCACGTAGCCGACTTTTGTGTCTTGAAAACACCGCGCAAGGCAAAGTATTGCCGCTCGATTACCTTCAAACGATTAAACCCTTTTGCCGACTCAATCAATTAGCTTGCCACTTAGATGGTGCTCGTGTATTCAATGCGTCTCAAAAGCTCAATATTCCCGTTGATCAAATCAGCACTTGTTTTGATTCTGTTTCCATTTGTTTCTCAAAAGGATTGGGAGCGCCGGTCGGTTCTATTTTATGCGGATCGCATGAAGTCATCGACAAAGCCCGTCGCTGGCGAAAGGTGTTGGGCGGCGGCATGCGCCAAGCCGGATTTTTAGCGGCGGCCGCCATATACGCTATCGAACATAATGTTAAGCGACTCGTTGATGATCATGAAAACGCAGCGACACTCGCTGTTGGCTTAAATACAATTTATGAAATAAGCGTGATAGAGCCCCCTCAAACGAATATTGTTTTTCTTAAAATTAATCAACAGCACGCTGCGCTGCAAGCGTATTTACAAGAACAGGGTATTGTTATTGCCAAACAGCCGAACAAAGAAGGTGTTACGCGTCTTGTCACGCACCTTGATATCACGGCGCACGATATTGCTCGCGTTATTGAACACGTTAAATTATTTTTTAGTCGATCCCATCGATGATTATTTTAGGTCTAGGAACCAATCTCGGCGACCGTCTTTTTTTTCTGAGACAAGCACTTTTACTCATTAAAAAAATACCGACGCTATCGGTCAAACAGGTGTCGCCTGTTTATGTATCGGATGCGCTGCTGCCGGATAACGCCAACGACTCCTGGGATAAACCGTACCTTAATGCCGCGATTCGCTGCGAAGCAGACCTAACGCCGCTTGAATTGCTGCAGCACACAAAACGCATTGAAAAAGAAATGGGACAGCTCAACAAGGAACACTGGGGGCCTCGTGTCATTGACATTGATTTACTGAGCTTTCATCAGCTAATTCATTACGACGAAAAACTGCATGTACCGCATGAACACTTGCACGAGAGGCTATTTGCCTTGTGGCCGCTCGCTGACGTAGCTCCTTTTTGGACCTATCCCATACCCGGACCTCTTTTTGGCAAAACGGCTTTTGAAATGGCATCCGGCTGGGGGTCTCGATTTGACGGAACAGCACCATTGCATACTCGACAAATCCAGCAGCGCATTGATACACCACAGCTAATGGGTATTTTAAACCTCACACCGGATTCTTTCTCAGGCGACAGAGTCGATATCAACAATGCCTGGCGCTCTTTCGAAGCATTAGTCGCCTCAGGAGCGGATATCGTGGATATCGGCGCAGAAGCGACAGGACCCCACGCCAAGGCAGTATCACCGACAGAGGAATGGAGTAGGCTCAAGCCACTGCTCACCGCCTTACAGAGCCACAAAGCCAAGTTACTTCTCCCTCCCAAAATCAGCATCGACACGCGACACCCAGAAACAGCTCAAAAAGCGCTCGATCTCGGCATAGACTGGATTAACGATGTCAGCGGACTAGAAAATCCAAACATGCTAGGCGTCGTAGAGCCATCTCGATGTGATGTCGTTTTAATGCATCAACTTGGTATCCCAGCAAATAAGAACCGCTACTTGCCGCTCAACCAGGATGTTGTGAGCACACTCTACCAATGGGCAGAAAAACGCTTAAGTGAGCTTGAAGAAAGAGGCATCCCACGCCATCGGGTGATATTTGACCCGGGAATAGGATACGGAAAAACACCTGTACAAGACTTAGAGCTAATCAAAAACATGGTGTCCTTTAAAAAACTAGATGTTCGATTACTTGTAGGGCACTCACGAAAATCCTTCCTAACGTCCTTCACCGCGAAACCTCCTATTGAGAGAGACCTTGAAACGATCATCGTTTCACGCGCTTTAATTGATCAATCTGTGGACATCATCCGAGCCCACCAAGTCGACCTACACGCTAGAATGCTCAAAATAGCTTCATCCCTTTCCTCTGTATAAGTAAGCCCGAAACCCGGTACTCCCTGTTGAAAAATCGCTACTTCTGGTGTTTTCGATTTTTATCCACATGAGTACCTTTTGCCACACAGCGTGAAACAGACTTTTTCCACAGACTTACACAGACTATAACCCTATCAATAGACTAGCTATTTATAGATTACACACAGAAACTCCCTCCTCTAATAAATAAAATAACTAAATAAAGAAATAAATATATAAAATAAATATTAATGAAAAAAATCTGGAGATAATCTCACTTACACATATCAGAACTCCTATGTAAACCGGGACTTACTATTTTAAAAATAAGGGTTTTTAAAATAGTAAGTCCCGGTTTACACGTTTTGTTGCACTACACACGAGGAAAATGATTTGACAACAAATGAAACTATCCCTACTATAATCGCCTATTTTAAAATTTAAACAGATGGCAGACAGTCTCATGAAAAGAACATACCAACCGAGCGAAATTAAGCGAAAAAGAACACATGGTTTTAGAGCGCGAATGGCGACTAAAAATGGACGAGCTGTCATTAACAGACGCCGTGCAAAAGGTAGAAAAGAATTAACAGCTTAAAAATTGAACGATTTGAATTTCCTCGATCAAATAGGCTAATAACAAAAGCAGATTACAAACGTCTATTTGATCAATCAAAGAAAATCAATCATCGTTACTTTTTAATGTTATTTCGTCCCAATGAAATAACACAAACCAGGTTAGGTTTGGTTGTTCCTAAACGTACTGTTAATAAAGCAGTATCAAGAAATCGAATCAAACGAATAGTAAGAGAAAGTTTTCGTTTGAATGCAAATCCATTGAGCGGATTCGATATTATTTTTATGACTCGCCACCATATCGATCAGTGCGATAAAAAAATATTACGAAAAGGGATAGATGAATCATGGAAAAAATTATTGTCTTTTCGCTAAAAAAAATAATTACTGTCTACCAATACATCATCCGTCCATTGCTTGGGAATAATTGTCGATTTTACCCCGTCTGTTCTGATTACACAAAAGAAGCACTAGATTGTCACGGATTTCTAACAGGATGTTTTTTATCAATTAAACGAATCTTACGCTGTCACCCAGGATGCTCTGGCGGTGTAGATACCGTACCGGAAAAATAACTATGCCAACTCGTTCACTGGACTTCATTCGAATTGCTTTATATGCCATATTGATAGCACTTGTATTATTTCTTTATCAAGCCTATCAAAAAGAACATTCCGATCAATCTACCATAACAACAACTCCTTCCATTCAAACGCCAGAGTCGTCTCAAAACACCATTCCTTCATTGCCTGAGCAAGTGACACATTCTCATGCTATTTCTTCAGCGCCACTTAAAAAGAAAAGCGATTCACATCTCATTCATATTGAAACCGATGTACTGAGCGCCGATATTGATACAGTCGGTGGTAATTTTACACAAATTAAATTATTACAATATCCTGAAAAACTATACTCAACAGAACCTTTTTTACTCTTAAACAATACACCGGATACACGTTATTTAGCGCAAAGTGGTTTAATTAGCACGGAAGGTCCTGATACATCAGAAACTCAAGCACACTATACAGCTGATAAAAAAAGCTATACGTTGTCAAACGACAAAGAAAGCATGGAAGTTGTTCTTCATTGGAAAAATAATAAAAATATCTCCGTTGATAAAGTGCTTACGTTTAAGAAAAATCACTACGATGTTGATGTAAACTATATTGTTCACAATCAATCAGCCCAACCTTGGGATGGTCATCTTTATTTTCAATTGTTGCGAAAGAATAGCGAGCAAAACGCTCATCAAAATGGTTTAACGTCAACGGTTACCTATTTTGGCGGAGCCATTTCAAGCCCTGATAAACGATTTCAAAAAATTTCATTCAAGCAAATGGGACAAACCAATCTGAATCAAACTATTACAGGTGGTTGGGCTGCTATGATCCAACATTATTTTGTCAGTGCGTGGATACCTGATCATCAAGAATCATTTCAATATTTCTCAAAAGTTAATGCTGATAATCTCTATACAATTGGTATGATGAGCGCTCCTCTTTCCAGCCCAGCAGGAATGACTTCTTCGTTTCACTCTACCTTTTATTCAGGACCTTTAATTGCGGATTACCTGAATCCATTGTCACCTACTTTAAAATTAAGCATTGATTACGGTTGGTTTTGGTTTATCTCAGGAATCATCTTTTGGATGATGCAGCACATCTATGATGTGGTCGGGAACTGGGGATGGTCTATTGTTATAGTGACACTCATTATTAAACTATTATTTTTTCATCTCTCAGCAAAAAGTTATCGCTCAATGAGTGGCATGAAAACATTGCAGCCAAAATTAGTAGCATTGAAAGAGCGATTTGCAGAGGACAAACAAAAGTTAACGCAAGCAACAATAGAGCTATACAAAAAAGAAAAGATCAATCCCATGAGCGGTTGCCTACCTATTTTAATTCAAATTCCTGTTTTCATTGGATTGTATTGGGTATTAATTGAAAGTGTTGAATTACGTCAAGCACCTTTCATACTGTGGATACATGATTTATCTATGAAAGACCCATTCTATGTTTTACCTCTTTTAATGGGTCTGTCGATGTTTCTTCAACAGCGCTTGAATCCACCGTCAAGCGATCCAACACAAGCTAAAATCATGTTGTTCATGCCTGTTGTATTTACCGCATTATTCATGAATTTTCCAGCGGGTCTTATGTTGTATTGGTTTGTTAATAATACACTGTCCTTTTTACAGCAGTGGTTTATTATGCGCTCCATTAACAAAAAATAATGGATACCATCGTTGCCTTATCAACCCCTCCTGGACGCGGAGGGGTTGCAGTTATTCGAGTCTCAGGACCGTTAGTTTCAAGCATCTCTCTCGCCCTTCTGAAAAAAATGCCAAAGCCGCGTTATGCGACTTTCTCTTCATTTTATGATTTATCCAATGAAACAATCGATCAGGGTATTGCTCTTTTCTTTAAAAACCCCCATTCGTTTACAGGTGAAGATGTATTAGAGCTGCACGCTCATGGCGGATCGATTATCGTCGATTGCATTATTCAAGTCATTGTTCAAAGTGGTGCACGACTCGCACGACCGGGCGAATTTTCAGAGCGTGCTTTTTTAAATAATAAAATTGATTTGGTTCAGGCAGAAGCCATTGCCGATTTAATTGATGCTTCATCTATTCAAGCCGCGAGAGCGGCTATTCATTCCCTGCAAGGCGAGTTTTCAAAACACATTCATGCGTTAGTGAAAGATGTTATATGGCTTAGAACTTATGTTGAAGCATCCATTGATTTTGTGGATGAAGATATCGATCATTTGAATGATAAGAAAATAGAATTAAAATTAAAAGAACTTTTTGTACAATTGAAAAAAATACAAGGTGCGGCAAAGCAAGGTAGTTTATTGCGAGATGGTATTAAAATGGTTATCGCAGGCAGTCCTAACGTTGGGAAATCCAGCTTATTAAATCAACTCACAGGGAAGGATCGGGCTATTGTAACCGATATACCAGGCACAACGCGCGATGTATTGCATGAACATATTTTGATTGACGGTATTCCGATTCATGTGATGGATACCGCGGGTCTTAGGACAAGTCTTGACCCCGTTGAAGAGGAGGGAATTCGTCGGGCAAAGGCTGAAATAGAAAAAGCGGATATCATTGTATGGGTTTCTGATATTCAAAACAGAGAGGATTTTTTTATACCAGAAGAGATAAAGAATGAAAAATCTATTCCTATTATTTTTGTTCAAAATAAAATGGATTTGATAAATCAAGCCTCTTCTCTTGTAGAAAAAGAAGGACATACAGAAATAACACTTTCTGCTAAATCGGGCGCAGGTATTGATTTGTTGAAAAACGAAATAAAACGGTTTGCAGGTGTTCAATCAACCGAAGAGGGATTATTTTCCGCAAGACGCAGGCATGTTGATGCGTTAAAACGGACTGAGTCTTTTTTAGAGATGGGGCTGAAAGAATTTGAGTCAAAATCGGGCGAGTTACTTGCGGAAAATTTGCGTTTGGCGCAGCTAGCTCTTAATGATATAACAGGTGAGTTTACATCGGACGATTTATTAGGCGTTATTTTTTCGAGTTTTTGCATTGGGAAATAAAGAAGGCGTACTAAGCAGCAAAGGCGTATAACATGGAAAGAAAAAACGTTTTAATTTTTGTTCATAGTCCCGCCATACAATTTATTGCCATCAGCAATAACTACACCCAATTATTTGATCAAAAAAAATGGACAGTGACTGTTGTTTATTTCATGGGAGAACTGGAAGACAGTATTATTAAAAAACATATCGCCGAAGAAGTCATTTTTTTAAATACACCCAGAAAATCAGCGCGTGGATTGAAGTGGTTTGCTATTCGAAAAATGCTTGCCTTGCACAGAGAAAGACAATTTGACATGGTTATTTGCCATCGATATCAAACAGGCTATGTCATGACTTGCGTGTCTCTTTTTAAAAAAATACCGCAATTATTTATTATTAAGCATGCTGTGGGCGCTATGAAAAGAATCGGCAGACGATTGTTTCTCGCGCTGTGTTGTCCTCGAAACACCATTTTTGTGGGTGTATCCAATGCGGTGCGCGATGACTTGCGTCAATCACTTTGGAATATCCCTCATGAGCGAATTATTACGCTATACAATGCCATGGATACAGACGTCGCTGAAAAAAAATTATTAACAAGAGAAAAATCTCGTCGCTTACTGCATTTACCAGACGATGCTTTTGTATTTGGGACGATTGGCCGATTAGATCGAGATAAGAATCATGCCAATACCATTGCCGCCTTTTCGGTTATTCAATCTATCTGTCCTCAATCAAAGTTAGTTATTATTGGAGATGGATCAATAGAGGCTGAATTAAAAAAACAAACGATTGATTTGAGCTGTGATAAGAATGTTATTTTTACTGGATTTCTTGAAGATGCTTTTCGTGCGATCAAGGCATTTGATGTGTATGTCTCATCCGCTTTAGAAGAAGCATTTGGATTTGCGTTGATTGAAGCGATGCTATCAAAGGTGCCTGTGATTGCAACGCGCGTCGGTGGCGTGCCAGAAGTGATCGGTGATACGGGTATCTTAATCGATCCTCAACAATCGGATACTTTAGCGAAAGAGATGCTGATACAATTTAATTCGACAGAAGAACAACGAAATCAGATGGGGCAAAAGGGATGCGCTCGAGTGAAACAGTATTTTTCATTGGAGTCATTTAAGAAAACGTTTTGGGCGCTCGATTCGACAAGGAATAACAGATGAAAATAGCCTATACGACAACGTTTAATACAAAAGACGTTACCTATTGGTCTGGAACGCCTTTTTATATGTCAAAGGCATTAGAAAATCAGAATGATGTTCAGTATATTGGGTCTCTAGAAAGAAAGCTCCCTCGATTTTTTTGGATAAAAAGAGCATGGAAAAGAATAGTATCTGGACAACGAGAATGTTCTGAATTTAATATTGCTGTTGCGCAATATTATTCTCAACAAGCCGATGGTGCATTAAAAAACAAATCATTTGATGTAATTGTATCACCCTTGATTCATCCTATTTGTTATTTAAAATCTAAGGCACCCATTGTTTTGTGGACAGATGGATTGTATGCGGGTTTTTTAGGATTTTATCCAGAGTTTTCAAGGCATTCTACTCGCTCTATTGCGGAGGGCAATGCTATTACGAAAGAATGTTTATCGCGTTGCTCTCTCGCGATCTTTTCATCTGATTGGGCGGCACGTACCGCAATTGAAGTATATGGTGTGAACAAGGATATCGTTAAAGTAGTTCCATATGGCGCCAATATCGACAATCCTCCTACGCGACAGGAGGTCGATCTTTTTTTAAAAAACCGTTCGCGAAAAACGGTCAATCTGCTTTTTATGGGTAAGCCATGGAATCGTAAAGGGGGCGATGTTGTGTTCAGGGTAGTACACGCTTTGCATGCCTTGGGGCAGTCTGTTGAATTGCATGTAGTGGGCTGTTATCCGCCTGACATGAAGAATATGCCTGACTTTATAAAATGCCATGGGTTCATCTCAAAAAATACACCGGCAGGCGTTCAGGCAATTAATGCGTTGTTGGCTCAGGCTCACTTTTTGTTTGTTCCATCACGCGCCGAAGCATTTGGCCTAGTGTTTTGCGAGGCGAATGCATTTGGAGTGCCTTGTTTAACAACGCATATAGGCGGCATTCCAACCATTGTAAAAGATAATATCAATGGTATGACGTTTGAATTAGATGCAGATGCATCGACTTATTGTGATTATATTATCGATTTAATGAAACACTATGATCGCTATGAGGCAATGGCTATGCGTGCTTTTCATGAATTTGAAACCCGTTTAAATTGGACAGTTGCAACACGCGAAGTGTGCTCCCTTATTGAAAAGATGGATCACAATAAAAAAGGAACAACATGAAGAAGCCTCTCATTTTAGTTGACGGTTCATCTTATATTTATCGCGCGTTTCATGCGATGCCCGCACTCACCAACTCACAAGGATTCCCCACTGGCGCGATTTATGGCGTGGCGAATATGTTGAATCGTTTGTTGGCGGACTACCAGCCTGAGTATATGGTTGTTGTGTTTGATGCGAAAGGCAAAACATTTCGTGATGATTTGTATCCGCTATATAAGGCGAATCGAAAAGAAATGCCAGAGGAATTGGTCAAGCAAATAGAACCTATTAAAAAAATAGTGCGCGCACTGGGGTTTCCCTTGATTGAGATAGAAGGTGTTGAAGCAGATGACGTTATTGGTACGCTCGTTGAAAAATTCTCATCGAAAGAATGTCCTATTTTAATTTCAACGGGCGACAAAGATTTGGGGCAATTAATTAACAAGCATACCTGCCTAATCAATACAATGACGGATGTATTGTTGGATACGGACAGCTTTCAGAAAAAAATGAGTATTGCGCCATCTCAAATGATAGATTATTTAGCGCTCATGGGCGATACCGTTGATAATATTCCGGGTGTGCCGTCTGTGGGGCCCAAAACCGCGGTGAAATGGTTGTCGGAATATGGATCGTTGGATAACATTATGGCGCATGCGGATGACATTTCCGGAAAGATCGGTGAGAAGTTGCGTGAGTTTTTGCCTCAGCTACCACTTTCAAAAAAGCTCGCAACGATTAAGCTCGATGTTCCGCTGCAGATCGGCATGGCTGACCTACAGTATCAAGCGCCTGATGTGGATTCATTAAAGCATCTGTATCAAGAATTCGAATTTAAAAAATGGTTAGGCGCTCTATTAGAAAAAGATTCAACCCCTTTAGCGCCTACCAATGAAAACTATAAAAATTATGAAACTGTATTAACAGAAAAGCAATTGGATCAATGGATAGAGGATATTCAAAAAACGAAAATAGTTGCGATGGATACTGAAACAACTAGCTTAAATTATATGGAAGCGCTGATTGTGGGACTATCTTTTGCGATTGAATCGGGGAAAGCGGCTTATATTCCTTTAGCACATGATTATCCCGGTGCGCCCACTCAGTTGGATCGCGATGATACACTGAAAAAATTAAAAAGCATTTACGAAGATAAGAAAATAAAAAAAATAGGGCATCATATTAAATATGATTTAGAAGTGTTGGCGAATCATGGCATCGCCTTGCAAGGCGTTGCATTTGATACCCTGGTTGAGTCGGCTGTGTTGGATAGCAGCGTGATTCGGCGTGATATGGATTCGCTCGCATTAAAATATCTAAACTGGAAAACGATTTCGTTTGAAGAAGTCGCTGGGAAAGGCGCCAAGCAGGTGACATTCAATCAGGTGCCGATTGAGTCAGCTGCTGTTTATGCGGCAGAAGATGCCGATGTGACGCTTGCGCTGCACCAGACCTTTTGGCCTCTTCTTGAAAAAGAACCGACATTGCAATCCGTATTTGAAACCATTGAAATGCCACTAATCCCTGTGTTGGCACGCATGGAAAGAGAAGGTGTTTTGATCGATGCGTCACAACTTGAAAAACAAAGTGCTGAATTAGAAAAACGATTGATGGAGCTTGATGAAGAGATTACGGGTTTAGCGGGTCAGACATTTAACTTGAATTCACCCAAACAACTACAAGAGATTTTATTTGGCAAGCTCAATTTGCCTGTCTTGAAAAAAACACCATTAGGCCAAGCATCGACAGCGGATGATGTATTACAGATATTGGCATTAGATTATCCCTTGCCAAAGTTGATTATTGAGTATCGAGGATTAGCCAAGCTTCTCACAACGTATACTAAAAAATTACCGACTCAGATCAATCTTCAGACTGGGCGCATTCATACGTCTTACCATCAAATGGGCGCAGCGACTGGGCGACTATCTTCATCCGACCCTAATTTGCAAAACATTCCCGTGCGCACAGAAGAGGGGCGTCGTATTCGCCAAGCCTTTATCGCGCCAATCGGATACAAAATAGTGACAGCGGATTATTCTCAAATAGAGTTGCGCATCATGGCGCACTTTTCAGAGGATGAAAATTTAATAAAAGCCTTTAAGCATAATTTGGATGTGCATCAAGCAACTGCGTCAGAAGTATTCCATATTCCATTAGATCAGGTGAGCGCGGATGAGCGACGTCGCGCTAAGGCGATTAACTTTGGATTGATTTATGGTATGTCGGCTTTTGGTTTATCCAAACAACTCAGTATTTCACGTGCGGTTGCGCAGCAATATATCGACGAATATTTTTTGCGTTACCAAGGTGTTAAAACCTATATGGAAAAATCGTGTGAATCAGCTCATCAAAAAGGGTATGTTGAAACACTGTGGGGGAGACGACTGTATTTGCCTGAAATTCATTCTTCCAATATGCAGCGTCGACAGGCGGCTGAGCGAGCCGCGATTAATGCGCCTTTACAGGGAACGGCAGCAGATTTGATTAAAAAAGCGATGATATCCATCGATGCTTGGTTGCAGTCCAATACGATCGATGCAAAAATGATTATGCAGGTACACGATGAATTGGTTTTTGAGGTGAAGGCAAATGAGGTCGATTCATTTATTAAAGTGATACAGTCTCATATGGTGGATGCAGCAGCACTTCTTGTGCCATTGCAAGTATCTATCGGTGTTGGCGACAATTGGGACTCTGCATCGGCGCATTAAAATGATAAACAACAAGCAAGAACAAATCGTACTCGGCTTTGATTTTGGAACAAAACGCATCGGCGTCGCTGTGGGTCAAACTGTCACCCAAAGCGCGAGCCCCCTCACGACCGTGCCTGCGAAAGAAGGGATACCCCAGCAGGGCGTCATCCAGAAGCTCATTAAACGCTGGCAGCCGGACGCATTGATCGTGGGCATCCCTTGTCACATGGATGGCTCTGACCAGCCCATCACGTGGGCCGCAAGGAAGTTTATCGTATGGCTGAAGCAAGAGTTTGATATACCGGTCTATGAAATGGATGAACGACTGAGTACAAAAGATGCAAGACGTAATTTATTTGATGAGGGTGGATTTAAAGCGCTTCAGGGTGGACAGATAGATCGCGTCGCTGCACAATTGATTCTGCAAAATTGGCTGGATCAGCAACAGGAGTCATTGAAGTGATAAAAGCAATTCGTTTGCATTATTTGGCGGGATTTATCGGCGTCGTTGCTTTATTAAGCACCGCTCTTTTTTTGCAATTCTATAAAGGGATCAATCCTTGTCCATTATGCATTTTACAGCGATGCGTGATGGGCGTGTTGGGCGTTATTTTTTTATCTGGAATAATGCTACCAGTCTATAAACGTCTGCATTTCTTTCTAAACGGACTCGCTGCGGCGACTGCGTTGAGCGGCCTTTGTTTGTCGGGCCGACAAGTGTGGCTGCAATTTTTCCCATCGATCAACGAAGGTGATTGTGGTGCGAATTTATCAACGCTCATCCAACTGCTCCCGCTCGATGAAGTGGCAAAAGAAATCTGGCAGGGCGGCATGGAGTGCTCGGCGGTGAGTTGGACATGGATGCATCTGAGTTTAGCGGCTTGGTCGTGCTGTGTTTTTGTGCTATTGTTGTTTTTAATAGGGATGCAGATACGCCGCGTAGCGGCGCTTTAGGGAGCTGTATGATGAGATGGGCAATAGGATTGTTTGGTCTTGCGATGGCGCACCTAGTGATGGCTCAAGGCCAGGTGATCACCATCAATACCCATTTTCGATCGATCGACCATCAGCCTACTTGGTTGCTGATTGCGCGCAATGTTCAAACGGGTGAAGTGCTCCCTCATTTATTTACCATGAACAAAAAAGAACAAAATATGGTATTTGATGTAGGGCAATTTTATCGTATTACCGCCTCCAATATGACTTTTAAAAATAAAATCATCAAAAACTTTTGCCAATTGGAAAGCGGTGTGATCGATGGAAAATCGATGTTCATTACGATAACGGGGGACCTACAATCGGATCCCAAGGGTTATGAGTGTCGTGTGATTCGGTATCGCGGCGTTATGCAATAGCTTCCAGCTTGATGACTTGATAGGCAGGTGTTTCATAGGGGTGGGCTGCCTTTAAAGCGGTAATGGCTCTTTGAATCAAGTGATCCTCACAGACCATTTCGACCCGATACTCAGAGGTATTTTCTAAGTTGTCACATTTGCCTTGAAAAGGGTGGCTGCCATTCAGCGGCAAGAACTGGCCTTGACCTAATATTTGCCAGGCACAGTGACTGTATTTTCCTACTTTTCCGGCGCCAGCGCCAAATAAAGCATCTTTGATGGAAGTGAGATGCGAGGGTGGCACATAAAAAATAAGTGAGTACATTAAAAATCTTTCCAAATACGGGTGGCGGCCTCTTGCTTTTCGTTAGGCGCTGTATCGCGCAACAATCGAATAAGATTGTGTTTTTTTTGTTCTTCTTGTTGAGAGAGAGACGGATTAGGATTTTTTTTATCAAATGCTTGAAGATATTGATCTATTTCACTGGTATAGTTTGTGAGTTTAGTGGGCATAAATACTTCCTTTGGTGAATTTTGAAGAGTATACCATACCAGGGATCCATGTGTTTACTCGCGTCTCTAAGTTTAGTATAACTTTAATAAGATTAGCAAAAGGTGCATTTATGAAACGCGGGTTACTCATTGTTTTTTTAATGTTAAATGTGACAACTAATGTTGCGCTGGCTGCATCCTCAATGTCCTCAATGGGGCAGCAACAATTGGCTCAGCAATTGAATCGCATTATTCAACAAGTGAGCCCGAACGCGGATGTGGGCGTACAAATCAAGTCAATGCAGTCTGGCAATGTGCTGTATGCTCGCAATGCACAAGATGTATTTGCACCGGCCAGCATTTTAAAAATATTGACAGCGGAAGCCGCCTTGCTTTATTTGGGTCCGCAATACACCTTTTCAACGCGTCTGATGACAGATAGCCATCGAACAGCCAATGGCGTCATTGAAGGCAATGTCTATTTGGTCCATAGTGGCGATCCGTCACTGACTAACGGTGACCTAAGCGATCTCTTGGAGCAGCTTAAGGCGCAACATGTTCACGAAGTGACGGGTAATATTTATATTGATAATACAGCGTACGACCAATCTAATTTTGGCCCCGGTTGGATTTGGCATGATGAGCAATATTGTTATGGTGCGCCGATTAACGCGAGCATTATTGATCATAATTGTCAGTTGTCCCGCCCCGCAGCAACCACTCGACGTCAACGTCGCGCGAATAAAGTTCAGTATGCATTAGGTTCGAGTGCTGTTATTCGAGATGTGATCAGCTATAACAAGTCGTTATTAAATTGGTCGTTACGACATGCTGACATTCAAGTTGATGGTGAGATTCAAGCGGGATCGGCGCCTTCCAATGCACGGATGTTGGTAGAACATCAATCTCAGCCGCTGTCTGCTTTGGTGAAGCGAATGTTAAAAAAGTCAGACAACATCATCGCGGGATCCTTGTTTAAAAAAATGGGTGCAGTCTATTCGAAACGTCCTGGCAGTTGGGCTAATGGCAGTGAAGCGGTGAAGGCGGTGTTGGGCGACTCCGCAGAAATGAGTTCGTTGCAGATGAATCTGTTGGATGGCTCGGGGCTTTCTCCTGATAATCGCATTAAACCCGCACAGGTGATGCAAGTGTTAAATTTTGCATTCCATCACTCTTCTACGCATTATGAATTTTTAACGTCTTTGCCCATTGCGGGGGTCGATGGTACATTGAAGCATCGTCTTTATAATGTGGCGAGACGGGTTCGAGCCAAAACTGGTTCCATGCCTATCTCTGGTGTGGCATCGTTGGCAGGCTATGCAATGAGCCGAGAAAAAGAGCCATTGGCTTTTGTGATCATTGTGAATGGGCATCGCGGTGGCACATGGAAATATCGTAAAATGGAAGATGATATTGTGACAGCATTGGCAAATTATCGAAATGCTTAGGATGTAACGGCCCACACGTTTTCATTTTATGAGGAATGGTCTATGCGCATGGATAAATTAACTCATTCTTTTCAATCGGCGCTTGCTGAGGCGCAATCATTGGCGCTGATTCGCGATCACAGCATGATCGAGCCGACGCATGTGATGAAGGCGCTTCTTGATGCAGAAAACGCGAGCATTCGTGGCATTTTAGATAAAGCTAAAGTGAACATCCATAAACTACGGTCTGTTTTGGACAGCCTAATTGATGCATTACCCGAAGTATCAGGCACGCGTGGTGAGGTGCACATTTCGAACGACTTAAACCGTTTGCTGAATTTAACTGATAAGCTCGCACAAAAAAACAAAGATCAGTATATCTCGAGCGAATTATTTTTGCAGGCCGCAGTGGACGATACGAGCGCGGTTGGTGAGGCGCTTCGTCAGTCGGGCGCGATAAAAGCGGCACTTGAAAAAGCGATCATGGACGAGCGCGGCGGCGAAAAAATACAAGATCCGAATGCCGAAGATCAACGTCGTGCATTGCAAAAATATACCATTGATTTAACCGCCCGCGCTGAGCAGGGCAAATTAGATCCTGTGATTGGCCGAGATGTGGAAATTCGTCGCACCATTCAAGTATTATCGCGTCGCACCAAAAACAATCCCATTTTAATTGGCGAGCCAGGCGTTGGGAAAACCGCTATTGTCGAAGGATTGGCTCAGCGCATTGTGAACGGAGAAGTTCCCGAAGGGCTTAAAAACAAACGATTGTTGTCTCTCGATTTGGGCGCCTTGATTGCAGGTGCTAAATTCCGAGGCGAATTTGAGGAGCGGTTAAAAGCGGTGTTGAGCGATCTTGCGAAGCAAGAGGGCAATGTCATTTTATTTATCGATGAAATTCATACCATGGTTGGCGCAGGAAAAGCGGAAGGCGCGATGGATGCTGGCAATATGCTAAAGCCTGCTTTATCACGCGGTGAGCTACATTGCGTGGGCGCAACGACGCTTGATGAATATCGACAATACATTGAAAAAGATGCCGCACTGGAGCGGCGCTTTCAACGTATCATCGTCGACGAGCCAAGCGTTGAAGACACCATTGCTATTTTGCGCGGCCTGAAAGAGCGCTATGCATTGCATCATGGCGTAGACATTTCGGATTCTGCGATCGTTGCTGCAGCGATACTGTCGCATCGTTATATTACCGATCGTCAATTACCCGACAAAGCGATTGATTTGATTGATGAGGCAGCGAGTCACATCCGAATGGAAATGGATTCCAAGCCTGAAGAGCTTGATCAGCTTGATCGTCGCGTCATTCAATTAAAAATTGAACGCGAAGCGATGAAAAAAGAAACGGATGAGTCATCAAAGAAACGCCTTGAAAAACTCCAGGAAGAATTAACAGGCCTTGAAAAACAATGCGCTCAATTAGAGACGGTGTGGAAAAAAGAAAAAGACGCGCAATCAGGTGCTCAAACGATAAAAAGTGATTTAGAGCGCGCGCGACTCGACTTAGAAACAGCGCGTCGCGCTGGCGATTTAACGCGCATGGCGGAACTACAATATGGCCGTATCCCTGAGCTTGAGAAAAAAGAGAAAGAATTGGCGAGCGGCGAGCACGAACATGCATCCCTGTTACGCAATAAAGTGACCGAGGAAGAAATCGCAGAAGTCGTTTCCAAATGGACACATATTCCTGTGTCAAAAATGCTAGAAGGCGAAAAGACAAAATTGTTGCAAATGGAAGAAGTGTTGCATAAACAAGTGATCGGACAAAAAGAAGCGGTGTCGGCCGTGTGCGATGCGATTCGTCGTTCGCGTGCAGGATTATCTGATCCTAATCGACCGATTGGTTCATTTTTATTTTTAGGGCCAACGGGTGTTGGTAAAACAGAGCTGTGTAAAGCGCTCGCGAACTTTTTATTTGATACTACTGAGGCCATTATTCGTATTGATATGTCGGAATACATGGAAAAACATGCGGTGGCGCGCTTGATTGGCGCGCCTCCCGGGTATGTCGGCTATGAAGAAGGAGGCTATTTGACCGAAAAAGTACGTCGAAAACCCTATTCCGTTATTTTGCTCGATGAAATTGAAAAAGCACATCCGGATGTGTTTAATATTTTATTGCAAGTATTAGACGAGGGGCGCTTGACGGACAGCCATGGCCGAACGGTAGATTTTCGCAATACCGTTGTTGTGATGACATCCAATTTAGGGTCAGAGCTTATTCAAGAAATGTCTCAGTCTAAAAAGAGCAACTATGCATCGATGAAAGAGGCTGTGTTGCGCCTGGTTAGCCAGCACTTCCGTCCTGAATTTTTAAATCGCATCGATGAGCCAGTGGTGTTTCATGCGTTGGGCAAATCCGATATTCGACGCATTGCGGATATTCAGATTGATCGTTTGCGAAAACGATTGCTCACCAAAGAATATCATTTGGAATTAACAGATGAGGCGCTCGATTATTTGGCTGGCGTGGGATTTGATCCGGTCTATGGCGCAAGACCACTAAAGCGGGCTATTCAACAATATATTGAAAATCCGTTGGCACAGTCTATTTTATCGGGGAAATTCGCGTCAGGAAGCACGATTCATTGCGAGATGAAAGGCTCGAGCTTAGTGTTTTTGTAGGGGCGACTGGCGGTCGCCCTAGTATAAAAATCCGAAATACAAGAGCGGAATCTCGCCTTGTCGAAAAATCATTGAGTCATCTTTAACTAAAAAGGCAGATGACTCGTTTTTTATTTGCGCGCGTGTTTTGTTTTTCCCGCCAATTTCAAAAATAGAACCATTTATCTCATAATCCCCTTTTTTATGATAAAAGATATCAAGACCCGCATTTTTTGTAGATTGAATGAAAAATAATTCTCGAATAGCCCCTATTTCAATAGAAGATCCTAAGTGTTGTCCTAATGCATATTGCAAATTGGTGTTATTTAAAAATATTTTTTCAGGTCGCCTCAAGCCCATATTGCCCCCCTCCTGTGGATAGATGAGATGCACCAGCCCCGTCTCTTGTAGGTGAGAGAAATAGTGAGAGACTGTTTTATCGTCAATCGATAAATTTTTTCCAATATTATGGATATTGCTCCCGCCTGGCGTGATGCTTGCTAGAAAGTTGAGTAATTTTTTAAAAAGATGCAAATTAATTGTTTTTAAGTTATAAAAATTGGCAATATCTTCGTAAATTGTTTTATCAATGATTTGCAATATTTTTTCATAATAAGAAAGTGAATCTTCCGCATAAAAAGGATAAAATCCTTGACGCAAATACTGTTGAAAGTATCCTTTCAGTTTTGGGATTGGGTGAATGGCATCAGTGACTGATTTTTTTCCTTCTATTAGATCAGACAATGGAATAGGTTGAACGGATAGGCCTGCTTCAATGTTGAGATATTCGCGAAACGATAATCCGGGCAGATGGTATAGCTTGGCCCGTCTGGATAAATCGTATGTTCCTTTTATTAAATCTAAACTAGAGCTACCAGAAAAAACAATTTTAATTTGCGGAAACCCATCGTATATATTTTTTATCTCTTGATTCCAGTTTTTATATTTATGAATTTCATCGATAAAAAAGAGATCTGTCCCTTCTGTTAAAAATGCATTCTCAATAAAAGCATAAATACTCGTTGAATTAAAATAAATGTGATCAGCGGAAAAATAAAAGCAATTTTTACTATTGGCGAAGTTGTTTTTTATAAACTGAAGCATGAGCGTTGTTTTTCCAACGCCCCGCGCACCGATGAGTCCTGTCAGTCGATTATCAATATTAAATTGGGGGTATAAAAATCGATAGTGATCCGTCCTAACCTCACGAAGAAGTCTTTCAAAAATGAGGTGTAGGGAATCAATCATTAGGTCTTCACTCCTATATAATATATTATAATTAAGAGTATAGTCCTAATTTTAACAAGCGTCAAGGAGAGACATTATAGGCGTTGTTGCGTAAATAAAATTTGTGCATTTTTTGGAAATGCGTGGGGCTGTAGGGTGGGCAGCGTTCTGTGCGTAGCGCTTTTTGCGTGCCCACCACCGTGCCATTTCTGGGTGGTGGGCACGCAAAAAGCGCTACGCACAGAACGCTGCCCACCCTACATTTCATTTATGCAACAACGCCCCATCTTCCTGGTGTTGAGAAAATGGTTTTTAGCGGATCAAACGTTGAGAAGGCTTGGCCTCTAAGTCGGGCAATTCTTTTTTTAATAGTCTAAAAAATTCTTTCCCTTCTGTTTCGAGCGCCAGCACGTCTCTATCTCGATGAGTATTAAACGCTTTTTTAAAGTCAGCGAGTTTTTCTGACGACTGTTTTTTTGTATCGTATAGTATAGCTCGCATAGCGCGCAGTGCAGCCGTTCGATCAGCTTGGTCGCCGACCCCCCATTGTTCGGAGTAGGTTTGATAATCTTGGCAGTGCTTAACTAAGGTATTAATCCTTTCATTGTTCTCTGGGATTGGGCCGGGTAGACCCGCCCAGCGGTGAACGGCGTGCTCCGTTATTGCATTTATTTGATCGAGTATTTTTTTGTTACCCGAGATACCCATTGAATCCAGTTTCCAACCTGCTTCTGTTAGTCTGAAGCGAGAACTCATCGGAAAATCGTTCCCAATAGGTATTCTCGGATCGTCATGATCTGATTCATGTCCTATTACATAGAGATCGATGTACATTCCATTCGCGTCAGCATGAATATGTTTGGTGCATTTTTCTTGTGTGGGCTGATAGAAATTGCCTCCCGCAAAATCAACTATTCCTGACGTAACGCGCATCATATCTTGTGTGTAAAATGCCAAAAAATTATTTGCCATAGTCTCACTTAGTCCCTGTGAGCACAAAAATGCTTTAAAGCAAGGGATGTCTTGATATCGTTCCTTTGTTAGCTTCATACCGTTGATGGTTGTGTCTCGATGGATGTCACCTGTGATTTTTGTTAAGCCTTCTTGTTCTGAAACAGGTATGCATAATTTCGATTCAATATATTGAGTTAATGCTGGAGAAAGATCGTCCCTGCTAAATACCCTCGCCGCAGGGATCATTTTTTTTAGCTCTTCGATTAATGCACTGCCGTGAGTTGCTTTTTCCCCAAAGAAACGACGATAGCCCGCCAACCATTTCCCGAGCAACAATAAGCCGCCGAGTGTTAAGCCATCAATAAAAGCTGTCGCAATTGCTTTGCAAAACGTGTGATACCATTTATCACGACGGCGACGAAGTATGTCATCTTTTTTTGCCAATGACTGACAAAAATTTCGAAGTTTTTCGACTGGAGTCGTTTTGTCTTTTAAGGTAGCTAAAATAGATGTCATTGCTTTATATTTATTGATACCTTCTTGAATAATTTTTTCGTTACTCTCTTTGAGCTTGTCTAAACCTAATTTTTTGAGATGGGCGATATATTCCTCGCACGCCGCAATGCACGGAGCAACCCAGGGTTCATCCGGTGGGAGATCAAGCTCTGATTTTTGTTCTTCTTTCGACACATCTAAGACATCAAGTTTGGCATCATGCTCTGATAACGGATGATTGCGTAATGTTGATATAACAGCAACGGAAGAGCTTGCGCGCGCAAGCTCTTTTGAATCTTCGTCTGACAACACATCTGTTAAATTAAGCATGGCGGGGGTGGGATCGAGTTGCAATAATAATTCTTGAGCGTCTCTTAGCTCTGCTTCTGCCTTTTCGTTTGTTAAGTCTGGCTCTGTTGCAGCTTGTGGCCTGATGCTTTTGATCTTATTCGCTTCTTCTTGCACTCTCTTTATGAAGATGTCCTCTGATGATAATGTCTCGTCATCAGTCAATCTGATAAATGAATCTCCCCGTACTATTGCTGCGACAAGAGGAGAGTTGGTGGAATAGGATTGAAACTCAAAACCGTTGTCGGTTAGTTTATAGAGAATTTCTACAGGGCCATGTATTTCAGGTGGCAGATTGGACATATCTTCAATATTGGTAATGGGAAATTTTTTTGCTGTTGCTTTTAGGTAGACTACTGCATCTCTAGGATCTTTATATAAATGGAGTTCGCGGTCTTCCGCCCGGGGTTGCTGAATGCGAAATTTAAACTTACCTTCTTCTCCCAAGCCCTGTACATATTGATCGAGAGGACCGAACAAAGTAAGTAGTGGTATTTGAGACCAGTGTTCTTGTATTTGCGCCCATTCTGTTTTTCCAAATAAGCGCTCAAATTCCAAATCAAATGCTTTTTTTGCGGCTTCTGTGAGATGGTGATAAGTGCTTTCATTTTCTTCTTCAGGAGGAGTATATTGGCGTTCTGCCATTTTTACCCGGCCCACATAATCGCGCAGTACTTGATTGGGGCTTCTGAGAACTTTTTTTCCTTGCTGGATAATATGTTCTGCGGTGCAGGTTAGTTTGTCTTCGGTCCAAAAGAGATTCTGCTTGCCCCCTTCTTTTCTTCGCTTAATCTCTTCTCGGATCAGACAATAGGTGTATGTCATTGGTTTCATAAAAATCCTACTTCCTCTCGGTATTGCTATGGTTTATTAGTGCATTATATATCAACCGCGGCATCTCAGGCAGTATCTCAGACCAAAAAGGGATATTGTCTTTCATACGACGGAAAAAGGCTTTTACACCCACTTGATCTTTTAGCCATTTTTCAAGAAAAGGTGTTGCGGTGGTCCAAAGATTTAAATCCGGATAGATTTGCCGGCTCAATCCTTCGATATTGAGCAAGGTTTTTTGTAGCAAGATAAGCTGTGGTTGCAGATTCATGTTAAAGCGACTAGCGACCTGAAAGAGGTGCAGCAACAGCTGGCCGAATGAAATATCTTTGAGAGACTTTTCAAAAATCGGTTCGCAAACAGTACGTATCGCACTTTCAAATTGATCGACCCGGGTATTTTTTGGCAACCAACCGGATGCGATGTGCAATTCAGCGATTTTTCTGTAATCGCGTTTGAAAAAAGCCAACATATTTTCAGCGATATACTGTAAATCGTTTTTGCTGAGCGATCCCACAATACCGAAATCGACGAGAATGGTTTGAGGATTATCGAGGTTAAGGCGCGATACAAAAATATTACCGGGATGCATGTCCGCGTGAAAAAAGTTATCACGAAACACCGCTGTGAAAAAAAGATCGATGCCGCTTTCTGCGAGTTTTTTCATGTTGATACCAGCCGCTTTCAGTGCGGTGATATCTGTAATCGGAATGCCATCAATGCGTTCCATGACCAATATATTGTGACGGCAGTAATCCCAATAAATCTGCGGCACATGTAATTTAAGTGAATACTGAAAATTTCTTTTTAATTGTGATGCATTGGCACCTTCTTGCATTAAGTCGAGTTCGTCATGTAGCGTTTGCGAAATTTCATCCACCATTTCACGCGGTTTAAATGTTTTTCCCGTACTGGAAAAGCGATTGGCGAGTGAGGCCAGCCATTTCAATACATCGACATCACGATTTATTTTTTTAGCGATATGTGGTCGTAATACTTTGACAACAGCGGATCGACCATCTTGCAAAATAACGCTATGGACTTGTGAAATGGAGGCGGACGCAAGCGGCGTGAGATCAAATTGTTGAAAAACGTCGGTTATTTTTTTCTCGAGTGCTTTCTCAATAATGACTTGAGCGATGTGACCTGAAAAAGGCGGCACTTTGTCTTGTAGCTTAGCGAGCTCTTCCGCAATGTCATCTGGTAAAAAATCGCGTCGCGTTGAGATGAGTTGGCCCGCTTTCACAAAAATAGGGCCAAGATGCTCTAAGGCGAGCCGTAGGCGAACGCCTCGCGGTAATGTCTGTTTTGGGATATATCGGAAAATATTAAGATAGGTGATAAACGTAAATGCGCGCAGCACAGGAATGGAGAAAATGATATCGTCTAATTGGTAATACATTAAAATGGCATAAATATGGATAAGTCGGCAGAGTCGGTAGAGGTATTTCATGCGCTATCCCCGCTTTTTCTGTCATCCCCGCGAAGGCGGGGACCCATTCTGTGTGTAGCTTTTTCTTGTGGAGTGGGCGCCTGTTTGTGCGCAAGTGTCGCGTCCTGCGAGCTTTTTGCAGAATGGGTCCCCGCCTTCGCGGGGATGACAAAATAAGGTGCGGGGATGACAAAATAAGGTGCGGGGATGACAAAATAAGGTGCGGGGATGACAGAGGAAAGAGAGAGCTCTAATCGATCCACATCCATTTGCAATGCGTCCACATCATTGTAAAAATCATTCAGCTCTTCTTTTGATGGAAAGACATTCGCTTCTTCATGCACGTATTCATTGGTGTTTTGAGCGAGTGTCGACGTCAATCGACTTACAAATCGGCCGATTTTTTGAGACGCTTTTGTTAAAAGATGTGCGGGGATGTCGCCTGTATAATGAGAGAGGTGTTCTTCCCAATCGATTTCAAGCGTGTCGAATAAATCCATCAATTGTTGCCCTACATCCATATTACCGGTGACAGACACCGTTTTCCCCAAAAAAAGGAACCGTTTTTTGGGTTGAAACGCCATGTGCAATAAAGAGATCGGAGTCGATTTAATAATGGTGTCGGGTTTTAAAAAGGAGTTGGTTTTAACTAGAATACCTGTCTCGGTACAATGCAGTTGAATCATTTGCGTGTTCAGTTGAATCTCTACCACTTTATTATTTAATTTCTGGAGTCGCTGAGTAGATTCTGGATCTAGCGCAAGATAGCGTTTGATCAGAGGCGGAAGGATTTTTTCAATGAAGCGCATTAATATTTCCACCCGGTGTGCAAGGCAACAATGCCCTGAGTTAAGTTGTGATAATGGACATCATTGAAGTCACACGATTCCATGCACTCTTTTAAAGACTCTTGATCCGGGTGCATGCGAATTGATTCAACAAGGTATTGATAGCTTTCTTTGTCTCCTGTGATCCATTGCCCCAATGTGGGTATCACACGAAAAGAGTAGGTGTCATATAGTTTTTCTAATAAAGGTAACGCCGGCTTTGAGAATTCGAGAACCAATAATTTCCCGCCAGGCTTTAACACGCGATACATCGATTTTAATGCAGCAGTTTTGTCTGTCACATTCCGCAGTCCAAATCCGATGGTAATGCAATCAAACGTGTTATCTTGAAAAGGCAAGAATTCCGCATTCGCTTGCACAAAACGACTATTATTAAAAATCCCTGCATCGATACATTTGTCGCGCCCAATTTTTAGCATGGCATCATTGATGTCGGCTAGTATCACGACGCCTTTTTCACCTACCTTTTTGGAAAGTGCGATGGCTAGGTCACCCGTCCCGCCTGCAATATCCAGCACGTGTTGCCCGGGATGCACGTTAGCCGCGCTCAACGTGAATTTTTTCCACAAACGGTGGAAACCAAAAGACATGACATCATTCATTAAGTCATAGCGATTAGCCACCGACTGGAAAATATGACCTACGCGGTCTGCTTTCTCTTGGCGAGGAATTTTTGAGAATCCAAAATCAGTGAGATTGTCTTTTTTCATGCAGCCGTCTCTTTCGGTTCCTTTGTTTTTCGAGCGGCGTCACTGCGCTGCAATATTTCACCCGCGAGCGTGAGATAAGCGACGGCACCCTGAGATTTTTCATCATATTGAAAAACAGAGACGCCATGGCTGGGCGCTTCGGCAAGTCGAATGTTGCGTGGAATAACCGTTCGATAAATGCGATCGGGGAAATGCATTTGTAATTGCGCTGACACATCTAAGCTCAAGCGATTGCGTCCATCATACATGGTTCGTAGCACGCCTTCGATGATGAGCGCAGGGTGAATCGTTTCTTGGACTTGTTGAATGGTGTTTAATAATCCACTTAAGCCTTCCAGTGCGAAAAATTCACATTGCACAGGAATTAAGACGGAGTGCGCTGCGGCCAATGCATTGACCGTTAAAATGGTGAGCGAGGGTGGGCAGTCAATAAAGATATAGTCATATTGATTGGCGACAGTCGACAACATTTTTTTAATACGATACTCTCGTTCGGGCAGTTGCAGTAACTGTACTTCGGCGATAATAAGCTCATTATTGGCAGGCAACAAATCATATCCGATATTCGTTTTAACAATCGTAGATGCCATATCAGATTGTTCCAAGAGAACATCTTTGGCTGTGTTGGATCTCATTTTATCAATACCGCTGCCGGTTGTCGCATTGCCCTGCGGATCAAGGTCGACAAGCAGTACGCGACGCTTCATGAGAGCAAAAGCCGCACTTAAATGAATGCTGGTCGTGGTTTTTCCGACCCCTCCCTTTTGATTCACGACTGCGATTATTTTTGCCATGAAGACTCCTGTGTGATGCAAACCAAGTGTCGCGCTGCATCGAGACCGTGAATGGTCAGTGGATGTACTGAGTTTAAACTAAATCTTGGCGGGATTCCTTTTATTTCTTCTGTTGGGTAATTGCCTTTCATTGCCAAAAATTGCCCGTCTGGTTGAATGAGGTGTTCAGTTGTTTCTAACATTACCTGAATTGATGCAAAAGCGCGAGAGACAACACTCGAAAAAAGTGTCTCGGGGCGGTATTCCTCTGTGCGGGCATGAATGACGGCGACATTCGGTAGTTTGAGTTCGTGAACGGCCTGTGTTACAAACCGTGTTTTTTTATGGTTGCTGTCGAGCAAGGTAAATTGCATGTGAGGATAAAAAATCGCAAGTGGGATGCCTGGTAATCCGGCGCCTGTTCCGATATCAGCAATATGGTCGCCGTGCAAATAGGGGTGGATCGACAAGCTATCCGCGATGTGCAGCGTCATCATGTCCAGTGGATCACGAATACTCGTTAAATTAAAGGCTTTATTCCATCGCGTTAATAAATCAATATAGCTCACATATTTTTTTGTTTTTTCAGTATCAACAGCGTAACCATTCTTTTCAAGAAGGCGATCTAAAAAATCGGCTGGATTAGAGAGATTCTGCATGGGGTGTTTTCAGTTTTTTTAAGTGCACCAATAAAAGAGAAACAGCAGCAGGCGTCATGCCCGGCAGACGCGATGCCATGCCTATCGTTTCAGGACGAAGACGGGTTAACTTTTGTCGTACCTCGGTGGATAATCCGGTGACGTCATCATACCGTAAGTGAGCCGGCAGACGCGTTTCTTCATGAAGACGCGCTCGATCAATTTCATTTTTTTGGCGTGTGATGTAACCCGCATATTTGATTTGAACATCAACTTGTTCGGCGCAAATCGGATCGGTGACGCCAGGCCCGATATCCTCAACTGACATGAGGTTGGCGTAAGATACATCCGGTCGTCGCAACAGTTCTTCTAATCGGTATTCGCGCGCGAGCGGCTGAGATAGAAAGCTTTCAATTCGCCGACCTATTTCTGTGTCGGGTCTCGCCCATGTCATTTGCAGGCGCCCCAATTCTGTTGTGACAGAATCTCTTTTTTTGTTAAAACATTCCCATTGTGCATCATCCACTAACCCTAGCCCAAACCCTTTTTCTGTTAGGCGCCAATCGGCATTATCTTCACGCAATAATAAGCGATATTCCGCGCGACTTGTAAACATGCGATACGGTTCGCTCGTGCCGCGCGTGATAAGATCATCGATCAAGACGCCAATATACGCTTCATCGCGTCTTGGTGTCCACGGTGCTTTATCGTGTGATTGCAGAGCGGCATTGAGTCCTGCGATCAGTCCTTGCGCGGCGGCTTCTTCGTAGCCGGTTGTACCATTGATTTGACCTGCAAAAAATAATCCTGAGATGCTCTTTGTTTCAAGCGATTTTTTTAAATGTTGAGGATCAAAGAAATCATATTCAATGGCATAGCCAGGACGTGTGATGTGCGCCTTTTCAAATCCTTTCATGGAGCGCACAAATTGAATTTGTGTCTCATACGGCAAGCTGGTCGAAATCCCATTCGGATAGATTTCATGTGTAGTGAGCCCTTCTGGCTCCACAAAAATTTGGTGCGCGTCTTTATCGGCGAAGCGTATAATTTTATCTTCAATCGATGGACAATAGCGCGGGCCAACGCCTTCAATGACACCCGTGTAAAGCGGTGACTTTGAAAGGCCTTCACGAATGAGATCGTGCGTCTTTAAATTGGTATGCGTGATATGACAGGGGATTTGTCGTGGATGTTGTGCGACATTGCCTTGAAATGAGAAAATAGGGGTGGGCGCATCCCCCTCTTGTTTTTCAAGCACACTAAAATCAATAGTGCGTCCATCAATGCGCGGTGGTGTGCCAGTTTTGAGTCGTCCGACGGGTAGCGCTAATTCGCGTAGTCGTGCGGCGAGGTTTTTAGCGGGAGGATCGCCTGCGCGTCCGCCTTCATAGTTTTCTAAACCAATATGAATTTTGCCAGCAAGAAAGGTGCCCGCGGTTAACACCACCGTCTTCGACTTAAAGATCAATCCCATCTGCGTGATGACGCCTGTGACGCGCTCATTTTCAATCACGATGTCATCAACGGCTTGCTGAAAGATCGTCAGATTTTTTTGATTCTCGAGCGCGCTCCGTACAAATTGTTTGTAGAGTAAACGATCAGCTTGTGCGCGTGTTGCGCGTACGGCAGGCCCTTTACTTGCGTTGAGTATACGAAAGTGGATACCAGCGTGATCCGCTGCGTGTGCCATGATGCCGCCCAAGGCATCAATTTCTTTGACTAAGTGTCCTTTGCCAATCCCACCGATCGCTGGGTTGCACGACATTTGGCCTAGCGTTTCGATATTGTGAGTGAGCAGTAGCGTCACAGCCCCTGCGCGCGCTGCGGCGAGCGCGGCCTCGGTACCGGCGTGTCCGCCGCCGATCACAATGACATCAAATGTGGGGTGTGACATAAGTGGGGTCGCTGTCTATCTGAAAATGTTGTCCATTGTACTCGATTTGGACTGGTAAGTGCCAGTGTTCTCCTTGATGTTGTTCAGGAAGTCTCTTGTGTGTAAAAGCGAATGCGCAAGGTCGGACCATACACGTTAAAAAGTAACCTCGGTTAAGCGTTGTCAGCAGAGACCGCTGGTGATATGTTAGTATCCCAATTAGTTTGAGTTTGAAGGTGGGGGAGCTGTGGCAACACTGTGGGAAAAATGCCTCGATTCGTTGCAAGATGAATTTCCATCGCAGCAATTTAATACCTGGATTCGGCCGTTGCAAGCTGATCACACGGGCGATCGATTAGTCTTGCTCGCACCCAACCGTTTTGTGCTGGACTGGATCAACGAACGATTCATGGCGCGCATACGAGAGCTGATCACTCAATTTTGCGAAACCACACCCACCCCCTCCATTTTTCTTGAAATCGGCACAGCGGCGTCTTCTTCTGTTTCTGTGCGAGAAGAGAAAACGCATAATGTTGCACAATCGACGACTTTCGCCACTAATTTCAGCACGAAGACAGCTGTTGTCGACACACCCAATCACCGAAGCAACGTTAATGTTAACTTCACCTTCGATAACTTTGTGGAAGGAAAGTCGAACCAATTAGCAAAAGCCGCCTGTATCCAGGTCGCGGAAAATCCAGCGGTGGCCTATAACCCCTTGTTTTTATACGGAGGAGTTGGATTGGGCAAAACCCATTTGTTGCATGCCATTGGCAATCGCATTATGCAAAACAACCCACAAGCCAAAGTGCTGTACTTGCATTCGGAACGCTTTGTCGCGGATATGGTCAAAGCCTTGCAAACCAATTCAATGAATGAATTTAAGGCGTATTACCGTACAGTCGATGCTTTGCTGATCGACGATATCCAATTTTTTGCGGGAAAAGATCGTTCGCAAGAAGAGTTTTTTCATACGTTTAATGCGTTATTAGAAAGTCAGCAACAAGTGATATTAACCTGCGATCGGTATCCAAAAGAGATCAACGGCGTCGAAGAGCGTCTAAAATCACGCTTTGGGTGGGGGTTGACGGTGGCGGTTGAGCCACCGGAATTGGAAACTCGCGTCGCCATTTTGATGAGCAAAGCCGCATTGGTTCAATTGCCTTTACCATATGAAGTGGCTTTCTTTGTCGCGAAGCGTATTCGTTCGAATGTCCGAGAGCTGGAAGGCGCCTTGAAACGTATCATGGCCAATGCGCATTTTACAGGTAAGCCGATTACACTGGATTTCGTAAAAGAGGCCTTGCGTGATTTGCTCGCACTTCAAGATAAGCTGATCACAATTGATAATATTCAAAAAACCGTTGCAGAATACTATAAAGTAAAGATGGCAGATTTATTGTCAAAAAGACGGAGCCGCTCTGTCGCGCGTCCGCGTCAAATGGCGATGGCTTTGGCCAAGGAATTAACGAATCATAGCTTACCCGAAATTGGCGATGTGTTTGGTGGGCGAGATCACACCACGGTTTTGCATGCCTGCCGGGTGATTGCAGGGCTAAAGCAATCCAGCCAAAGCATCGAGGAAGACTATACCCATTTACTCCGCATTTTGACGACGTGAGATATCATCATGGAAATAAGCTTACAGCGTTCCGTTCTTTTTAAAGCACTACAATTATTAAATGGTATTGTAGAGCGTCGACAAACCCAACCTATTTTGGCGAATCTTTTGTTGGTTGCGGATAGCGATCAGCTCTCCTTAACCGGGACCGACATTGATATCGAACTCGTGGTGCGCATACCGCTGCTTAAAATGAAAATAGCGGGTGCGATCACGGTGTCCGCTAAAAAGCTATTTGATATTTGTCGATCATTGCCCGATGACGCGTCAATTGATTTGAGGCTTGAGAGCACGCAGATGATTTGCCGCTCTGGCAAGAGTCGTTTTAATTTAATGACGTTGCCAGCCGTCGATTTCCCCGTCAGCTCAGCACCGGTTTTTAACACAGAGTTAACAATGAATCAGTCGATGCTGAAAACGTTGTTAGGCAAAGTGCATTTTGCTATGGGCCAACAAGAGGTGCGCCATTATTTGAATGGCGTCTTGATTGATATTCATGACGGTGCGATGCGTTGCGTTGCAACGGATGGCCATCGTTTAGCGCTCAGCACGATGAATGATGTGTGTTCGCGAACTGCAAAAACGAGCGTGATTTTGCCTCGAAAAAGCGTGTTAGAGTTAATGCGGCTATTGGGAAATGACACCGATTCTATTATTCAGATCAGTTTAAATGAAAATGATTTTCGCATGACGCTGCCTGCTATGGTATTCACATCAAAACTGATTAACGCCTCTTTCCCTGCTTACGCCAGAATGATTCCGCGTGAGGCATCACAGCCTGCGGTGTTAGATCGTGAGGCGCTTCGTCAGTCATTGAGTCGCTCCTCTATTTTGTTGAACGAAAAATTTTGCGGCGTGAGCCTTCAGTTTAGCGACAATATGCTTCGTTTAAGTGCGACCAATCCGGAGCACGAATCCGTCGAAGAATTTATTCCGTTGAGTTATACAGGCCCGACCGTTGAGCTAGCGTTTAATGTGGTGTATTTGTTGGATGTGGTGTCGCTGATGACCTCGCATTCTATTCGTTGGTCGTTTTCAGACGCAAGCAAGGGCACACTGATTCAAGCGGTGGACGCAATAGACGATACGCTCTATGTTGTGATGCCCGTCAAACTATGACCGGGCTGATTTCGCTCACGCTGTCTGGTATTCGTCATTTAGCTGATACAACGTTTACACCTGTGCCATCCGGTTTTAACTTTATTTTTGGTAACAACGGCGCTGGAAAAAGCAGTTTGTTGGAATCCATTTATTATCTTAGCATGGGGCGCTCTTTTCGTAGTCATTTGTCTGATCGCGTGATCTCTCATTCCGCTGATCATCTTTCTTTGTTTGGTAAAATACAATCTGCTCATGGTGTGGCGTCCTTAGGGTTGGAGCGGCGGATGGACGGAAAGATAAAATGCCGAATGAATGGAGAGGATGTTGCATCTGTATCAGAATTGACCAAATCTATGCCTGTTCAATTAATAGACTCTTATTGCCATCGATTATTGGATGGTAGCCCTGCTATTCGTCGTCAGTACCTCAATTTTGGACTGTTTTATGGCGAAAGTGATTTTTTGCACATATGGCGTCAATGTGAGCGGGCACTGAAACAGCGCAACGCTGCTTTGCGTGGCCAGTTGCCCCGGCAAGAAGTGGATGTCTGGACAGAAAAACTGGTTGATTCGGCATTGCAATTGGACGAAGCACGTCGACGCTATGTCGAAGAGCTGCGCCTTCGGCTTGATTCGATTGTGAAAGAGCTATTGCCTGTTTTCAATCTTACAATAGCGTATCATTCTGGCTGGAATAGTGACTATGATTATCCCGCTATTTTAGCAAAGAATATCGATAAAGATTATCAGTGGGGCTATACCCAATCAGGGCCACATAAGGCAGATCTTAGTATATTAATCAATGGGATTCCGGCTAAAGATATTTTGTCGCGGGGACAGCAAAAATTGGTTTGTTGTGCTATGATACTTGCTCGAGGAAGTGTCATGTTGGAGGGGCAAGGCGAAGCACCTATTTACCTTGTCGACGATCTTCCCTCCGAGTTGGATATGTTTAGTCGAGCTGCTTTGCTGTCTCTTTTATCGAGACAACAGGCACAGGTATTCGTGACGAGCATTATTGAGTCAGGGATGGTATACGATACATTAACTAGCCCTTTCAAAATGTTCCACGTGGAACAACTCAGTCAGGAACGGAGCAGGATCAGCGAAAAAACAAGAGCCACTACGATGTTCCCAATAGAATTGTTCCACGTGGAACATAGTGACACCAAGGAAATACTAACGGAGTAAAACGCGTGACGACACCAGCTAACTATGATTCAGCCAGCATTAAAGTCCTGAAAGGGCTTGATGCCGTTCGTAAACGTCCTGGCATGTATATCGGTGATACCGACGACGGGACTGGATTGCACCACATGGTTTTTGAATTGGTGGATAATGCGATCGATGAAGCATTAGCTGGTTTTTGTGATACGGTTCATGTGGTTCTTCACGCCGACGAATCGGTGTCTGTTAGAGATAATGGTCGTGGTATTCCAGTTGATTGGCATGTAGAAGAGAATCGTTCGGCGGCTGAAGTTATCTTGACGGTATTGCATGCGGGTGGAAAGTTTGACAATGATTCCTATAAGATTTCAGGCGGATTGCATGGTGTGGGCGTGTCTGTGGTCAATGCGCTCTCTGAAAGCCTTCATTTAACCGTTCGCTTAAATGAAAAGATTTACGAGCAAGATTATCGTCATGGCGATCCTGTAGCGCCGCTCAAAGAGACTGGCACAACCGCTGAACGAGGGACGGAAATTCGATTTAAGCCAAGCGCGGAAACATTTACCCATATTTTATTTAGCTACGATATCTTGGCTCGTCGTTTGCGGGAGCTGGCTTTTTTAAATTCTAAGGTACGTATCACTCTTCTCGATGAACGCACAGGGAAGCAGGAAATTTTTCGATATGAAGGTGGAATAAGGGCTTTTATAGCAGATTTAAATCAAAATAAAACGGTGATTAACTCAAAAATGCTTTATTTTTGCGCTGAAAAAGATCGCGTTACTGTGGAAGTCGCGATGCAGTGGAATGATACGTTCAATGAGCAATTCTTTGTATTTACAAACAATATTCCTCAAAAAGATGGCGGAACCCATGTCGCCGGTTTTCGTAGTGCGCTAACGCGCGTTTTAAATAATTACTTAGAGCAGGAAGGTTACCTCAAAAAAGCGAAAATCAACACAACGGGTGATGACTTTCGTGAAGGTCTGACGGTTGTGTTGTCAGTCAAAATGCCTGATCCGAAGTTTTCTTCTCAAACAAAAGATAAGTTAGTGTCATCTGAGATTAAATCGATCGTTGAATCACTGATGGGAGAAAAGCTTCAGGAATACCTTATGGAATCTCCTCAAGAGGCTAAGAGCATCGTTTCCAAAGTATTGGATGCAGCGCGTGCTCGCGAGGCCGCTCGCCGAGCGCGCGACATGACGCGCCGAAAGGGTGCGCTGGATATTGCAGGATTACCAGGCAAATTAGCGGATTGCCAAGAAGAAGATCCCAGTAAATCAGAGCTTTTTCTTGTTGAAGGTGAATCAGCCGGTGGCTCAGCAAAGCAAGCAAGAGATCGTCGAGCGCAGGCGATATTGCCACTCAAGGGTAAGATTCTCAATGTCGAGAAGGCGCGCTTTGATAAAATGCTAGCATCCGCTGAAGTCGCGACATTGATTACGGCGTTGGGCTGTGGCATTGGACGTGAAGAATATAATCCAGATAAAACGCGATATCATCGCATCATTATTATGACCGACGCGGATGTGGACGGCTCTCATATTCGAACATTGTTGCTTACCTTTTTTTACCGCCAAATGCCGGAGTTAATTGAAAGAGGCTACATTTATATTGCGCAACCGCCTTTGTTTAAAGTAAAAAAAGGCAAACAAGAGCAATACATTAAAGATGCAGACGCATTGGATGCGTCATTGGTGCAGTCGGCGCTTGATGGGGCGTTGTTGCATCTCAATGCAGACAGTCCACCGATTGCAGGCAGTGCGTTAGAAAGTTTATTGTTGGAATATCAATCCGTGAGCGCGGTGATCACGCGCTTAGAAAAACGCTATCGTTATCCCCGCGCTGTGCTGAATGCATTAATCTATATGACGCCGCTCGATGAAGCGCAGTGCACAACACAGGAAGTGGTTGAAGCAAGAGTGGATGAATTGCAGCGGCAGTTAACGGCTGTCAGTGATGCCACTGTTTCTTTTAAAGTGAGGGCTGCATTTATTGAGAACCGATCCATCTGGTTGCCGGAAATTGTTCAGATTCATCACGGGCATGAGTCTAATATATTGATTAATATAGATTTATTTTTATCTCTCGATTATCGCAAGCTAACCGCATTAGGCGCTAAATTGAATCATTTAATTGAACCTACGGCGTTTATTAAGCGGGGTCAGGCGCAAAAAACGATTACGTCGTTTGGGCAAGCGGTTGAGTGGTTATTGCTTCAAGCAAAAGCGGGGCAAGCGATTCAGCGCTACAAAGGGTTGGGTGAAATGAATCCCGAGCAATTGTGGGATACCACGATGAATCCTGAAACACGTCGCATGTTGCAAGTGACCATTGAGGATGCGGTTGCCGCTGATAAAATATTCACGACTCTGATGGGTGATCATGTGGAGCCACGCCGAGAGTTTATTGAAGCGAATGCGTTGGATGTGATGAATCTTGATATTTAAATATGTGGGTACCCCATCCTCCGGATGCAGGCTCTTTGCGCCATCTCGAAGGATGCTCCCCTACCATTCTCGCTAATCCACATGTATGATGTAACTAATTGGTTTGACCCACGGAGAGGGTGTGACAGATGAGTGATACAGGGACTCCCGCAGGAGAAAAAGCCGTTGAGCCTCAGTTGGTATTGCTAGAGCAATTTGCCAATGCAACGCGCACCAAAGTCGTGACCAGTCAGAGCGATCTCGATACGCGTGATTGTGTGATGCAAGAACTCTATTCGTGGTGCAAAGAGCAGGGCAATATCGTTGTTTTAAAAAGCGCTACAATTTTATCATCAGAACCCGCGTCAAGGGCGCTTCAAAACTGTAAATCACTGATGTTGAGCAAAGGGATTCAGCCGGGGCAAGTCTATGCGGCGACGCTTTCTTTAGTGGATTACTTGTTAGCGAGCTCCGATCATAATGAGGGTGCGACGAGCGCCCCAGGAGAGAAAGCAGACTCCTTTAGTGATCAGCAAAGACACTTGCGCGACTTGGTGCATGAGGCAGTATTGCAGGGTGTCAGCGATATTCACATTCAAGTGCGACAACTTCATGCCAAAATTCGCATGCGCCAACATGGCGAACTACGTCTCTATGCTGAGTGGTCGGAGCGATTGGGGCGGGAAATTGCGTCTGTTGCATTTAACAAAGAAACCGATCATGCGACATCCCACTTTAATCCCTCTGTTCCGCAAGATGCATCGATGCCACTCAAAATTCAAGGCAAGGATGTGCGTTTACGATTAGCTAGTGTGCCCGCGCACGGTGGCTTTGATATGGTCATGCGTATTTTGGCGACGGGTGAAGATCATACAACGACATTGCAAGAGTTGGGCTACACCTCTAAACAAATCGATATTATATTGATGGCGTTGAAGCTTCCCTTTGGCGCGATTATTGTCGCGGGGCCGACGGGCTCGGGTAAAACAACGACACTCGCGGGTTGTATGGCGTTGGTGGAAAATACTCAGAAGCTATATTCGATCGAAGATCCTGTTGAAAAAGTCGTTGAAGAAGCGACACAGGTGCCTGTCAATACAGAAAAAGAGGATCGCACGTTCGGCTCCATGGGACGTGCAGCGTTACGAATGGATCCTGATGTGATTGTGTTGGGCGAAATGCGAGATGAAGATACAGCGCATGTCATGGTTCGCGCTTCTATTACGGGTCACTTGGTTTTAACGACACTCCACACTAATCGCGCCACTGCGATTATTACGCGATTAGTCGATATGGGCGTGTCACCTGTTTTGTTAAGTGATAGCAGCGTGTTGCGTTGCTTGATTTGTCAGCGACTTATTCCGGTCGTTTGTCCGCATTGCGCTGTTCCGCTGCGTGATTCATTAAACCATCAAACCTATCTTGCTAATTGGGAAGCTGTTTTGGGACCAGAGATAATGAATATTGCATTAGCGCGTGGACCGGGTTGCGAAAAGTGCGGGCACTCGGGTGTGTCGGGGCGAACGGTTGTTGCTGAAGTGATTTGGGTGGATGAACAGGGAAGACAGTTTATTCAGAAATGCGATACGTTAGGTTGGGAAAAGTATTTGCAATCGCACAATTGGGTTGATTTTCGAACTCGTGCGATTCAGCTGATACAAGAAAGGAAGTGCGATCCGCTCGATGTTGAAAAAGTAGTGGGTCCATTGAATGTATCGCTTAATGCGGCAGTATATGAATATGTCTAAGGATGATCGGTGATGGACACAGAAAATAATACAATCTGGACCGATATCAGTACGCGGCTTAAGCGTATGCAATTTGGCAATAAAGCACAATTAGCTTTTTTGGAAGATCTGTATATATTAGTGAGCGATGGCATTCCTGCAACGCGCGCGGTTGAGATGATGATACAGGTTACAACAGGGCTCTCGCGCGATGTTGCTTTATCGGTCGCACATAAAATTGCAGAAGGACAATTGTTAGCGGAAGGCATGCGATATTGGTTTTCGACCAATGTGGTGGAAATTATTCGCGTGGGTGAAGAGAGCGGTGCATTAGCTCAAACAATGAAGTCAGCGATCAACACGTTGTCGCAGCGCGGCGGTGCATTAGGCGCGCTCATTGCAGCTATCTCTTATCCGATTATGGTTATTACATTAGCGTGCTGCATTATTGTCTATCTGGATGGTTCCGTTTTTCAGCAATTTAGAGAGATTAAGCCCATTGATCAATGGCCTGAGGCAGGGCGCAGTTTGCTCGCTATCAGTCAGGTTATTCAAAAGGGTTGGTGGGTGCTATTAATTGTTATTATTATCATTATTTTCGCCATGCGCTATCTCTTTAGTCATTATGTCGGTGAGTTTCGGCCGTTTCTCGATAAATTTCCTCCTTTTTCATTGTATCGTCGTTTTGTTGCATCTCGCTTATTAGAGACATTGGGGTTGTTGATTGCGAATGGTGTTGTGTTTAAAAATGCGATTAAAGTGTTGCTATATCAATCCAATCCTTATCTGTCCTATCATTTGATTATGATGGAGCATTTGTTAGGATCGGGTAAGGGAAATGTGTCTGATGTGTTGGCAACAGGGCTTGTAGCTGAAAATGATGTTTTGCGCTTACGTGTTTTAGCGGAGGTTAAAGGATTTGAGCATGGGCTTGTTCGGATGGGGGTGCATGGTTCAGAACAAAATATTAAGACAGTTCATTTAATTTCAAAAATAGCAGGTGGCGCGTTAATGGTTCTCGGCGCCTACTTAATCGTGACGATTGTGAAAGGGATTTATTTAACCGGTATGGCGATGGGTACCGCTTGATATGATTCATCGATCAAAGGGGATGACATTGCTTGAGATGATGTTGGTGTTCGCGATCGCCATGAGCATGGTATTGTTGGGGATTAAGCAATATCAACAATATAAATTACAAGGCAATATTTCCCAGGCGGGTTATTTAGTGGATAGTTTATTGCAAGGAATGAGTAATTATTATTTTGCTAATTGTTATCACCCAAATTCTTTTGCTCCGAGCCCCGGGACAACCACTGTGACATCTCCTATCGTTGTTGATTTTACAACGAGTCTGCTATCTGCTTTTTTACCGAGCGAGTCTGTTTTTATTTTGGGGCATTTACCACCGCTTGTTTCAAGCATTCAGACGCGATACGTGCCAAGACAAGCTACGTCCCAACGTCGCGCCATTGGGTGTGCGTCTTATCAAAAAGTGAATGGTCAAACCGTTTGCCAATGGGCGCCTACTTCTGCAACCACGCGGGCGGTCACGACGTTATGGCAAGCTCAGGTGATTATGACGATGCAAGATCCGACGCAAACTCTCCTGTATAAGGGATTGTTAAATGCGGATTGCGCGATGGACTCTATTCCGAAAGCACGTAGCGCACCTGTATGTGTGACAAAAGGTGCGCCGCGTTATTTGCTCTGGCAGCGGCTGCCATCCTTTGCCTCTCCCGCACTGACATCCGGCTTGCGAGAGTTTATTTACTCAACGGTATTGTTTACTCGACAATATACCAATGATCCCATGGGGGACCTTTATAATGCACCAGGCTATACGCCTGCTAACTACTTGTGTGGTGGATAATGAAGCGACGACAGCAAAAAGGATTTACATTGCTCGAAATGTTACTTGTGATGGCAATCGCGACCTCTATTTTAGTTGCGATCATGAATTACACCACGCAACGCAATGATGAATTGCGACGCGATCGAGGGGTGATGCAAATACAGCAAATTTTGAATGCAGGTCTCGCTTATTATGTGAATAATTCCTCTTGGCCAACACGTTCATCCACTGGAACGGCCGTTTCTGACTTAAGTTTATTGCAAGGTGACGCCTCTTTGCCGCATTATTTGCCGACGAGCGCACTTCTGAATAACATTCCTAATCCGTGGGCACAGCCTTACACGATTGGCGCCGATATGACGGGCTCTGGCGTTTTTTATGTGTGCAGCGTGGTGAATGGAAAGACGGCGTATACGTCATCTGCGATTATCGCGGGGCGTTTGCCGATGGCGCAGGTTATTGACAGCACTTCTGCTGGCGCAGCTCCTGCTCCGTGTGCTCCGCCGGTGTCACCTAGTCCGTGTCTTGTCTCTAGCACAGCTTGCACTGTGATTTCGAGTGTGAATATTCCAGGGCAAAATTTAAATAATGCGCGTGCCGTTAATTTTTCAGGTCTTTATCATCCGGGGGCATGCGTTCCAGCACCGACGTGTCCTGGTGGCATGACCCCTCAAATTATGGTGGTCCCTGTTTCTGTGAATGGGGTCAATTCCCCGACCAGTGCATTTCCAATAACAGGATTCACAGCGTATGCGACAACAGGACAGGGTGGCGCGCCCTCGGTGACACCGAGTGTGTGCAATACTACACTCAATAATAATCAGAGTTGCCCAGACACTGATAATGTGACAAAAATGTGGCGTGTGTGTTTGCGAGTGGATACCTTAGCTGGTGTCGTGAGCGGCGCTAATACTACCACTTCAATTGCTAATCCAGTGGCGGCACCAACCATTACGAATCCGAACTGGGCGATGCAAGTCTCTGTGATGGCATTAACGCGTTGTATGCCCACTAACGAACAGACGACCTTTTCTGTCTATGGCAATACATTTAATGTACCGGGTGGTAGTCAGTAAAATGGGAGTCCCTGCCATTTGTTTTGCCATTTAGACAAAAACTATGTAGATTATAAAAAGCATGATCAGGGTTTACGTAAGACAAATAAATCGATTATACTCAAGAACGAACTGGGTATGGATTTAACCGATAGTATTTAAGATAATGGAGTATTGCAATGAACTGCTTCATCACCCGTTTCTCTCTATTGCTGTTTTTTTTCCCCATCGCCTCACTCGCTGGTTGGCAAGTGGCTCAGCCTCAAACGGCAACCCCCCCATCCAATACCGCTTTTTTTCAAGCGGGCTATCAAAAGAATAGCGCGCTTGCACCTGCTTATAACAGCGCCTCTCTCCCTGCAGGCCATTTTGCTAATTTGAGTACACCGGTTTCTGTTTATGCGATCAGTGTGAGCGGTTCTATCAAGGAAAATATAGAGCGCATTATGGATCGATATCATTGGAAAGTGATTTGGCAAGCCCCTTACGACTACAATTTTGATGGCCGCGTGAGCGGATCCAGCTTGCCTAATGTGATGGAGAAATTACTCAACCCCTTTCCATTGCAAGGAACGTTGTACATGTCTAACCGCACGATGAAAGTGACAGCGAGGAAGGTCTAATGTTAAATGGACGGATTGGGTTATGTATTGCGACTATCTTTTTATTTCTCTCTGCGTGTAATTCGCCAGTTTATAACCAAACCGAGGGAAATGTGGCGGATGTGGTGCAGCGCGTCGCCGATGCCACCAAGATATCAGATACATCAGGCAAAGCCCCCCCTGCTTTAGTCGTTAGCCAAGATGCTTATGTGGATGGCACACCGATTAGCTTGGTGAAGCAGCCTGCTTGGCTAAAAAATCATGTTATTTTAAAAGGCGAGCAGCTGCCGTTTTCTTATTACAGCCGGACTGTTGTGGGCGGCGGCAATCACACTATATTAACCCGCTATCAGGTCGGCCTCAGTGAATCCATCCCTCTTTCCGTCAATTATGAAGGGACCATTAAAGGCGCGCTCGATGTATTAGCAGCAAAATCAGGCTACGTTTATTCCATTAATGGCAACACCGTTTTTTGGCAAGCCTTTATCACAAAAACATTTGATATTGCGTTTATGCCTGGCTCTTCCGATTACATGATGGGTAAGGCGTCTGGCGGCGGATCTGCTTCAACGGCCGGGGGCAGCGCTACTTCGACTGTTTCTGCCATTATCGATGATAGCGCTTCGTCGCAATACAGCAATTTAAAGGGCACGATGTCGATCTGGAAAGATCTTGAAACAACCATTAAGCAATTATTATCGGCTGGTGGGACGGTCGTGGTTGCAGAATCAACGACGTCCGTAACGGTGCGAGATAGACCCACAAACATTGATCTCATTGCAAAATATATTGCTAATCTCAATAAAAACCTTTCAAAACAAGTGTTGGTGAAAGTTCAAGTGCTGGATGTCTCCCTGACCAGCGCATTCAACTATGGTATTAACTGGACAGCGGTTAAAAACACTTTGAATGGATCGCAATTTAGCTTGAACGCGAATTACGGGACTCCTATCAGTATCTCTACATTGGGTGCATTTGCGACCACTACGGTTGCTTCTGGTTTGCCAAATGCTGGGACAACAGGATTGCCTCAGACCGCCTTTACCAATCAAGGCGGTAATTCAGGAGCCACAGGAGTCACAGCGCTGATCAATGCGCTGACACAACAGGGTAAGGTATCGTTAGTGACTGAACCTCGGGTGGTTTGTTTAAATAATCAAGTTTCTGTTATTCGCATTGTGCAGCAGGAAGGTTATTTAGCTAGCATGCAAACGACCTCGCTCGCCGGATCGGGTGGCTCCAGTAGTTCAGCCACTGTAACGTCTCAAGTAACACCGGGACAGGTTACAACAGGATTAACATTGTATATTTTACCTAAGATTATGAACCACAAGGTGTTTTTGCAAGTGAATGCAGATCTATCGGTGAATAATGGTATTCAAACGATTTCATCTTCATCAGGTACGACACCTGCGAGTGGCGCGACATCACCTATTATTCAGGTGCCTAGCTTAACGCAAAAGCAGTTTAATCAACGCAGCGTGGTGGCGTCAGGCGATACGCTCATTTTGTCTGGATTTCGACAAGTGAGCAATACAGCCAATGCAATGCAATTGTATAAATCACAGTCATTGGGCGGCAAAGCAGCGGCACAGGAGACAAACGAAACGGTCGTGCTGATTACCCCTATTATTTTGAATGGAACGGTGTAATGTCTTACATTACTCGCGCAGACGGCAAACGTTTTGTTATTCCATCCTATCGGGACACGCTGACTGCCACAAAGGGTAATTTAATTAAAAGAGAGGTTCAACTCCTTTCAAAAAACTATGGCGAGTATGTTGCGCTTCAGCGAAAAGGGCTTGATCGGTTGGAAGTCGCCTTTTCTTCTGAGCCTGGCATTTTATTAGGCGAAACAGTGTGGGAATATTTTAAACGCCCCAGTGATCTTATTTATTGCGAGCTCACCTCAGATCCTCTCAAAGCGATTTTAGTGATCGTGAAATCGGGCAGTGTTTATTTAGAGGGTAGCTTTCCGACTGATAGCATCGCAGAAGAGTTATTGGTTCTAAAAACATTAAACAATAAATTTAATGTCTATGTGCAAGGTAATGTTCCGATTGCCGAGACCCGCGCAGACGGAAAATTCTCGCTGGATGCCTCATCCGTTAGAGCATTTACTGTCTTGGATAAACCCGTTTTTCCTGTTTTACCCATTGTAGGGTCGTTGCAACTGCAGCCCGTTGATGTAGCGCTCCGAAAACAAGGTATAGGCACTCTCCCCATTAAAAAAATAGCCGTCGTGATACTCATCGTCTGCGGACTATGGATGATATGGCCATTTTTAGTGGAACATAAGTCAGAACTACCACAAACTATTATTGGCGTAGTTAATCCTTATCAGTTGTATATTGATGAGCTCACTTCACCCAGCCCTTCTGATCAAGTAAGAGCGGTTGCGAATACTGTTTCACTGCTATTAACAGTACCCGGTTGGTACCCTGATTCTGTGACCTATGATGTGGTTGGTCAGCTTAATGCATCGATGAAATCGTTGGGTGCGAAGACAAAAGTGCTTTTTGATTGGGGGCTTAAAAATAATTTTAATCCTACAATAGGGACGGAAGGTTTTCATTTGACTATTGCACTTCAGCTCCCTATTCGCGCACCTTCTGATGTTGTGATGCCGATTAACATGACAGTAGGCGAGCTAAGCGATCGATTGCGGGCCGTGCTTCCAGGCAATGTGATAGACGTTAGTGTCGCTCTCGATAAGGGAAAATTCTCTGAGCTGGGTCTTGCTATCTCTTTTCAGAAAGTATCTCCCACTGTATTGTGTCTAATTGGCGATCAATTTAAAAATTTGCCATTGGTTTTGTCGAAAATGAGTGTTAATGTAGAAAATGGGAGCTTGACGGGTTCAATTACTTTGACAGCACTAGGGACTTAAAGCGTATGGCAGCAATAAAAGCAAACCTATTATCTGATATGACGCCTAAAAAAAAGGCTACATTGGGCGCGATCATCGTTTTTTCTCTCTTGATCATTTGGCAGCTTATTGGGTTGTTGGGCGGAGGAGGAGGGAATGAAGCAGCTGTTCCTGCTGTGGCAAAAAGCGCTGCTCCTGTTAAAATGACGCCCGGAATCCCTAATAGCATGGGAGCCTCTGCTACGTCTCCACCAAGCGTTGTTGTTGCGTCATCAGCGGATGTGAAGAAATTGCTTGCCGCGGATGAGCGTACCCAGAAGATACAAAAAGCAAGCGAAGACAAGTACATGCAAAGCTTGAATGACCTGGAAGGATTAAAGATACAACGTGAAATTGCTGAGATGAATCAGGCAATCGCATCCGCTAAGTTGGCAACTGCTACAGCTGAAAGGAATATGATGGATTTATCTTTAAAGTCGATGCCTGTGCCAGTCTCTGCAGCGGCCTATGCCAATGGATTGGTTGCACCGACAGCGCAGGGTGAGGTTGTTGCAACACCATCCGGCGTTGATTCCACCGCGATTAATACAGGGAAATCTTCTTCTGTGCATGCAACGAATGACTATACCGTTATTTCTATTTTTATGCAGGGCGACAGATGGACTGCCGTGTTGGGTTACCAAGGGAAATTATTTAATGTGTCTGTGGGCGAGAGATTGCCAACAGATGGATCGATTGTGACAGCCATTAACGAGAACGCAGTAACGTTGCAGCAGAATGGCAGAACGAAAGAAATCACTATGCTGTCATCCATATAAGCTATGTGTCGATCCTATTCGCTTAGCGACTCTCTTTGTTTCGGCATTGATCGAGCGCTTCGCGCTCTTTTAAATAATCCCGTGAAAACCGGTCGACCTTCTCCCGCTATTGATGCGATTGATGCACGCTTAACCGCTTCTGATCGTCGACATGCAGCGGGTTTGATGCGAGTGAATCACACAGGCGAAGTCTGCGCGCAAGCGCTTTATCACGGCCAACATATCACAGCACATTCCGCCTCCATTAAACAACAAATGGAACACGCCGCGCTTGAAGAGGGCGATCATCTTGCTTGGTGTGCGATGCGTCTTGCAGAGCTGGATAGTCATACCAGCTATTTGAATGTATTGTGGTACTTAGGATCGTTTGGTATGGGCTTCATCGCGGGTGCAGTCGGTGATCGCTGGAGCTTAGGATTTGTTGCTGAAACGGAGCATCAGGTGGTGCAACATTTAGAAAAACACTGCGCATTGCTGCCTTCCCAGGATAAGCGAAGTCTATGCATTCTTGAAGCCATGAAGGCAGATGAAAAAAAACATCAACAGGATGCGATGCACGCCGGTGCCGCTCCTCTTCCACCGTTTATTAAGCAATGCATGACTTTTGCCTCCAAAATCATGGTTAAAACCGCATACCGCCTGTAAGAGCAATAGAATGTAAACGTTCAGATATTCCTCTTTTCTTCCAGAACCCACCACAGAGAATCTTGCAAAAAATTGATTTAAAAGAATTTAAACCCTAAGCGTGGGCTGTCTGTTAATGCGCGCTGGCTCATAACACTAGAGCATCGAGCAAAATATCCAAAATACAGACTATACTGCATAAGCCATACAGAAGAACATTTAAGGGGCTTTAATATGAGCGCGGGCAGATAAACCCCAGCACACCACCCTGGACAATAACTTTTTTAGGGACAGGAGCTTACGCAGATGACTCGGCCAATCCAGATGTGATTTCCGAAACGATGAACCTTACTGGAGGACATATTCTTACCGGCAGAGGCGGCTCAGAGCATATCAAAAATATCATGAAACGTTTGGAGACAGCAAAAGATGCTCGACAATTACCTTCTTCTATTGATTTAACAGGGTATAGCCGTGGCGGGAGAACATGCGTTTATTTGGCCCAAGAAATATTTAAAATATACGGAGATACAATAAAATTAAAAATATTTTCTGTTGACCCGACGGGATCGCCTATTGGCCCTAAGGCGCGTCATATGAATATTCCCCCTAACGTACAATCTGCTTTTGTTGTGTATTCGGAGGTGCACAAAGGAAAGATTGAGTCACTTGCAATGGCTAAACAGGTAGGAGCCGTTATTGGAAAATATTATGGACTGGCGCCTACCTCGCCAAAAAAATTACAAGAGGTGATTGCCTGCTTAAAAGACGCAACTGCCAAACATAAAACGTTTACCAGCCAGCCCTTAGGCGCTCAGAAGAGGAGCTCGGTATTTAAGAGCAGACCGCAGGGCATCGGTTCTCTTGGCGTGAAAGCAGTCAAAGAAGCAGAAAATGATCCCGCCTTAGGAAGTGAAGCGTTTCGAAGAAAATCGTCTTAGAGAAAAAGGGCGAGAAGTCTTCTCGCCCTTTTTGTAGCAATAGCGTTAGTGCGCCGCCGCTGCTTTCTTAACCGCATCTGTTAACGCGCTTTCAGGTGCTTGGCCTGGAATAAATGTCACGGTGTTAGGTTTGCCATCGGTTCGGCTGATGAAAAGAACCGGTGTAAACATGATTTTCATGTCTTTAGCGAGTTCGTAGTCTGCTTTGATTTGAGCGTCGATTGAGGCATCTTTCATGTCCGCTTTGAACTTTGTCATATCTAAGCCAATCGATTGAGCGATATCGTCAATGATTTTGTCTGTTAAGGGTTGTGTTTTTGATGCCATTAACGCTTTATGCATGTCAAAGTATTTGCCTTGCTTCTGCGCCGCTAAAGCCGCTCTGGTCGCAGCATTCGACATCGGGCCTCGGATCGGGAATTCTTTGAAGACGACTCTTAAATTGTCGTTTGATTGAATCATGTGATCGATAACAGGCGTCATCTCAACACAATGAGGGCATTGGTAGTCAAAAAATTCAACCAGTGTGACCGCGCCATTAGGGTTGCCAGCGACAGGATCAGATGCTGAATGGAATAAGCGATTGGCAAATTGAGGTGCGTCAGCTTGTATTTTATCAAAGGATTTACGTGTTTGATCCATTTGTTTTTGCTGGTAGCTTTGTAGTGACTGAACGAGCACCTCAGGATTTTGTAGAATATAATCGTGCACTAAGCCATCAACTTGTTTTTTGTCGACTGCACTACTTGCGGCAGCGGTGGCGGTTGTAAAAAGACCGAGTAAAATGAGGCTGGCAATAAAATGATGTTTCATGTGATATCCTTATTAAACTGCTAAATGACAGAAGAATTACGTTAAAGCAGGCCTCTATTAATGTCAAGAAAAGATGCCTATTAAAACAGTCCGGTCTTTTATTCCTCTTTTCGCAGCACTGTTCGAATGACGTTAAGGCGTTTTTGTTTTATGCCCTCGGCAATGGCTTGTTTATCTGGGTTGCTGATCAGATCGTGTATATCGATTGCTTGCATTGCTTCATAACAAGACAACAACCATGATGAAGACGAGATCGATGAACAGATTTCGCACGCCGATAAGAGGTTCTGAAAGCGCGAGAATCGTCTGAATGCATCAGTACTGATAAAAAACGATAGCACTTCCTCGGGGGGCGCCTTTAATGTTTCTTGATAAGACAGCCAATGGCGCGCTAATAAAATAGCCAATTCTCGGTAGTCGTTAGGGACGTGATAGCGATCACAAAAATGAGTGATTTCATCTTCTGTGAGCGGATGCAATAACACAGCAAAGCGGATCAGAGTATTCTGTGTTAAGGGTGTGATTTCTAAAAATGCTTTCTCTTTACCTGTGAGCCCTGGAAATAATAGGGCTAGCACTCCTGCTTGATCCAACACAGAAAAGAAAGTGTCGGGACGAGGTTCTGTCAGTGCTTTTTCCAGTTCTTTCCATACACGCTCAGGCACCAAGGCATTCACTTCACCTTGTTTGACCATCTCTTTCATCAGGGTAATTGTTTCTGGTGCGACCTTAAAGTCGAATCGCGCGGCAAAACGCGCGGCACGTAAAATACGGACAGGGTCTTCTGAAAAAGCGGGTGAGACGTGGCGTAATATTTTCTTTTTTAAGTCTGTTTGACCGCCATAGGGATCAATAATCTCGCCTTCTTCTGTTTTCGCCATGGCATTGATGGTGAGATCGCGTCGTAATAAATCTTCTTCAAGCGTAACAGCAGGCGATGCATCAAATGCAAACCCGGTATAACCGGGTCCCGTTTTACGCTCTTTACGTGCAAGAGCATACTCTTCATGGGTTTGTGGATGCAAAAAAACAGGAAAATCTTTTCCGACCTGCTTGAAGCCAGCGCGTTTCATGCTGATATCTGTTTCGCCGACGACGACCCAATCTTTTTCTTTGATGGGGTGGTGTCCGAGCAATTCATCGCGGACAGCGCCGCCGACTAAGTATTTTTTCATATGTTTACGTATCCACTTTTGAAAATGTAGTTAGGTAGGGTGGGCAAAGCGCTTTTTGCGTGCCCACCACTGTGCCATGATCTTGGTGGTGGGCACGCAAAAAGCGCTTTGCCCACCCTACCTATCAATAAATATTTTTTCATAACACTCTTTCTGCGCAATCGACATTGTGTATCAAGTGAGATGGATTTAGTGTGCCGACGATGACGCTACTGATGGGTAACTCAAATACACAGTTCATAGCGATTTGAATGGGATCATCCGACGCGATTTTTTCAAGGTGACCGCTGGCAAGTGCTTTCTTAATGAAAATCCCTTTTTGTTCGTTGCGTGCTTTTACGATAACGGGTTTTTCATCTGTGTGCGTGGGATTGTAGGTTACCATCAAGACATCCGATAGTGGAATCGCTAACAACCCTCCCTCGATAGTTTTGGTGGAAATGCCGATCGCACGAATCACCCCCGATTTTTTTAGAGCGAGCAGCGTTTTAAATACATCCGTTTCTTCGATAATTTTTTTATCTTCACCATTTGAATGAATGAGAACAACATCGAGATAATCCGTTTGCAGTTTCTGTAAACTGTTTTCAATGCTTATGCGAACGGATTTTTCTGAAAAATCAAAATGCGATTCGCTGTTAATAAAGATTTCTCCTACCTTCGTTGAGAAAATCCAATCCGGCCTTGAGAAACGCCCTTGTTTGAATAATTTTCCAATGCGTTCCTCGCTATGGCCATAAGCGGGTGCAGTGTCTAATAGGTTAATCCCGCAATCCGTTGCGGTATGTAATAGCTGAATGAGTGCGTCATCTGTCGGTAATTCGAAGGGGTGAGGGTAATGCATTTTTTCATTGCGCCCCCATTTGGCGGTGCCGAGACCGACTCGACTGACAAAGATGTCGGTTGAACCAAGCTGTATTTTTTCAATCATGGTAAAAGTTCATCCCAAATCGGTTGAGCAATGGCGGGTCGCGGCCAATCCTGCAGCGCCATTGTATCGTGGTATAGAGGCTTGATGGTGAGTGATTGCATGATTTTTTCAGATAGCAATGGTGCGAAGGCTAATTTAGTTGGCCATGCAGCGATAACATTTCCAATCGATCGAATCGTGCAACTGTCGGGACGTTTTTCATCAGGTTGCCATCCTTCCGCACGATCAATATGAAAGCTTGCGAAAGAGGCGTTTGAAAAATCGAGCCAGGGGAATAGAATTTTTAATTCTTTTTGGGTTGCAGCGATTTGTTCTTCTGATGTGCGCGACACTCCTTCTTCAGCGAGTTGCCCACCCATGTACCAAATCGTTTTTCCATCATGCGCGCGATGGGTTGAGATGGTGATGCGAGGCAAGGAACTAAGGCCCAAAGAATGGCCGTAGAGCGGCGCATCATAATCATGTTTCATGATCACCATGTGCAAGGAGCGACGCTGCATGTTAATAGAGGGAAATGTTTCAGATAAAATGGCGTTGCCGCTACCCGCGACAAAAATAAATTGCTGTGCTTTCAGAGCCGCTTTTTTATTATTGGATTGAATATGCAATGAGACGATATTATTTTTTTCGTCAGACATAATATCAGGCGCTACCAGAGGATTAATTTTAATAATATGATTTTTGTAAGGTTCTCTGAGCGCACGTAACACGCTTTCTACGTCTATCACGATTTCATCTAGCGAATAGATTTTTCCCTGAAAAGCGGAGTTTTGGAAGAGCGCTGGATAGTCTTTTTGATCGATGAGATGGGTATCGCTCTTCAAGGCAAGATTAGCTGCCACGCTTGCGATATTAGATAAAAGTGTGCCCGTCGACCATAAGATTTGTTTTTTGGCAATGATGGTCGCTTTCGATAAATCGATTTCGCCTCGTCCCTCGAGGCATGCCTTCCAGATGGCGGGCATGCTTGCGATGGTTTTAGCCGCTCCAGTCAGTTGACCGGTGAGTGCATATTTCATGCCGCCGTGAATAATCCCTTGCGATTTGTGTGTTTGACCGCCACCGAGCGTATGGGATTCCATTAAGATCGCAGAGAAGCCGGCTTGGCGGAGACGATTCAGCAACCACAATCCCGCTATGCCGCCGCCGATGATCGCTATATCAAATTGTATATCTGTCATAACGGTTCTGAAAAGGTATATGGATTGGGGAAACCCATCGATTCTAATAATGTTATTTCAATGGCTTCCATGGTTGTCGCATCTGTTTCCGTTTCGTGATCATACCCCAATAGATGTAATGTACCATGTATCACCATGTGAGCCCAATGAGCGGTAGGCGATTTGCCTTGTTCAATCGCTTCTTGATTCACAATCTTGGCGCAAATCACGATATCGCCTAAGATTTGAATCTCGCCGTCTTCTAGGCTTTCAGGTGGCATGTCAAAGGGGAAGGAAAGCACATTGGTGGGCTTTGATTTCTGTCGGTATTGGGTATTCAACGCGGTGATCTCAGGAGTGTCGACTAGTCGAATGGTCACTTCAAGAGGTGTTTTTTGCGAAGACAATGCTTTTTTTGACCAATCACTCAGCGAGGTATCAGGGGGTGTCCAATCACCTTGGGTCGCGAGTTGAATGATTATGTCATACATCATAGTTCATTATTGTAATGGAATAGGCACGAAAAGATAGGGTGGTTGTCTCAGGTGAGAGTTATCCCCTGTTTCTGTGGATAACATTGTGTTTAAGTTCCTCAAAAGCTGGGTAAAATAGAATGGAGCCCTGAGATAAGGGTTTCTCCTGATGAGCTATAATATATTATAAATCAATATTTTATAGACACTTTTTTAATTATAAATATGTCTTTATATCGAGAACAAGCAATTCATGTCCGATATTTACTCTGTGCACAAAAAAGTGGGTAGATATGGAGGCTTACCGTAGAAGTGTCTTAGCTGGCGCACCCGGATCTTCGCGTACGAGTCGAGGGACTAGATAGCCTGGCAATCGAGCAGCGATCTGAGCATGGAGCAAGTGTGCCGTATCGAGTGGGGTATCAAAATGCGCGGTGCCTTGTACTTTATCGAGCACATGTAAGTAGTAGGGCAATACACCCATGTCGAACAAGCTTTCGCTTAGCTCTGTCAATATATCCGCATGATCATTGATGCCTTTTAATAAGACAGACTGATTGAGCAAGGTGATGTTAGTCGCTGATAGGTTTTGCATTGCGCTTTTAACAGAAGCATCTATTTCTTGCGGGTGATTGCAATGGACAACAAATACTATTGATAGGCGACTCTTGGTTAAGAGCTGGATGAGATCAGGGGTAATGCGTTCGGGGAGCACAATGGGCAAGCGAGAGTGAAAGCGCAATCGTTTGACGTGTGAAATAGCGCTTAAGGATTGAATAAAGCGATCGAGGATAGCATCGCTGAGCGATAAAGGATCGCCACCACTTAATATCACTTCAGTGATGGTTGGATCATTGGCGATGTAGTTCAGCGCTGCTTTCCATCCTTCGGTGCCGGGATTATTTTTGCTATACGGAAAGTGTCGTCTAAAACAAAACCGACAATGAATGGCGCAAGTCCCGGTGAGGGTGAGCAATACACGACCCTGATATTTGTGTAGTAGGCCTGGAATGGCGTTATCGGTTTCTTGTAAAGGATCTGTCGTAAAGCCCGGTATCTCAAGCAATTCGGCGCCAATAGGCAATACTTGACGCAATAAAGGATCATGGATATTCCCTTTTTGCATCCGGCGGATGAAGCCATGCGGGACTTTGAGGGGGAAGAGCGTGGCGGCGTGGCGCGCACCATCTAACCAAGAGGGACCCAGATCTAATAGTCGAAGCAATTCGTCTGGCTGGGTGACAGCATTGATCAAAGCTGTCTGCCAGGCGGTTTTTACTTGAGACATTTCGAGAAGACCCTTAAAATGGATCACATTTTATAAGGAATAACCCATGGCTGTCTATACAACAAACGAAATCCGTGGCGGGATGAAAATTATCGTTGATCGCGATCCCTGCATTATTTTAGAAAATGAGTTTGTGAAGCCGGGAAAGGGGCAAGCGTTCAATCGAATTAAATATCGCAACTTAAAAACGGGCCGCGTAGTCGAACGAACCTATAAGTCAGGCGATAGCTTGGAAGCGGCAGATGTCACCGATGTTGAGGCGCAGTATCTCTACAATGATGGCACTCACTGGCATTTTATGGCGAATGAAACCTACGAACAATTTGTCATGGATGATGCGCTCGTGGGGGAGGCTAAGCAGTGGATTAAAGAGCAAGCCGTGTGCACACTGACACTTTGGAATAATGCACCGCTTGCTGTGGTGCCGCCTAATTTTGTGGTATTAAAAATTGTGGAAACGGATCCGGGTGTTCGTGGCGATACGTCAGGTGGCGGTGGAAAGCCTGCGAAACTCGAAACAGGCGCAATGGTTCGTGTGCCGTTATTCGTTCAAGAGGGCGAGCTCATCAAAGTGGATACGCGTATTGGTGAATATATGTCGCGGGTGAAAGAATAAATGATAAGGATGATGTAGGGTGGGCAAAGCGCCTGTTGCGTGCCCACCATTGTGCGACAACCGCGGTGGGCACGCAACAGGCGCTTTGCCCACCCTACAAGCACGCGCGCAAATACTTCATACCATCCGTCAATTTTTTTTAGAGAGGGGCGTTTTAGAAGTAGAAACCCCCCTGCTATCTCCCGCCACTGTTACCGATCCCTATATCATCAGCATGACGACTTTTTTTCAAGAACGTGGAGCGCGTGATTCAGAAACACTGTATTTGCAGACGTCTCCTGAGTATGCGATGAAGCGATTGCTCGCTAATGGCAGCGGTTCTATTTTTCAACTCACTAAAGCGTTTCGTCAGGGCGATATCGGGCGACATCATAGTCCTGAATTCACCATGCTGGAATGGTACCGCATCGGGTTTGATCATCATGCTTTAATGGATGAAATGGATGAATTGTTGTCTCTCATATTAAAAACGCCACCGGCTTATCGAATGACGGTGCAAGATGCTTATCAAGAGTATGTCAACATCAATCCACACACAGCGCGCGCGTCTGAATTAATAGATTGTGCGACGAGACATGGTATTGATGTATCGACGGACGGTCGTGAGGATACAAATTTTTGGTTAGATGTATTATTTACACAAGCATTAGAGCCGCATTTAGGAAAAGATAGACCGTGTTTTTTGTATGATTTTCCAGTGTCTCAAGCAGCGCTTGCTAAAATTCGTATGGATGAAGATATACCTGTTGCATCGCGATTCGAAGTCTATTTCAAAGGAGTGGAGCTGGCGAATGGGTTTCATGAGCTGCAAGACGTGACCGAGCAACGACATCGCTTTGAAAATGATTTAAGTGTGCGTCAAAAAAATAATATTCAACTCGTTCCGATTGACGAGAATTTTTTGAACGCATTAGAGCAAGGTTTGCCAGATTGCGCAGGTGTGGCCTTGGGGGTGGATCGGTTGATTATGTTGGCGCTGAAAAAAAATCATATAGCAGACATCATGATTGGGATTGAAGCGATTTTGTAATATAGTTCGATGTAGTGAGTATTAATCGTTCATCATTTTGCAGGAAGGTTACTTCGACAAAGCTGGATTTCCATCCTTTTTCAGGTGAGGCGATTACAACAGGATAGGTGCAACGCTGGCCTATACAGCTTCCCTTCAATTCACTAGAGACATATCGAACTCCCGCCTCCAGTCTGAAGTCGTGATTAGATAAGTTGGTTGCTTCCCATAATTTAACAATCGGTTGTTGGCGACTGATCGTTTTAACTTGATCAATCGATTGGTCGCTATTGAGGGACCATTCAAGAGACGGCGGATCGTTGTCGAGAATGATGTTTTTGTAATAGGCGAGTATGGCATGCTCAACGATCTTCATATTAATGTAATGGCATTGGTTTGGAACGATTCGAATATTGCTTCTACCCGGCAATGCGATATGGGGTAAGTTGGGTTCAAAGAAATCATTGGTGTTAGCGTTAATCGTGTATTTCGGTATTGACAGCCGTTCTTTATAAAATGGGTGCTCTTGATCGCTTAAATACGATAGAGGATCTTCGATGCGGAGCAGTGCTTCCAGCGCGGGTGAATCAAGCAGTTTAGATCTTTTTTGGGAAGCATCATTGCGCTGACCGATCGACCAATGATTGTAGGCATCATAAATGCGACACACATTTTTTGGTGTCTTAAAAACATCGACGACGATCGGAATAATCCCATTGATGCGATTGTCAGAGAGTGCGGCAAGCCAAGTAGCCCACCCTCTTTTTGAAGAACCTGATACCACAAAATGAGAAACGGTAATTTGGTTTTTTTCTTTTAATATTTGTTGTACAGCATCCATTGCTTTGATGATCGATTTTGTCATAGGAAGATGTAGCGGCCAGTATTCACCATGAATGGGATCATCTAAATAGCGTTTCCAGGTGTAAGCTAAGAGAGCATCTTCTTTTATAGGTATATTGTTATCGAACGTAATATATTCGTTCGGAACATTTTGAAGATCGATGACAATGGAGTGTGCTCTTTGAGCGATGCGTGCAAAATCTATTGTCTCGGGAGCTGGATTATCACCCGAATGGTTTGTTTGAATAGGATATCGAACGCCCTCATTAACAAATAACAAGGCTTGATCCGTGTTGATAGTGTCAGGCCGATAGATAATCAAGGCATGTTTCCATACGATACTATCTGAGCTCATAGAGGGCTTTGGCCAAGTTTGCGAAGAGAGGGTATAGTAATCGATGGAGACTTGATGAAGTGTGCTATATCGGGTTCGATCAAATATCCAGGGCGTGCTAATGTTTTCGGGTTCTTTGATGAAACGCGCGAGCGTGGTATCGAACTCCGCAGCAGCAGTTTGACAGCTGAAAACCAGAATGAGAAAAATAAATCGTATCAGCATATTATTCAGCAGGACGATTCAATGAAGTGAGGCTGATTAAATAGCGTTTTATTGTTTCTTTTAAACCAAACTCTAATGCATCACAAATCAAGGCATGCCCAATAGAGACTTCTTTGATGATCGGAATCGTTTTAACAAAGTGCCGTAAATTGACGAGGCTGAGATCATGCCCTGCATTGAGATCAATGCCGAATGCATTGATATTTTCTGCGGCGCGTTTGTAACTATCTAGCGTTTCTTGTGCGAGCGGGGTTCCATAGGTTTCAGCATATTGTTCTGTATAGAGTTCCACGCGATCGGTTTTTGTTTCAGGTAATAGTGCCAACTCTTTTTCTGATAGGGTAGTAGGATCAATAAAGAGCGATGTGCGAATCCCGCTGTCATGCAAGCTCTTGACGGTGTCACATAAGAGTTTTTTATTTTTCTCGATAAGCCAACCGGCGTTAGAGGTTAATACATGGGGCGGGTCTGGCACGAGTGTGCATTGTGCGGGTTTAATTTTTTTAACGAAGGCTAAAAAATCGGGATCCGGGTAACCTTCGATATTGAGTTCAACCGAAATCGTATTGGCGATTTGAATCACATCCGATTTTCGAATATGTCGCTCATCTGGACGTGGGTGAACGGTGATGCCTCGAGCACCATAGGAAATAATATCCAATGTGGTTTTCAAGACATCGGGATTATTTTTGCCACGCGCATTGCGTAATGTCGCGAGCTTGTTAACATTGACGCTGAGGGTGGTCATAGCGTTCTCCTGCTGAATGGCGCTCATTGTATCATCGTATTGTTCTTATTGAAGAAGTTTTGTATCTATTCAGCATAAATAATGCTTGACACGTTTTTCCCTACATTTTGCTCAACGTAAGCTCCCCCTCTAAAGACACAATCCAAAATTGAAGTTTTCTCGCATGATAGCAACCAACCCCAGGAGACCCGCAATGAAGAAATCACGATTTACAGAAGGCCAAATTATATCGATCCTAAAAGAGGTCGAGAACGAAATGAAGGTACACGATGTGTGTCGCCAACACGGTATCTCTGATGGAACCTATTACCATTGGAAGTCCAAATTCGGTGGGATGGAAGCATCTGATATCAAACGATTGAGAGAGATCGAATCGGAGCTATCGCGATACAAGCAAATGGTTGCGGAGCTTGTCCATGAAAACTATGCCTTAAAAGAGGTCATTACAAAAAAGCTGTAACGGTCTCTGAGCGTCGCGAGGTTGGGGAAAGCCTGATCAGAGACCATAAGCTACTGGTCAGTCGAGCCTGTCAGGCTGTGGGGCTCAGTCGAACTGCTTGGTATCGCCAATCAGCCAATCGGCTAGGCGATATCGAGGTAATAGAGCAGCTAAACAAGGTCGTCGACCGATGGCCTGGTTGGGGCTTTTGGAAATGCTTTGATTGGTTGCGAGGACAGGGATTGAGATGGAATCACAAGCGTGTATGGCGCATTTACTGTGTCATGAAGCTGAACTTACCCAGAAGGAAGAAAGGCATGGTATTAACACCTGAGCGGCAATCATTGATGGTTGCGCCTATCGCTAATGACAGCTCGTCGCTGGACTTTATGTCGGATGCGCTTTATTTTGGAAAGCGTTTTCGCACCTTAAACATATTGGATGAAGGTGTTCGAGAGCGCCTGACTATTGAGATCGATACCTCACTGCCTGCCATTCGTGTTGTTCGTGTATTAGACCAGATTAGCGCTTGGCGAGGATTCCCAAAACAATTGAGACTGGATAATGGCCCTCAGTTAATCTCCCTGCATCTCACGCTCTCGTGTGAGTGTCATCAGGTTAAAATGATTCACATACAACCCGGGAAAGCCAATCAAAATGCCTATATCGAGCGATTCAACAGAACGTTTCGCCATGAAGTACTGAATGCGCATTTGTTCACTTCATTACAATAAGTGAGAGACATCACAGAGGAGTGGATCAGAGATTATAACGAACAACGGCCCCATGATGCTTTAAAGGACCCCAGCAATGGGTTTCGCCTTTTAAAATGAATTACCGATCAAAGGGTTACTGCATTTTCAGATAGGAAAGTAGCTGGAACATCGTAATATCGCCATTTTTTCCCGTCGAAAGGAATCTGCGATATGGACGTGAACCAGCTGGTTGCTATTTTCTGTGAAATAGATGATTTCTGCAATGAATTAGATAAACACGGGCAGAGCATTATATGTTGTCAGGTATTGAACGTCAACTACGACTGCCGGTCAGCGACAATTACGACTGCCGGTTTTGGTGCTCATTAATTACCTCATTCAGTCCTCCTGTTAGTTATTTTTAACGCTATACCTTGGGCTTACGATAGCTATTCCCTTGAATATTGATAATTGTCGCGTGGTGAACTAAGCGGTCAATCGCTGCAACAGCCATATTATTATCAGGGAATATCTGATCCCATTCACCAAACGGTTGATTGGCAGTGATAATGAGACTGGAACTTTCATAGCGATCAGCAATGAGCTCGAACAACACACTGGTTTCTGCATCATCTTTTTTGACATAGCCAATGTCATCAAGAATCAGTAGCGGTATGCGTGCCAGCTTGGCAATAGCCTCCGGTAAGCGGTATGCTTGACGCGCTTGCTGTAACTTCTGCACTAGTGCAGTTGTCGACATAAATAAAGCGCGAACACCTTGCTCAATTAAGCGATGGGCAATACCGCAAGCCAAGTGTGATTTTCCAATGCCGCTTGGACCGAAGATGACAAGATTGTGCGCCTGCTTTACCCAGCCAATATTGTCAGCCAGCGCAGTGATTTGAGGGGCATTCACGGCCTTTGCTGCTTTAAAATCAAATGTACTGAGCGTCTTGCCGGGTGTCAGCTTCGCCTCTTTAACGTGACGCACGATGCGCTTTTGTGTTCGCGAAACCACCTCTTGGTTGCAAAGTGATGCTAAATATTCTGGATAACCCCAATGGGACTCCTCTGCCTGGGCCGCGCAGGACTCCCAGTGAGCATACATGCTGGGCAAACTTCATTGTTTTAACAATAGCGGTAATGTCGCAACATTAAACATGATTGATCTCCTGCTGACCGGGAATACATCGATCATAATGCGCTAGGCTATGCTGACTGATGACAACCTGAGGGATAATGACTGTCGATGGCGTAAAGCGACCTTGCAGCTGAGTCAACGATACTGACTTGCCTTCATTCAATATCGACAGCACCCATTGCGCCAATGCTTGCTCGCAGTTGGCTTGTGCCGCTATATGAAGCAACCCCACCATGACTTTGCAGGATTCTTTGGGCGATAGCGTCCCATCCAATGTATGCCATATGGCGTGAAACTCGACACTGGGAAGAAGCTCGTTGCGTAATATACTGTGACGAAATGCTTGTGGTTTTTTTGCTAAACTGTGAATCACGTGGCGATAATCAATTAATCGTGCTCTTGTGCCATGCGTTGGATGCAAGCGCTTCAGTTCAATAATAGGAGTATGGCCTAGATAACAGGCCAAGCGATTGTCATATAGGTGAATATGCAGTGTTTCGCCTTGTAAGCGAGATGGTACAGAATAGGTCACTCGACGCACCTCAATGGTGCTGGAGCTGCTGACGACAACGCTGAGCTCGGTGTAGTCGGCAGCTCGATGTAATGGTAATGCTTGTAGAGCGCTGCGCTCTTCTGTGACAGCTTTAGCGTTGCGGCGATTATGTTGCACCACTACATCATCGATGAAGTCTTGGTAAGCCGCGGCATGCGTAAAATCATGACTGCCGCGCATCAGCAATGCTTGTTGAATGCGTATTTTTAAATGGCCATGTGGTGATTCAACACTTCCGTTCTCGTGACCTACGCCACGATTATTGCGCGTTGGGATCATTGCATATTGCACGCATAACGCTTCATAGCGGCTCGTCATATCTTCTCGTGCATCTTTATTTAAGTTCTTAAACGCAGCAGAGAGGCTATCGGTACGGTGTTGATATGGAGCACCACCCAGTCGTTTTAGTGCGTCTTGCAAGCCTTCAGCTAACGCTGTGAATGACTCACCACCTTCAGTGACTCTCATATAACTCCAATGACTAAATGCCAAGCGAAAGTGATATAGCAAGTGTTTAAAAGGCACGCCACCGATAGTGACTAACACTTTTTTTAAATGGGTAAAGTCAGATAATCCTTGTTGACCCGCCCTATGGGTTTGCCGAAACATGACTTCTTTCTCTGGACCAAGCAAAGCCTGCCATTGTTTAGTGCGCCGCTGCAACGTGCGCAACACCTTGTCGGGATATTCGCCCGGGTAACGAGACTGAATGTACTCTAGCAGCGTGATAGGCTGCAGGCCTGGGGTTTGCTCAAGCAATGGCATCAGTTCGGTTTCCCAGATAGCTTCTAATGGATCATGGCGAGTACGCCAAGGTCTAGGAGCTCTATGAGGGTTAATTCGTTTGCCAATATCAATGTTGCGGCCGCTGCGTTCTGAGAAACCGGCTTTTGCTGATGATGTTGCTTGGGTCTGTCCCTGATGTCTTGATGTCATATATATTTCTACCTGTTGGTTAGTTATCCAATTTCCAGACATCGCAGCACCTTTTTTTATAAATAGTGCTGCTACGTTAGGGGGTATTTGGTTAACCGGCAATCATAGTTGTCGCCGACCGGCAGTCGTAATTGTCGCTCAATAGTCAGGTCCCACCAAAGGCCGTCGTGGAGCTGCCTGCGGTTTGGCGATCAGCGAGATCATGACTATTTTGGTTATGTTTCAAATTTCCCGGTTTGGGGACTTTAAGAATTTTTACACGGGCTTCCTGGTTGCATACCAGGCGTGTGCTTTTCCTCAATTACCCAGCTACGGACGATTCGTTGGTCTCATTCATCGGGCCATATTTCCGCTCACCATCTTGACGCAGTTAAGAGCAGGAAAACAAACAGGCATCTATTACATCGATTCAAGTTGTTTGCCTGTGTGCCATCTCAAGCGGTCCAGGAGACACAAGACATTTGATTCCATTGCAGAGTACGGAAGAACCTCTGTTGGCTGGTTTTTGCGCTTAAAACTACATATTGTGACAAATAATCATGGCGAGCTATTAGCTTTTAAAATCACAAGAGGCAGCCGAAGCGATAGCGAAGAAGAGGTACCGCTATTGAAATCTCTCAAGGGATTGGCGTTTGGCGATAAAGGCTATATTGGAAAAAAGATATTCGAAGAACTGCTCAATGGAGGATTAAAATTGATTACCCGAAAACGAAAAAACATGAAAGATAAACTAGACCTATCGGACTATGAAAAACAACTACTGAATCAACGCGGCATCATTGAAACCGTGATCGGACATCTCAAGCACTGTTACAACGTTTGGCATACGCGGCATCGTTTCATTGTAAACGCTATGACGCATCTGGTTGCAGCGTTGGCTGCTTACGCCATTGAACCATTAAAGCTGTCGGCTATTAAATTACTTGCGAGTTGTGCTTAGG
>CANJVW010000003.1 GCA_947478495.1 Legionellales bacterium | reverse complement strand
TTTGCCCACCCTACCTTGCTAAACCGTTAATTTTTCTAAGGTGATCTCAATACGATCATTGTCACTATTTTCTTTCAACGTCTCTTTGACAACCGGCCTCGAGCTACCATAACCGATACTTGAAATAACACGCGTATCAACCCCTCTCGCCCACAAATATTTCACCACTGTATTCGCTTGTTGTTCTGATAGAATCTTGTTAACTGTTGCCGATAATCCAAAGCTACCCGTATTCCCTGCAACTGACACCAAGATATTGGGACAATGACTGATAAACTCTGCGACCAAATCTAACGCCGAATAAGCATGAGAGCGCAATGTCGCTGATCTCGGTTCAAAAATCCAAACGGATGGCAAGACCACCATCACCTGATCACCTAGCACGATCACTTTCATTCCGCGATTTTCTAATCTATCAATAAGAGTCGTCTGTGAATCAATGTAAGAACCCATTGCGCCACCGACAATCAACCCCACGCCCGCGCCGGCCATCGCACTGGGCAGCAGGCTCAAGCCTGTCGTGGATTGCATGCCGACATTCGCTCCAATCACGCCACCCATTATCGCGCCTTTCTGCGCTTGATTTTTAGATTGATACGCATCGATCACATCGCCATCAACAGGCGTGGCGCTAGTATGTATTTTATCAATCCCATGACCTGCACTTCTTGATACATTGGACGAGGCGCATCCTTGAAGAAGAAAAGCAACCAGCCCTATTACCGCTACGTATTTCATGATGTTTCACCTTCTTTCGGTGCCTTTTGTGTCGCAACATACTCCGCTAATTCTTTCGCAATCGCGACAACATCATCCATTTTCAAAAACACATCTTCCGCATCCGGTGGATAATCCGTGGCAAACACCATGTCCTTCATCACTTCCTCTGTCATCGCGTTGGATTGGGTGCTGGAACGTCCCAGCAAACGCTCTAGCAATTCGGTTTGATCTTTTAGCCCGGCTTTCACTAATAATGGTTGCATAAATTGTTCCAGCTCGCGACTCGACATCATTGTTTGAATATCAGGCGCGACTGTCGCTTTATTAAATATGTGAATACGCCCCGGCTCTGAGGTCGTTACTTCTTCAACCGTTTCTTCGGATACGTTGGTGCGATTATGAAAACTCAACAAGGCAGAGACGCCTCGATCAATTAGATCGGTCTCTGTGTTTTCGCGCATCGCCTTGATGATAAGCTGAAGATCTTCTGCCTCATCGGTCACTTCTCCTAATGCAAAGTCGCCCTTTTCAACGAGCGCATTAAATTGACCGAAACGATTTTCAAGATCCAGCAACATGCGTCCAACTGGCGGCTCCACTTTTAAAAATTGGTTCAAGCGCATGCGCTCGACTGTTTTAGGATTAGCATAAAACATACGAGCACGAATAATTTTTGATTTAAAGAAAATATGCGCTTCACCTGGTTTCTGCTCTTTTAAATCCAGCAAGTCAACCCGCGCGCGTTTCTCTGCAGAAGCGCTACGATTATCGGCATAATTATTCAGTATACTATTGGAGTTTGTTTGAAAAGAATCGACTTTTGTTACATACGACTCACCGGCTGTTTTCGAGAAAAAATCCCATGTATCTAACGGATCTTCTAACTTCATACAAATTTTAATGTTGGTATTAGCACCGATAGACAGCGCTTCTTCTTTAGATGCTTTTTGGAATGCAGGTAAATCTTGTCCTGCGAAGATAACCGAAAATCCAAGTGATCGCGCTTGGGCTGGAACAACCGCAAACCCCTTAACCGCGTAATAACCATACTCGTCAAGGATACACATATAAGGCGTAGAAGAATTGGTCGGTTTACGTGTCACTACTTCTTTAAACGTACCTTCTACCGCTTCACCCAACCCTGATGCCATCATCGCTTTCAATGACGAAATAATGACTTTACCTAAGTTGGATAATTCATCGGTGGATTTTTCAAGAGCGGGTAATAAGACGACCAAAATACGTCGATTTAACACGACGTCTTTTAAATCCACTTCCGCTAAATTGGTTCGAATGATATGCGCATACGTATCAGCAAGCGAACCGAACACACGAGTTAACTGCATGGTAATAAAGCCATGTTGCTCAAGCACTTGCGATCCCTGCTTTCCTTTTTTGCTGCGATCATAGCCTGGCAAGTTAATCACATAGTTAGTAATAGGTTCCAACACCATTTCAGGTGTATCTGCCAAACTGACGGGCTCTTGCTTATCGCGAATAAACATTTTATCCATCGCAATCGCTTCAATGCGTGGCAATTCAAAATAATTACGGATGGTGTTGGCATCGAGAAGAATTTTCCCCGCATCGCGCATATACACCAATACTTTCATTAATGCTTCAACGAATACAATGGCGCGACCCTTCCACATATCCCCGTCAGAACTTTGACCGCCTGAATCCATCAAGCTCACAACCAATTGCGTCAACATGCTCGATGAACCATTACAAAAAGGATTCATGGTGTTAGACAACCGTTTTTCTTGCGCACCGATAATATCTCTCGCGCCTGTCATAAAGTTAATTAACAGTAAATCATCTTCGCGCCCCATAAAGCGGGCCATCGAAAATACTTTAGCAAATAAGCTGTTATCGCCTTTACCATCCACATAGAGAAAACCACTGCCTTGATTCAATGCATTAAAGGCAAGAGAGACCAGTGCTTCTGTTTTGCCACTTCCCGTTGAACCAAAAATCAAGACGTGCGTTCGCATGTCATCGTTATTAAACCAGAGTTCTTCGCCATCAGTTTTGCGGTTACCAAAAAAACTGATCCCGCGGGCTTTATTGGGTTTATTGTTCGGTAGCGGATCATTGTAGTCAAGCGCACCCGAACGCATAGGCATACGAAATGGCAGTTTAAATTCACGGGTATAGGCGTACAAAAAAACAAAAAAAGCGACGAGCGTTGTGAATTCGTTAACAGAGGGGAAAAACACCACCACCATCGCAAAGCCAATCAGTAACGTCGCGCTTTTAATCGGATCTTTGAAAAAATCAACAACCTTCATCCCGAGCGTGCGGGTATCACGCAAGAGCATTTGCGAAGGCATTTCTTGATTTTCATCTAAACCACGTTGCAGCATAGTGTCTCTCAGTCTTTTTCGTCAGGGTGATAGATCACTTCCTTCAATACAATTTCTAGCGCATTCGTGGCTTCCTCTACCATCGGAACCAGCAAACGTTTCTCAATTTGTTTTTCTGCTATCCAGTGAGCAAAGGGTCCCGCCACTTCTACGAAAGGCGTTTGACGACCCGCCGTATTCAGCATATACCAAAGCCTTCGATCCACCGGTTTAAGCCATAAAAAATCGGCCGAAGCTTGCACCCCATCTTCGCGAGCAGCGACCAACATAGATGCCATGACCGTCAAGATATAGCCATGTTGGTTTAATACTTTTTGAATGGGCTTGGTATCAATATATTTTTTATAGAGCACATCAGCGCCGCTAAAATCCAATTTGGTTGCTGAAGAAGCGCTTATTTTTGCTAACGCATCAGCTGCTACCTTTGAATCACCTGCATTTTTCGCGGCAAAAATGCCGAATAACGCACGCATATGCAATGGCAGTTTTTCAACACCCGGCCATAGCGCACCCAACTGAAGCGCAAATACTTTATTGGATTGCCCTCGTCTCAAGGTGACCTCAATCCGATTCCACTCTTTTCGAGCGACACCTTCTCGCGGTTGAGGTTGATGCTCTTCTAATAATTTATGATGCTTGCAAAATTGCATGGGCGTCATCGCCATTGCCCATGGACCTTTGTCAATATCCATTTTAACGAGATTCTTTCCCATCACCGGTGTAATCTGCGGCCAATTCACTTTCTCAACATCCGCTAATGCGACCATATCATAGACGCGCTTAAACACGCGCGTTGAATTCGCTAAATAAATGGCACCCGCAAAAAAAATAATAATTAACACGAAAGGAATACGAAGATAGGCTCCAACAGACTGGCCTAATTGCATGACTTGGTCAAACGTAAATTGCGTGGGATCCGCCGACATCATGTTCTCACGCACATGATCTAAATCATGGGTGAATAACCCAATGACATCCATTTCCCATAATTTAAGTTTGAAATAGAATTCAACGATTTGCCGCTTAGCGAAGTACCAAATGCCGGCAAAAAACGCAAAAAGGGCGACAATAGTCCAAATGATCCCCATGGAATCATCGGACTGACCCTGTCCTCCGCCCTGTGCCGCTGCCATGCGCTACCTCATCCTTGCTGTCGTTCCCGAATTTCATCCAGCATTTTACAATCGATGCATAATGTCGCTGTCGGTCTTGCTTCTAAACGACGCAGTCCAATCTCAACGCCACACGCCTCGCAGTAACCGTATTCTTTGTCTACCAACAGTTGCAACGACTCTTCTATTTTTTTAAGCAACCGTCTCTCGCGATCACGCGCGCGAAGCTCTAAACGAAATTCTTCTTCTTGGGTGGCGCGATCATTTGGATCGGGGTAGTTGATCGCTTCATCTTGCATATACTGCACGGTGCGCGTCGCCCCTTCCATAATCTGTTTGCGCAACAACGTGAGAAATTCCGTAAAATGGGCGCGCATTTTTAGGCTCATATACTTTTCTGACTTTTTAAGCTTATACGCCGACAAACCTAACACTTCTAAACTGGGTTCTAATGTATCTTTTGTTGCCATATTTTGTCTCCAACCTCTCGCTAATTTGCTCGTTCTACAGACATTCTATACCAAAAACACCCCTGCGCAATGATAAACATTCTTTATCAAGAAATTGATGGAATATAAATCATTTGTATGACATTGCCATCCGGATCAGCACAGTAAAAACTACGTGTCCCATCGCGATGATCGCGAGGAGTTGCTTTAATTAAAACATCGTTAGACGACAGAAATGTATGCCATTCATCCACCTCATGGCGCTTATTTAAGAAAAATCCGATATGGTCAAGGCGTTGATGCATTGAGGGATTGAAGTCGAGTGGCGCTCGATGCAATGCTAAATTATCATTGCCCGATGTTAAATAAAGATTATCCGCATCAGGTCGCCAATCAATGCTCATATTAATTAATTTTGTATAAAAAAATTCACACTTCTCAAATTGTTGTACACATAATGCGACATGACGAAGACCTGCGGTTTTCACGATCGACCCATTTCATCACGTAACTGCTTAATGGTTGCGGCATAATCCGATGCACCAAAAATCGCGGATCCTGCGACAAAAAAGTTCGCGCCTGCTTGGGCTATTTTGTGGATATTATCTGCTTTGACGCCGCCATCCACGGCTAAATCAATAGCAAAACCTTGCGCATCAATCAATCGGCGTGCTTTTTTTATCTTTTCGAGGGCTGCGGGGATAAACGCTTGACCTGCAAAACCTGGATTAACCGACATAATGAGAATCATGTCCAACTTATCGATAACATGCTCAAGACAATCCAGGGTGGTCGCAGGATTAATAGCCAACCCCGCTTTACAACCCTGCTCGCGAATTAACGCAAGACTGCGATCCACGTGATCACTACCCTCTGGGTGAAAACTAATATAAGTCGCCCCCGCTTTCGCGAAATCGACGATCAGGCGATCTACAGGGCGCGTCATCAAATGGACATCGATAGGGGCTGTGATCCCGTGTTTTCGGAGTGCCGCACAGACCAACGGTCCGATGGTTAAATTGGGAACATAGTGATTATCCATCACGTCAAAATGCAATATATCGGCACCCGCTTTCAAAACAGCATCAGCTTCTTCGCCTAAACGCGCAAAGTCAGCGGAGAGCAATGATGGTGCGATGAGCATTTTCATAAAAACGCCTCCGTCGCACATAAAAAAATAGATAAAAAACGGCTATATATGCGGCAAGGTGCCGCGAAAAAATGACGAAAAAGCGGATCCCGCAACAAGTGCGGGATGACAGCTATAGATTTGTGAGCATTTTGAGTCATCTTTTTCTCGCAGACGCCGCCCCGCACTTGTTGCGGGGTTGCCCATAGATAGCCGTTTTTTACTATTTTTTCATTGTATCAAAGAAGTCTTCATTTGTCTTGGTGGCTTTCATACGATCCAACAAGAACTCAATCGCCGCGACATCATCCATAGAGTTCAGCAACTTACGTAAAATCCATGTTTTTTGAAGCTCATCAGCACTCACTAGCAGTTCTTCACGTCGTGTTCCTGTTCGATTAACGTTAATCGATGGGAAAATACGACGCTCTGCAACACGTCTATCCAAATGAATTTCGGAATTGCCGGTACTCTTGAATTCTTCGTAAATCACATCGTCCATCTTGGAACCGGTATCAATTAAGGCTGTCGCAATAATCGTTAAACTACCGCCTTCTTCGATATTACGTGCTGCACCAAAGAAACGTTTGGGACGTTGCAGCGCATTCGCATCCACACCACCCGTCAACACTTTTCCAGATGCTGGAACGACGGTATTATACGCTCTCGCTAAACGCGTAATCGAATCCAATAAAATAATAACATCGCGTTTATGTTCAACGAGTCGCTTCGCTTTTTCAATAACCATTTCAGCGACTTGAATATGACGATTCGCTGGCTCATCAAACGTACTCGCGATGACTTCGCCGCGCACGGAGCGCGACATTTCGGTTACTTCTTCAGGACGCTCATCGATCAATAAAACAATCAGGTGACAGTCAGGATAATTGTGTGCGATAGAATGCGCAATATTTTGGAGCATCACTGTTTTGCCGGCTTTTGGAGGTGACACAATCAATGCGCGCTGACCTTTTCCTATAGGTGATGCCAAGTCAATAATACGTGCTGTAATGTCTTCTGTGCTGCCATTACCGCATTCCATCTTAAGCCGACTATTCGCAAAAAGTGGTGTCAGATTTTCAAAGAGCACTTTCGTTCGAGCATTTTCAGGTGCGTCAAAATTAATATGATCTACTTTCAGCAGTGCAAAATAACGCTCGCCTTCTTTGGGTGGTCGAATTTTTCCTGCAATGGTATCACCCGTACGAAGATTAAACCGACGAATTTGACTGGGTGACACATAGATATCATCCGGTCCGGCCAAGTAGGAATCTTCAGAGGATCGCAAAAACCCAAAACCATCGGGCAATATTTCAAGAACACCATCACCACAAATATCTTCCCCGCGCTTCGCGTGGGCTTTTAAGATCGCAAACACAATGTCTTGCTTGCGTGAACGGGCCATATTTTCAAGGCCATATTCATCGGATAGCTGTACCAATTCTACTGCAGGTTTTTTCTTTAGGTCGCTTAAATTCATGGAATTCATGGAGGGTTGCCTGTTTAAATTAAAATAGAAGAATCATAGATGATGAATAATGACATGCCAGGAGTTAATGGGGAGAGCTCTCAATACGAATCGTAGATAGACGTGCCTTCATTCTGTACCATTAAAATAACACTGAATAAAAAAAATATCCAGTGTTTTATGTTTATTGTGAATTAGCATCGATAAAACGGATTAAATCCGGTTTAGACAGCAGTCCAACCTGAGTGGCGACCGCTTGACCATTCTTAAAAAGAATCAACGTGGGGATCCCTCGAACGCCAAACTGTGGAGGAATCTCAACGTTATGATCCACATCCATTTTCATCACTTTGACCTTGCCCGCATAGAGTCCCGCAACCTCTTCAAGCATTGGCGCAATGGCCTTGCAGGGTCCACACCAAGTGGCCCAAAAATCAACAAGGACAGGGAGAGCCGACTGAACCACTTCTTCCTCAAATGTCACGTCGGTGACGGCCGATAAATCGCTCATATATTTACCTCTTTAGATAATGATATGCCTATTTGAATAGAAAAGAATACGCTTTGCAAGCGTTACTTAACGGTGTCCTGCATATAACCCATCGCAGATCGTGTTAGATACGCTTTCGCAAAGGTACATAAATCAAAGCTCACTAGCCCCACCGATCGGATTCCGCTGAATATCCTGCTCGGCTTAGAAAATAATGCCGTTAGCCCATGCGACAGCTTCGACGAGAAATCCGCTTGTTTTGTTTGAAATGAAAAATGATCAAGCGCTTCATCACGACCCGAATGGGCAAGCCAGTAATCACTCAGTTGCGCAATTTCTCTGAGCGCCAAATTCAACCCTTGCGCGGCAATAGGATGCAGTGTGTGTGCTGCATTACCTACCAATAAAACACGACCCTTTATCTGCTGCGATGCATGTTGCATTAATAAAGGATACGTTAGACGATGCCCGCTGTGTTGAAAGCGACCCAATCGATATCCAAAACACATCTGTAATTCCTTCAAAAAATCCGTTGAATCAAGGGCTGTTAATCGATTAATCGCGTCCGTCGACCCTGTCCAAATCATAGCAACCTGCTTTTCCTTTAAAGGCAGCATCGCAATAGCGCCAATCGCTTGAAAACGTTCGTACGCAACAGAATGATGTGAACGCGTAAGACTTAACTCAGCCACCAACGCACTTTGATGGTAATGTGTTGTTTTTGTTGTGATGCCAAGCAAATCGCGCACCGTAGAGCGTGTGCCATCCGCACCAATCACGCGTTTGGCGCGCAATACCTGCGACTCTGTGGAAAGTATCACGGCGTCACCCACATCTTGCAATGCTGTGAGACGTTCAGGACGATATAACGTGATCGATTGCGCATCCGACAATAACGCAGATAATCGATGCACAATATATTTTTCAGGAATCACGCAACCTAAAGCATCATATCCCATCTCATCGGCTGACAAATGCACGCTACCAAAATGGTCTTTGCATGACACATGAATTTTTTTCATTCCCGTTCCATGCGTCGCTAATACATCCTCTAAACCAATACGCTTTAAGAGATCGCAGCTCGATCCATTGAGCGCAATAAAGCGATTCGGTGCTAAGGCGGTAATCGGTGTTGCATCGATTAACGCAATCCGCCTACAAGACGGTTGCAACATCAGTGCGAGCGTCATCCCCACCATACCGCCACCGACGATCGCTGTATCAAATAGATCGATGGGTGTCTTCATGTTTGACGAGCCATCAGCATTTCAATTTCTTGGACTGTCTTCGGTACGCCACGACTGAGCACCTCGTTTCCCTTTGCTGTCACCAACACATCGTCTTCGATACGGATACCAATGTTATGAAAACGCTTAGGCGCCTGTGATCCCGCTGAAATATAAATGCCAGGCTCGACTGTTAATACCATGCCAGGCACAAGTTGTCGCCACTGCCTATTTGTTTTGTAAAGCCCAACGTCATGCACATCCAATCCCAACCAATGGCCTGAAGAATGCATATAAAACGCATCATAGGCGTGCGATTTGATTAAATCATCCAATCGACCTTTCAAGATACCGAGATCTAACAAACCTTGTGTGATAATTTTTACCATAATTTTTTGAATAGCCGGCCATTCGACACCAGGACGCACCGCCTCGATACCCGCCAACTGCGCTGCTAGCACAACATCATAGATCGCGCGTTGCTCTTTCGAAAAGCGACCATTGGCCGGAAATGTGCGGGTGATATCCGATGCATAATACTGATATTCACACCCTGCATCGACCAATACCAAGCTACCATCCTCAATGGTTTGATTATTTTGTATGTAATGCAACGTACAGGCATTGGCGCCACCCCCCACAATAGAGGGGTACGCGAGAAAGCGAGCGCCCTGTCGCTGACATTCATGTGTGATCTCTGCTTCTAGCTCATATTCATATTGACCAGGCTGACAGTATTGCATCGCACGAACATGTGCTCCCGCTGAAATCTCCGCTGCACGTCGCATCAAGGCAATTTCACCGGCGCTTTTAATCACACGCATCTCATGTGCCGTTTGCGTGATATCGGTTATTTTAAAAGGCGCTTGATTGCCGCTGCGAATTTGTCCACGAATCTGATGAATGGATTTTAGCAATATAGCATCAGTTGCAGGATGACATCCTAATGTATAGTGAATCGTGTCACGACCCGCCAATAAATCGGGCAAGCGTTTTTCTAATTCATTGATAGGAAAGGCCGCAGAGACACCGAGTGCGCGCCGTGCGTCTGCTTGCCCCAGCATAGGCCCCGTCCACACGACTTCGGTCACATTAAACGGCCGATTAAATAAAATAAATTCACCATCAGGGCGGCCAGGAATAAATACAACAACAGACTCCGGCTCTTCAAAACCGGTAAAATAATAAAAATCACTTTGCGGCCGATACGGATAATGCGTATCGCCGTTACGAATGGCCTGGGGCGCCGCGACTAATATCGCAATACCCATCGGTCCAATCTGTTTCATCCATTGTTTGCGGCGCTTAGCAAATTCCGATGCCTTAATCATGATTATTCCCCTCTCAATTGTCTTCTTAAATGCGCCAATGGGATGCTCGTCAACCCATCCTCTGTTGTAAACTGTTTTTCAGGTCCACCCCATGCATGCGCATAAAACACTTCAATGCTCAATGAATACCGCCCTTTTTCATCGGGTGATAAGACAATATGTTCATCACGCATCAACCCCATCACGCTTAACTCTGATGCTAGTTTCTCTTGGTTCTTGTAATGCAATTCAAAATAATCCACATCCATCACAGGATCAGCAAAGCCTGAGCGCATCAATATATCCCCCACATCGTGCATATCCATTCTCGAAAATGCCAACAATGCAGCAGGAGGACATTCACGTAATGTATCCACCCCCAAACCGCTCATCATTAATAAACCGCCAGGCCGAAGAACTCGCCTCCATTCCGTCATGGTTGTTTCAATATCATTGCACCACGCAACCGTCACATTGGAAACAAGCAAATCCACGCTGTGATCAGCGAGAGGCAATGGTTCGAGTGGCGCACAAACCCAATCAATGGGCGCATCACATTGCGCTTTAGCATAGTCTATCATGGTGGCCGATTCATCCATCGCGATAACCTGCGCTCCCGGATAGCGATTTGATAAAAGCGATGCGCAATAGCCCGTCGCACACCCCACTTCTACAATACATTTTGGTTGCAATGTAACCACATCCAAACGCCCGAGCATTTGATCGCCCACTTCCCGCAGAATAACGGCGGCTTGATCATAATCGAATGGAGAGATCCGGCTGTGAAATCGTTTTTTCAAAAAAAGCACTCTTCATATGGCAAAAGAGGATTATCTCAGATGCCTGCCATACAAAACAAGAAAATCAGTCGTTGACAAAAATGGCTCTCTGTTCGAGAATAGCGCAACCTTTGAGAGCCAAAAAAACATGAATCTTCTTTCTTCGCCGAAAAAAATAGTCTCCCTCTGTGGTTTGGCGCTCATCATCCAAGCCTTCACCTGGGTCGCTGTTTGGCAATTCATTTGGCATGCAGCAGCGCACGACACGATAGAAACGATCGTTTGGGGAACTCAACTGCAATGGGGTTATGATAAAAACCCTTGGTTTGTGGCGGTCGTCGCACGCGCTGGGATCGTGTTGAGCCATCACAGCATGCTCGGTGTTTATTTTATCAAAGAATGCTTTTCAGTGCTGGCATTTGCGAGTGTCGCTGTCTTTACTTATCTGCTCGCAAAAGAAATAGAAACGCCGCATAGGTTGGCATATCGCTACGCGATCATCGCAAGCTTAATGTTGCAAGGCACAGTCTGCTACACCATTCATGTTGCACTCTACAATGATAACTTTATATTAGCGGCGCTCTATCCTTTAAGTGCTGTTTTTTTATATCAAGCGATCAAAACAGATCGTTGGCGCTATTGGCTGTCATTAAGCATCTGTCTCGCTTTAGCTGTCATGGCTAAATACGATGCCATTATATTTGTCGCGGTCTATTGGTTGTATCTCCTGTTCAGCCCTTATCGACATCGACTATTATCGATCAAAGTGTTTCTTTCCATCCTGCTTTTTCTCATCGTTATCACGCCCAATCTGATTTGGCTGTATCAACACGATTTTATCACGCTGCAGTATGCCTTTATCACCAAAGGAGGTTTAGGCAGCCACCCAACCAATTCTCTTGGCAATAAACTCGATTTTTTACAGTCTAATGCTATCGATTTTCTGCCCGCTCTTGTGCTGATGGCATGCGCTATCACGACAAGAAAAAGTAGCGAAAAAAAACGCTCTCTCACAAAGACAGCAACACAATTTTTACTGTGGGTCAGTCTGGGACCTTTTCTATTTTTGCTTTTATCAACCACTGTCGCAAACATTAACCTCGTTCACGAATGGGGAATAGCGTTTATGCCACTATGGGGAAGTTGTCTCTTGTTGTGTTGGCGTCCCCGCGTCACAGCACGCTCTTTTCAACGCTTCGTGGTCCTCATTTTTTCACTGATGCTATTGATCTGGCCCGCAGGATATATCATTTACTCTTTACAACACAATTCAGGTGCTTATCCAGCCAAAGAAATCGCCGCACGTGCGACGTCGCTGTGGCATCAGCATTTCCATACACCTCTTGCATTTGTAGCCGGTAATCGCTACGTGGCAGGTTATGTCAGCTTTCATTCTCCGGATCATCCGTCTGTCCTAATCGATGCGAACGTCGCCTACTCCCCTTGGGTTTCTATTCGTGATTTTCGTTGTCATGGCGCCGTGTTTCTTCAAGACAGCACAACCGAAGAATTTGAAGCGCTCAATTCAGGGTTAAATTTCCAGACAACGCGATTCAATGCTCAATTGCAACAACACTATCCTACACTCATCATCTTGCCCATCGAATCGATTCCTCTCTACCGCAAACCGAACGATCAATCCAATATCAAGCTATTGATTGGGCTGCTTCCACCGGATCCAGCTTACTGTCAGACACCGCCAAAATGATCCGCCTTCTATTTCCTCATATTTGTGTTTTGTGCCACAACGCATCGCACTCTATACATGATCTGTGTGATACCTGCTTTGATCATTTCCCCATTATTCCTCACGCTTGCGTGCGCTGTGCCACACCACTATCCACCGACAAGACTCCGCTCACCTGCGGTCTTTGTTTAACAAAACCGCCCTCTTTTGACATCATTCATACGCTCTATCATTACGAACAACCCGTCACGCGATTGATTCTCGATCTAAAATTCAATCACACGCTAATTTATGCCGCACTGTTGGGTCGCTTGATGCTAGAGCATGTTCAATCCACTTGGTATCGATCTAAACCACTGCCCGATATCCTCATGCCCATGCCACTGCATGCCGCCCGATTAAAAGAGCGTGGATTCAATCAGGCGCTGGAAATAGCGCGTCCTCTCGCTAAAACACTTAAGATTGCATTGGAGATCGAGATGAGCCGGCGCATTAAACCAACTCTCCCGCAGGCGACTCTCTCCGCGACCGCACGCTCGCAAAATATAAAAGGTGCTTTTTCTGTTACAAAAAATGTAGTGAACAAACATATTGCTATTATCGATGATGTGGTGACAACGGGGAGCACGGTCAGCGCATTATCGACTGCGCTAAAAGACAGAGGTGCCCGCCAAATTGATGTATGGTGTATCGCAAGAAGTTAAAGGGGTGCTGGCCAGTGCTATCAGTTACTGACAGCGATAAAGGCTAATCTCCTTTTCTTAAACCAACGACCGTGTATAATGGTAATAAAATAAATCTAAGGTATCGCAATGCAAAACATCATTTTATTTGTACAGGGTCATATTTTACTCAGTGTCGCCGTACTCGCTGTGCTAGGTTTGTTAGTTATCATTGAATGGATTCAGCTAAAGAGAGGCGCTGACCAGCTCAGTCCCGCCGCTGCAACGCAACGATTGAATCGTACCGACGCTCTCGTTATCGATATTCGAAGCACGGATCTCTTCCGTGGAGGCCATATCATTAATGCTGTCTCACTGCCCACCGTCAACGAAGACTCGATTAAAAAATTAAACGCGTTTAAATCACGATTACTCATTATCGCTGATAGCGCAGGCACCGAATCCCCACGCGCAGCGGGGATTATCCTCCGGGCCGGTTTTAAAGCAACGATACTCAAGGGTGGTATGCGAGCCTGGAAAGAAGTCGGAATGCCGGTCCTTAAAAATTAATTACAATGGAGATATAATATGTCTGAGACAAAAATCACCGCGCCCTATTTTGATATCCAACGCATCTTTCTTAAAGATATCTCCTATGAAGCACCTCACACGCCTCAAATTTTTTCGAAAGAATGGAAACCGGAAGTTCAGCTCAATATCGAAACAAAGAACACTGCTCTCAATGAGAATTTATATGAAGTCGTGTTATCGGTGACAGCTACCGCTACATCAAACGGAGAGTCCGCTTTCTTAATTGAAATTCATCAAGCGGGTGTTTTCACGCTAACCAATTTACCTGACGAACAATTGCAACATATGTTGCATGCTTACTGCCCTAACATTTTATTGCCCTTTGCGCGTCAAGCAATATCCGATATGGTGACACAAGGTGGCTTTCCTCCGCTGTTGCTCGCACCAGTCAACTTTGATGCATTGTTTGCTGAGCACTTAAAAAACCAAAAGAAAGAATAAAAAAACATGGACCCTGTCGCCCATCCAATAGCTATCCTTGGTGCTGGCGCCTGGGGTACGGCATTGGCCTTGCATTTGTCGCGCCAAGGCCAAGCGGTTCGATTATGGGCACACGATCCAAAGCAAACCGCTGTTTTATCGAAGGAACGCATCAATCATCGTTACTTACCTAGCCATCCTTTCCCTGATGCGCTTCAACCCATCATTGAATTAAGAGATGCACTAGACCAAGTGAATGACATTCTCATTGCCGTTCCATCCATTGGATTTAGAGATCTTCTTCTCACATTAAAACCCCTCCTTCATCCGCTGTCGCGTATCGCTTGGGCGACAAAAGGATTGGATGAGAAAACAGGGCAATTACTTCATGAAACGGTACGCGATTGCTTAGGCAAAGAATATCCTCTCGCGGTTGTTACAGGTCCATCTTTTGCAACAGAAGTCGCAAACAAGCAGCCTACCGCTATTGTCGTTGCATCTAACGATCTCTCTTTTGCGCGCGATCTCGCCGCACGATTCAATACTTCTTTTTTTCGTGTCTACACCAGCACCGATATTATCGGTGCCGAAATAGGTGGCGCCATTAAAAATGTATTGGCTATTGCGACAGGCATAGCAGATGGTATGGGTTTAGGCGCCAACGCACGCGCTGCTCTTCTCACGCGAAGCTTGGTGGAGATGATGCGACTCGGCACAGCGCTCGACGCACAAACAGAAACACTGATAGGTCTCGCCGGTCTCGGCGATCTCATTTTAACGGCGACCGACAATCAATCTCGCAATCGACGCTTTGGCTTATCTATCGGGCAAGGCAATAATCATCTGCTCTCTGAAAAAGAGATGGGTGGTGTTGTTGAAGGAAAGCGGAATGCAGAATTAGTGATGCAGCTCGCTGTGCGTCACAACGTTAGCATGCCAATTACTCAAGCCGTCCGAGATATTTTACGCGGAGCCATTACGCCGGCAGATGCCATGCAGGCACTATTAGCACGACCGACATATTAGTAGTCGTCCATCAAAATGTAGGGTGGGCAAAGCGCTTTTCGCGTGCCCACCAATTACATTGCATTCCCATATTTTGTAAACGAGGGTGGTGGGCACGCAAAAAGCGCTTTGCCCACCCTACCGCTTATCCTAAAGTTAATCATACATTAGTTGATCCAACGACGTCATATCACCTGACGACGTCGATTGTGTTAATTCGTTCAACACATCGGTCAAGCACAGCAAACGTAACACGTTAGGCGTTAAATCATCAAAAATCACTTTATTGCCCAATGTCGAGCCTTCTGCTTCTTCGAATGTCACGCCAATGCCATAACCTAAACAGAGCGAACTCAATTGATCTGCACGACGCGCAATACCAGGCAACAATCCCGTTGGCGAACACACTTCTTCAATGGTAAGGGGGCGTCCATTCAAACTGAAGTGCGCGCGCATGGTTCTCGCTATTTTCATGACTAAGTTAGGGATATCTGTTGCCATTTACCGTCTCCACCAGGGTTGTGCTATTTTTCGATTGCCCGCGACAAAACACCGGAGCCACCGCAAAAACACAATCAACGAAAAGCCATATCGTTCTAATATGGCAAAAAACACGGTTGCGACCAATGCGAGCAGAAAGGTCCACAGTCGAATGTGAAATATCAGAATCAATAACGGAAAGCAGGCACGAAAATCGAGAAAAAATAGGCGGACACTTCTTGCTGAATCACGCCAGTGCGCCATAAATACTCACCTATCCTAGAGACTATTTCGATCAGTATCTCACACCGGTATCTGCTTGACAATATGGGCAAATCTTGGTTGAATGCATACATAGTATTATTTTTTTGAATGGATCGAGGGAATATGATCATCTGGGTTCATCGAGTCTCTATTGTCACTCTTTGTCTTGCGCTAACGCACTGCGCATCTCCCCCTCTCGTCAACGATTCGCCAGACCCTTCTGCCGCCTCTTTAGCGGAAGCGTCTTACTCTGTCAGTCGGTCCATCGTCAGTTTGTCGGAGACCGCTCAAGCAGCTCATCCATTGCCCGCGTTAGATCCTCCACCTAATCCTCAGAGCTATGGCATGAGTGGATTAACCTCTATTGATTGGTCAGGCCCCGTTGCGCCGCTTGTTCAACAACTCGCTAAAGCAACCAATTACCAAGTTCGTACATTAGGCGTAGAACCCGCTATTCCTGTGCTGGTCACCTTGTATGATAAAAATAGAATGGCAGCAGATGTGTTGCGAGATATTGGTTACCAATGTGGGCGACGAGCGACGATTGTTGTTTACCCTGATACGCGAGTGATTGAATTGCGCTATGCTAAAAACTAATTCTGTTTTTGTTCCTCTATTTTTGCTCAGCCTCTTGCTCTCCGCTTGCGCCTCCCCGAATAAGTACACTGTCACTGATCCGACGAATGTGCAGCAGCTCGAAAATATGCGGAACACTGAAAAGCCTGACGCCCAAAGCGATGGCGCCGCCATCGGTGGACTGCGCATGAAAGCCCTGGAAGATACCGCCATGGCGCTTGGCGCACAAGGCGGCCTCGCTTATGCGTCTATCGATATTAATGCGCATTCCGACAGCAATAAATGGACTCTTGAGACCATTTATAATTTTAATGGCATGCTGCTGTCGCATGGCGTATTGCCGCCCGTGCTTGTCGAAGGCGATGACAGCCTCAACTTAAGCGATCCCAGCACCATTCGCATCGCTGACAAAACGTATCAAATTATTGCACCCGCTCGTTTTGCGACAACGCCGCCGAACTGGCGTGATTACTTGTGGCTCCCATTTAAAAAACCCGAATTGCCTGACAAAGTCCTATTACCGCGCACACCAGAAGAGCAAGTCGCTTGGCGAAAAGGCATCAAACTCGGCTGGGACAAAGGGATTCAGCAAGCCTACAGCATTTTTCAACAAAATCTGGCGCGCTTGAAGCGCGACTATCAAGGCATGATCCTCTATCGCAAATTATTACAAGAAAATATGGTGAGCGCGCCTTTCGTCTCTAAAACAGAATTAGGCATCACGGGAAGCGGGACGGATATGCGAATTAACGACCAAGTCTTACGCATTACCGAACCTTCTCAATTGAAGACAGATAGTCATAACTGGAATGCAGTTGTGGTGAAAAAAAATGACAACTGATTTTTTATTTCCACAAGAACCCATTCGCTTCTCCATTGAATCCGCTAATGAAATTTTAATGCATTGCGTCAAACTCGGTGCATCCGACATCACCCTGCAAACCAATGAAATGGTGTGGGCGGAAGTCTATGGCGCCCTCAAAAAAATCACGCGTCGTCGTTTATCTAACACGGAAGTGGGTGAAATCATTAATGCCATGTATGGACCGAACGGTACCGCACAAATCATGTCGGGAAAAGATTTAGATACGCATTATGAGATACGGCCCAACCGCAGTGATCGCTATCGCTTTCGTATCAATGCAACCGGTTGCTTGGTTGAAGGTCATGACGGCATCCAAATCACAGCACGTACTATCCCTAGTGATCCGCCAACGCTTGCTAGCATGAATTTACCGCAAAAAGTGTTAGACGCCATAATGCCAGAACAAGGCATTGTGTATGTGACAGGTGCCACCGGTTCCGGTAAAAGCACACTGCTCTCCTCCATCATTCGCAGCATTGCAGAAAATGCAGAAAGCAATCGTAAAATATTAACCTATGAAGCACCCATCGAATTTGTGTACGACAGCGTCGAAAAAATTTCATCGATTGTCAGTCAATCTGAAATTCCTCGCCATCTACCGAGTTTTGCAGCGGGTGTTCGAAACGCGCTGCGACGCAAACCCCGATTAATTCTCGTCGGTGAAGCACGTGATATGGAAACGATTAGCGCTGCCATGGAAGCCGCGATGACTGGTCACCCTGTTTACACCACATTACACAGTAATGGTGTGTCAGAAACCGTGCGCCGTCTGGTGACAAGCTACCCGGCTGAAGAGCGTGCCGGCCGCACGATCGATTTAATTGAAACCATGCGCCTCATCATTTCACAACGACTGATTCCCAGTGTCGATGGAAAGCGTGTTGCGCTCCGCGAATATCTTATCTTTGATGAAAAAATACGGGATCATTTGCTAGAGATCGATCCTATTCATATCACTGAAACCGTTCGAAAACTCGTGAAAGAACAGGGCCGCTCCATGGCGGATGATGCGAAAGAAAAATTTGAAGCGGGTCTGATTTCAGAGCGATATTATCGCATTATTGCAGAACAAACGAAGCGGGAAGAAGTGCCGTAATGCAATGCCCGAAGAATGATACCTCTACAAGACCTAGTAACTGAATTTCTCCTAGCGACAAACCTGTCACTTCTGCAATGAATGCAACATCCATTCCGCTCAACAAAAGCCGCTGAGCGATACTTTTGGTGCTTTGCTGTATACCCTGTTGCGTGCCTTGTTGCATGCCTTGTTGCATGCCTTCTTCTTTGCACATTTGTTCAAATGTCATAATAGTCTCTCCTGCTGTTAACGAAATCTCAGTATTGACCAGCTCTATAAAATCATCTTTACTGCTTAATGCTGCCTGCGTTAAGAGGTATTCTAGCACAACTCCCACATATTTCTTCCCTCCCGATTGATAAATGTCTCGAAAAAGAGCAGTCATCCCTCGTAGGGTGGGCAGAACATCCCGGTCAAAGATATGCTTTAACGCCCACTCCATAATACCTGCCCAGGCGTGCTCTCTCAGGACCTCATCGGATATCGATCCCAAATCAATCAAATGGAAGGGTTTTAAAAAAAATTGCTCGACCAGCGCTTTAGGTGCATCGACCAAGTCTTGAATATTATTCGAGAAAGGATAGGGTCTCTTAGCATGGTAAATCACAAACGGATAAACCAATGGAATCGCCGTACTGTCTGTTTCTTTTAGGTGTTGATCGATAATATTGCAGGTGTATTTCAATAATCGAAACGGCATGAGTTTGTCGGGTGTGCTCTGGTGTTTGATTAAGAAATAGAGATAACCTGTCGCACCTGCAATGGTGGTGCGATACAAGATATCGACAATTGATTCTTGTTGCAGCTCATTGATATGAATGTAAAATATCAATTATAGTCTTGTTATATTGGTGGGCAGCGTTAATCAAAATAACTTGGATACAGAACGATAGGAGGATACGAATATGGAAGAAACAATTGCTGAAGATACAATACATGCTTGGCGGCTGTGTCCTATCGGAAAGCATTATGTCAGAGAGCATCAAGAACATCTCCCCCGAAGCGCGCCCCACCCCACGGGAGAGACCATTACACGACATGCGCATTGCGCTAATAATCCGCTAGGAAAGAATAAAAAAGAAATTAGAGATATACTATCGTTTGATGAGCTTCAGATGATAAATAAAGAACATTTCACAAATATACAAGACCGGCACCAAGCACCAATATTTTATCGTTATACCCTAATGCAGATAAGTTTGATACAGAGATTCGTGGGTGGGTTTTGTATTGGAACGAAGTGATGAAAGCGAGCAATCGACTAGACCCTAATTTAATCAAAGCACTGATAGCCAGCGAATCTGGCTTTAATCCCGATACGATTAATTCTCACAATCCAGCCAAAATAGGATCTGCTCACGGACTCATGCAGCTCACTGATGAAACATTGCGAATTCTCAATGGGCGTGAAGAAGGGTTGCGAGATCATTTTGTTTATCTTTCTCATGCAGAAGCCATGGATGCATCAGCGAACATTTGCGCAGGCATTCGTTGGTTATTTTTGAAAAGAGCGGGCGCCCAGGAGAGATACGATCAAATAGCGCGAGGTCATACAGTCACTTGGGATGATGCTGTAGCAGAATACAAAGGCATCTTAAGCGGGATTCTCAATCAAAATAATGCACATCCCGATTCTGAAGGTAAGATGCCGATTTTTCGCTCTTTTTACAAAGCCCTGCTTGGGCTGGCTCCATGAAGCGAGTGCTATTCATTGTGCTGATCGCGGCTTATTTATTTCCGCTAACAACCAATGCGTTGAGCGATACCCTAAAGAAAATGTATCCCTATACTGTATTGACAGATGATCATGGATTGCTAAACTCAATTGATTTGGATAGTAAATTAGACGGTATAAAACATCCATCTTTATTTTCTCATCAAAGCAACTCCTTTATTTATTGGCAATGCTTCCCAAGAGAGTTTGTAACAGTATCGCTTGAAGATCTTGGATTTTCTCCAGAGGATGATGAAGAAAGTGATATTAAATATAATGGTGAAAATGATGCTAGATTGATAATTACGGCACGTGACAAACAAGAAAATTTACATCAATACACTATGTGTAGTCATTTTTCTATTGTACTCACCAAAAATCACTTTGATCGATATTTGCAGTTAATGCATGGCGAACAATATGTTTGTTTAGCAGGAGATTATCTTAGAAAAGAAACGAGGAAGGCGAATGGGAAGAAGCAGCAAATATATTCCTGGAATTTCGATAAAATGAAAACCGCAAAAGGCTGTGAGGCTTATGCACAAAATGGATGCCATTACGGCAAAAAAATATAATTTTTTCTTAAGCTTTTTTAAGACGCAAAAATCTGAAGGGCAATATAACGTTATATTGAGTGAAGAGTGCAAAGGAGGAAGGTGCGGTCAAAAAAAATCGCGATCATTATCCCAAAGAATATTTTTCTTGTCTAGGCTTTTGTATGGGCTAGAAAATCATTATTGCAGAACAAGCTAAACGAGAAGAAGTGCCGTAATAGTTCAGCCCCGCGTTAATTTCACCTCGACACAACAAACCCGCTCATCCCATCTCTTAATCTTTCTTATCCTCTGGTGATACACTGATCGCAGCTGCGTCTTTCTTCTTCGCAGCTGCATCCGCTCTCGCGTTTTCTGTATCCTGCTCTCCTCTAGCACCTTTGTAGGCACCCCTCCCTTTGGACCCAGCATCCGTTGATTCCGCCCCTGCTTTATTCATCGAGCCACCCGCCCCTTCTGTTGCTTGCTTCATTTGTTGTGCGGCTTCGCCTTCACCATACTGAATCGCCTGTCCGCCCATGTACGTTAATATTTTTTCAGGAATCACATGGATGAGTGAAAATGTTTTATTGAGTGCCGTAACGAGCAACGTGGTATACCCGACCAGCGCCAACACTTCAATCGCGGGATTCGCCGCTTTTATCCCGTCAAAAATATCTCGGATCGCCAACATAAATCCTTGATTGATCATCGTCACGACAACGACTGACAATAACATCGATGCCATCATCCCCACGATCATTAAGCTGGGACGCAACACTAAATTAAGCAAAATCCCGAACGCCGCTTCCGACTTACCCAATATTTCATGTTGTCCGCTCGGACTTAAAATGCCGAGTGCGATAACGGGTGCCGCGACCATCGCTTCAATGGTTGCGATAAACCAACCAATCGCGCCCATCGTAAAAATAATGTAAGGAATTAAGGGTACATAAAAACCCAGGATCACACCTAATCCAAACGCGCCTGCCAAAAGAGCCATGACAAAAGGCCCCACCATCGCCCATATAGCTTGCACTCCAGACCATACTATAGGAAAAGGTAGACCCGTTCCGAGCGCCATCACGCTCAGTGATGAGACAATCGATATTGTTATACCCGATACCACCATAATGAAATAAGTTATCTCTACTGCCTTTATCAAGCCATACCCATAGGCCGAAATACTAGCCAAAGGATTGGTAGCCAGCGTACCGGCGCTCGCCCCCGAGATCGCTGACACAAAGCCTGTTAAAATATTCGTGCCTATGTTTGACGGCAAATCCGATGCGATACTGCCTGCGCCACTATTTTGCAATACATTGCCTATTTGATTACTACTGCCTGATGAATTCATCGCAGCGTAGAGCTCGGTAGCCGCTTGCATATTCATTCGATAGCCATGAATGATGAGATCATTGCCAGTCGTCGTGGCTTTCGGCACAGTCACATCGAATGCCGGCAACGTCGATAATCCAACTGAATTAGACTGATTGGTTTGCGCAATTCGATAATAATAGATCCCCGCCAAAACCCATCCATCCTTCTGAGCGGAAGCCATCCACCCTGTTGTTTGTGTCGCCGCCACTTGCTGCAATAAATGCTCTTGATAAGCGGCGCTTAATACATTGGTATATTGATTAACGGCCGCTCCAATAAAATCTTGGCCGTTCACCAAAGGAGTCATATAGTATGGCGCATAGACATTGCTGAGTGCGCTCGTTCCGGTGTCCGTCGTATACGTTATTGCCCCCCCGCCAGCATTCGTTGTGATACGAATAGGAGAATATATGTCGCCCAACGTGCCGTTGCTAAACGCACAATTTCCATTGAGCGGATCGGCGCAACACGCACCCGCCGCAATACCCTGCTCGGCGCAAAATGCAGCGACCCAGGGTGTGTCTGCGGTAGGCAATGGCTGCGTTGACATCAGTTGAGAAACCTGCGTTTGGACGCCTTGACTATTTCCCGGATTAGCGGCGATCAAAGCTGATAGTATCGCTCCATTTAAGCCAGTCAGATGATAGGGAAGGTTGTAGAATTTAGCGTAAGCGATGTCCGCCTGCACGAAATCACTCGCTATCGTGTCTAGTGTCGACACAATGCCGGGTAATGCTTTTAATTGTGCCTTACACAATTTACAGCCCAAAGAGGACGGATCATAACAAGACGTTTGATTTTGCAAATCGGCTGTGCAAGCAGCTGGAACCGACGACGTCTGGCCCGCCGGATTTGTATTGTAAGCCAGTGCCCCGATCGCAGCCGGAGATGGTCCCGTACAATCTATTTTAGCTTGCCCCACCGTCGGATCCGGTGGTGCCGCATTACAATATGTCAGAGTACCGCAGAGACCCGTCGGCTGACCTTGAACCCTAGGACCATTGGGACCCATGACATATGTCGTTGTCGCTGCCGTTCCAAGCGATGGGGCAGAGGGGACGACTGTTGTTGCAGGAATCGGTGTCACAAATGGAGCAGCGCTACCAGGACAAAACGCAGTAGTTGAAGCGCGAGAACCGCCTGCGTTATTAGCGGGGCAGGATGTATTGCTAACGCCGCAATAATATTGAATGCAATTCGTTGTGCCAGCCCCTAACGTAACCAGAATATCCGGCAATGCTTGCGCGGCACTTTCTTGGCAGACCAACCCTTGAAATAAATTCTGCATCTGCTGACGCGCATTGAATGAACCCATGTTGCTGAGATCAAAGCTTGCAACCGGCGAACCGCCGACCATCTGAAGATACTTTAACGTGGTAGTCCATAAACTATCCGCCAACCCTACTCCTTGAAGAATCAGCCACATAATAATCACTTGGATAGCAGAATAACCGCCCGATAAAGGGAAAAGCCCCAGAATCCCAAACACCATTCGAACGGGAACCCACATATTGCCAAATTTCTTACCCATGAATTCACCTTCTGCGGCCGTGCTCAGAAGTCCAACCACCGTGGTATAAAGGATCATCAGCACACCCAGCGACAAGGCAGCTGTATTCAATACATTGAGCATAGTGCCCATTAACATGGGTGCCCTAGCCGGGACAAGCACAGAAGAGACTTGACCGAAAATTTGACCTAAATAATAGACTGATAAATCGCCACTAGGCACTGAAAATAAAGAGATGTTCATGGGTTCGTCCCCGCTTGATCATCTGATATCTTGCCAGACCACCACTCCCGAAGCGTACACCCCAAATGACGATGCTTCATTTGAAACACCAGAAAATCATATTTAAATGCTTGCGATGCAAACAATGTGGCCATCATGACTAGTAACAGCCATCCTCGAATGAGATGGCAGTGGAGAAAATAATAAAAACCATAGAGTAGTGTGGCGCTTGCCAGCCCCAAAAAAATCCATGTATAGTGACGATAACGCGCCTGTGTGCGCTGCAATTTTTCTTCAGAAAGATTTAATCGTATCATCGCATCCGAAAACGTCTCGATGATTTTAGGCTGAGATCTCACAAGCAGCCCTTTGATTTGTCGAGTGATGATATTCGTTTGTGTTTGAATCTGGTTCAGCCCCAACCATGCCGTGGGATTGAAAAAGGTTTTACGCGATATTTTAAGGGCGTCTTTCAGAGACATAGCTGATCCACATCACAAGAACTCGTAGCATTCAACCATAGCACTCGTTTATAAAAAAAACAACAAAACCACACTAGAAAATAAACAACACTCTGTTATAGTATAAGCAAAGGGAAGGGATGAAACACCATGTCGACATTGGATTTGCAAGCCTCTCATGAATTCTGGAAGAATTACCAAGATCCCATGATCTTCCGTGTGATTGCTTTTATGGAAAGCGTTGAAACCTGGACGCTGGATGGCAACCCTGCGCTCGAATCAACGCTAAAACAACTGAGCGACGAATTAGATAACCTAACCCGTTTTGATTTGTCAAAAGAAGAGCAATTTGTTCTCTTGTGCGCCCATCTTAAAACATCTCGCATTTTACGTTTGCTACAAGCGATTGATACTATTGACCCTGGCTCCGCATCAAAAATATTAATGTTTGCAGAAGAAAATAATAATAGCGAGAATGCACTGGCTGCCTTATTTTTACGACGCAACATTGTATTTGAACGCTTGCGCTTATTAACGCGCATTTTTTCACCCAAACGTTTTGAGCTCGTTTTGAAAGCGCTCGGCCAGGAAAACATATAAAAGGGGTAACATCGATGAATCGATTAACGAGTATCGTTACGCTCACTCTCTTAACAGTATCACCATTAAGTTGGGGCAGCACCACCACAGCATCATCTGGACTCGCTCCTGCACCTGTTATACCCGCTCAAACGGTACTGGCGCCCTCCGATTTTACAGCAGGTGTCACAACGCAAAGTCAAACCGTTCAAACCAGTATCGCAACTCAGCTAAATAGCTTATTTCCAGGAGGTGCAGGTCCAACAACGAACGCACCGCCGCCAACGACGAGCACTGCTACAACTCCTGTCGCTACGAGCCCTGCCACTGTTGATACGGAGGGACAGTCATAATGAAAAAATACAATTCGATTATTTTACTTTTCCTGGCACTGACAGGCGCGTCATCCAGCGATGCAGACAACTCTCTCGCTCCGCTCTCGGCAGAAAGTGGGGTCCTTCAGCAAATTCTATCGGTTGTCTCTAATATTCAAGCTAATTTCCCTGTTTATTTAACACAAATGGCTCATTTGTCGCTCAGCGCCCTCGACCCTGACACGTCCACTGCGATGGCTAATGCACAAAACCAATTTACGATGCTTGAAAACGGCAATATATCAAACGCTGCCACACAACTAACAACAACACAACAACTGCTCGCCGGATCTTCGACTCAACCTGGCTTTTTTCGAAACATACAGGGCAACGCACCCACCACTAATCCGACAACACCCGCCTCCTACCCTTACACCATTGTCAATGATTTAACGTACCCTACTCTGCTCGGACATTTATATGTCAGCCCTGATCCTAGACAACTCCCGTCAGGCTCCTCATCGCTTCCCGCGGCAACCCCCAACTACAATTACCTCATCAATGCCTCCAGTGTGAATATCACACATCGCGCTCCTCAGGCAGTATGGGATCCGCTTTTAGATGCTCGCAGGGTTTCTGATATACATATCCCTTATCAACACATGTATGCTAATTTCTATAAAACAGTTTCTTCTGTTCAAACATTTAATGCCTATGTGCTGAGCGCACTCTATGCTGAGTCTCAGAATGGTTATCCCGCGCTCACTGCACAAAATAATTTAATACAACAAGCAACAAGCTCCAGCTGGTTTACAACCATTGCATCCGAAGAGCTGGGCTCTGTCATGCGACAAATTTTGCTGTTCACGTCGCAAACTTACGTCCTAATGACGAAAATGCTTTCCGTACAACAGCAAACGCTTACTGCATTGGTCATGACCAATTCACTGCTGATCGCAGTGAATCAATCGAATGAGAATATGCTATATAAAGTAGCGAATGGCGCACAGCCACTCACTGGGTCATAGTCATGATGATCGTTTTTGCAATATGACGGCTGTTCCATAGCACAGCACTTCTGTTGCAAAATACGCGCTCGCGACTTCAGATGCATCGTAGTGCATGCCAATAATCGCATTAGCGCCAACTTCTTTCGCATGTTGAATCATCAATTGATACGCTTGCTTCCGAGCTGTTTCACACATCGCCGTATAGGACCCAATACGTCCTCCTCCCCAAACCACTTTTAATCGTCCCAAAAACCCCTGCATAATAGTGGGGGCTCGCACGATCACGCCACGCACAACACCTTTGTATTCCGCAATGCGGTACCCTTCTATTTCAAATGTGGTGGTCACAAACATATCTCTTTCTCTCTCATTCTTGACGCTATCATATTAGGGTAAAGTCGCTATAATGTCTCATTCTACCTTAAAAGAGAACATCCATGCGAGCAAACCAACGAGACACAAATCAACTGCGACCTATTCACCTGACCCGTCATTATACCCAACACGCGGAAGGTTCCGTACTCGTGGAATATGGCTCGACTCGCGTCCTTTGCACGGCGACTGTCACGCCCGGCGTTCCTTTTTTCTTGAAAGAATCAGGACAAGGCTGGGTCACTGCTGAATATGGCATGCTACCGCGCGCAACACACGAACGCTCTCAACGAGAAGCCGCAAAGGGTAAACAAACCGGACGTACACAAGAAATTCAACGTTTAATTGGACGCGCACTACGCGCTGCTGTCGATTTAAAAGCGCTGAATGATTACACGATTACCATCGACTGCGATGTCATTCAAGCGGATGGCGGTACACGGACGGCATCGATCACAGGCGGGTGTGTCGCACTCTTTGATGCGATCGAATACATCAAACGATTACCTAAGTCAAAATTAAAATCGGATCCATTCAAACAATTTATTGCATCGGTTTCTGTCGGCATCGTGAATGGTGTACCGATGGTTGATCTCGATTACACAGAAGACTCGACCGCTGAAACCGATATGAATATCATCATGACAGAGCATGGTGGTTTTATTGAAATTCAAGGCACCGCTGAGAAAGGTGAATTTCAATCGTCACAACTCGATGAACTCATCAAGCTCGCTAAAGTCAGCATTCCTTTATTGATTGAACAACAGAAAGCAGTATTGAAATAATGCGTGACTATACTGTTCAACCCGTACCAAAATCGATGTGGAAAAATCCACTGCATTTTATCGCCTTTGGTTTTGGAAGTGGCGCCTCTCCCATCGCACCCGGTACGGCGGGCACGCTCATGGCCATTCCTTTTTATGTTGCCATGCATTTTCTCCCAACCAATATGTATTTATTATTATTAATCCTTATCACGCTTTTCAGCATGTGGTTATGCGACAAAGTCAGCAAAGAGATTGGCGTGCACGATCATGGCGGTATGTGCATCGATGAAGTCGTGGGATTTCTTGTCACGATGTTTGCGGCTCCCTTTGGCATCTTCTGGATCATCGCGGGATTTGCGTTGTTTCGTTTATTTGATATCTGGAAACCCTGGCCCATTGGCTACATTGACCGTCACGTCCATGGGGGTGTTGGTATGATATTGGATGACGTGTTGGCGGGGGTCTATAGCTGCCTTATTTTGCATGCTGCTTTACTTTTTTTATAGTATCAGGAAATAAAATGGGTACTGCAGTTCGCCTAAACGATAAGTTAGTTCATACAGCAAAATCATATGCCATTTTGGAAAATCGCTCTACATCCAAACAAATAGAGCATTGGGCTAAAGTGGGTCGTATTGCCGAAGAAAACCCAGACTTGAGCTACAACATAATCAAGGAAATGTTACTAGGATTGGCAGATATAAAAATGGGACGAGTAACAGCCTATACGCCTAATTAGTATCTCATGTTACGAGGATCCTGTTATCCCGCCCTCTATTGTCATCCCCGCGTAGGCGGGGATCCATCCTGCAAAAATCGCGAGCGTTGCCAGGCTCCGCCGGAGGCGAGCCGAAAAGCACTGATTACCAATGCACTTCGGCTTGCATACCGCAAGACTAGCAGCGTAAAGTCATTTGCTGAATGGATCCCCGCCTACGCGGGGATGACAATAGAGGGCGGGGATGACAATAGAGGGCGGGGATGACGATAATGGGGAATGACAGGGTGCCGCGTAACATGCGTTAGTATATATTTATGATATATTGGCTCTCATGAAAATTTTTACGGTGATTTAAAAAAATCGATGCATTGAATTCTATAAAAACGGCTGCACCACATCCACAGATGGAAAAAGAGACTGGACAGCTGCTTTATCTTTTTCAAGAAACAACAATTTCAAATTCGGTCCCGCGTCTTGTGTGAAATACAAATGAAGGCCTTTTTCACGATGAGACCAAATGGATTGCATGGACGTCACTGTTTCCGGTAAAAAATAACTAACGGGTGGCCAGGCAGATAACATCAGCCCGTGCATGGCCATCGCATTCGATTCTGCTGCTTTTCCTAAGACGGAAAAATCCTGGTCGCGAATCGCGTCTTTTATCGAACGCAGATCCTGCGCCACTTGCATCGGCCATGCATCATACAGTCGACTCGTCTCAACCGTTCGTTGCATCGCCTCTCTTGAGCTAATTTTTTTTGTCTGCTCGCTCACCATCAGCAATCCAATACACAATTCAGGCCATACTTCTGGAATCATTTTGCCAACGCTATCCATGCCATCGTTACGCACCCCGGCTTCCCATTCCACAAACCCGGGCCAAATAGAACGACACGCGCTACCGCTCCCGAGACGGGCTAAAATAGATAATTCATGCGAGTGCAATTCCCATTGGAATAATGTATTGAGCACCAATGCAAGTGCTGCAAATCCGCACGCTGATGATGCAAGTCCCGCCGCAATCGGAATATTGCTTTCAATATCTACACAAAAACGCATTCGAGGGTCGATGCGAAATAAATCTAAAAAATGCACTAATCTTTTATAAAAATCCGATGCGGTGTCAACAGACTGATGATTCAGTATCGCTTTATCTGCAGCGCCTTCGATCACACTCAGTGTGGTGCTCGCGCCTTTTTTTCCAAGCGACACCGAAAGACTAGATGTAACAGGTAGATTTAATTCGACATCGCGCTTCCCCCAATATTTGCATAACGCAATATTGGTGGGAGCAAACGCCGTCACCGGTGTTGTGCTCGCCATCCCATTTTTTCGATCCGATAAAATGACATTCACCACATCCTGTTTATTCACACATCACCCCTTGAGTTGTCATCTGAACAGCTATATACGTTCCCATATTGTCATCCTTAGCGAAGCGAAGGATCTCTTCATTGGAGCACGATCCTTCGCTTCGCTCAGGATGACAAGCCAACCATTCCGATTTCGTCATTCTCCCCAACCCAACAATACAGTCCCCCAAACCCGATCCCGATATCTTGGCACCTTTGATCTCCGTGTTGCTTTGCAATTCATCGACAATCGATTGCAATAAAGGCGTATTAACTCCCAATGCGTTCATCCAGTGTTGCTGAGCTGTCATCGCCTGACCCAATTCAGTCGGATTATTATCCCGCGCCATCTGGATGCCGTTGACAGCACATAAGTTGATTTCTTTTTTTATTTTTTCAAAGTCATCAAGATTCTTTGAAAAAAGCGCTCTCACCTGGTTTACGACAATGGGTGTTGGCGTTTTAAAACCCGAATACACTAACGTAATAGGATAAGTAAATAGTAATTTTTCAGCATGAAAAGGTGTTTGGCGATAATCCACCATTCCGCCCAACACCGACGCTGCCACATCCGCACCCGAACCCAACCCTTGAACGGATTGAATAATGCGAGTGGCTTGTTTGATTAAATCAGAATGGTCAACAAACTTATTTAAAAAACGCAACAGAGCGGATAGCGTTGCCACCGTCACGGCGGCGGATGAACCGAGTCCCAGTTTTTCCGAAAACCCCGATGTGATCGTCAGCGTAAAACCCTGTGTCAAGTGAGGCTGATAGTGTTTAATGGTTTCCAACACAAATTGAAAGGGAGGGGCAACATCAATATGTGTAATACAGGTTTCATACCGGCCCAAGCTTGAGATAATGTCAATCGTCAAATCAAAGCGAGGCGATAATATGACTTCAATGCGCTGATCAATCGCGCACACTAATGCATTGCCGCCATCCAGTACGGCATGTTCGCCTAGCAACATCACGCTCCCCGGTGCTGACGCTTTAACTTGCATAGACACCACGCGATTCGATATTCAGCGACAATACCTCATAAGAATATTTTTCTGCTATTTTTTTCCAGGCGGCTGTATCCTCACACACCACCCATACCATCCCTGCGTGATCTCCCTTCACCGCACCAGCGCCACAAATTTTAGCCGCGCCACCTATACTTTCTATGTCAGAAATAAATCGTTGTACTGTTTCCGGCACAACACCAATCTGATGCAATAATTGATTATTTTCTCTGATGCATTCATGCAATGAGACGAGATTATTTTCTTCTAACGCTTTTTCCATTGCGATGGTCACTGCCGAAAAAGCCTCTACTCTGTTTTGATCTTTGAAATAGGGAGATACCAATTGAACGCACTCGCCAGTGGCGCTCTCAGGAACACCCGTATAAACAATGTAGGGTGGGCAAAGCGCTGTTTGCGTGCCCACCATTTCTATGCGTGGTGGTGGGCATGCAAAGAGCGCTTTGCCCACCCTACCTAACCCTACTAACATCAATCCACCTTGTAGAATAGCTCTTAAATCTAACCCGCTCGATAAACCATGCTGCCTATTTTCCGCACCCAATGCTAATTCAAATAGCTTTTCGTCAGATAAAGAAACATTTGTATATTGCATCATCGCTTTCAAAATACTTAAAATCAAAGCAGCTGATGATCCCATGCCTGCCCCAACAGGAATCGTAGATTGCACATCTAATTGAATACCTGATAGAAAATCCAAAGAAACGGCTTCTAAAAAAGTACTCAATGTAAATTGGGCTAATTCAACAGGTGTTTTTAATACATCACAGATAGAACACCGGCCTTTCAAGAAAGAATGATAATCATTCTGAATGCGCGCCTTGAGTGCATCCAATTGATCTGCGCCGATAGAATAAAAAGTATTAGCATTAACATCATGAAAAACAAAATCATCACCTTTCAACGATGAAATGGTTGCTGTCATGTAACGATTAACCGCCATAACAAGCGCAGGAGCGCCATACACCACCGCATGTTCGCCCGACAAAATAATTTTCCCGGGAGCAGTACCGCTAGAGGGCCTCATAAATCCGCTTATGATCACGAATAGCGGCTAATCGAAATCCACTGATTTGATGAATCGGCATATCCATTGAGCTGCCATCTTGTGGGTACAAAAATGTATAAAATGACTCATATTCAGGATAGGTTAGAATGGTGCGATCAGAAAATAATAATTGGTGCGCTTTCGTGTTCAATTGCTCTCGATAGCCCGACTGCACAACACCACTGAAAAATTCTGCTACACATCCTGAACCGTAGCTGTAAAAACCAATTCGCTTCCCTTGCATATCTTGCTCGATTAAATCCAGGAGAGAGGCAAGCCCCACATACAAAGAAGCCGTATAGCTATTTCCCATCTGTCGGCCATAATGCAGCGATGCTTCAATTTGCTCGGTCAAAAGACTGCTCGACAACTTGTCTAGACCATTCACTTTTAATAAATGCTGGTGCGCTTTTTCAACCAGTCTTGGGACAGACGCATGATAGCAAAAATAATCATGGTCGGATAAAACACGCTGAGATAATGCGTGATATTGCTGCCATGTTTTTTCTAATAAATGCAAATACAAGCGACTCGAATATTTTCCCTCAACAAATGCTGCATCTGAATAATTGGGGCGCCAAAAATCCATGACATTTTCAGTCACCACACCGTACTCTGGTTCAAAGGCGACAATCCGTGGATAAGCGGATAATACCATCGCGACAGCTCCACACCCTTGCGATGACTCGCCCGGTGTATTAAAGCCGTATCGCGCAATGTCTGATGCAATCAACAATATTTTTTTATCAGGATACATCGTTAAAAAAGGAAGCGCGAGCTGCAATGCCGCGGTTGCGCTATAACACGCTTGTTTTAATTCAACCACACGACAGCGCTGAGGTAAACCCAATAAATCGTGAACATAAATGCCCGCCGATTTAGATTGATCAATGCCAGATTCTGTCGCAAACAATACCATTTCAATCGATTGGATATCGATACCACGTAGCGCCTCAACCGCTGCTGCCGCACCCATTGTCACAATATCTTCATCCGGTGCAGGCACTCCCATATAGTGCTGCCCTAAGCCACTTAGATATTTTTCAGGATCAACTGAGCGAGCTCTAGCCAGCGACATAAGATCTAACGCAAAAGGCGATGCATAAATGGATAATGTATCAATGCCGACCGGTATGATGGTTTCTCTCATTTGCGCTCCAAAGTGAGATGGCTGCGCATCAACTCACGTGGGTTGGTTTGCGCAGCCAACAACGATAGCTCGCCACAAAGCACCGCACTCCCTGCGATGATCGCTAAACGCCTTGCATTCGCACCGACTGCACGCTTTTCCGAGCACCCTAGCTCACCTAAATTATGTTTCACAAAATCAAGTGCTTTTCCATTCCCGACGGTCCCTACGATCACATTGGGCAGTGTGACGCTAAAGTATAAATGATCTTTTCGTACCTCTGCATAAACCATCCCCTGCGAACCTTCGATAATATTAGCTGCATCCTGGCCCGTTGCTAAATAAAAACCAAGTAACATATTAGCAAAATGCGCATTCGCCGTCCGAAGGCTGCCTGCTAATACCCCTCCTACGAAATTTTTCTTAATGTTCAATTCCACTATTTTTTCAGGCGTCGTTCTTAACGCTTGCTTGCACAGATCTCGCGAGATGGAGACTTCAGCCACTACATATTTCCCTCGGCCCAATATCCCATTGACGGCAGACACTTTTTTATCTGCACAATAATTACCTGAGATAGACACATATTGAAGCTCAGGAAACGTTGATACAATCCACTCTAATAAACGTTCCGCTGCCAATGTCGACATGTTATGTCCAGCGGCATCTCCTGTATCAAACTCGAAACGCAAATAAATGAGATTGCCCACGATCTGCGTATGAATATCCAACAAACGAGCATAGCGACTGGTCTCAGCAATGATCGATTGGAATGTGTCTTGTTGTTGTTTAATTTTAACGATAGCGCTTGCTGCGATCATCATCGTATCTGCCTGAAGCACAACAGATCGCGTCATCCGCTCATCCATCACCATGGCTGAAATGCCCCCCGCCGCAGAGCATACGTCGGCTCCTCGTTGAACAGAGGGCCACAATGGGGTTTCGAATGTTGCGAGCGGAATGGAAACAGTCGCATTCACCTCAGGACCTGTAATGCTGACAGGACCCACCCAACGAAGGGGGATGGCAGCAAACTGATCTTTTTTTGCGCTAACCATAATCTATTTATTTCCATTCAGGATTTATGATATAAAAGTGACTCAATTCTACTGGAAAATGCCCCATGGCAGCAATAGACCAGAGCAGCAAAGCGCGTGTCATTTTGGTTGACCAAACAGATCGGCCGATTGGCACCGCCGAAAAACTCCAAGCACACCAAGCAGGCTTGTGTCATCGCGCCTTTTCGGTGTTCATCTTCTGCCAGAACGAATTACTCTTGCAGCAACGTGCTATGAATAAATACCACTCATCCGGCCTTTGGACCAATACATGCTGCTCTCATCCCTTTCCTGATGAAGCCATTTTAGTCGCAGGCAACAGACGATTAAAGCAAGAGATGGGTATTGATATCCCATTGAAAAATATAGGTTCTTTTCATTACATTGCGCATTTTGACAATGGTCTTATCGAAAACGAAATAGACCATGTCTTAATCGGTCGCGCAATCCAGAAAATTTGCCAACCCAACCCCGAAGAAGTCCAAGCGTATCGATGGATAACGCTACCTGACTTAAATCAAGAGCTTGAAAAAAATCCGCAGCACTTCACCCCTTGGCTGGCCCCTGCCCTCGCTCTTCTCGACACCCATCGACCGTGATACCATCACGGGAGTCTGCAACAATGGAATGGTCATGATCAGTCTAAAAAGGATTTTTTTTGTTATTTTATGGTGCCTGTTTTCCGCTGTATCCAGCGCTGAAACAGGTCTCTCATTCTCCAACATACTGATTTCTAAAGATCCTGAAAATTTGCACACCTATCGATTCTCAACCTGGGATCAACCAGAATCGTTAAAATGGAAACACGTGCATATTTATTTTGATGCATCGATAGCGCACTGGTGGATCTCTGAAAACATGCCCAATCATGAGCTGAATATTATCGCAGTCACTCCTATCTTACGATATTACTTTGCAACCAACCCTTACTTCTCACCTTTTTTTAATGTCGGCATTGGGCCCAGCTATCTTTCTAAGACTGTCATCGACAACCAACAGTTGGGCATGCATTTCGCTTTTCAAGATCAAGTAGGGCTGGGTGCGACGGTCGGAAAGACGCAGGCCCTCTCTATTCTATTCAGTGCGTTTCATTACTCGAATGGGTCGCTTGGCGCGCATAATTCAGGCATTACTGTCCCAATGATGTTGACCGCGGAGTATCGGATTGCATAATGCAGTATCCACCGTACGCATCACTAAGACCTCCGATACGAAACGCTAGCAGGATCGGGGTTGTCTTTATTTTTAAAAATAGGCATTTTTAAAAATAAAGACAACCCCGGTCGACGCGTGCTGCGATATAACAAAGCGATATAGGAGGTGTTACGATTTATGGCAGCGCAGCCAACAAATTATCTAATTCTGCAATATCTTTGTAATGAATCAACAACTTGCCCTTACCCTGTGCTGTGTGTTGAATCACGACAGACAATTTCAAGCGTTCTGTTAATGACTTCTGCAATCGCTCGACATCAGGGTCAATGGGTCTTGGAGCAGGAGCAGACGGGGCTGCTTGTTGCGCTCGGCGCACAAGCTCTTCAGCCCCGCGAACAGACAACCCATTATTGATAATTTTTTGTGCGATTTCAATCTGTTGATTCGGCGCCAATGTTAATAGCGCCCGCGCATGCCCCATATCCAAATCGCCATGCTCTAATAACAGCTTCACTTCATCCGTTAGGCTCAACAAACGAAGTAAGTTCGTGACACTCGCGCGGGATCGGCCAATGGATTCAGCAACTTGTTCATGTGTCATTGAAAATTCGGTTAATAATCGATCAAGCGCTATCGCTTCTTCTATGGGGTTTAAATCTTCACGCTGAATATTTTCAATGAGAGCCATCGAGAGGGCGGTTTGATCAGGGATATGTCTCACAACAGCCGGAATGTGCAGGAGACCGGCGAGCTGCGCCGCTCGCCAACGTCGTTCACCTGCAATAATTTCATAGCGCCCATTGCCCGCGAGAGGTCGCACCAAAATAGGCTGAATCAGGCCTTGAGCGCGAATCGAATCAGCGAGCTCTTCTAACGTTTCTGGATTCATATCACGTCTAGGCTGGTATTGACCGCTTTGGAGTAAGTCAACTGACAGCTGTCGAAGTTCATCATCCTGCTCAAGGAGCGGTGCATCCATCACCGCTGTCACAACGGATGATCCCGTTAACAGCGCATCTAATGATCGACCCAATCCCCGCTTTTTTATCATCACAGCCTCTTTTCTTCCCAAAATTAATGATCGTACTTTCCTCTTACCCGGTTTATCATAGCATAAAGCATCAGCCACGCTACCGGGATTGCACGCATGTACAATGAAAATATGACCCACGTCATCAAAGACCCCGTTCACGGCACGATGCAATTTACTCGTGATGAAAACAACTGGCTCAAACCCTTTATTGATAGCACCCCTTTTCAGCGTCTTCGACACATTAAGCAATTAGGTCTCAGCGACAGCATCTTCCCGGGTGCAGTTCATACCCGTTTTAATCATTCACTCGGCTGCGCGTATGTTGCAGGATTGATCAGTGCGCACATTCAATTGCCCGTTGAAGAGCGTCAAGCCGTAATGATCGCCTGTTTACTTCATGATATTGGACACGGTCCCTTTTCCCATACCTTCGAAAATATTTTTACGAACAAAAGCATCTCTCATGAAGATTGGACACCGTTTTTTTTAAACGAATACAAACAGAAAGATTTTTTCTTAAGTTATAATCAACGCAATCCAATGCACCCACTGAATGATGAGAAGTTCGCCCTCATTGAAAAAATGATTATGCATCAATCCCCTGTCAAGCGATTGCTTGCTGATATTGTCTCTTCTCAGCTGGATGCAGATCGTCTCGACTATTTGTTGCGAGACAGTCACTTCTGTGGTGTCAGCTATGGTCAATTTGATTTTCGTTGGATGCTTAATTCCATGGTGGTTGCTCAATCATCGACGGGAGAAGCACGATTAGGTCTCACCCACAAAGGAATCGGTGTCGTAGAACATTATTTAATGGCAAGACGCCTCATGCGACACAATATTTATTTCAACCAAAAAACGCTAGCGCTCGAATCGCTACTCATTCAAATGCTATCCCTGCTCTCGCAACACATTCATGATTTTCCGGATATTGCTGGCACCGCGCTCGGTATCTTTTTATCAAAAACCTATGTGTTTAACCAAACGGACCAATCTAAGAAAATCGACTTTATTCAACAAAATTACCCTCTCTTTAAAGAATTATCCGATAACGATATCGTATTCGTCATCAAACAGCTCGCTAAAAAAGACGAATCTCTTCCTATCGTTCAAATCGCAAAACAACTCTATCTCCGACAGATCCCTCACATTATTTATATTGAGCCCATGGATGTCGCACAGATAAAACAATCGTTATCTGCATTAAAGGCGGAGCACGCCATTCCTGATTGGCAGCTCACCTTAATTGAAACACCACTGGAATCGTACGCCACCGATGCGGATCCTATTCTCATCCTCAATGAAACAGGCATCGCAAGACCTCTGCATCAACAGTCTGTCATGATTGATGCGATTGGTGACAAAATGGAAAAAATGACTTTTCTATGCATTGACCGCTTGCATTATGCACGACTCAAACCCTATATTGACGCACTGACCCGTAGCGCAAGTGACATAGGAACCCCTTCATGAAACAGGATGCTTTACACCCTCTCAGCATTGTCATACTTGCCGCCGGGAAGGGAAAACGCATGCATTCATCCATCCCCAAAGTATTGCATCTGTTGGGAGGGAAACCGTTATTAAGGCATGTCATTGATACAGCGCTCACACTACAGCCTTCTCAACCCCCCTTGGTTGTCATTGGGTTTCAAGGTCATAAAATAAAAACGATACTATCTGATGCGCCTGTCACATGGATTGAACAAAAAGAACAGTTAGGCACAGGATCAGCCGCACAACAAACATTACCCCATATTCCTGATCACAATAGAGTGCTGATATTATGCGGCGATGTACCGCTCATCTCTTCTGACACGCTCATCGCATTAATAAACAATACGCCTCTCCATGACATTGGTATGATTACCTCTATTTTTTCAGACCCCTCTGGCTTTGGACGTATTCTTCGAGATGATCATCAGCATATTACTGGCATCATTGAAGAAAAAGACGCGAGCCCAACACAACGCGCGATCCAGGAGATCAATGCGGGTATTTACCTGATTCCTGCCGACTTTCTCAAAAAAGAATTACCTCGCTTAACGAAGCATAATGCGCAAAAAGAATTTTACTTAACTGATATCATTCAGGTGGCAACAAAAGAAAAAATGGCTGTAAGAGGTCAGCAGCCCTTTTATCCGATAGAAATAGCTGGCGTTAACGATCGCGCGCAGCTCAGTTCTCTCGAGCGATTTTATCAATATAAAATTGCTGAAAAACTCATGCAGCAAGGCGTGGCCTTTTATGATCCTCATCGATTTGATATGCGTGGCGAATTGATCGCAGGCTCTGATGTCACAATCGATATCAATGTAATCATTGAAGGCTGTGTCACAATAGGCAATCATTGTAAAATTGGCGCAAACAGTATCTTGCGGAATGTCACACTCGGCGATCACGTCATCATTGAACCCTTCTCCATCATTGATGGTGCAACCATCGCAGAATACGTCACTATCGGGCCATTTGCGCGCATTCGTCCAGGCACAGATATCGCGTCTCACGCACAAATTGGAAATTTTAGCGAAATCAAAAACAGTCGCGTCGGTGCCTATACCAAAATTCATCATGTTGGCTATATCGGCGATAGTGAGATTGGAGAGAAAACCAATATCGGTGCCGGCACCATTACGTGCAATTACGATGGCGCGAACAAACATAAAACCACTATCGGAAATGATGTATTTGTCGGCGCACATAGCACACTTGTCGCACCCCTCACGATCGGAGACCATGCGACGATTGGCGCAGCCTCATGCCTTGCGCACGATGCACCGGCAGATCAATTGACGCTGTCGAGAGCAGAACAAAAAACGATAAAAAATTGGAAAAGAAAAAAAAAGCAGGCATAGGAGAATAACATGTGTGGAATTATATGCGCTACGGCGAAGCGTGATATTAAATCAATTCTTATCGAGGGATTAAAACGACTCGAATATCGAGGCTATGATTCAGCGGGTATCGCACTCATTGATGCGGCACAAACATTACAACGCATTCGCACCCTCGGAAAAGTAGGTGAATTAGAAAGATTGGTTAACACATCTGCGACGCATGGCGAAACAGGCATTGCACATACACGATGGGCAACACATGGTGTCCCATCTGAAAAAAATGCACATCCATTAACCTCAGGAAATGATATTGCGCTCGTTCACAATGGCATCATTGAGAACCATGATACGCTCAGACATTTTCTCAAAGAAAAAGGCTACACATTTCAATCGGAGACAGATTCTGAGACCGTCGTTCATTTATTGCATTTCCATTTAAAAAATGATCCTGACTTTCTCAGAGCAACACAAAAAACGATTGCTCAACTGAAAGGCGCCTATGCGCTTGGCATTGTCAATGCGCGCTTCCCTGGACAATTTATCGCTGTGCGACACGGATGCCCTATAGTGATTGGTCTTGGAGAAAATGAAAATTTTGCTGCTTCTGATCCGCTCGCATTGCTCTCTGTTACGCAAGACTTTATCTATCTCGAAGAAGGTGATGTGGCGCATGTGACAACCACCTCTGTTAATCTATATGATGCCGACCGCCAATCGGTTAATCGCGCATTGCATCACATTACATCGGGTATTGAGGCAATGGATAAGGGCTCATTTCGACATTACATGTGCAAAGAAATTTACGAGCAACCTCAAGCCATCATTTCCAATTTAGAAGGCCGTTTAAGCGAAAAAAAATTGTTAGATAGCGCATTTGGGTTATCTGCAGCAGCGATCTTTGCAAAAACAGAGCACGTACAAATTATCGCGTGCGGTACAAGTTATCACGCCGCACTTGTTGCACGTTACTGGATAGAATCCCTCGCGGGCATTCCCTGCTCTATTGAGATTGCCAGTGAATTTCGATATCGAGAAATGGTCGTGCCCAAAAACAGTTTATTTGTCACGCTATCACAATCGGGTGAAACCGCTGATACATTAGCCGCGCTACGCCTCGCGAAAAAAATTGGCTATCTCAGTACACTGACCATTGGAAATACCCTGGAAAGCTCTCTCGTGCGCGAATCCGATCATTACTTTATGATTCGAGCTGGCATTGAAATAGGCGTCGCTGCCACCAAAACATTCACCGCCCAATTAACGGCTTTGTTACTTTTAACTGTTGCGCTCGGCAAGCATCATGCATTATCGCCTGACGCAGAACAACATATCATTACTGCATTGCGTCATTTGCCTGCTGCATTAGAAAAAACGCTCACGCTCGACCCGATCATTAAGCAATTGTCAGAGCAATTCGTCGATAAGCACCATGCGTTATTTTTAGGACGAGGCGCGCTTTACCCGATCGCACTTGAAGGCGCATTAAAATTAAAAGAAATTTCCTATATTCACGCTGAAGGCTACCCTGCCGGCGAACTCAAACACGGCCCGCTTGCGCTGGTTGATAAGAATATGCCGGTGATTGCGATTGCGCCGAATGATGATTTACTTGAAAAACTTAAATCGAATTTGCATGAAGTACGCGCTCGAGGCGGCGAACTCTATGTCTTCACCGATACCGTTAAATCAACCGACAACGATATTCATATTATTGAAATGCCAACTGTCGATAAGATCCTCGCGCCGATCGTCTACACTATTCCACTACAGCTGCTGTCTTATCATGTTGCCATTGCAAAGGGCACCGATGTGGATCAACCGCGGAATTTGGCGAAGTCGGTCACAGTGGAGTAAAACTCCTGCGCCTCATTTTGTCGTCCCCACTCCCTCTGCTGTTATCTCCGCAGCTGTCATCCCCGCGCAGGCGGGGACCCATTCTGAAAATGGCTATCAATTGCCGCCTGTCTTGATAAACAGACTATTTCAAAGAATTTTTTATTGTTCTGTTCACAGATGTTGCGAATCATGGGTCCCCGCCTGCGCGGGGATGACAGCTGCGGAGATAACAGCAGAGGAAGGGAGACGACAGATTTATTGTTTTTGATAAACAATATGTCCGCCACGAACGGTCAGCACCACATTCAAATGATCATCCAACACAACCAAATCAGCGTCTTTACTCGGCGCAATACTGCCCTTCTTAGAAAACAGATTAAGCATTTTAGCCGGATTTTCAGAGGTCATTTTAATACAATCACGCAACGTACAATCGGTTATTGTCATCATATTTTTTATAGCCTGAGACATTGTGAGCGTACTACCCGCCAACGTACCATTGGGCAATCGCGCGACATGATTTTCAACGTGCACATCTTGTCCGCCCAAATCGTATTGCCCATCACCCAAGCATTTGGCGCGCATGGAATCGGTCACCAGCACTGTCTTTTCTGATCCCTTCATCGCATAAATCAATTGAACGATCGCCGCATGTAAATGATTGCGATCAACAATGATTTCAGTCGACACGTCTTTTGATAATAGAGCAGCCGTTACCACACCTGGTTCACGATGATGTATTCCGCGCATCGCATTAAATAAATGCGTCGCGTAATGAGCACCTAAGTGAATTGCATCCGCTGTCTCTTCATAGGTCGCATCGGTATGGCCTATCGATATCACAATATTTTTTTCGCGAAGTGCGCGAATAAACGCATCGCTATTTTCTAACTCAGGCGCAAGCGTGACAAGCTTAATCGCATTATTTGATCGTTTCTGCCATTGATTGATTAAATCCATGTCTGGCAATAAGAGATGCTGGCCAGACTGCGCGCCCACTTTTTTCGGCGAGATAAAAGGCCCTTCTAAATGCGCGCCTACAATTTCCGCGCCCATTTTTTGATCTTGGTTTATATAATTACATACATTCACTAACGCTTTCTGGATGGCATCCTTGTCTGCTGTCATCGTCGTTGCTAAAAAAGCAGTTGTTCCTTCGCGCGCTAATGCTGTCGAAAGCGCATCAAGCGACATGAGTGTTGCATCCATTACATCCGCCCCGTTCGCGCCATGAACATGCATATCAATAAAACCCGGTACTAAATGATAGCTCGATGGAAAATGATGTGCATTCTCTGTAGACGCAACAGCATCCTCACTGATCAAATGAATCAACCCCGATTGAACGGTCACTGTCGCATGAGACAAAACACCCTTCTCTGTATAAACCGCTAATCCGGATATCGCTAAATCCATTATATTATCCTTTTAAAAACTGATTTCGTATCATTAGAATAGCGCCGACTGCTGCATCGTGTTTTTTTGACTTTAAACAAGAACGTAACGGTTCGCTGATATACGGCTCAACAAAAGATGAAAGCCCTCCCAACAAACAACAAGGTAAATCATCGCGGTCAGATAATTGTGTTAATGCATGATACATCCGATCAGCCGCCTCAGCGGCGTCTCTCATAATGCTCACCGCCAACGGATCATTCGTCGCTTCAATCACGAAGCGTGCTAGCGTTGAAAAATCGGATGATGTGGCTTGATTTGCCCATGCGACTAATTTTTTTCGGTCTCGATCAAAAGAGTTGAAAAGATTTTCGGTCATGGAAGAGTGGGTATCGATTCGCTTATCGAGACACTGCAATGTCAATTCAACGGCGGAAAGCCCTATTCGCGCACCACTTCCTTGATCGTCATGCGGAAAACCCCATCCGCTCACGCGCTCTGTCTTTCCTTTTTCTATTTTATACCCAACAGCACCCGTCCCTACAATAATAATAGCGCCATCCTGATTGTCATGTGCGCCGAGACAGGCCACATGTGCATCGGATTGTATTTTAACGCTTGCAAAAAGATGGGTTCGAGAAGAAAAATGATGGAGTGCCGACTCAATTTCAATCCCTGCCAACCCAAAACCACCGTGAAAACGATGATGCGACTGATCTAACGATAGATCATGTTGCTTCAAAACAGATGTCACCCCGTGATAAATGGACTGCCACGCATCATCCACTGACAAACGAATATTAGCGGGCCCTGCGACCGACTCACCCAAGAGATCGCCTGCTGCATTTTCAATGCGCACCGCGGTTTTTGTACCGCCCCCATCAATCCCGATGAAAATATCCATTGCGTCCTTTATTTTTAGTTGAATAATTCACTATGAGACCCCAGTCTTGCAAGGCGTAGCACATGTTTATCTATTTTTTTGTAGATTAACAGCAAGTTCGGCTTAAGATGACACTCGCGATATCCATCCCAGTTACCACTTAAAGAATGGTCATGGTATTTTTCTGGCATGACTTGATCAGACAATAAAAAACACAGAATATCAGAAAGCAACAAATCTACATCTTTGCGATAGCGTGGCATCCATTTAACACGCTTATAATCACGCTTGAATAGAGTTGATCGCTCAATCGTCCTCATTTAAATCTTCCATAAGCATTTTAATATTTTTCAATCGCTTGCCCTTCCCCGATTCAAGTTCAGCGATCGCTTTTTTTGTATGCGCATTGGGTGCTTTAATCTCAAAGGGAAAACGCTGCTCATCTGAAACACGCAACATCAATAAACGTATGGCATCAGAGATAGAAAGTCCCATTGCTTCTAATGCATTCGCTGCACGTTTTTTAGTAACAGCATCAATTCGGGCACGAACATAGGTATCAGCAGTCACACGCATCATCATTCCTCCAAGGCTAGTACAATCATTGTAGTCCTAATGTGACTACAAATCAAGTAGCAAAAGCAGGAGCGCCGCCAACCTGCATAACATAATGAGTTGCTCATTAAGGTTGCGATAAGTAGTGACTACTTATTTTTCATCATCATCCATTTTAGGCACATCTTTCCAATTATTCTGCATACCGCCTGGAGTAAGCTTCATGTTTAAGGGAGAGGGATTAAATACTTGGCCTTGACCCTGCCCCTGGCCGCCACTGATCGGTGCACCTGCCGCGCTCCCCGTCGATGCAGGAATATCTTTTTGAGTAAATTCTCGATGCAAATCAGCCCCTTCATATAAACAATAGATTGCGTCTTTTATTTTAAATCGCTCATCTTCTCGCAGCTTCTCTACAATAAAATGCTCTGCATTTTTCTCATCGAGGAATTCTTGAACGGTCGTTTCAGATCGACCAAATCGCTTTTTAACAACGTACATAAAAATCGCCTCTTATTTTTTAATAACACCTGATGCTGTACCTAATAATACCGTATCAGCTCCGCGCTTTGCAAAAATACCGTTAGCGACAACGCCTTCTATTTGATTCAATCTTTCTTCGAGTGCTTTTGGGTCAACTATTTTAGAAAAATACGCATCGATGATCACATTACCATTGTCAGTCACAAAACCCTGTCGATACACGGGATTTCCCCCCAGCTTAACAACGGCTCGCGCCACAAAACTACGCGCCATTGGAATCGTCTCAATCGCCACAGGAAACGCACCCAACAAATCCACCACCTTCGTTTCGTCTGCAATACACAAAAAATGTGTCGCGACAGTTGCAATAATCTTCTCTCGCGTCAGAGCGCCGCCGCCACCTTTGATCATTTGCTTGTAATGATTCACTTCATCTGCACCGTCCACATACAATGGCAGTTCACTCACGCTATTCAGATCAATAATCGGTATCGATAATGCTTTTAATCGAAGAGCTGATTCTTCAGAGCTCGCGACCGCTCCTTCGATTTTTCCTTTCACGGTTTTCAGCGCATCAATAAAATAATGCACGGTTGAGCCGCTCCCCACGCCAATCACACAACCGCTCTCAATGAAATCAACTGCCGCCATAGCCGCTATTTTTTTTAATGCTTCTCGATCTACATTATTTTTTTGCATGTTGTACCCCTAGCTGATGCAGTGTCTCCCAACTATAAATACCCGTGCGATGTCCATCGCTAAAAACGGGCTTAATCGCATAATGCCCAACAGGCTCAATCGACAATATGGTGACATGAGGATCGATCGCAATGGGATGCTCGCTGTGTCGCATCTCAGCAGATGTCGATGCCGCGCGCAAAACCGCGTAAGGCAATATAAATCGCGTGTTATCGTCAAAAATCAATTCTAATGTGCGCGATATTTTATGCAAAATAATCTCTTGTGGGATAGGTGTATTCATAAAATATAGCGACTCAAGTCTTCGTCTTTGGCAATCCTCTGCAAATGCCGATTCACATACTGCGCATCGATCGATACTGTTTTATCGACTAAGTCACTTCCTTCGAAAGACACTTCTTCTAACAATTTTTCCATCACAGTATGCAAACGTCTTGCTCCAATATTTTCTGTGCGTTCATTCACTTCCCATGCCACTTCGGCGATGCGTTGAACACCCTCTTTCAAGAAAACAATATCCACGCCTTCCGTTTTTAAAAGAGCGGTATATTGTTCCGTTAACGACGCGGTCGGTTCCGTTAAAATACGAATAAAATCATCAACGCTTAATGCATTAAGCGTCACACGAATCGGAAGTCGACCCTGTAGCTCAGCAATAAGGTCGGACGGTTTTGCAAAATGAAAAGCACCTGACGCGATAAACAATATATGATCCGTTCGCACCATCCCATATCGCGTTGAAACAGTACACCCTTCAATCAATGGCAATAAATCGCGCTGCACCCCTTCTCGTGATATATCAGCACCTGCCTGCTCGGTGCGTTTCACAATTTTGTCCATTTCATCCAAAAATACAATGCCATTTTGTTCAACGTTATCCAATGCCTTTGCTCTTATCTCTTCCGTATCAATTAATTTTATCGATTCTTCTTCGCGCAAACATTTTAGTGCATCTGCAATCTTTAATTTTCGCATTTTCTTGCGATCACTGGATAATTGCTGAAACATGGCTTTAAGTTGGCTCGTCATTTCTTCCATGCCAGGAGGCGCCATGATTTCAACGCCCATTGAACCCGATGCAATCTCTATCTCCACCTCTTTCTGATCCAGCTTGCCCGCCCTGAGGCGCGACCGAAATGTCTTGCGCGTCTTGGATTCTGTCTTTTCAGTGTCGGCTGCGGGAAGCAATGCATCGAGAATACGCTCTTCAACGACACGCTCTGCATCAAGACGGACTATTTCAATCGCGTCCGCATGCTTTCGTTTTATTTCCATATCGATTAGATCCCGAATAATCGAATCCACATCGCGCCCCACATAACCCACCTCGGTAAATTTTGTCGCTTCCACTTTAACGAAAGGCGCATCCGCTAATTTAGCAAGACGACGTGCAATTTCGGTTTTTCCCACACCCGTTGGTCCAATCATTAAAATATTTTTAGGTGTCACCTCAGCGGCTAAGCTCTTCGGCAATTGTTGACGACGCCACCGATTGCGAAGCGCAACAGACACGGCGCGCTTTGCGGCCGATTGACCAACAATGTATTTATCCAGCTCACACACAATTTCTTTAGGGGTCATGCTTGACATACATTTGATTCTCGTTAATGTCGCGCTAATTCTTCAATGGTAAAATGATTGTTTGTGTAAACACACTGCGCTGCTGCAATCGCGAGAGACTTTTCCACAATCGTGCGTGCATCCAATGTGGTATTACCCATCAAGGCGAGCGCGGCAGATTTTGCAAATGGGCCGCCGGACCCAATCGCCATCACATCAAACTCCGGTTCAATAACATCCCCGTTGCCCGTAATAATTAAAGACGATTTAATATCAGCAACAACTAACAAGGCTTCTAATCGTCGAAGCATTTTATCGGTGCGCCAATCTTTCGCTAATTCAACTGCCGCTCGTATTAAATTGCCATGATGCACTTCTAGCTTGGCTTCAAATCGTTCGAATAACGTAAATGCATCTGCTGTACCGCCTGCAAAACCGGCGATCACTGTATCATTATAGAGGCGCCTTACCTTGCGCGCATTTCCCTTCATGATGGTCGAGCCCATCGATACTTGTCCATCACCGCCAATCACAACAACGCCTTCTCGTCGCACAGACAAAATGGTTGTACCACGATATTGGTCCAAAATAATCCTCGCTCTACTATTCTTTAATAACGCTCATCAACCCTTGGCTCTCTAATATTTTTTGCGCGGCTTTGGCTGACTCGAGCGTATTGTACGGACCTTGCTGCACGTGATATTGGACATGACCTGCGACTGTTCCCCTGACGACATTGACATCCCAGCCAGCCAACAGCAACGATACTCTCATTTCAGAGGCCTCATTTTCGCTCTGGAATGTCCCGAGTTGCAAGATATATCGGCCAACCGCTGTTTTCTTTTCAATCGGCGGCGGCGCGGCTGATGGATGTGTTGCGACTAACGGCGGCGGCGATTTTGATTGTGCAGACTGTCCATCTGGATAAAAATCAAACTGCGCATTAACCTCCGCTTGCGAAGGAACAGGGGCACTAAAAAGAGGAAATCGTGAATGACACTGCTTGAAGCCGAGAGACAAAATAGCGAGCAATGCCAGACTTAAAAGAAGGACAATCCATCGCCGTTGACGACGCTGTTTTGTTCGTCGTGTAGCGTGAGGCATTTTTTTTGCATAATCTCTGGACATTCATACCTCTTGTCTCACTATGATGACAGCACTGTAATGAGATTGCAGGCTAAATACAACCCGCCTGGATACCATCAAGCAGGTTCCAATCCTCCCGCTGTTCTTGAGATACAATGTCACTCACCGGACTCGTCCATGGCGCAGCGAATGGCGGAGCGGTTGGAGTAGAAGCGGGGTTTGTTACCACCTGAGTAATGTTGGGCGGAACAAGCTCAGGGGTGGGGGACTGCTGTTGTATCACGCTAAAATTATAAAAGTTAACATAGCCATTGATGACACCCATTGTATTAATCGGGGCATTGGTATAAACAACCACGCTTCCTAATGGCGCATACAATGTATTGACCGAGAGGCCAAGGGGTCCGGTCAGTGTTGTCACGCCTGAAAATATCCCGATCGACGTCCCGCCGACTGACAATGTGCCGCTTGCTGACGAATTGGTATAACTCACACTGTCTGCAACAACCGGGCCTGCCACCGCCGGCATACTAGCCGTTGCATCATGCTCTACACCGACGACGCTCCCAATGCTTGAGTTATTCGTGGTCCAATTAAACTGGGGGGTTGGTCCCGCATCAATCAGATGCTGAATTGTTGAAAAATTGCCTAAGGGAATGAACGGATTATAAAATGTTCCGTCATTGACACCTATGTTCCATGTCGTCATATCACCATTCGAATTAAGCTGTAATGTATTTGAGCGAGCTGAATCACCCGTCACGCTCAGCGATTTCGTGAAGTATGCAGTGCTCGACGGAGTCACCGTAAAGATATGATCACCACCGGTTCCGCCGGTTAAGGAAAGAGCTCCGATTCCTGAAACAGGTGAGTTCAAGGCAATATCGCTATTAGCGCTGGTTAATGTAGCGCCATTCGCATCCACTATAATACCACCCGCTGCCGTATAACTTTGTGCGCCACCCGTGTCAATCACAATCGGTGTGGTCGTGCTGTCGAAGTTAATGCTCGCTCCCGCTTGCAATGTCATTCCACCCGACCCAGAATTCGTGATGCTCACACCATCTTCAATAGTAATGTCATGATCCGCCTGCAATGTTAGGGAATAAGGTGAAGCCCAGTCAGCAATAGAACTTGCAATAGTAATATTACCTGCCTCGGTACCCGCTGGCGACGCGCCTGATGTCGTCACTGTGATAGGACCACTGACTAATGCTGTATGTAAAAAGTCCGCAGACAGCGTAGCAGGCGTGCCAGTTGAAAAATACGTTGAACTAGTAGTATCCATATTTGCATTCGAGCTACTGATCGTTATATCGTATGGATCTATCAACCACATCGCCGCGCCGCGCTTTGCGAGCTCCGATGGAGGAGGGTTGTCGTTAGCGCTAAACGTATTACTAATATCCCACGCACCGCCCTTCTCGTGATTCGATGTTTCAATCAATCCACCCTTGCCGGATAGTACACCGCCTCGTGCACGGGCTGTGCCTTTCGCATGGATATCCCGATCTGCGTACATTGTGATTTGCCCACCATTGCCAGTCGTAATCGCATCCGCTGATAAGTTGACATGAGTATCAACGGTCGTGATATCCGCATTCTGCAATGGACCCTGACCTTTGTGATCACCACCGATATTGATTTCACCGCCCCCGGAATCACCATTTGTATTGATGGTCGCGTGATCGGTGAGTAAGACAGTTTTGCCGGTGACACTGACCTTTCCGCCCGTTTGTAAGTCTTCGAGACCTCTTGCATTCATGCTCCCTGTGACGGTTACGGTACTGTCTTTTCCACCAAGCAACACAATTTCACCATTATGTTGTTCGACGGAGTCGGCTTCGATAAGACCGCTCATGTTAATAGCATGATCAACGACTGTTGCAGCAGCATCAGCGGTGAGGAGTAGAGGGCTGATGGTGTTGCCATCACTCTGATCATTATTCTTTGCTGTTTTTAGATCAGGCGTTGCGGCTTTATCCACCACCACATTCACGAGTCCATCTTGACTGACATCGACTGCAAATTGATTGCCAGACGCGAGTGTGACATGACCGCCATCCGCTTGAATGGTACCCGCATTCGAAACAGAGGAACCCATGAGCGCCACCAAACCATGGTCGGCGGCAATGATAGTGCCGTCATTGGTGACGGAGGCTCCTGCAGAGTGAGAGACTTTGTTAAACTGATACTGACCTGATTGAAAGCCCTGCTTAAAGTGTTTGTTGGATATGTCTGAGGTAGAAGCAATGATGCCACCGACATTGACGATAGCCCCTTTACCAAAAGCAATACCGGCTTGATTAATTAAGATCAATTGGCCATTGGATTGTAATTGACCTTGAATACGTGAAATACCTTGGGCGGGGTTTACCCGATTTAATGTGACTGAGTTAACGCTCGGTTGATGGAATTGCACTGTCTCATTGGGTGCAATGTTAAAACTGTTCCAATGGATGGCGGCTTTGTTGGTGGATTGATTGATATGGAGTGCATTGGGAGAGCTGACTATGGTTGCAGAGCCTGAGCCAGGGACAACGATGCCGCCGGTGGGGTTGGCGTGGGCATAGCCCGCGAAAAACATAAGCAATAGAAAGACTATCCGTGTCTGTTTATACATATCTGTTTTCCTTATCGCAACAGGCTCTTGTTGAGGGCTTACTATAGCACTATTATCTATCAATGGTAAATAATCCATTGATTATCACTGCCAATCGCCACTAGAATGAGTTTTCGAAGTCAAATTTTAACGGGAGTAATGCTATGCCGTGGAATACGCCCGGTGGAGATAATAATAATCAAGATCCATGGAAAGATAAAAGAGAGCAAAAACCACCTGATCTCGATAAACTGCTGAGTGATTTTATTAAAAAATGCCAAGCTTTTTTCTCATCGAAAAAAGCAAGTAACCCTTGGCAATCCGCCGTCACGCCAAGCACACGCATCCCCTTAGGGCCACGATTCGCGCTCGGTGCGGGCGTTGTCATTATTTTATGGATATTGTCAGGGTTTTTCATTGTGAACCCCGCTGAAGAAGCGGTGATGCTGCGCTTTGGAAAATATACGGAGGTATTGCAGCCCGGGCTACACTGGTTTGCACGCTTCATTGAAACAAAATATATCATTAATGCTCAAAAAATTTACTCATTCTCCCTCAAGGGTGACTTTATTACGAAATCGTCTGGACAAACCACCGGAACTAACTTAATTGCAGCCGATCAGGTAAGCACATCCGCTGATCAATCCAAAAATTTAATTAATGTCGAACTCAATGTGCAATACCGTATCAGCGATCCACGCGCCTATTTGTTTAACATGGCCGGACCGGATGCCACCATTGCGGCAGTTGCATCCAGCGCGCTATCGGATAGTGTCGGCCAAATGAAATTGGATGATGTATTGACAGTGGGTCGCGAAACGCTCAGTCAAAGCATCCTGACACGCGTCAAACAAGTCCTCGGAACGTACAATGCAGGGTTGGAAGTCATGTCTGTGACATTGCGAAAAGTCCAAGCGCCAGATCAAGTGCGCGCGGCATTCAGCGATGTCAATCGAGCCGATCAAGATAAAGCGACCTACATACAGCAAGCAGCGGCCTATGCCAGCAAAGTCGTGCCCATTGCACAAGGTGTGGCTGCACGCATTTTAGCGGATGCGAGCGCAGATCAACAAAAAATTATTCTCACGGCGCAAGCGGCAGTTGCCAAGTATCAAGCTATCGCCACAGTATACAGTGAAGCCCCCGCTATCACGCGAGAGCGACTGTATCTTGAAACAATGCAATCGATTTTTAAGAAAACAAGTAAAATCGTCATGGATGGAAACGCCGGCAACAACGTCACTTATCTTCCTCTCGATAAACTCATGAAGCAAAACAATACGTCGGAGAGCACCCATGACTCCCATTAAGCGAAATGCGATTGCCGCACTTTTTTTTGTGCTATGTCTATTAGGCTCTTTTTCAGTCTTCACCGTCGCTGAGGGACAAAGTGCTTTTATTCTGCGTCTCGGAAAAATTGTCACTGATTCTTCAGGTGCTCCCATCACGGAACGCCCCGGACTTCACTTTTGTATTCCACTGATTGATGATGTACGATATTTTGATATGCGCATCCAAACACTTGCGACACCATCATCGCATCCACTCACCGTCGTCACGAAAGAACAAACCTACCTACAAGTAGACTACTTTGCTAAATGGCGCATTACTAATCTATCCACTTTTTATACCAGCACTGGGGGCAGTATACGGTGGGCTGAAAATTTATTAGAACAACGCATCAATGATATTGTCCGCGCCGAATTCGGCAGACGCACGGGGATACAGGCGATTTCTACTGAGCGCACACCCATGGTGAACAGCATCCGAGACCTTGCCCGCAAAGTAGGGAAAGATCAAGGCATCACAATATCTGATATCCGCATTCAACAAATTACACTGCCAAAAGATGTCATGGATTCTGTCTTCAAACGCATGGCAACCGAACGCAAACAATTTGCTGAAGCGAAACGCGCGAGCGGTTTAGAGCGATCCGAAGAAATCAAGGCATTGGCTGACAAAGAAGTCACTGTCATCAAAGCAAAAGCGTTGGCAGAGGCCGCCAACATTCGCGCGAAAGGAAGCCAAGCAGCAGCAACTATTTATGCAAAAGCCTACAGTAAAGATCCTAACTTCTATTCTTTTTATCGCAGTCTTGAAGCCTATCGAAATAGTTTTAATAATAAGAATGATGTATTCGTATTAAAACCGGAAGGACAATTTTTCAGTTTCTTCCGCGGTAATAGCACACAAAATAAATCGAATTAGGAATTTTCATGCAAGCACGTGGGAAAAATGTCGTCATTCTCGGCACACAATGGGGCGATGAAGGTAAAGGTAAAATCGTCGATATTCTCATGAAAAAAGCCTCTGTTGTCGTCCGTTTTCACGGAGGGCATAATGCAGGACACACACTTGTTATTGATGGACAAAAAACCGTTCTGCGTCTTATCCCATCTGGTATTTTGCACCCTCATGTTCAATGCCTTATCGGCAACGGCGTTGCGCTCTCTCCGCAAGCACTATTGCAAGAAATGGGAGAGCTTAGTGTGCGCGGCATTAATGTCTCTGAGCGTTTACGCATCAGCGAATCTTGCACGCTCGTATTACCCTATCACGTTGCACTCGATCAAGCCCGTGAAAAAGCAAAAGGCAAAAATGCCATTGGCACAACGGGTCGTGGCATTGGGCCTGCTTATGAAGATAAAGTCGCAAGACGTGCAGTCCGTTTCGGCGATCTTTTTTCTGAAAAATCTTTTCATGAAAAGTTAATCGATATTTTAGACTACCATAACTTTGTATTAAAACATTATTATCACGCTGACACCCTTGATCCGCACGCATTAAGCGACCATCTTTTATCCCTGGTCCCGAAGTTGGCACCCATGAAGGCAGATGTCCCTGGATTACTTGCTGCCTACAGAGCGGAAAATAAATCTATTCTTTTTGAGGGTGCCCAAGGCACATTGCTCGATATTGATCACGGGACGTATCCGTATGTCACCTCCTCCAACACGGTCGCGGGCGCTGCGAGCGTCGGTGCTGGATTTGGACCCTGTTATCTCGATGAAGTGCTCGGCATCATGAAAGCCTACACAACGCGCGTCGGTGCAGGCCCCTTCCCTACTGAGTTACATGATGATATCGGGGAGCAGCTTGCGAAAAAGGGCAATGAATTTGGTTCTGTGACAGGACGTCCGAGACGATGCGGTTGGTTAGATATGGTCATCTTGCGTCGCTCTATTCAGCTCAATAGTTTTTCAGGATTGGGTATCATGAAAATTGATGTACTCGATGAATTGGATACAATACGCATCGGCACAGCGTACCGCTTACACGGAAAAGAAATTACCATCCCACCCACCGATGCAGCCGAGCTCGCGCTCTGCGAACCTATTTACGAAGATTTACCCGGATGGAAAACATCAACAGTGGGCATTCAGACATTTGATGCACTACCCCCTGAAGCACAACGCTATCTGCTACGCATACAAGAAATAGCGGGCGTGCCTATCGATATCATTTCCACAGGACCTGACCGAAAAGATACCATTGTATTGCGTGAGATTTTTTAAACAACTCTGTCATCCCCGCGCAGGCGGGGATCCATTCTGAAAAAATCTCTAACAGCGAAAAGCTTGCGGAACGCAAGCTGGAGTAACAAGATACATCCATTCCGCCAACATTAGCCAAGCGCAAAATAGATCCCCGCCTTCGCGGGGATGACAAAAAATAGGAATGAGCAGAAAAGGTGTATTTGCAATTTCGCTGCCGGCGTGAGACTAGATGGGCCGCTTAGATCTGCCGGGAAGAGGACTCGAACCTCCACAGGGTTACCCCTACAAGCACCTGAAGCTTGCGTGTCTACCAATTCCACCATCTCGGCTAAGAGTCTGCACTGTAAGCAGAAATCGTTGTTTTGTCAAATAACTCATATTGACGAAGCGCTTTACTTCACACAGAATGGTATCTCAAAACGCTTAGGCTCCCTATGGATCTCAATACAGTATCTTGTCGAACGCTAACGGGTGTCGGACCCCGCATCGCTGAATGCTTGACGCGCATCAATATAGAAACGATTCAAGATCTCTTGTTTCATTTACCTGCTCGCTATCAAGATCGCACACGTATCCATGCCATATCCACTTTATCCGCGGGTGATCATGCGCTCATTGAAGGCGAGATTGTGGATATCACACGTCCTCCTGTCGGACGTACAAAACTATTGTGTCAACTTCGCGATGAAACCGGTACGTTGCACGTACGATTCTTTTTTATGAATGCCCTACAGGGAAAACCATTGCAAGTCGGCATGCGCTTACGCGCGTTTGGCGAAGTGCAACAACGCATTAATGGATCGGAAATGATTCATCCTGAATGCAGTATCACTGAACCCGGAAGCCCTCTGATCATCGATCAACATCTCACGCCCATTTACCCCACTACAGAGGGACTCAGCCAGCTCACATTGCGAAAATTAACAAAACAAGCGCTGCAACACCTCGAGAAAGGCGCTCTATTAGAAGAATTGCTACCTGCTTCTCTTCTTGAAAAACTCCATTTGCCCACATTAAAAGAAGCGTTGCTTTTCGTGCATCGCCCTCCGCCTAATACCTCTATTGATATTTTATTAACACGAAAACATAGCGCGCAAACCCGTCTCGGACTAGAAGAATTGTTAGCGCATCGATTGGCATTGCACTGTTTAAAAAAATCGTTTCAGGCGCATCTCGCCAACCCTTTTTTAAAACCTAATCTGTTATCTAATACGCTATTAAAATCACTGCCCTTTCAGCTTACCACAGCACAAAAAAGGGTGAGCGATGAAATTACGCAGGATTTAAAAAAACCCTATCCCATGTTACGGCTAGTACAAGGCGATGTGGGATCAGGAAAAACGATTGTCGCGGCAACCGCCATGCTGTCTGCCGTAAACGAAGGCTATCAAGCAGCACTCTTGGCGCCCACCCAATTACTCGTCGATCAACATTATCGCACGTTCAAATCATGGATGGTGTCATTAGGTGTGAACGTTGTCATGTTGTCAGGCCATATGAAATCATCCGACAAACAAAAAACACTTCGACAGATTGAAAACGGGGAGGCGCACATCATCATAGGTACTCAAGCCATTTTCCAAGCGGGTGTCACTTTTTCAAATTTAGCGCTCATGGTAGTTGATGAGCAACATCGCTTTGGTGTGGCGCAACGCGCTTATCTGCGTGAGAAAGGAAAGCAAGGCAATTATTTCCCGCATCAACTCGTGATGACAGCAACACCCATTCCACGCACGCTGGCGATGAGCTTGTATGCTGATTTAGATTACTCTATTATTGACGAGCTCCCACCGGGACGGTTACCGATTGTCACGCGCGTGATGGATAATGCTCATCGAGATGATATTCTTAACCGTATTCGAGAAATAGCTCAATCGGGACGACAAGCCTATTGGGTCTGCACGCTCATCGAAGAATCCGATGTGTTGCAATGCGAAGCCGCAGAAAAAAAAGCAGAAGCCCTCAAAAATGCACTGCCCGAAATCCGAGTTGCATTACTGCACGGCCGCATGAATTCGTTGACAAAAGAATCGATCATGCAATCATTTAAAAATAACGAAATACAATTGTTAGTGGCAACAACCGTCATCGAAGTGGGCGTTGACGTACCAAACGCAAGCATCATGATTATCGAAAATGCGGAACGCTTAGGGCTTGCGCAATTACATCAATTACGCGGTCGCATTGGTCGAGGAACCACGATGAGTTATTGCCTATTGATGTATCAAGCCCCTCTGTCGCGTCTCGCAAAAGAACGTTTACATATTTTACGCGAAACAACAGATGGCTTTAAAATTGCAGAACGCGATTTGCTATTGCGAGGCGCGGGCGAGGTATTGGGCACTCAACAAACGGGTGATGTCTCGCTACGTGTCGCCGATTTCATACGCGATACTCACCTATTCCCCAAGGTCACCGATGCCGCTCATGACATCACTGAGCATCATCCTGAAAAAATACAGCCACTGATTTCTAGATGGTTGAAAAATACAGAGAAATATGGACAGGTTTAAAAAGATGGTGGCAATACTTGACAGCGAGCTGGCATTGTACAATAATGAGTACAATGATAACAAAGGGATCCAAAATGGAAAATATGAATTATTCTAGCTTTAGAACTAATTTAGCTTCAGCATTTGACAGGGTAAATGATAACCATCGACCTATATTAGTGACAAGACAATCAGGTAAGCCTGCCGTCGTGATGTCTCTTGAAGATTTCAAATCCTATGAAGAAACAGCTTATCTCATGGCAAGCATAAAAAATGCAGAACGGCTTAATCAAGCTATCGTACAGCTTGAGAAAAAGAAGGGTAAAGTCAAAAAGTTGATTGAAGAATGAAGATCGTTTGGTCAATGCACGCCTGGGAAGATTATCTTTTTTGGGAGGAAAATGATAAAAAGATATTAAAACGCATCAACAATCTCATTAAAGAAACAGAGAGAGATGCATTTCATGGAATAGGTGATCCCGAACCGCTTAAGCATCAATGGAAGGGGTATTGGTCTCGCCGCATTAACCGCGAGCACAGACTTATATACAAGATTCAGGATGACGAATTATGGATTGCTCAATGTCGATATCACTACTGATTTCCAGATGGTTAAAAAACACGGAGAAGCGCAGGCAGGTTTGAGTTATCAAGGTTTTCGCCAAACATGGAAGTCGTTACATTCCTAGCATTTCCGTGTCAATTTCCCAGTATATTTTTAGGATAGCTCCTGTGGTACCAAAATCTTTCTGATCAATTATAGGTTAATACGATAGGGAGAAGATAGAATGGAAATAAAAAATACCGCTACTCGCTATGGATTAATCGCCATCCTGTTTCACTGGATAATGGCGATCTGGGTCATTAGCCTTGTGGTCATGGGTCTATACATGGTGTATGGATCTCACAACGCAATACACACCATGATATCGGGTTGGCACAAAGAATGGGGGTTATTAATACTGGCATTTATCACAGCGAGACTAATATGGCGTCTGAAAAATATCACTCCCTCTCTCGATTTTTTGCCTAGCATAGAACGCTTAGCGGCGCGCGGAGCACAATGGATGTTTTATATTTTATTATTCACGATGCCAATCAGCGGCTGGCTAATGAAATCCGCTGAAGGGCGTCTCCCGTCTTTTTTCGGACTTTTTGTCATGCCCCCTTTATTAAAGCCCAATGAACATCTGTCAGAACAATTATTCACTGTGCATCAATGGTTGTCTTATACATTGATAGCAACATTTGTGCTGCACGTCACCGGGGCATTGAAGCATCAGTTTATTAATAAAGATGGCATATTAAAAAGAATGTGGTATCCCAATTAATTCTGTCATCCCCGCGCAGGCGGGGACCCACTTTGCAAAAATCTCTAGCAGAGAAAAGCTTGCGGAACGCAAGCTGGAGTAACAAGATACATCTATTTTGCGAGCATTAGCCAAACACAAAATGGATCCCCGCCTGCGCGGGGATGACAAGAAAAATTACTTAAACCTCTGCGCCTTCAATGCTTTTTCCATTTGCTTCAAACGCATTTTCTTCTTAAGCGGAGATAAGTAATCGATATACAATTTTCCGAACAAATGATCGATCTCGTGTTGCAAGCAGTGCCCCAACAATCCATCGCCTTCTATCTCAAAAAACTCACCGTTTTCATTTTGAGCGCGCACCTTCACCCAAGTTGCACGCGACACGCTATCATAGGTTCCTGGCACAGACAAACAACCCGCCTCCATCATTTCAAGCCCGGTTTTTTCTGTGATCACAGGATTGATAATGCAAAACGGTTTATCGCGTTCATTGGATACATCAATGACTGCAATTTGCTTAGAAATACCAATTTGAGGTGCAGCTAAGCCCACGCCATTTTCATGGTACATCGTTTCAATCATGTCGCGCACGAGCTGTCTCAGCGCGTCATCAAAGACCGTAACAGGTGCGCCCTGTTTATGCAGCGCAGGATGATAGGAATAATAGACAACCGGAATCAATGCCATAAAGAACGTCTCTTAATATTTTAATGTGATACTGGCTGAGACAATCCCTGGCATATCTGTTGATGTCACCAAAGCCTGCGACACCGCCAGCCCCTGATCTGCCCATTGATTAATCAACCAACTTATTAACCGGTCAAATTCTACCTCAGGCCCACTGATCTGAACAGTATTATCATCAAGCGGCTGAAATGATGACAGTGAGGTCAATCCATTCTCTCGCGCACTGGCCTGCACCTGCATTAAAAGCGAATCAGAGGCGCTACCTTTGCGCGAACTCGCACTCGTCAATGATGACATTTGGTGATCCGTTTGCTGCATCCACACCAACAACGACCGATTGGAAAGCAAGCTTTCACGCGACGCCATAACGCTCTCATGAAGCGGCATCCAACAAAATAAATACCCTAAAATAATACCCAGCGCAATGGCGCCCCAGCGCACGGTTTGTTTTTCTCGATCCGATAACGCTGCCCACCGTTCTCTCATACAGCACCCGTAATATGTAAACGAACAGTCAATGTCTCTCCCGATTTTTCTTGTTTTTCTTGTTGGACACTCAGATGTGTTCCGCGTATCGCGTTAATCCATTGATCAATCACTTGAGCGTTCGTCGCCGAAACCGTTAAAATCAGGTGATTATTTTGAAATTGCATTTCTTCCCACCGTACGCCGCGAGGAGTAGGTGACTTCACCATTGCGCTCAACAATGTTAAAAAAGGATTGGGATGGTCGCGCCCAGTCAATCGTTTCAGTTTTTCCTCCATGCGCTCTCGCGGTGCGACCAGTGTCGTTGCTTCAGGAAATTGATGTAGATAAACAGAATAGATTTTATCTTGGGTATCGGACAGCGCACGCTGAAAAAGTAAAAGTGATATACCATTGCTAACAAAAACACACAAAACGGAAAGCGCCAATACCCCGAACGCAGCCATCCAATACCACCGAGATGCTGTCATTTTTTGCTTACATTGATAAAGTCCTTGCAATAGATTCATCCATTGCGTTCTATCGCTAGCCTGACCAAAATCAATCAGAAAATCACTTTTTGTTGAATCAATCATATTGACAGAAACGCTCTCGAGCGACAGCGCAACATCTTCCACTTCATCAAACAGATAAACATCAATCACCTTAGGCGAACCCTCCACTTCTTTCAACCGCAGCAGGAGTAATTGATTGAGATGGATAGGATTACAAACAAAACCGCCACACAATCCCGTACGAACAATGCAACGATTTTTAAAACAGGCAACGGTCCAATGATCTTCTGAAAAAGGCAGCAATACAATATCAGGAACAAGAGCAACGGGTTGAATCCCGGCGGATTGTAACAATCCGATCCACTCATTCATTTTATTTCGACTTACAACCAACACCGGAAAAATGCCTTGAGGGGTACACGCTCCTGTCACAAAATGCAGCTCTCGAACATCATCAATCAATTGCTCTTCCAGGACAAAAGGCACCGCTTGTGCAATTTGTCGCGCGTTAAGCGACGGCAATGACACTGACGTTAACAACACATCTTCACTGGGCACAATCACATCGATGGGATATCCTGCTGCCATTAATACAACATCGGTCAATGCGCCGTGGAATAAACCCTGTTCTCTCTTATCAGACAAAAACCAGCTCGCTGTATTGCCGTTCAGATAAAGCAAGATTCGCTTGTCGGTCATGGTACACCTATGCTTTGCCATACCATCATTTGCTCCGACCGCCCATTCTGCTCTTTTCGTTGTATTAAGGTATAAAATACTCTTTCTGAATCATCGAGTTTAGCAGTGAAAACATTCGTTTTCACTAAAAAATAGTGACTTTCAACGGTGAGTCGTTCCGTTTGAACGGGATGCGTCTTCATAAAATCAAGTGCTGCAAAATCCGCGACGCACACAAAGGGTAATGTCTTGACTCGTTTGACTATTCCATCGGCTGTATCAAGCGTAAAAGATGGGTCCAAGCTCATCAAAACGGGAATGGATGCGTTGTTAATATTGATCGGCGTTAATGATTCCGGCAACGCGGTCACGTAAGGCGAAAGGGCCAAAAATAAGTCGCGTGTCATTCCTTGCACCAAACGTAATTCACTGATGCTCGCCATCAGTCGATGCGCCGCACGATAGGGTGGATGACACTTAGCATAATAGTCATCTTGTTTGTTATCACCTGACGGACTGATCCAATTCGAAATGGCGTCCGTGATATTTTGTGCTATCGCATCGCTTAGGGTCGGCGCAATTGTCTTTAGCAGTCTCACAAATTGTTCTTGAGATTTGGTATCCACTAAATTATTCACATTAAATCGACCTTGCGCATCTTCGATCTCACTCGAAATCAATTGATGATTTTCTTGATCCACCGGAGATTTTATCGGGGTGCGATCAATCACTTGATTTGGTACTCTTCTTCTCCAGTCATTGCCCAATGTTTCGCGCGCCCAATCCACGGAACCACTCACCGAAAAACCATTTTGTGCGTCACGCAGCCATAACGCCGTATGCTCCACATCCATCAATAACCGACTCATCAACATCACAGAAATCACGGCGACAATACTCATCACAAATAATGCAACAATAATCGCGGCGCCTCTTTGCTTAGAGAGCTGCTGCATCGGGTGTTTTTCCTGGCACGAGATATAATTGACTAATGGTTCCCCGACCTTCCAATGTCAGCGTCACGCGAACGGCGAGAGGCAGCAATCCATTTTCTTTTTTTTCATTTTCAACCGGCCAACGCGCTTGAAAAACGCGTCGATGGTCCAGATATTCCAAGCGAAACGTGGTGACCCCATGTAGCAGCACTCGATCATTAGGAATGGAGGTCGACACCGCATCTAAGGCCGGCCATTTTGTGCGAATCAATTGGCTCTCTTTTGTTGAATAAGTTAAGCGACTCAGCGCACTGTGAGGTGACGTCTCCAATGGATTCACAAAACCGCCTGACGTAAACGTCATGCGTTCTGATTCACCAATAAATGCTTCTTCTGGTATTCCTTTTGCATTCGTCACAGGACGATTAACGGCTTGTTGTATATCTCGCGATAACAGCAAAAACGCCGTTTGCCATTCAGCAAGTGCATCAGATTTTTTATTCACCACAGTCTGCACGTTCAACATGCTATGCAAACCACCCGCAACAATCACTGACACAATCGTAAAAATAAATGTTGCGATCAATATCTCTAATAATGTGAACCCCTTAATATTACGATGCGTCATAAAAATAGCCCCACAAGCGAATCATTTGCTGAGAAGTGCTGGATGACACATCAACATTAATTTTTTGGATAGAGGGTTGCGGTGTCTCTGACAGTGACACCTCCCACTTCCACTCTTTATTCAACATTATCGAAGTACCTGTCAACGGGCCGGATGCAGATTGCACCTTCAACAAACCGACGCGCACTTCGTTCATCACATTCATTCCTACCAGCCCGGCTATCGTTTTTTGCTCTAAATACAATACATTCTTTGTGTCTTGTCCGGCGCACTTCATCACAGCGGTCAATGCAATCGCTAATATGACTAGAGCAATCAATACTTCAATGAGAGTAAACCCAACTTGTTTACTCTTCTTCATGAAATGATCCAGCGCTTATTTCGTGATGGCTATCCATTTTTAATTGGTACGAAGGCAACTCATCACTTAAACCTATTCCTAGCACAAACGGTGTCACGCTACCGTCACTGGAAATAATAATAGAAGGCGCGCCGCCAAGAGATACTTTTTTATTGTCTATATAGAGTGTCAGTTGAATATCCGACCCCAATCGATGAAAATGATAATATCGATTGGGCAGTGCTTTCCACGATGCGTCCCCTTCTCGATATTGAAGCATTTCAAATCCATTCGATGAAATGACTAAGCCAAACGTTGTCGAATGAAATATCGCGTCTGTTTCCGCTAATGATAAAAGATGTGAGATAGAATCAGCGACACGCACACAATCCCGTTGTCGATCATGAGAAAAAGTCAATAACGCAACCCCTGACACAATCGCGATAATCACAATCACAACCAATACTTCGATCAGGGTGAACCCATTCGCGTAAGATTTTTTGATATCCACTTTCTCTCATGCCCCCTATATAAAACGGCCAGATATGTGGCAAGGTATTGCGAAAAAATGACGAGAAAGGGGAGCATACATGTCAGTATGTGAGCATTTCGAGGAATTTTTTCGCAATAGATTGCCCATAGCGGGTCGTTTTATTTCGCACTATCCATATTCCAATTCCCTATTGCTGAATCACCCCCCAATCCTTTGGGGCCCACGCTAAAGATGCGCAAATTGTCATCATCATTCATGTATTGATAAGGCTGCTTCCAAGGATCCATTGGTAATTGATGAAGGTATCCATCCGATTTCCAACTGGTGGGAGCAGGATCTGACGTCGGTTTCGTGACAAGCGCCTGCAATCCTTGATCTGTTGTCGGATAAAGGCTGTTATCCAATTTATACAGATCTAATGCGCTTTGAATAGCCATGATATCTTGCTTAACCTTCAAGAGTCTCGCCTGCTCCGGGCGGCTCATAATCTTAGGCACGACAATCGCTGCTAAAATACCCAAAATCACGACAACAACCATCACTTCGATCAGGGTAAACCCGCGTTGCTTAAAAAAAATATTTTTTAATGCATTCATTACGTTATCCTCTATTCTCACCCATAGATCACACATTGATTATACTTCAATCATGCGAGGGGAGTAAGGGGAAGATGTATGCGTAACAAAATAAATGATTCGCTGAGTCGCGCCATCCAAAACGTCCTGCCGCCCCAACATATTTTATCAAAGCGCGGTAAGGCGGCTATCAAACATGCTTTTCTCGAATTACTGTCTTCAAAAACAGCCTGCGACCCCAGACAACTGTTGGGACGGATACTCGTTGCTTCTCAAAGAGCTGACGTCAACCCAGATGTTATTCGAAAAATAGAAGAAAACGTTGCAATCCTCATGACTCATCAGTTAGATCAGCTGTACAATAAAAGTCAAAAAAAACAACAAAGTAACACAATATTGCCTAACAGACGCCCGAGATAAATCCAGCAATAAAAAAGCCAGTAAAAAGATTATGAAAAAAAATCTCAATCGGTATATACTCATCCGCATTTAAGAAGGTGGGCTGAGTTTATTGTAAGTTTCTGCCCGATAAATAGTGAGGATATAAGCCATGATCATGACCAGCGATAAATCTGTTTTCATATACCCTAGATCACTTGAAGACAAAGAAGGAATGTTTGAAATATCTGATAAACTCAGTCGCGCTATCGAGAAAGGCCTAGAAAGGAATCGAGCAATACCCAGCCTATCCTCTATACAAAGACGCTCGGAACAAGGCAATAGCGGGGGGGGTATCATTTCGAAAATAAGTCGTCAACAACGCTGACAATAGAGCAATGCTGTTATACACTAAGGCTGCCAGTAAGGCAGTCTTGAGGAAAAAAGGATGTTTGAGAGGGTGCAAAAGCCATTTTTGACCGTTGATACCGGCGAAGCGTATCAACCCATTCGCCTCACCTACGACCTCCTTAACTCTAATCAATTCATACAAGCGCTTGAACAATTACAATGTATCGAAAGAAATGCGACGCCTCATTCCTGGAATTGGTATTGGCGAGCAGAATGCGATGATGTTCACTTTGAATCCATCCAATTCTTTGAAAAAAAGGATAGGCTGATTCGCCTTGGAACCTTTATCTTGAGCGATGGAAAAGTGTATCTTAATCTCACTTCATTTAAGCGGGCATGCCTTGCCACTTCTTTTTTTCGTCGTTACCTCAATGAAAACATTATTTGCATCCATGTCGCCGATTTTATCAATAAAGTATTTGCTGAGGACGAACGAGTCCCTAGCGGATTGTCCGAGCTATTCAAAGAAGACGAACTCAATACTATCTTGAATCAACGCATTGAAGATTATGCAGACGTTCAAGCCCGTTGCGAAGAAGCGGAAACGGCAGAAGATGCAGCCCGTTGTATCGCGGAATACACCGAAACAGAATCCAAAAAACGATTGCCTTATGCTGAACGGTATCTATTTGACGCTCATCAAAAAACAGATCTCGATGTCGCTTATCTTTCCTTCTATATTTATCTACGAGGACGTGAACTTGTGGCCATTAAACGTTGGTTCGGTGAGACGAGCTACTCCCTCTCTGATGTCGCCAATGATTGCATGGGACAGGCACTTAACGAAGTCAGTTTGGATTCAATAAAATAAACCTCCTGTCACCCTGCAAAATCCTTACCTCCCGCCCCTTTCCCTTAACAGAAAATACAGGTGCTGCGAGAATTTTTCTTGTCGAAGACTGTGAGCGGGATTTTTACGGGGTGACAAAGAAGGATGTCGGCCCGGCCTGTCGAATCGCATCATTCACGTCAAACTTTTTAAAGTTCTCAATGAATTTTCCCATCAATATTCGGGCATTCGCTTGGTAGGCTTCCTCGTTGAACCACGCCTCAACAGGATTCAATAATTTACTATCAACGCCCGTCACTGCTTTCGGAATATCAAAATGAAATCCTGGAACGGATGAATATTCCGCGCGCTGACACTCACCACTCACAATCGCACGCACCACTGCACGGGTCGTGGGAATCGAGAAACGACTACCGCCTTGACCATGCGCACCACCCGTCCAGCCTGTATTGACCAAATAAACTGTTGCGCCAGAACCCTCTAAGCGCTTCATTAACAAATCCGCATAGACACCAGCGGGCCGTGGGAAAAAGGGCGCACCAAAGCATGTGCTAAACGTTTCTTTGATACCGGTTCCTTGACCCATCTCAGTGCTGCCTACAAGAGCTGTATAACCGCTCAAGAAATAATAGGCGGCTTGCGCTGCTGTAAGACGCGCAACAGGCGGCAATACGCCGTAGAGATCACATGTTAAGAATAATACGGCATTCGGCTGTCCCGCTTGATTGCTCTCAATGCGACTCGGAATATACGTGCGCGGATAAGCAGCGCGCGTATTTTGCGTCAAATGAGAATCCGTATAATTCGGCTCTTTCGTCTGAGGATTCAACACCACATTTTCCATTACCGTGCCATATCGAATCGCGTCCCAGATCACGGGTTCGCGCTCACGTGACAAATCAATACATTTGGCGTAACAACCGCCTTCAAAATTAAATACGCCTTCAGCGCTCCAGCCGTGTTCGTCATCACCGATCAAATAGCGCTCCGGATCCGCAGATAATGTTGTTTTACCTGTGCCGGACAATCCAAAAAATAAAGCGGTTTTACCATCCTTTCCCACATTGGCAGCGCAGTGCATGGGCAGTATTTCGTGAGCGGGTAAAATAAAGTTTAAGACAGAAAACATCGATTTCTTCATTTCGCCGGCATAATACGTACCGCAAATGAGGACTCTTTTATGAGAAAAATCAATCATAATGGCTGCGTCGCTATTCACCTGATCGCGAGCAGGATCTGTTTTAAAGCCCGGCACGCAAAGCAAGGTCCATTGCAACGGTTGATCTGTGATATGAGGTGCCTCAGGTGTGATTAATAAATTACGCACAAATAAAGCATGCCACGCGAGCTCCGTGATTACTTTAACCGTCAAAGCTGATTTTTTTTCGGCGCCTACCTGAAGATAAGACACAAACGATACAGGCTTCGTTTCTAAGTAATGCGTCGCGCGCTGCCAAATACTCAAGAAAGAATCGGCAGAAATAGGTTGGTTAATTGTATTCCAATCTACTGTTGTATCTGTTTCTGCATCGCGCACAATAAAACGATCTTTAGGGGAGCGCCCCGTACGCGGACCCGTCGTCACCGTCAATGCTTGGTTGGATGCTAACACGCCTTCATGAGAGGCAAGTGCAACTGTCACGAGTTCTTCACATGAGGCATTAAGAATAATTTTTTGATTGACAGCTGCTTTCTCTTGAGATGATATCATCAGAATTCCTCCTACAGAAACACAATCGAGACATGATTGTACCCAACAATAGTGCAACACTCCACCCATTCTGTGCGATTTAGAGAACAAACTTAACGAGCAAATAAACACCAACCGTTAGCCATACAAATAAAATACTTGCCAGATACAGTGGTGCCAATCCAACCTTTTTTATTTTTATTAAATTCGTTTCCATTCCGATCGCGGCCATTGCCATGGTTAATAAAAAAAGATCTCCTTTATTCATTAAAATAACAAAGGATGCTGGCAGAATATGTAATGAATTGATGCCTATCATCATCACAAAAAAAACAGCAAACCAAGGGACATTCGCCAAAGGGTGTCGGCTCGTCCGTAACTTCGATAGACGATATTCATAAAAAGATAAAAAAATCAAAGTAGGTACCAGCAACAACACTCGCATCATTTTCACAATAACAGCAATGCTTCCTGATTCGGGACTCACATTCACGCCAGCCACAACGACTTGAGCGACCTCATGAATGCTAGCACCGGCAAATAGACCAAACTGATGATTGCTTAAGCCTAGGATGCCCGCATGCTGAAGTGCAGGATAAATAAACATGGCAGTCATACCAAAGAGTACAGCGGTGCCCACTGCGATCGCCGCTTTATAAGGCTCACTCTTTAATACTTCTTCCGCTGCCAAGACAGCCGCTGCCCCACAGATCGCCGCCCCCGTGCTAATCAGAAGAGCAATATGTCGATCCATTTTAAGTATTTTCACGCCAACGAACGTGCCGAACAATAATGTCAATCCCACCACTGCTATATCCAACGCAAATCCTGTTGCTCCCACAGAGATCATTTGCTGAAAGCTGATGCGAAACCCATACAGAATAATGGCGAGCCTTAACACGTATTTGGCAGAAAACTGAATCCCAGGCGTCCATTTGGGTGGCAGTTGATAACGCAGCGTATTGCCATAAAAAATACCCAGAATAATAGCAATAACAAGACAACTGATTCCCATGTTAGCAATCCAGGGCAGCTCGCCTAAATATAAACTGGATGATGCAAACAGAGCTACAAATACAATGCCATTTAACGTATGGCTACGATTTTCCTTTGAAAAAGACATATTAGGATAGTGGCTCCTTGCAATCACCCTCTTCTTTTCGCTGTATCATATGCGCATACATTTTTTTCACAACGTCGCTTGCTGTATCGATAAATAAAAACGGTAATACGCTATGAACAATGCAAGCTAACCCAGAATAGACCAGTCTCAAACCATTTGCGCTGGCAAATCGTAAATGTTGAAAATAGGTTTCTCCTATGGATTTTGGATGCTCTGTGAAAATACGGATAATTTCTTTTTTTATCGAAACTGGCATGAATGAGAACCGTCCAATCGACACTCCATCGAGACAGTAGGATTGTACCCAAGAATAGCGTTATACTCTACTCATTCTATTTGCTGAGTAAAAAACATGACTGAACTCGATCAAGCCATTTCCGCAGCCTTCGCGCGCGAAGGTCAGCAACAGGCAGCGAACCAGGTGTATCTCATCTTGTTGCGAACGATGCTCTTTATTCCCGTTCAAAAAAATTACCAAGGTGATGAGGATTTTTCACCTCTTTTTGCGACGATTGACGGGAAACATTTTTTGAGTGGATTTGATACATTAGATCGATTGCATAGCTGGGCAGGAAAACACAAAGAAGAGATGGGTCACGTGGCGCTTTCCGGACGCGACCTCATCGCGGGCATTGAACCCTCTGTCTATTTCTGTCTCAATGTGGGAACGCCTCACTACAAGGAATTTTCACCGGACGAAATCATTCAATTGAAAAAATTGGTGTCTAAAATAGATCAGTTAAAAAATACCTAAAAGGGGCGAACCTCCGCCCCCATGAAAAACCGGCTAAGGTAAGCATCCTGTCGAACAAACAAATGCTGCGTCTCCGGAAGTCATACTGCCCACCATTCTATCCGTCCAGGGCAACCCTTTATTAAACCAAGCTCCCCACGTCCTTGCATAAGAATAGCACTGTCCAACAAGTAATGGATTTTTGTTGTCTCCCCATGCATCAACAGTGACATTTGCCAACGTATATGGCACTTCAGCGTTCGCCGCAACACCCGTCACACCCGGCGCAACCGCGCAAGAAAATGTTCCGCCACTGCCTGGCAACAGAAGCTGAGCACCATCAGCAAACGCATTAACGCTCGTTACCGCTAACACGACAAACAAACAACCTAATTTCTTTTTCATAAACATTCTCCATAGTAAGATTACACCCGCTATCATAGAGACTGACATCATCAATATCAATCTATCACTTCCGATAAGCGCAATGTCGCAAATAATGATCCATCACAACAAGCGCCGCCATCGCATCCACAATCGGCACCGCGCGAGGCAAGACGCACGGATCATGTCGACCCTCAACGCTTAAATCGATTTCTTGATTGTTCATGTTGATTGTTTTTTGATTTTTTTGAATCGTCGCAACGGGCTTAAAAGCGACTCTGCAATAGATGTCTTCTCCCGTTGAAATGCCGCCCAACACACCGCCTGCGGAATTTGAGCGAAAGGCGGGCTTGCCTTCTCGCATCATCATCGCATCATTATGCTCGCTCCCTCGCATGCCAACAGAATCAAAGCCTAAGCCAATATCAAATCCCTTCACCGCATTAATGCTCAGCATCGCCTTACCTAAATCGGCTGATAATTTATCAAATACAGGTTCGCCCAAACCGGGCACCGCATGACGAATCACGCATTTGATCACACCGCCAATGGAATCGCCTTCGCTTTTCACTTGCTCTACTAGCTCAATCATTTGTCTCGCAAGAAAATCGTCTGGGCAGCGCATGATATTTGATTCGATCTGATCTCTCGTTACCGTTTCGTGATCGATCCATGTTCGGAGATGTCCCACTTGCTCTACATAGCTGATAATTTCGATACCCGCTTTTTCTTTTAGAAACTGCTCCGCAATCGCGCCTGCGGCAACTCGAGCTAATGTTTCTCTTGCGCTCGCGCGACCGCTGCCCCGAAAATCACGAACACCGTATTTGAGCCGATAGGTAAAGTCGGCATGCGACGGACGATACACGTCCTTCAGCGCTTGATAATCTTGAGGTTGGGCATCGTGATTATACGCAAGCAATAGTATAGGCGTCCCTGTTGTTCGACCCTCAAAGATACCTGACAGTATATGGATGCGGTCCCGCTCTGCGCGCGCCGATGTAACAGCACTTTGACCTGGTTTTCGTCTATCCAATGCAGCTTGAATCATCTCTTCCGATATCACAAAATCCGACGGACAACCATCAATAATCACGCCAATAGCATCGCCGTGTGATTCGCCACAAGTTGTAATTTTAAATATTGTTCCGAATGAATTGCCACTCACATCAACCCCCTCAATACGCTTTTCACCACCTTATCGTCGACCGCGTGAGTATGGCTATCTTCTTTCACGTAGGCTTTTCCTAAATCACTTAACAGCACATAATGCGTTTTCTTATTTTTATTTTTTTTATCATTTTTTGTGGACAAAATTAATCGATCAACATCCCATTTTTTAAAATGTTCTGTGCGCAACCCCAAGCGACCCAATACATTTTTTATTACATGATATTTTTCTAATTCCAACAACCCCAAGCGCACCGATATCGCTGATTCAGCGAGCATCCCATATCCAACCGCGACGCCATGCGGAATAGCATAATCAGAATATTTTTCTAGCGCATGGCCAATCGTATGGCCAAAGTTAAGCAAGAGGCGTTCATTTTTATCTGTTTCATCACGAGACACGATATTTTTTTTGATACTAATCGCGCGCTTCATCACAAACGAAAGGCACATCTCATCATGCTCTAAAATACGATCCGGATTTTTTTCGACATACTTGAAACTTTGTGCATCATGGGTTAAAAATAGCTTAATGATTTCGATCAATCCATTTAGCATGTGTTTTTTAGAAAGCGTCTTTAAGAAAACCATTTCTCGCACAATGGCAACAGGATGATAGATGCAGCCTATAGTATTTTTTCCATGCACTGTATTGATTCCTGTTTTCCCTCCGATACTGCTATCCACCATCGCGAGCAGAGTCGTTGGAATCTGAATGTAAGGAATGCCTCGCAAATAAGTGGCAGCCACAAAACCGGCGATATCGCCGATAACGCCACCCCCTAACGCTAAAATCACCGCTTGACGATCAACGTTCGCGGCAAACATCCGGGTTTCGATTTTTTCTTTGATGTCATTATTCTTATGTTTGTCACCGGCAGGAAAAGAAATCAAGAGCGCTTTGCATCCCGCTTTTTCTAAACTGTTTTGCAATGAAATTCCGTAGTGTTTTTTAACGGTATTATCTGTGACAATGACGCACTGGCTAAATGCTTTTTTTTGCAACCACACCATCATTTGTTTAATATTTTTCATGACAGACTCATCGCTGCGCCCAGCGATTGTAGGTGATCAAAAAAGAGAGGGTAGGTTTTGCAAACAGCGTCGCTATCCGACACAGGTGTTTCGCCCTCCGCCAGCAGACCCGCAACAGTGAGAGCCATCACGGTGCGATGGTCATCGCATCCGTCGACCATAGCACTTTTTAATTCACTTTCATAGATCGTCATGCCATCTGGCAGCTCATCAATGCGCGCGCCCATTGCTCGCAACCCATCACACATCGAGCGAATACGATCCGTTTCTTTCATTCGTGCTTGAGCCACATTCACAATCTCGGTGAAACCACGTGCTGCGGTTCCGATAACCGCCAAAGCAGGCAATAAATCCGGAATCGCGTTTGCATCAATACGAATACCCTTTAATTTTTTATTTCCAGTGATATACAGCACCCCTTCTTCCCATCGAATATCAGCGCCCATCTCGCGCAACACGTCCAATAATTTTTTATCGCCTTGAGTGCTATTGCAATCCAACCCATGGAACGCTACTTCACCTGGAATTAACGCAGCGGCGGCGATCAAGCAAGAAGCTGACGAAAAATCAGCTGTATTCAGGTAATGAATGGGCGCATATCGCTGATTGCCTGTAATAGTGAAATAATCGGCTGCTTTTGCTTTTGTATGAGTGATATCGATAGACTGTTGTGTTAAAAAATCAAGTGTCATATCGACATAGGGGCGTGCATTCAGATTTTTAACAGCGATCACGCTATTTCTCAAAGCGCAAGGCAGACTAATTAATAAAGCAGACACGTATTGAGAATGTGTGCCTTCTATCTCAACATCTCCGCCGATCAGTTTCCCTGTCACTGATATTGGCAATTCATTCTCTGTTCGACAATATTCGATACTCATCCCGAGTTGACGCAATACATCAATCAAGGGTTTCATGGATCGAGCACGCATTTGATCAAAGCAATCTAAAATAACAGGCGTCTCGTGATTTTGTCGCAATCCCAATAATGGGAGAGTGAAGCGGGTGGTAATCCCGGAATTACCCGTATTAATTGTATCGCTTGATACAAGCAATGGCAGGCCATTGCTCAGAACACGCAATCCATCCTTTTGTTTCTCAAATCGCGCGCCGAGCGAAGCACACGCATGCATCGCAGCATGCGTATCGTCTGAATCGAGAGGGTTGATTAAAGTGGATTGACCGTGAGAAAGTGTCGCGAAAATAAATCCACGAATCGTCGTGGATTTTGAGGTGGGCAAAACCACCGTACCTTTCAAATAATGTGTTTTGCGAGCCACCCAATACATGTTATAAGCGAGCCATGTAAGCCGCCCACCCTGCCTCTCGATATTTTTTTGCCTCACTGAGCGGATCCGCTGCCTGCAAAATACCGCGCCCTACAATAATGATATCCGTTTGATGATCACGGATTGCGCTGAGCGGTGTCACGTATTGCTGACCCAGCGCATCTTTTCCTGCTGCGAGCTGCACACCGGGCGTCATATACATCCATCGAGGATCATCGGATAATTTTTTCTGTGAAATAAATCCTAAGACAAACTCAGGAAATTGTTCCGCCATGGCGAGAGTGGCTTTCGTATAATCAGACGTGATTAAATTACCGGCGGAACTCATTTCAGCTAGCAACAATAATCCTCTTTGTTTTTTTAAACCGACTTCCATGAGGCCTGATACAATGCCCGAACCTGGCAAGCTATGCGCATTGACCATATCCGCCCAATCCGCAATATGATACATCCCATCTTGATATTGGTGCTTCACGGTATTACCAATATCCGCAAACTTACGATCTTCAAAAATTAAAAATTGATGGTGCTTGGCAATTTTTTGTAAGGTTTCAGTGAATCCAACCGTAAAGTCAGTCAAGATATCCACATGGGTTTTTAATACTACCATCTCAGGACCGATGGTTTCGGCCAAATGCAGCAGCTCATCAGAGCGTGTCACATCAGCTGATACACTTAAATTACTTTTTTTCTGATCCATCGATGCAAACAGTCGGCGGGCGAGCGGATGTTCACAAAGAGCAGCACGCTCAAGATAGGTTAATGATTTAGTCATGGAGCAATTGACGCACAATGAGTCGCTCTGCTTCGGGCAAACAATCTTCTGCTAATAAGGTATGTAACACTTGTTTCAGTGTGAGCGCCGCATGAACAGTAAAGCCGTGGGCTTGTAAGTTAGCCTCACCCCCCTGTTCGCGATTAATCAAGACACCTACATCGCGCACCACCAATCCGGCTACCTCTAAATCGGTTGCGGTCTCAATCACGCTGCCGCCCGTTGTAATAATATCCTCAATGACGGCACAGAATTGTCCTGCTTTAAAAGTGCCCTCAATGCGCTGCTTCGTACCATAGTCTTTCACTTCTTTGCGACGCATCACCATGGGCACGTTATGTTTTAATGAAAGACAGGTCGCAACAGGTAGGGCGGTATAAGGCACACCGCACAATAAATCAATCGAGGCAGCGCCCAATCGTTGCCAAATAGCATCAGCGACCGCACGTAACACATCGGGAAAAGAGACAATTTGACGAAGATCGAGATAAATAGAGGACTTTTGACCGCTTTTTAACGTAAATTCGCCGAACTTAACGGCGCCTATGCGGTAGAGTGATAAAATAAGTGAAGTATTATTCATATTAGGCCTATTCTTCGTGACACAATTCCAACATAATACGCTGAACTAAGCAAGACGATAAGAGGATGCATTTTAATGGAAAACCCATTATACCAAAAAGATATTTTATCTATTCACGAGCTCTCTCTGCATCATATTCAGCTCATTCTTAATACCGCTAAACACTTAAAAGAAAACCCAAAGCCCCATTTGCTCCAAGGAAAAATCATAGCGCATTGTTTTTTTGAGCCCTCAACGAGAACGCGCCTCTCGTTTGAATCAGCGACGCTGCGTCTCGGCGGACAAGTCATCGGGTTTAGCAGTGATGATGGATTATCGACCAAAAAAGGTGAAACGCTTCATGACACTATGCGTGTTATCTCCGAATACGCTGATTCCATTGTTATTCGCCACCCGCGCGAAGGAGCGGCTCGCTTAACAGCCGACTTATCTGACAAACCTGTGATCAATGCAGGGGATGGCGCCAACCAACATCCCACACAAGCGCTCATCGATTTATTTACCATACAAGAATGCCAAGAACGATTAGATGGACTGCACATCGCTCTCGTCGGCGATCTAAAGCATGCGCGAGCCATCCATTCGCTGGTACAAGCCTGCTCTTTCTTTAATATACGCCTCTATTTGGTGTCGCCCGAAGCATTAACACTCCCTGAACCACTGTGCGACACGCTAAAAAAACAAGGCGTACGCTTTTCATTTCATCGATCACTCGAAGAAGTATTGCCTAAAATTGATATCTTATATATCACACGCATTCAACAAGAACGCTTCTCAGACAATAGCGCCTTATCTCTCAAAAACGAATACTCTGTGACACCCGCACTATTGGCCAACCTTAAAATAAAATCCAACTTAAAAATTCTGTGTCCTCTACCTCGCATTCATGAAATTGATGTGAGCGTCGACAATAGTCCTTACTCTTACTATTTCGCTCAGGCCGGCAATGGCGTGCCGGTTCGACAAGCCTTACTCGCGTTACTACTGACAGAGGCACCTCTATGATTGATAAAACACTACCTGTTGCCGCGATTAAAAATGGCACCGTCATTGATCACATTCGACCCGGGCAAGCACATCGCTTGATGCATTTACTACGCGTCATTGAAGATAAAAATAAAGTCACGATGGGGCTCAACTTACCCAGCCAGCGACGCGGCTTAAAAGATTTATTGAAGATTGAAAATCGTGCCCTCACAGCCGATGAAGCCAATGAAGTCATGATTTTTTCACCAGAGGCAACCATCAACCTTATTGAAGCATTTGAAGTCGTTAAAAAAATAGAAACACATTTACCGAATGCTATCTTGCGTGTCTTTCTTTGTCCCAATAGCACATGCATCACTCATGGCGAACCCATTGCGAGCCATTTCCACATTAAAGAACAGGGTAAGCACATGAAACTAACCTGCCATTACTGTGAAAAAACGTTTGATCGTGATCAAGTAAAGGTGCAACTCGGATGATCACGCGACAATCTATTCGCGATATTCACGGTACGGTCATTGAACTGCCTTTGTCCGTCAATCAAGAGGATATTATTCAGCCTGACACCGGCCTAACACTCTTGCCTGCTCTCATTGATCCCCACGTTCATTTTCGCACGCCGGGCTTAGAGCACAAAGAAAATTGGCGAACGGCAGCGCTGGCTGCTATTCGCGGTGGATATACGACGGTATTCGATATGCCGAACACCATACCGCCCACCATCACCAAACAACTATTACATGATAAAAAAGCGTTGATTAACGCGCAACTGAAAGAAGTCAATATTCCACTACACTACCAACTTTTCTTTGGTGCTGACAAAAATCATTTAGATGAGATAGCGAACGTCAAAGATGAAATCGTGGGCATTAAAGTCTTTATGGGATGTAGCACGGGCAACTTAGTGATCGATGACGATGAAAGCTTAGACAAAGTATTTCGACTTGCTGCAGAAAACGATTTACTTGTCGCGGTTCATGCGGAAGACGAAGAAATGATGCATGCGCGCAAAAAAGAATTTGCCGATCGAAAAGATTATGCTGTTCACTCCGAAATCAGAAGCATTCCTGTCGCATGTGCAGCCATCCAAAAAGCCATTGCGCTAACAAAAAAATATCGTACGCGCCTTTATATTCTGCATGTTTCCAGTCGAGAAGAAATTGCATTGATCGATGCTGCAAAACAAGCCGGACTGCCGGTCTATGCGGAAACCACACCGCATCATTTATTTTTAGACACGACAAGCTATGAAGTACTCAAAGGCAAAGCGGTTGTCAACCCACCGCTCCGCACACCTGAGCATCAGGCCGCGTTATTTAAAGCCATTCGCCAAGGGATTATCGATACCATTGGCTCCGATCACGCGCCTCATACGCTCGCTGAAAAAGATCAGCCTTATGGTGCCTGCCCTTCGGGGGTGCCAGGCATTGAAACCACATTGCCTTTATTGTTGGATGCGCATTCAAAAGGCTTATTGACGCTCGAAGAAATCATTTCGCTCACATCAAAACGTGCGCGAGAGATTTTTCGTATGTCAGATAACAATGATATCGTCTTAGTGGATCTCAATAAGATATATCGTGTCACTGATGCGAATCTAAAAACAAAATGCGGTTGGTCGCCCTACGCCGGGCGCGTGCTGCGCGGTTGCCCGGTGTACACGATTTTGGGTGGGCAGTGCTACAACATTGCGTAGTTAGGTAGGGTGGGCAAAGCGCCGTTTGCGTGCCCACCACCCACCAGAACAAATAGATGCTACTCAATAACAAATAATGGTTGATTAAATTCAACAGGAACCCCTGTTTTAACCAGTACCGCCGTCACAACACCGGCTTTATCTGATTCAATTTGATTAAACATTTTCATGGCTTCAATTAAGCACAGCGTGTCGCCCACTTGGACTGTTTGGCCCACATCAACAAATATTTTAGCATCGGGTGATGGAGAAAGATAAATAGTGCCCACCATGGGTGCTTTGACGGTATGTCCAGTCGAGACAGCTGCCGGAAGTGCGACGGGAGATTGAGTGATCGCGGGTGCTGCCTCAGCCATGACATGTGTCACGGTCGGCGCATGGGAGACCGGTGCTACACGACTCGTTTCGCGACTAATGCGAACTGACTCTTCCCCTTCATGAATTTCAATTTCTGCAATGCCGGTTTCTTTGATCAATTCAATTAACTTACGAACTTTACGTAAATCCATATATTATTTCCTTAATTTTGGAAGAACAAACACAGAGCCCCATTTTGCATGAAGAGAGACGTCTTGTCTAGTTAGAAGAAGTTAGTGACGCATTATAAGCAATTACGATACTGTTCGATACTTTTCGCGTAAGAAAGTCAAAATAGCGGGTACAATAGAAATCACGATAATACCAATCACCACGAACGAAAAGTGTTGCTTCACAATCGCAATATGTCCGAATAAATGACCTCCATAGATCAATATCCCGATCCACAAAAAAGCACCTACCACGCTATATCCCATAAATGCACGGTAGGGCATATACGCAATACCCGCCACAAAAGGCGCGAATGTACGAACCATCGGTATAAAACGCGCTATAAGAATTGTTTTGGCACCATATCGCGCATAAAATGCGTGAGCGCGGTTAATGTGAGGCTGGGCAAACCGCCAGACACTCGTTGACGCCATTATCTTCGACCCCAACCATTGTCCAATATAATAATTTAAACCATTTCCCAAGACAGATCCCACCACCAGTAACGCAAACAAGATGTGCACATTCAGCGCTCCATTACTGCTTGACGTCAAAGCGCCTGCTGCAAATAACAGAGAATCCCCTGGCAAAATCGCTGTCAGAATAATGCCTGTTTCACAAAAAATGATGGTAAATAGTAGCGCATACGTCCATTTTCCATAGGCTGAGACAAACGCAATCAGATGTGCATCTAAGTGGAGGAGAAAATCGATGAAATGTTGAGATATATTTATCATAGGGCCATCTTTTTATCACAATGATCCACACGACTCAAGGTTTTCTATCAAGAACCCGAAAACTATAAGGGTGAATATGATCGGCATCTGCGGGGTGGTCTTCTCGCTCAACCTCGCTCCAATCCTTAGGATTGATCTCTGGAAAATAGGCATCGCCTTCAATCTGCGCATGCACCTCGGTGACATACAAACGTTGCGTTTGAGGCAATAAGGCGCGATAGAGCTCTTCACCCCCAATGATAAATAATTCCTCCGCTTCTTCAGCAATAAACAAGGCGGATTGTATCGTATGAACCACAATACATCCGGGTGCTTCATATTTAAGATCGCGGGTCACGACAATATTTTGTCGGCCGGGCAATGGACGACCAATAGATTCATGGGTTTTGCGGCCCATCACAATGGGGTGACTCAATGTGATTTTTTTAAAATGTGCCAAATCGGCGGGCAAATGCCAGGGCAATTGATTGTCGCGACCAATGACGCGATTATCCGATAAGGCAAAAATAGCGGAAAGACGCATCATATACCCACCATACCCCAAAATGCAGTTTTTAACCGACAGCTTACAGCGACCTTAAAGCGCTCTTCAATCGAAAAACCTCGAAATAGAATCACTATTCCTGCGGATTTTCTCAATCAGATCGCTTTAATCTCTTGCAATCTGCCGGTTAAAATCTCGCATCTTGAGGTATAGTGGGTATGTTACTCCTTTGTGATATACACATCAAACCGACTGCTACTTCCTGTTAATGCAAAGGAAGGTGTTCGATCCGATACAAGACTGTTAGCTAAGCGCGGCCTTTTCACCACCACGCGATCTTTTGCAACACGCAATGCTACTTGCAATAAAGTATCTGCATCCACATCCTCTCCCACCATATCCTGCAATAATTGCATGTCTTTTTTGGGTAATGCCGATTTTTTTCGTTCAGGAAACATAGGATCTAGATAAATTTTATCGGGCTTCTCATCATCGGATAATTGGGGTAACCATATAATCGCATCAACATGAATAACATGCATACGATCAACGATTGCAGCTAATGCTTCTTCTTTTCGCGCATGTTGCATCCCCTCTACAATCGATTGATACATGACGGAAGATCGCTCCAGCAATGTCACCTCAAATCCGAGGGACGCTAAAATAAAGCTATCTCGCCCTAAACCCGCGGTCACATCAACGATCACAGGATGCGTCCCGCCTTTTAATCCAAGCGCACGCGCTAACCTTTCTTTTTTAAGAGAGGTTAGGCGCTGTCGATAGATTGTTTTTTCAGTTAAAAAATTCACTGCAAGCCTTGATGCAAGAAGTTACCAATATCCATAATAGCCGAATACAGCGCTGCACAAAACCATAATACGCTCAGCTTCGCTTCTTTTTTAGAGATGACAAGCTACCATCTTGTTCAGTCCGTGCATTCGGAGCCGCAGGAGTGCCTCCCCTAAAAAATCGCCAAGCCCTACCGGGTGCGTTCGCCACTCCCTTTACCATTTGCACAATGGGTTTACCAATTCTGCCGCCAGTCAGTGCATTAACAGAGGCAGCCCCAAAAACCGCGGCTTCTGGAATATTCCCTGACAAGAAATATTGCATAGCGCCTACACCCGTAACCGCTGGCAATAAGTACTTACCCCCCACCACTGTCTTAGCAAAAGAGTAAGCGACATTAGCAGCACGCGATGTCGCCACATACCCTACACCAGCCCGTATCGGTTGAACAACATCAGTAGCAGTGCTTACCACAGATGCCGCCATCGTTTTCATGCCATGACGAACTGATTCGGAACAATACCCAGCGATACCCAATCCCATCATCGCGACACCACCCACGACAACCGTCACCGGAGGAGCAAGCACGGTTAATGTTCCGACAGTTGCAGCAACACCTGCAATGATAGGATGCGCTTCCGCTGCTTTCCTGATGGGAGCGCCTGGATCCTCAAAAAACGATTTTTCGGGCTCTCTCTCTACCTCTTTTCCCTTAAAAAATAGCGGTGCGGCTAAATTAACGCCACTCACCAGGATATCCACTACCGTTTCCGACTGCCTTTTCTCCTGTATTTTTTGTGCTAATGCACCTTCTAATGGGCTATATTGAACGCTAGGGCTCAGAGAACGTGCGCTCTCTTGACTATTTAATTTCTGAGGAGGTAAATCGACCTTAGCATCTAACAGCAGAGCCGCTTCGGCACGCGAAAGAGATTTGATATCCGCTTCGGCACGCGAAAGAGATTTGATATCCGCATCGTCCTGAGCAAGTCTATCGGGTGCCGACGAAGCCAGGCACAGATCAACCATGGGCTTTTCTTCTGGGTTAAATAAAATAAATTGCAGCAACTTACCCATTGATTCTTCAATTGCCCCTAAGAAATCACCCTTCTTAGCCTGCAAATGTGCTGCAACAATACCTTCTGCTGCATTTCCTAACAAATATCCCCCAGCCGTTTCAATCGTTGCACCCAATGCACAGTAACCCGCTGTATCAAACAAACATTTATAGAGATCATCCGTCACCCCTAATAAACGACTCACCATTGCATCATCGCCCGCATTTGCTAGTGAATATTGCCTTCTAAAACCCATTCCCGCAATCGTCGCGCCCGCTGTACCTGCAACCATACCGGTTGCCTTAACGCATTGTGCGAGCGCTTGGTCGTAAAACATATTCCAAATAGCTTCTTTCATTTTTACTGTAAAAGATCGAGCATCTTGCCCACGCTCCTCCTCCCTATCATCTTCATCAGATAAAGATCGAGCATCTTGCCCACGCTCCTCCTCCCTATCATCTTCATCAGATAAAGATCGAGCATCTTGCCCACGCTCCTCCTCCCTATCATCTTCAT
>CANJVW010000002.1 GCA_947478495.1 Legionellales bacterium | reverse complement strand
TGGGCTATTATACTGACTTCTCACGAGTTTGGCAGTGACTATGAATTTGAATTTCCTGGATTTTGAACAACCGATTGCCGAATTAGAGGCAAAAATCGAAGCGTTGCGCATGGTCGATCAAGACAGCGCGATTAATTTGAGCGATGAGATTCGTCGTCTTGAAAAAAAAGCAAAGATATTAACAAAAGATATCTTTAATGTTCTGACACCTTGGCAGGTGACACAATTGGCGCGCCATTCGCAACGACCCCATGCGCTCGACTACATAACGCGTCTTTTTACGGACTTTGATGAATTGCACGGTGATCGTGCTGTGTCGAAAGGACTTTCTATTGTGGGTGGCATTGCACGACTCAATGGGATGCCTGTTGTGGTGTTGGGTCACGAGAAAGGTCGCAAAACACAAGAAAAGATCGAACGTAACTTTGGTATGCCGCAACCTGAAGATTATCGAAAAGCGCTGCGCTTAATGCAGATGGCAGAGAAATTTAAATTGCCTATCTTAACGTTTATCGATACACCGGGCGCTTATCCTGGTGTGCGCGCTGAAGAGCGCAATCAAAGTGAAGCGATTGCGCGCAATTTATTTGTGATGTCTCGTTTAAAAACACCGATTATTTGTACCGTGATTGGCGAGGGTGGCTCCGGCGGCGCGCTCGCGATTGGCGTGGGTGATTGCACGCTCATGCTGCAATATTCGATTTATTCGGTTATTTCGCCCGAAGGCTGCGCCTCTATTTTATGGAAGAGCGCGGATAAGGCGCCCATTGCGGCAGAAGCCATGGGTGTATCAGCCGAACAGAATCGCGCATTGGGCTTGATCGATGAGGTGATCCCTGAGCCACTGGGCGGCGCTCATCGTGATGTTGATGCGATGGCGACGCGCTTACAGCAAGTGTTGGTCGATAAGTTAAATGTGTTGCAAGGCTATTCCATACCGAATCTTGTTGAGTTGCGCTATCAGCGGTTGATGGGCTATGGCGTTTCCGCTTAATGATGACGGTGGTGGGCACGCAAAAAGCGCTTTGCCCACCCTACCTCTTGATGTAGCTGCTGAATAGAAAGGTAGGGTGGGCAAAGCGCTTTTTGCGTGCCCACCACCCTCGTTATGAGAGTACTAAATGAACCTGTTCGACAGCTTAAGACATTTTTTTCTGGAACAGGGCACCCATCGCCGCTATATCATCGGCTATAGCGGCGGGCTCGATTCTACCGTTTTATTGCATCTTTCAGCTGAGTTGCGTCAACTCTATCCCTTGTTGTTAACCGCTGTTTATATCCATCATGGTTTAAGTGCTCGCGCCGATCATTGGCGAGCGCATTGTGAAGATCAATGCAACGCATTGCAAATCCCTTTCATTGATCGAGCGGTCCATGTCTCCCGCGAGCCCGGACGCAGCTTAGAAGAAGAGGCGCGAAAAGAGCGTTATGCGATTTTTTTAGAGCACCTCAACCCAGAAGACATATTGCTTACAGCGCATCATCAAGACGATCAAGCCGAAACACTGCTCGTTCAATTATCACGAGGCGCAGGCATCAAGGGGATGGCAGCAATGCCTTCCATTAAATCATTCGGATTGGGGTTTCATGCACGACCTTTGCTTTCATTTTCTCGCGATGATTTAGAGCGATATGCGAGAGATCATGAATTAGATTGGATAGAAGATGAATCGAATCATGATATTCAGTTAACACGCAATTTTTTCAGAAAAGATATCTTACCCTTACTTAAAAAACGCTGGCCGAGCATTGCTACAACATTTTCACGAGCGGCGGCGCATTGCGCTGAATCACAGGAATTATTGGATCATTTTGCAAAAAGTGATTTACAAGCGTGCCAATCTGATCGAGTTGATTGCGTGTCTATTAAGGCGCTGAAGTGTTTAGAGTTGAATCGACAGCGCCACGTGTTGCGTTATTGGCTATCATCTCTTGGATTCATCATGCCCACGACCGCAGTGCTTCATCGCATACAACAGGATTTTTTAACCGCTGCCATCGATAAGTTGCCTTATATTAAATGGGGTGAGGCAGAGTTGCGACGCTATCAAGATCAATTAATGGCGATGCGCTGCTTGCATTGGATCAAGCCGATGGCTGTGTCATGGGATCTGAAAAGCGATTGCGTGCTTGATCACGGTCGATTGACCGCGACTCGCGCGCTAGGGCGGGGTATTAAAAATCATTCCACTCTCACAGTCTCGTTTCGAGAAGGAGGCGAGCGCTGCTATATCGGGCAAATGCATCGATCGCTCAAGAATCTCTTTCAAGAATGGGCTGTGCCGCCATGGGAGCGTGATCGGATTCCACTTTTATATAGCGAAGGCGAATTGATTGCTGTGGTGGGTTATTTTATACGCGATGATTGTTTGGCGAAGGAGAGCGAAGAGGGATGGGTGATTCAATATAAAATGTAGGGTGGATTAAAGAGGTTGTTACCCCAATAATCCACCAAACGATGGATATTACTTCATCGAGCAGCTGGTCTTTTCTGTTTTTTGCATGCAGCAGGATTTCTTAGAGCAGCTCATTAGGTATTTTAGCAGTGCGCCAAATGCTAAAATGGGCAACGACACATCAAAGAAATCGCGGAATACAATTAAATGAACAATTTGGTCGCGTGGCAATAATAAAGCAAGCGCACCCACAGCAATAGCAATGATAACGATCAATGAGATGATGATCTTCAATAACATAATTTTCTCCGTTTAGTTTGAGGACAAGACACCTTCCAAGCGTATCGATCGCGCGAGCGTTAGTCAATGACTTGATTGTCATTGCAGCGGAATTTTGATTTTGTTACAGTCCTTGCATCACGGGAGAGCAATGATGGCACGGTTAACACGGTATATTTTTATTACAGGCGGAGTTGTATCTTCTTTGGGCAAAGGTATTGCGTCTGCTTCATTAGGCGCCATTTTAGAGGCCCGTGGGCTAACAGTTAACCTGATGAAATTGGATCCTTACATCAATGTGGATCCGGGCACCATGAACCCGCTTCAGCATGGCGAAGTGTTTGTGACGGAAGACGGGGCGGAAACCGATCTCGATTTAGGTCATTACGAGCGCTTTGTTCGTGTCACCATGAAAAAAGCGAACAATTTCACGAGCGGTCGTATTTATGCCAATGTGATCCGCAATGAACGCCGCGGCGATTACTTGGGTGGTACAGTTCAGGTTATTCCTCATATCACTGATGAAATTAAGAAATCGATCGTCGCGGGCGCGGGCGACGTCGATGTCGCATTGATTGAAATTGGCGGCACCGTAGGCGACATCGAGTCATTGCCTTTCCTGGAGGCTATTCGTCAGATGCGTGTCGAGCTTGGGCGGAAACGCGCGTTGTTTATTCATCTCACACTTATCCCTTATATTGCAACAGCCGGCGAAATCAAAACGAAACCGACTCAACATTCTGTCAAAGAGCTCCGTTCGATTGGTATTCAACCGGATATTTTGTTGTGTCGCGCAGACCGACCTATCTCAGAACAAGCTTGTTCTAAAATCGCATTGTTCACTAACGTAGAAAAGCGCGCAGTGATCCCTCTCTATGATGTCGATTTTATTTATCAAATTCCACGAGAGCTCAACAAGCAAGGCTTGGACGATATTGTGGTCGATATATTAGGGCTAGACGCTAAGCCCGCTGATTTAAAAGAGTGGGATACAGTGGTGGATGCGTTTCGTCATCCTGAAGGTGATGCGACCATTGCGATGGTCGGCAAATACATGGATTTAACGGAGTCTTATAAATCATTGTCCGAAGCGTTGCTGCACGCGGGTATTCAGACCCGCACACGAATTACTATTCAATATGTTGATTCAGAAGACATTGAGAAAAAAGGGACGGATCTTTTAAAAGGGATGGATGGCATTATTGTGCCCGGCGGATTTGGCAAACGCGGCGTTGAGGGTAAGATTGCTGCTGCGCGTTTTGCGCGAGAGAATAATATCCCGTATCTCGGTATTTGTTTGGGAATGCAAATTGCGATTATTGAGTTTGCGCGAAGCAAAGCGGGTATGCTTGACGCGAATAGCTCGGAATTTGATGCCGCCACAACCTATCCTGTGGTTGCGCTTGTTGCGGAGTGGACAAATCTGGATGGTCAAGTCGAATCCCGCACCGAAGACTCGGATAAGGGTGGTACCATGCGATTAGGCGGACAGCTCTGCCATTTGACAGCAGGCTCTCTCGTTGCAACATTGTATGGAAAAAAAGATATTATTGAGCGGCATCGACATCGCTATGAGGTGAACAATCTGTTGTTGCCCGCGATTGAAAAAGTAGGCATGACAGTTTCAGGTCGTTCAGAGAAAGGCGATTTAGTTGAAATGATTGAGTTGCGTGATCATCCGTGGTTTGTGGGTTGCCAATTTCATCCGGAGTTTACATCGACGCCACGTGAGGGGCACCCGTTATTTAATGGGTTTATTCAGGCATCTAAAAATAAGAGATAATATATGCAATTGTGTGGTTTTGAAGTCGGTCTAAGCTATCCCTTTTTTTTAATCGCAGGCCCCTGCGTGATCGAAGGTGAACAATTTTCTTTGGATACAGCGGGTACATTGAAAGAATTAACGGATCGCCTAAATATTCCTTTTATTTATAAATCCTCTTTTGATAAAGCGAATCGCTCATCCAAAAAAAGTTTTCGCGGACCAGGTACTGAAGAAGGATTGCGTATTTTAAGCGAAGTCAAAAAAAAAATTGGCGTGCCGGTCTTAACCGATGTGCATGACGACAGCCCAATTGAGGAAGTCGCATCGATTGTTGATGTGTTGCAAACGCCTGCTTTTTTATGCCGACAAACGAATTTCATCGAACGTGTCGCGCGCTGTGGATTGCCCGTCAACATCAAAAAGGGCCAATTTTTATCGCCCTGGGAAATGAAAAATGTGGCTGAAAAAGCGATGGGTGTGGGCAATGATAAAATCATGGTGTGCGAGCGCGGATTTAGTTTTGGTTACAATAATCTGGTGACAGACATGCGATCGCTCGTCATTATGCGTGACACGGATTGTCCGGTAGTGTTTGATGCGACGCACTCGGTGCAATTGCCAGGTGGATTAGGTAATGCAACAGGTGGTCAGCGTGAATTTGTCCCGCCCTTAGCGCGCGCCGCGATCGCAGTGGGCATTGCAGGCTTGTTTATCGAAACCCATCCTAATCCCGATCACGCCCCTTCCGATGGTCCCAATATGTGGCCACTAGACAAACTTGAATCGCTGCTTATTTCTCTTAAAATGCTTGATCAGGCTTCAAAAACCATCCTATCTTAGCGTTAATAAAGATAGGATTTTTGTAACTATTCAGCATAATCTACCAACGGCCAGCCTGCTTGTTGGCGTCTATGGACAATCTTTTGATAAAAAATTCCTCAAAATGCTCACATACCAATGTGTATGCTCCGCTTTTTCGTCATTTTTTATCAAAACCTTCTCGCATATATGACCGTTTTTGGTTTGTTTAGTATTGTGGTGAATAGATACGGATTTTTCTTTTTGATTATGTGAGGCGACGCTGCGGTGCTTCAGCTGCGACAGGCGAGGCGGCAGCAGGAGCCCCTTCAGTGTGTCCTAAAAAGCTGTTCGCAATGAGAGGTGATGACATAGGGGTGAGGCTGTTGTAGTGGTCGCGAGATAGAAAAATATGCATGACAGGTTGGTTGGGTTGAGAGTACCCTCCGATTTCCCGAAGAGAGCGATCATCCTTTCCCTCTCCCCAAATAGCGAGGTTTGTCTTGGTGAGTCGCGCATATTCAGATAAGGTCGCGACACCCAAAAAGATACTTCTTGGTTTTTCTAGAGCATCAAGATAAATAGAGAGCATCTCTGGATTTTTGCAGAACATTGCTTTCTGATCCGTGTACTCTTCCTGTAATTTTTTTGTTTTGTCGATATGTCGTTGTATGGCATCGATTCTCTCTCGATCTTTCGGGTTCTTTGCTTCTTCCTTTTCTTTTAATATTCTAAAACATTGTTCTTTTTGTACTGTTAGAGCGATTTCAGCGGATAGCATGTTCCAGATGGCTAAGAGATTTTGAAGGGTAGGTGTTTTCTCTTGAAGGCGTCGCACATCATTATTCAGGAAGTCCTCTATTTCGAGGCAGAGTGACTCTTGTAAATGATCTTCTTTGATAGCGGAACGCAGCACAGCGCAGATTGTGCGACGATCGATATGATCACCTAATGCATGAAGCCCGCAGTCGCCATCACCCGGAACGATTTTTTGTTGAAATGAAATCGGATGCCCATTAAGGACGCCGGAGAATATTTTTTTTTCAGATTTTTCTTTATCTTTTCTAATTTTTTCCTCCATCGCCATCGATTCCGCGATGGCTTTTTCAAACTCCTCTTCTTCAGAGAGTCGTCGGGGAGGTTGCTGTTCAACCACCACTGCCGCTGCCGCCACCACCGCCTTTATTTGCGGTGGTGGGGGATTCAATCGCAAAGCCAATTGTTCGAGCGCTGGTATTGAGTTCGAGCGCATGATGAATTCTAGGGTTTCTTCGAGCTTTTGACTATTTTGTGAGGCGATGAGAGCGGCCTCCAATGCTGTGTGATCTCGCGCGTTACGTTGCTGAGTTTCTTTTTGAAATGAGGTGGCGGATTCTCTCAAGGCTGTCGATAATTCAGAGTCAGGGTCGACTGGTTGAGGGGATCCAAAAAATCTTTCAAAAAAGCTTCGCATACATTTACCTCATCATGAAGATCGGTATGTTTACTATAGTGGGTAAATAAAAAACTGATAAACTTATGATGCAATATATTGATTTTATTATAAAAAATTTATTACGAGGGATTTTTATTTTCTCCATCCCTTTTTTTCAGAATCTTGACTATACTAAAAAAGAGGACGCTATCTCGGAGGGGTGGTTTATGAAAAGCGGTAAACCAGAAGAGAGCAAGAGGCAAACGGTTGAAGGCGAGATTTCGATTAAATTGTCTGAAATAGATAACCCGGCTCATCTTTATATTGACGAGGCGGGTATCGTACATTTGCAGGTTCCTATCGTGGGTGCGTCCGATGGATTGGCCACAGATAACACTTGCAAGTCGCTCACGGCATTAAAACAATTTTTTGATCCCGAGAAGGGTGCGCTATCACAGCTAAAACGTTATCAGTCTACGCTAGAAGCAGACATTGCTATATTATCCATCGATCAGGCAAAGAACGAAGATGAAATCAATAAAAAAAAATCGCGATTAGAGCAAGTGCAAGTCTATTACCCCGCGTTGCAAGCGATGACAGCGGATTTTGCTAAGACAGCCGATTTTAGTCCAGTTTTTCCTGTCTTTCCTGATTGCATTAAGGAAGTGTTAGCTAAGTCAAGTAATGTCTACGGCATGCGTCTTCGACCTGACATAGAAGATCCCTATTCGCGCTTACCTATATCCGCCATTTTTAATGTAAATCGAAACAGGAAAGATGAGAACGACTCGCAGGTTGGGAAAGAGTCTATTCTGTTTGATAGGTTAAACAGCGCCTATGAAACGATATCCAACGTCCCGGGAAGTGGAGGTGTGCATTCTGAGGCTTTGGCGAAATGGGAGCAATCCGTTAAAGTCCATTTAGATTCTGATGCAGGTGCTGATGTTCGTGGTCGATTGATTGGTTTCATCGATCAATATAAAGCGCAAAATGCAGCACTAAAAGATCTTGAGGAAAAGACGACAGGCTCTCTGTCTAGAAAAATGAAAAGCATAGACACTGAACTAAACGGACTTCAACCGCCGCTATCAGAATCAGAAGAGGAGAGAGCAATCCGCGCGCAAAAAAAACAAACGCTAATGGCAGAAAGAGCAGAGCTAGAAGCAAAAAGAAAAGGAGCAGAAGCAACGATAAAACCGCAGAAGGAGGAGTTCGTTCGGCAGCAGAAAGCCTCCATGCAGCTGTTTGAGCAGGAGCTAATACTTGTTTTGCGTGGTCAATATTATGCTCATTTTTCCGTACCGGGCGGACAAGAAACTTTGGTTGAGCGGTTTTGGAGAGACAAACAGAATCCAGATGAAGCGATTGTACGTTCGCTGATGGAAGCGACCCAAGGTGATGATAGCAGTGAGGAGATATTGGCGACTCTGACAGACCCAGCACTATATGGATTGGCCGAACAACCTGGTTTGTTACCTACAAATCCAGGCTACTCCCCTTTTCGTTGGACTGCTGATTTATCGGATAAGAAGAATCGAAACAAGCTCAATGTTATCACGCAATTTTTCTTGGCAGAGATCAATATTGAGATTGCATCGCGTCAAAGTGGAGTCCGTGATTTTGGTCAGATATTAGAAGGCAATCAAACGCTCATGCAGCCACTAGCTGATTGCATTAAAATGGCGTTAGAAAATGATAACCAATCGGTTGAGGCTGCTATTTGTGGCTGGTTTAATTCAAACAAGGCGGCATTTGAGTTTGAAACTGTTTTATCGGAAAGTGATATTCAGCGTATTACGGGGAAATTTCAAAAGCATGTTGATTGCATCAAAGATCACGCGGAGTTGGATGAATTTCTTTTGCTAAACACTGAAAAAGATAGCCTGTGCTCGATGCATCAGAACGCCATTCGATTTGATTTCGCACATTTAATGAATACAGAGCGTTTCCGCCATTTAGATACCGAACAATTTGCAGAATTGAGATCATTGCCTGCAAAATCTGTTTTACCACCAAGAGGGCCATTGGATGGGACGACAACTGTTTCTTTATCCTCTATTGAGGAAATCATTTCTGGCAGCGATGAAAAAAAAATAGACCAGATCTTGTCCTCGCCAGCGATTGCAGCATGGTTGCTAGAGAAACAAGCGCCAAGACTACCCACACTTTTGAAGAAACCGATGTCGACAGTGATTGCGCAGGAAATAATCTTATTGATTCCAACAGCAGGCAAGGTGTTTGGTGATGACCAAGAAAAAAACGCCGCATTATTGGCAGCGTTAATAGAGAAGTGGGAAAGGATAATAAAGCTCTCTGATTCTAGAAGTCTTTCCGTGGAGAAAGCCAAGCTCGTGATGGCAGTGAAGCGCGCACAAGTATGTTTAGCAAAAGAGTATATGAGCCCTGAAGCATATTGCGCCGCCTATCTTACGCCTTTTGCGTCGAGAGCAAAGCAGATCTATCAAGATCTTGTCAAACAGAGAGATCAGAATGCATCGAGCGAGTATTTGCTGCAGGAAATACAAGAAGCATTAGCTGGAATGAGTTTTTCTTCAGAAAGCGATAGAAAAGAGTTTTCTGAGTTTATCGACATAATTGCTTTGGGGGAACCACTTAAAATTGCTCAGCGTTATGATTATGACGCTTGGAGCGAGATATTGGAACGGATGGAGCGCGGTCCATGGAAAGAGACGTTATCGCAATTGCCACAGATAATGGAGGAAAAGCGTAGAAGTGAGGTGGCGCGGATTAATGCACTAGCGGCTGTTCAGGCACCGATGAGTCCAGAGCGCGCTAAAGACATTTTATTTTCTAAGGAAAAATGGGACACGTCCAATCTACGGCAGGGCGCATTAGCTATTGATAATAGAGCCACTTTTCTTGGGGGCCTTGATGGGATGTCACTTGAGGCAAAGTCTATTCTTAGCGAAGCGAGCGCTTGTCTAAGATCGAGCTGTGCTGCTCAGTTAATGGATCGAATCACCGCGATGAATATTAACCCTGCTACCATCACAGAGGCTGACGCAATCGAAATCATGAAATTGGGCGCGCATCCAGAAGAAGCGGCGAAACTGAATGTTTCATCTCTGGATGCGGTTGCTAGTCAAGTGTTGCAAATGGCAAGAGTAGCAAAAGAAGATCCACGTTATACAACAGTTAATCGGATTCTCTCACAGGCTCATGAAACGTTGAGCGAGAAATGGAATACACCAGCAAAGCATGCTAAGCATTTTTTAGAGCCTCGCATTTTTCGATTACAAGATAAAATTCTAGCAGCAACCATTGGGGAAGAGTCATTTCTTGAGGGCAAAGAGAGCCAAGTGAGGAATGCAATACAGAGGATTGCTCCCGGAGAGGATGGTCGTGCGCTGAGAGAGATGGCCGCTCTGTTGTTTGCAGATACACCCCTCACGAGGGAGGCGATTATAGAAAAAGGAGGTGCTTACTGGAAAGAACAGGAAGCGCGCTGGGAGGAATGGTTGGGTAGGCTGAATGCCAAGTGTTCTGTATTGGCTGAAACAGTGCGTCAACGCCAACAAGAATTTGCCCGCTATCCGCTCGAGAGTCATTCCAATAAGCTATTGTCTTTTTTGAGGCTGTATGATGAGGACCAAAGAATTAGCACAAACCCGAAGTTACCGCAGTTGTTGCTGAGCGTAGAAGAAGGTCTCCAGCATTTTGATCGCTTAAAGCATGAGAGAGAGGAGCTCTTTGCGAGTTTTTCTAAGCTTCAAACATTAAAATTAGAAAAAGGTAAAGTAGAAGATCTGAATGGGGTGAAAGATGTCATGAGTACATTAGGATTAACTTTTAATTTGAATAATGTTCATGATGGCGCTGACTTACTCGAAGATAAGAAAAAGTCTCTTGAAAAACATGGACTCACTGATACGGATGAGTATAGACTCATTAGTTCAGCACAATTTTTTTTGGCGAGTTACGGACTCTGCGATGATGAGGAGTTAGAAGAGGCACCAAAAGACGATGAGAGAACACCGGTAATACCTGTAGACAATGAGATAGAGCCGGTAGAGTCAGACTTCGATGATGAGCTAGAGGCATCAAATCCGCTGGCAAATGCAGCAGAGCCAGATTCAGACTGGATACTGGTTGAAAAGCCAACGGCGGAGGAGATAAAAGCTGATGTTATTGCGAGCCTTTCAGAATTGCGCAAAAATATTAGCTATGCCGATGAAGTAAATATATGTATTACTGCCATTCAAACAGAAGACTTAAGTAAAGGTCTTGAAGGTCTTAAAGCACTTGAAGAATACATAAAAAAAGCTAAAGGTGGGCTATTCAAACAAGGCAGCACAGCCAATGCATTAACTATATTGAGCCGATTAAAAACATTGGTGAACCAGACGTTACCTGAGCCCGAAGTTCAGCATGGGAACAGGCTGAGGCCATAACATTCGGTCTTCTGTTGAGATCTACTGAGAGAGATTTGTTCTTTGAAGAAATGTTGATAAATGCGATAAAAACGGAATATGTCCTGCGCGTGGGATAATGGCCGTTTGGGCGTGAGGCGATAAGAGAGGCTGTAAGTGGTTGACTATCTCAACGGGCACAAGGGTGTCGAGTCCTCCAAAAATGTGCAAGCTCGGGATGTTGATACCATGAAGCTGTGATCGAAAATCCGTTTTCTTCAGTATGTCTAGCCCACCCTGCAAGGCCTTCATGTCGCTTGGCAATAACTGTGACTGGAGTTGCGCGAAGAGGCGAGGCTGCCCTAAAAGTTGTAAGCGAAGAAACTCAAGACCTGTCTTCTCAGGGTTGTCTGTTAAATCTTTTCCAAAGGTCTCGAGCTGAGGAAGCGGCATACCTGGCCAATTGGCATCACTTGTAAAGCGAGGGGAAGAGCAGACCGTAATAAGGCGTTTGATGCGGCGTGGTTCGTGGAGCGCGACCCACCAGGCTAGCATGCCACCCAGCGACCAACCGAGCCATGTGGCGTCTTGCGGGAGGACTGCTAGCAGCACAGATGCAATCGCATCGAATGAATTGTTATCGGACAGAGGAGGGCTTTTTCCATAGCCAGGTAAATCGGGAATCAATAATTCAAAGTGATTACACAAATGCGGAATCAAGGGTGAAAAGATGCCAGAATGCCATCCCCAGCCATGCAATAATATTAATGGCGGGCCCTTCCCAATGATCTTCAAATGGAGTAGATTGGAGGCCATGTTAGTCATCCTTATTGTATAAACACCTGTCATCCTGAGCGAAGCGAAGGATCTTGTGCTAATGCAGCGATCCTTCGCTTCGCTCAGGATGGCAAAATACGATGAGCATAGTTTATCATGACACAGATTGAAACAGGAGAAGAATGATGGTGCCTATTAATATCGCTATTCGTGATTTCCCAACATCCCCCGCATTAGAGCAGCATATTCGTGAAAAAGCAGAAAAATTACACCGTTTCTGTGAAACGATTACGCAGTGCCATGTAGTGGTTGAGCTTTCTCAGAAGCATAAGCACCAAGGCAAGTCATTTAGTGCTCATGTGGATTTGCGTATTCCGGGCAAAGAATTTACAGTGGATCGCAAAGAAAACGAAGATGTGTATGTGGCGGTGGATGATGCATTGGATGCGGTGACACACCAATTGAAGCATTACATGGATCGCCAGAAAGAGCATTCACGACTGACACACGCAGAGCGCAATGCGTTGTTGGGCGAGAATGAGGATGAGGTTTAAGGCTTTTGTAGGGTGGGCAAAGCGCTTTTTGCGTGCCCACCATTGTTTTTGCATCGTGGCCGACACGCAAAAAGCGTTTTGCCCCACCTTGCTGAGGTTTTCAGTGTTAGTGATTTATGTCCTCTGAAAAATACTATCAATCTTTCCTTGAGCACAACAAATATCCTCGTATTTTAAAACCGTGCGATCCCATTTCTGCGATGCATGTTCGTCTCCAAGGTCGAGAACTCATTAATTTTTCATCGAGCGATTATTTGGGGCTGTCTCACCATCCTTTATTGATCGAAGGCGCATATGAATCTACTAAACAATGGGGCATGGGAGCAGGCGCCTCTCGTTTAGTGACAGGAAATATCTCTCTGTATGACACACTCGAGAAAAAAATCGCAGTCATGATGAGGAAACCTTCGGCATTAATCATGGGGTCGGGCTATCAAACCAATAGCGCTGTGTTAGAAGCATTGCTTAACCCAACAGTGTTGGGTAAAAAAGCACTGGTTTTTTGCGATCGTTTTTGTCACGCCAGCTTGTTATCAACTATATCCTTGATGACCGATATAAAACCTTTTCGTCACAATGACTGCGACCATCTTGAAGCATTATTAAAAAAATATGAAAAGACAGACAGCCCAAAAACAATTATTGTGGAGTCGCTCTATAGTATGGATGGCGACATCGCGCCTCTCGAAAGAATAGTCGCTCTCGCGAAACAGTATCAGGCATTTTTATATGTGGATGATGCGCATGCGGTGGGCGTATATGGCGACAATGGGTGCGGGATCGCTGCCGCATTTGCAGATGGTATTGATATCATCATGGGAACGTTTAGCAAGGCATTGGGTAGCTTTGGTGGATATATTGCGTGCTCTGATGTTTGTCGGGACTATTTAATTAATACGTGCAAGGGGTTAATCTATGCGACGGCGATGTCACCTGCTGTGCTAGGGGCGATGGATGCGGCGCTTGATGTATTGCCGTCGATGGATGAGGCGCGAGCCCGTTTGGCGGCGCATGCGATACGGGTTCGACAATGCTTCGATCAACAAAAAATAGAGTATGGCGCGTCAAGCACGCATATTATTCCATGGATCATAGGCGGCGCAGAAAAAACAGTGACAGTGAGCCAACAATTAGAAGAGCGTGGTATTTTGGGCATATGTATTCGCCCGCCTTCTGTTAAAGTAGGAAAAAGCCGGATTCGTTTTTGTTTAAGCGCGGTGCATTCTGATGAGGATATTGAAACATTATTGGAGGCGGTGATTTCTACAGGGAGAAGCGTGGCGTGACACACACAGCACACACACAAGTATTAGCTCGCGTTTTGTTGGTTCTAGTTTTTTTATCCGTTTTATTTGCTCCCGTTCGATACGAGGGGTGCGATCCTTTTGGTTCATTGATGGTAAGTGACTCTATTTTAACACATGGCACGGTGCGGCTTGATGCGATCGGCGCTCAAAACACCCGTTTGTATGGCTATAATACCGATTTGCATAATGGACATTACTATTACTCTTTTCCACTTGGCACATCCATTGTGAGCCTACCTTTTGTTGCTGTTGCAAAAATATTTGGGCTGAATATGCTGTATGCCGAAGTACCGATGCAAATCATTATTGCTTCTATTACCTGTGTATTAACGCTATTACTTTTAATGAAATTGGCCCGCATTTTTTTTGACCCACTCCCCGCTGTTTTGATCTCTGGTGTGTTTTGGTTTGGCACCTCATTGTCGAGTGTCTGCGGCACAGCGTTGTGGTCACATAATTTTGCTGCATTATTTGCATTGCTTTCTATCTATCTCGTGATTAAAAAAATAGTGACGGAAGAACAGCTATCTTGCTGGCCGTTGATTGCTGTTGTTTTATTTTTTGCATACTTGTGCCGACCGACCATGGCGCTGCTCGTGCCCTTTGAGTTATTGTTTATTTTTTCTTACAATAAAAAAACAGCTTTTAAAATAGCGTCTTTATTATTGTTGTTATTGATGTGTTTTGTGTGGTGGAGCAGCAATGAACTTCATCAATTTTTGCCAGATTATTATATCCCTCAGCGGTTAGGGGGTGATCGGTTTTATGAAGCATTATATAATAATGTATTGGGTCCTTCGCGCGGTTTTTTAGTGTATTCTCCCTTTATTATAGTAGCTTGGGCGTGTTTTAAAGACTCTATTCGACAGGTTGTATTGAAAAAAACATGGCTGTTATTGGGGTTGGCATGGCCTCTCCTGCATCTTTTCACCATTTCACGATTTCATCAGTGGTGGGGTGGTTGGACCCCGGGACCGCGATTGATCACAGATGCGTTACCCGGATTATTTTTACTAACATTGCACACATGGCCAACACGCTGGCGATTAGCGAAATCCAAAAGCAGCATTGTTATCTTGAGTGTTGCCTGTCTTTTTTCTATTTTCGTGAATTTTTTTCACGGATTGTTTTCTTATCAGTATATGAGGTCTTTTTATAGTGAACCGAATATAGATATTTACCAAGAATATCTATCGGATTGGCGATACCCACAGTTTCTTTTCAACAAAGAGCGGCGCGCAGCTCGATTGCTAGATCTTGAGATACACACGATTAGTTTTGAATCTAAAAAGGCGACATTTATTGGGTGGGGTAAGCCTATTAAATGGTTTCGGCAATCCACCATTAATCATCCTGCCATTATTTTTCAGTTGAATAAAGAGAACCACTATCGGGGCGATTTATTATTGCGATACAATTCTGTTGCACCCCAAGCCATACGAATGCTAATTAATGGTAAGCCGATTGCAGAATTTACGACATCAGCAGGCGTGTTAGCGCCCGACCTGCTTCGATCGAGTTATCGTGTTTCGTTTGTAAAGCGTTTTTCTTGTTCGCCTGAAATCTTTAAAAACGGAAAAAATATTTTAGCATTTGAATTAGCCAAGCCCAATCCATCGGAGAAACTGGGCTTGATGTTTTCTTATTTAATTATTCGCTGACACAGCGATTGAGTGAGCAACTAATTGCGTAGCGATCGGTTTTTTTATTGAGTCAGGCAGATCGCTTGTCGACGTGAATAGTCGAGAAAATTTCGCACAGAGTATATTTGCACTCACCTCCCCATTCTCAGATTCGCTATCAGATCTATCCCAAGGAGCGGGAGCGGTTGGTCGCTGGATCGATAATGTGCGGAAACTGTCTTCTATTTCTTGCTCAGAAATAGGATGACAGTCTGATTCCACCGAGCAGGGCGTATTATCGTCTGCGCATTGTATTACCCCGCTAGATGGGGAGCCTTGGCTTTGATTGGTGCTGTCTGTGTCTTTGTGGAACCTATGATGGCCATCCTTGCTATCGTGCGATTCGTATTCTGTTTCATCAGAATAATCTGGAGAGGATGAGCCACTGCTATTGAGCGATGCCTCTTTTTTTTCAGCGCTATCGTCTGTTATAGAAAAGAAAAACGGGTGTTCTTCATTCTCAGCGTTAGAATTTTCTTGCTCGGAATCAGAATCCGTTTGCAATGATCTTAATATCGCTATTGATAACACCCCTTCTAGTCGTTTTTGAACAGAGGTTTTTTTGGGTTGTTTTAATGATGACTTCTTCGCTGGCTTTATCCAAGGTTTTTTCTCTTTTTCTAGAGAAGGCTTCGCGAAGCGTTTCTCGGACTCCGATGCTTCTCCGCTGGCGTCTTGTTCCGATAAGGCTTCCAGTTCTTCAGAGGTGTATCGTTCGTCTTCTGAATCGACCCCGCCTGTTAACGCTATTTTTTTTTGTTTTTTGGCCCACTCTTTCTCTTTTCTTGCTTTTTCTTTTGATCGTGTCAGATCATTAATGAATTGAATGGCTTGTGGTGAGTAATTGCTGACGTATTTTTTTCTTTCAGATAGCGCGTGAGGGGTGTCGCTTTTATCAATGAGTCGGACAGAATCAGATTTTCCGTCAGGGGAGAGCGCAGTATTCAAGAACGAGAATAATACGTGCGTTTTTGCAGTTCTGTGATATTTTTCTTGGGGCGGTTTGGATAAACGAATGCTATTGGCGTGCCGTTTGTGACTTTTTGGTGCCGGATTGTCAGCTTGGTGACGCTTAGGGGCGGACGGTGGGGGTAATGAAATAGTATCATCGATTTGTCTTTTGCGATTTTGCATTGATTGATCCTCATGATGTATTTTTATTAATATTTTTTCTTTTTATAGATTAAATAATATCAAAAAAATCATATATGATCAATAAAAGTATACAGAAAATACACTATATTTTAAATATGAATATTTTTAATGCTATTTATGGCTGGAAGAGGGTGTCTTGAAGCATTTTTTGAAAAATCAAGGGGTTGCTGATTTCGGTGAACATTTCATTGATATTGCCGGGGGTGCTGACAAAGATATTGCCATAGCCTAACGCTTGTCCGATCAGGCTTTGATTGACGGCAACATTGGTGACTGTCGAGAGGCGCGCTTCTTGTGTGCGTCGATAGAGAAATCCCTCTCGCATCATGACACGCTTATTGGTGATCACAAAGGCGGAGACGGAATACAGCAAAAATTGATTGAGCCAAGCAAGAAGGGCAATGACAGCGGACCCATAGCTTGCATACTGAATCAAGTGATTGGTGCGGGTCATAAAAATAAACGTGACGATCGTCCAGCAAACTGGCGCGAGAAAGGTGATCCAATGCTTTTTTGTTTGATAGAGAATCTGTTCATCATTTAAGAGATTTTTTTCGATACCCGTGCGTTGGCTAGCATTCATGTTTAAACCCTACCTTTTTAAAATAGCCTTCGAGCTCATCAATATTATGAAATTGAATATGGACGGAACCGCCACCACGATTTTTCCATTTGATTTGCACCGCATTCCCCAAATGATCCGATAAGGCGTTTTCTAAGCGTTTTACATTGACATCGCTGTATTGGCTGATGTGTTCTGGCTGCTGCAATTTTTTCGCTTCTTTTTCTGTTTTTCGAACGCTCCAGCGTTTCGTGATGCACAAATTCGCAAGCGTTTTTTGCTGGGCCTCTGTTAAGCCCGCTAAAATTTTTCCGTGACCTTCCATGAGTTGACCCATGATCAATGCATCTTGTACAGAGGGTATTAATTTCAATAATCGCAATAGATTGGTGATACTTGTTCGTGATTTGCCGACCACCGCTGCGACTTCATCGTGCAAATAATGAAATTCATCGATCAGACGTTGATAGGCTTTTGCTTCTTCAATGGGGTTTAAGTTCGATCGGTTTACGTTTTCGATGATGGCGGCTTGCAACGCTTGCTCGGGTGAATACGAGCTGATTAAGCAGCTGACTTCCGTGAGTCCAGCTAATTGGGCAGCACGCCAGCGACGCTCGCCGGCAATAATTTCATATTGGTTATTGGGAAGTGGTTTCGCAATGATCGGTTGCAATAACCCGTTTGTGACTTTGATTGAATCGGCTAATTCTTGTAGCTCAACGGGGTCAAAATGCCGGCGCGGTTGATATTGTCCCCGATTGAGGTGATGAATGGGTACCTGTTGAAGTATTGGTTTGGCCTTGATCATGAGACTAAAAATAGCACCGTAAGTTGAATAAGTCGATTAAAAACATCAATCACCCTGGCTCTGTGACAAAGTTTGTCGCAAAGCACCTTTATTCTGTGCTTTGGCCTAGCGGAACTCTAAGCATAAAATAGACAGATGCTAGTGACGCATTCCGCGACTAGATTGTTTTGTTTTCGGGGAGTATATTGATAGCTAGGGAATCAATACGTTAGGGAGGTGTCGCATGTATCAACATATCTTATTTGCAACGGATTTATCAGACGATATTGAGCATCTTATCAAGAAAGTCCGGAATCTCCGAGGTTATACGGGCGCGCATCTTAGTTTGGTGCATGTGATTGAGTTGCCGCCTGCTTATGGGTATGCCTATGCGGGCATTGAAGACATCGAGCAACAACTTATTGAAGAAGCAAAAAAAGGCCTTGCTCGAGTGGGTGCATCACTTGCGGTCGAAAACAAACATCAGCATGTCAAAATGGGTCCGACCAAGCTCAGAATTCATTCTGTAGCGGAAGAAGTGGGCGCTGATTTAATTGTGGTGGGTAGTCATGGTCGCCACGGATTATCATTGCTGCTTGGCTCGACCGCAAATGCAGTCTTGCATGGCGCGACGTGCGATGTGTTGGTGGTTCGCTTGCCGGAGTAAGGGTTTCCTCGTCCGGCCGGCCACCCCTTCTTGTCAATTAAGCAAAATTCGCTGCTACAAAATCCCAGCTAACTAATTCCCAGAATCTTTCAACATACGTTGCCCGTGCATTACGATAGTCGATGTAATACGCGTGCTCCCAGACATCGCAAGTCAAGAGGGCTTTTTTCTGCTCTTTCATTGGAATGCCCGCGTTGCTGGTGCTGATAATTTCTAATTCGCCCGCGGCATTTTTCACGAGCCATCCCCAACCTGAACCAAACGTTCCGATGGTGGCGGCTGAAAACTTCTTTTTGAATTCATCAAACGAGCCAAATGTTTTGTTGATCGCATCAGCCAATGCGCCACTCGGTGCATGCGTGCTTTTTGGTGTCAAGCAATTCCAATAAAACGTATGATTCCAAATCTGTGCGGCGTTATTAAAAATGGGGCCGCTTGCTTTGAAAATGATGTCTTCAAGAGAGCTATTTTCCCATTCCGTGTCTTTAATCAAATTGTTTAAATTGGTCACGTAAGTTTGGTGATGCTTGCTGTAATGGTATTCCAATGTTTCTTTTGAGATATGTGGCGCCAGGGCGTCCATTGCGTAAGGTAGCGCGGGTAGAGTGTGTATCATTTGATAGCTCCTGTGTTGTTAATGAAATAGTGTTTCATCTGGTCGTCGGGTCAAGACATCATAACCCGTTTCAGTGACTAAAATAGTATGCTCCCATTGCGCGGAAAGGCTATGATCTTTAGTGACCACGGTCCAGCCGTCAGGCAGCAATTTGACGGGGTAAGCTCCTGCGTTAATCATGGGTTCAATCGTGAAAATCATGCCGGCTTTTATTTCTTCGCCCGTGCCGGGTTTCCCAAAATGTACGACGGAGGGGTCTTCATGGAAAATGCGCCCAATGCCATGACCGCAATAATCGCGGACAACCGAAAAGCGATTTTTCTCCGCATGCGTTTGAATCGCATGGCCAATATCGCCGAGACGCGCGCCCGGTTTCACTTGCTCAATACCGAGATACAGACATTCTTGCGTGACATTAATCAATCGATTCGCGAGGATAGACGGTTTTCCAATGACAAACATTTTGCTGGTATCGCCATGGTATTCGTCTTTAATGACGGTGACATCGATATTGACGATATCGCCGTCTTTGAGTTTGCGATCGCCCGGGATACCGTGACACACTTGATGGTTAACAGATGTACAAATAGATTTCGGGAATCCACGGTAATTCAGGGGGGCGGGGATCGCTTTTTGTTCATTTACAATATAATCCTGGCAGAGCGTATTGAGATAATCCGTGGTTACATTGGCTTTTACATAGGGGCCAATCATTTCCAAGACATTGGCCGCTAATTTACCTGCAATGCGCATTTTTTCGATTTCAAGAGGTCCTTTAATGGTCGCAGGCATGAATATATTCACTTTTTATTGTTTGATTTAGAGGATGTATGGTATAAAGGCGAGCTTTGATTAGCAATGTTTAAATGTTTATTAACCCCACACACGCTTCATAATTGACTGCTGGGTGCTCTTAGTCTCACGATTTAAGAGTTGGCAGTTGAGAAACGTGGAGGCTTAACCCAACTATTTATCAGGGCGTGCTACGGCTCTCGCATGATCGGCGTATGCGAGCGAACGGAAAGTTCGCCCTGATAGGTAGGGAATATTGAGGAATAGTAGAAATGACGGTAACAATGCATGAAATGTTAAAGGCAGGCGTTCACTTTGGGCACCAAACCTGTCACTGGAACCCTAAAATGGGTCCTTATATTTACGGTGCGCGTAGCAAAATTCATATTATTAATCTCGAGCTTTCTCTCCCCCTGTTTAAAGACGCGCTCAATGTGATGGGCAAAATTGCCTCTCAGAAAGGACGCATTTTGTTTGTGGGAACCAAGCCTGCAGCAACGGCTATCGTGCGTGAAGAAGCGCTGCGATGTCGCATGCCATTCGTCGATCATCGTTGGTTGGGCGGTATGTTAACTAACTACAAAACGATTCGTCAGTCCATTAAACGATTGAAAGAATTGGAAGCCATGATTGAGAAGAATTCATTTGGCAGATTAACTAAGAAAGAAATTTTGAACCTAACACGAGAAAAAGATAAGCTGGATCGTGGTTTGGGCGGTATTAAAAACATGGGCGGCTTGCCTGATGCGTTATTCGTCATTGATGTGGGTCATGAGCACATCGCGGTAGCTGAAGCGAATCGTTTAAATATTCCTGTTATTGGTATTGTTGATACGAATAATAGCCCTAAAGGTATTTCATATTTAGTACCCGGCAATGATGACTCGACTCGCTCGATTGCATTATATGCAAAGTATGCGGCTGATGCGATTTTAGAAGCGCGCAGCGCTCATCTTGATGTCGACGGAGCGAATGAACTCGTCGAAGTGGAAGACGCTGTTCGCTCAGAGACGAATCAGGATCAAGACGGTACTAACGGTTAGAGGACAATGTATGGCAGTCACTGCAGCAACAGTAAAAGAGTTACGCGAACGAACCGGTGCCGGTATGATGGAATGCAAAAGGGCACTTGATGCAACGGCAGGCGATATCGAACGCGCGATTGAAGAATTGCGCAAGAGTGGTGGCGCTAAGGCAGATAAAAAAGCAGGCCGCATTACCGCAGAAGGCATTGTCGTTGTTCGCACGAGTGCGGATGGTCATAAAGCATTGATGTTGGAAGTGAATAGCGAAACCGATTTTGTGGCACGTGATGAAAACTTCCTTCAGTTTGTGTCATCAGTCGCTGACACTGCACTCGCTGCAGGGTCAGAAGATATGGCGGCTCTTGCGCGCCTACCATTAGTGGGTCAATCGATCACGGTTGAAGAAGCGCGTCTTGCATTGATTGGAAAAGTGGGCGAGAACATTCATCTACGTCGCGCGGCTTTCGTGAGCGCGAATACACCGATCGGCGTTTATTTGCATGGCCGTCGCATTGGCGTGTTGGTCATGCTAGATGGCGATCATCCTGATCTTGCGAAAGATTTGGCAATGCATATTGCCGCATCTAAGCCATTAGTTATTTCGCCCGATGAAGTGTCTGCTGATCTGATTGAAAAAGAAAAAGAGATTTACTTGGCGCAGGCAGCTGGCAGTGGAAAACCTCAAGATATTATCGAGAAAATGGTTCAAGGCCGTTTGAAGAAGTTTTTGGCGGAAGTGAGCTTGGTGGGACAGCCGTTTGTGAAAGATCCTGATGTTGTTATTTCTGATCTATTAAGCAAGCATCGCGTCAAGGCGTTGTCATTCTCTCGCTTTGAAGTGGGCGAAGGAATTGAAAAAGAGACAGAAAATTTTGTGGATGCGGTGATGTCTCAGGTGCAAGGAAAGTAATACCCTTTGTAGGCGCGCGCAACACTGTAGGGCGCGCCCTTTTCTAGGGATATAAGGAGAGTTAGCTATGCACAACCCTTTTATAAAAAAACCGCAATATCAACGTATTCTGCTGAAATTAAGCGGTGAAGCGCTGCAAGGCGAAGGCCAAACGTTTGGTATTGATGTGGGCAAGTTAGCTGAAGTGAGCATGGTAGTGCTCGGCTTGATCAATCTGGGCGTGCAAGTTGCCATCGTCATTGGGGCAGGCAATTTTCTGCGAGGCGAGATGCTAGGCGAGCCCGTTGATCGCGTTACCGCTGATCAGATGGGTATGTTGGCAACCGTGATGAATGGGTTGGCGTTGCGAGATGCTTTTCTGAAGCATGATATATCTGTTGATGTGATGTCGGCTTTTGCGATACCTGGAATTGCGAAAGGGTTTTGTCGTCGTCACGCTATCGATGCCTTGGCTCAGGATCGAGCGCTTATTTTTGTCGGTGGCACAGGTAATCCGTTGGTGACAACGGATTCAGCCGCTGCATTGAGAGCGATTGAAATAGAAGCTGATCTTTTAATCAAATTAACTAAGGTGGATGGCGTTTTTTCTGACGATCCAATGAAAAACAAGCAAGCCATTTACTATCCAACACTTACTTACTCGGAAGTCATTGAAAAACGCTTGAAAGTGATGGACTTGAATGCGATGCTTTTGTGTCAAGCTCATGGGCTACCCTTGCGTGTATTAAATATGAATCAGCCTGAGGCGTTGTTGGCGGCTGTCGCAGGGGGTTCTGTCGGTACATTAGTTCATAATGGCTTACCGTAATGGAGATAAAAATGCATAGTGTGTTGACGGCTACTGAAACAGCAATGAAAAAGGGAATTGAATCCTTTAAGCATGAAGTATCTAAAGTGCGAACGGGTCGTGCGCATCCCAGTTTATTAGACCATGTTCGAGTCGATTACTATGGTAATTCGACTCCCTTGAGCCAAGTTTCCAGCATTACGATCGGTGATGCACGTACCCTAGTGATTACGCCGTGGGAAAAGAAAATGGTGCCCGCTATTGAGAAGGCGATTATGACATCTGATTTAGGCCTGAATCCCTCCACGGCAGGTGAAATAATCCGAGTGCCTTTACCTCAGTTGACAGAAGAGCGCCGCAAAGATTTGATTAAAGTCGTGCGAAGTGAGGCGGAAACAGCACGTGTGCATATCCGTAATCTGCGTCGCGATGGAAATACCGCATTAAAAGAATTATTGAAGAGCAAGGCCATTGCGGAAGATGAAGAACGTCGTTTGTCTGATCTCGTGCAGAAACTGACCGATAAATACAGCGCCGAAGTCGATCACTTGCTTGCAGAAAAAGAAAAAGATTTGATGGCTATCTAACAATGGAATCTCCATCACGCTTACCGCGCCACATTGCCATCATCATGGACGGCAATGGTCGTTGGGCAAAGAAGCGTTTTTTGCCGAGAGCCACAGGGCATAAGGCAGGCGTTGATGCCGTGCGTCGAGTGGTAGAGGCGTGCGTTGAGAAAAAAATAGAAGTGCTAACCTTGTTTGCGTTTAGCAGTGAAAATTGGCGCCGTCCTCCGGATGAAATCAACTATCTCATGCAATCGTTTGTCACCGCATTGCAATCGGAAGGAAAAAAACTGCACGAGAAAAATATTCAATTACGGGTGATTGGTGATCGCACGCGATTGGATGAGCTTCTTTGCCAGAAAATAGCGGAAGTTGAACGGCTCACTCGCGACAATACGGGTCTCAAAGTATTGCTAGCAACAAATTATGGCGGTCAGTGGGATATTACACAAGCCGTTCAGAAAATAGCACGCGCTGTTGAGGCGGGCGAAATAGCGAGTCAAGCGGTCGATGCAGCACTGATTCAGCAGCACCTTTCATTTTCTGATTTGCCGGACCCCGATTTATTTATTCGCCCGAGCGGAGAGCGACGTATCAGCAATTTTATTTTATGGCAGTTGGCATACACTGAGCTCTATTTTCCCGATGTATTGTGGCCCGATTTTAACAAAGAAGAGCTAAACAAGGCCTGCGCATTTTTTGCAGAACGTGAACGCCGCTTTGGACAAACAAGCGAGCAATTGATGAGCGATAGCTGATTCTCTTTGCCATGCTTATCAAGCTTGTCATCTCCGCGAAGGCGGGGATCCATGGCGGTACTGTTTTGGTGAATATAAAAGATGAGAGGTTTTTAAAACAATTACTGATTGCCCTTATAGGGTTATTTGAAGAATGGGTCCCCGCCTTCGCAGGGATGGCAAAATAGGATGGATAAAGAATAAATATGCTGAATAATTATAAACAACGTATTCTCACCGCGGCTATTTTAATCCCTCTTTTTGTTGCACTTCTTTTTGTGGCATCTGAACACACTTTTTATTGGATCACAGGGTTGGTCACGCTTTGGGGTGCTTGGGAATGGTCGGGTTTAATGGCAATGCCTTCTTTGTTGCACCGAGTGGCGTATGTTGTGTTAGTATGTGTTGCGTTGTTCGTGTTTTATTTATTTCCTATCGAACCACTCTTGTATTTAACAGCCCTCTTTTGGTCGGTGGCCGCTTTTTTGGTGGCGACCTATCAAAGCCGCTCTGATTATTGGCGTGAGGGGTTGGTGGTGCGGGGTGTGATGGGTGTGTTCGTTTTGGTTCCGTGTTGGTTGTCTATTAATTTTATACGTCTCTTGCCTCAGGGTCATGGGCTTCTTTTATTCTTATTTTTATTGATTTGGGCAGCGGATTCAGCGGCCTATTTTGGTGGAAAAAGATGGGGACATTATAAATTGTTAAAAACCATCAGCCCTGGCAAAACATGGGAAGGGTTTGGTTGCGCCTTGTTGACGGCCCCCGTGATTTCATTGATCGGGTTCTGTTTTTTTAAGCAATCACTGCTGAGTCTTATTTTTCTGTCATTCATGACTATCATGACGTCTGTTTTGGGTGATTTATTTGAAAGTATGTGTAAGCGCGCAGCCGGCGTGAAAGATTCTGGGCGCGGATTGCCAGGACATGGCGGGATACTGGATCGAATTGATAGCTTGACCGCTGCAGCACCTCTTTTTGCGCTAGGCATGGTTATCGGTCATTGGACTTAACCCGGATATTTCATTTGGGCTAAAGATAAAGTAGATTTAATACAATATATTCGAGATAATGGCGTCCATGAAAAAAATAATACTAATATTTCTTCTGTTGGCGAGCCAAGCCCTCTCCGTTGCTATAGCCTCAAATGGGTTTGTCGTGAAGAAAATTGAAGTCCAGGGGTTGCAGGGCATCACCGCAAGCACAGTCTACCATTATTTACCTATAAAGCCTGGACATATGGTTAAGCCGGGTGATACAGCCAAGATATTGAAGGCATTGTATAGCACAGGTTTTTTTGATCATGCCTCCCTCGCGCGCCAGGGCAACACGTTAGTCATCACTGTGGTGGAGCGTCCCGTGATCGGTCGGCTGAATATAACGGGCAATTCCGTGATACCCAAAGATAAATTAACCACGGTGATGGATAATGTCCATATCGCAGAAGGCAAGATTTACGATCAAGGGGTACTGGATCAGATCAAACAGAGTTTATTAAACGAATATTATCTCTTGGGCCGCTTTAATGCCCGAGTCGATGTTACCGTGTCTTCTATGCCGCGTAATCGCGTGCAAGTGAATATTGCGATATCCGAAGGGTTGGTTGCTCGAGTGCAGGGCATTGATATTGTAGGGAATCATGCGTTTAGCGACAGAACGCTGACATCAACCCTCACGCTGAGCACGCCTGGATTGCTGACGTTTTTTACCCAAACAGATCGATTTTCACAAGAGAAACTCGATAGTAGCAGGGATGCATTAACCCACTTTTACTTGGATCATGGGTATGTGCGATTCGCCATCAAGTCGGCTCAAGCCCGCGTTGCATCGGATCGTAAATCAGTTTTCGTGACCTTTGTAGTGAGCGAAGGGGCTCCTTACACCATTAAGCATATTGCATTATCCGGTAATCTTATCTTGCCGTCAGTCGAGCTAATGAAGCGGGTTCAGCTGAAGCCAGGCGATGTTTTTTCACGCCAGTCTTTGATGGATTCGAACAAAGCGATTGTGAATGCATTGGGCGATAAGGGATATTTAGGCGCAGGTGTCGGAGTCGCGCCCGTCGTAGATGATGCGCTTAAACAGGTTTCCCTCACATTGAAGGTGGCACCGGGTAGGCTCACTTATGTGCGCCATATTTATTTTTCTGACAACAACAGAACCAATGATAAAACATTGCGGCGCAATGTGACCCAAATGGAATCTGCTCTTGCATCCAGTAGTAACCTCGAAGACTCTAAATGGCGGCTCAATCGATTAGGTTATATCAAAGATGTGCAAATGACTATTCTGCCTGTCCCAGCAGAGCACAATAAGGTGGATGTTAACTATAAAGTAAAGGAAGACAATGCCGCGCAGATTCAAGCCAGGTTGGGTTACTCTATTCTAGACCATGCGATTATTGGTCTCAGCTTTACCCAGCAAAACTTTTTGGGAACTGGCAATACGTTGGCAATGAATGCGGAACACAGTCGATACAAAACAGACTATTCGATCAGCTACATGAATCCCTATTTTACGCAAGATGGTGTGAGCCGCACAATCAGTTTGTCTCTGTATCAATTTAATCCGAAGTATGCGAATTTAGGCGCCAGCTATACGATGGATCAGTATAGCTTGAGCGACGTATATGGTCTTCCTGTCGGGCAGATGCTCGGCGTTGTTAATACATTGAAATTAGGGTATGGCTACGACAATACAGCGATCATGCTTAATCAGAATGTGAATACCTCTCAGCAAGTGAAAGATTTCGTAGGCGAGCACGGCACACGCTTTGGCCAACTTGATTTGATCACTGGTTTTTCAAGGGATACGCGTAATAAAGGTATTTTTCCGACGAGCGGAACATTAAATGAATTGAATGCGAACTTCTATGTGCCTGCTGCTCGCGGTGGTTTAGCCTACTACACAGTGGGCTATGGTGGGACGTGGTATTATCCATTAACAGACAGCTTTGTTTTTGTCACAAGAGGCAACTTTGCTTATGGGTCAAGCTTAAATAATGGGGGCGCTAAAAATTACCCCTTCTTTAGGAATTTTTATACTGGTGGATTAGCGGCTAACCTGCCAGGGTATGCCGGTAACTCGCTTGGACCCAAAGATTCGAATGGACAAGCATCGGGCGGTAATATGCTCGCGACAGCCAATGCAGGTCTTATTTTCCCAAATTTTGCTTCTGATAGTTTACGAACCATGTTATTCGTTGCAGGTGGTAACGTGTTTAATACATTCAATGCAGCCTCATATGGCGGAACCAACGCGGGTTATGTACGTCTTTCTGCGGGTCTTGAGGCGGATTGGTCCTCTCCATTGGGTGTGATCGATATTTCATTAGCGAAGCCGTTGAATCCCAAGAAGGGACCGCTGCCTGACGATGAGCAAATATTTGACTTTTCAATTGGTGCGCGAATCTAAGACTTCATTAAGTGGGTGACTATTTAGAAAAGATCATGCATGATACGTTTTTTAAAGACATATTTTTTAACATTTAAGGAAAAAAGGGAAAAGCATATGAAGAAAATAGTGCCCGTGATAGGTTCCGTTTTGTTGTTGAGCGCGGTGTGTGCTTTTGCTGCGGATGCATCCTCTGAAAAATCGACTGTTGCCGTGGTGAATGTGCAACAACTATTTCAAGAATCGCCGAAAATTGCGGCATTGAATAAGAAATTGCAGGCTACATTTAAGGGGCGTCAAGATAAATTATTGGCTGCGCAAAAATCGTTGCAAGATGAATTAGAGAAGTATAAAAAAGATTCAGATACAATGAGCGCAAAAGATAAAGACGCTGCTCAGAAGAAAGTAGCGGCGGATCAAGCGAGTTTATCAAAAGATGCATCGAGCTTTCAGCAAGATTTGAGCAAAGAGCAAGGCAAGGTAATGAAGAATGTGCTTGTGCAGCTGAATGATATTATCTCTGCCATGGCTAAGAAAGAGAAATATACATTGGTGCTTGATACACAAGCTGTGATTTACTCTGCTGAAGGAACGGATATCACAAAGCAGGTATCGAAAGCATTTGATCTGAAGTAATTTTTTAGAAATGTAGGGTGGATTAGAGGTGGGTTTTTGGGCGGGAAAAACCAACAAAAAAAAAAAAGGATTTTTTGTGTTTTCCCTGAAAAACCCCACCTCTAATCCACCCTACATTAATGCGGTAATGCGGTGAAGGTAACTACCATTTATACGCTATCTGAATTAACCAAAGGCTTGGACGTCACGATCCAAGGTGATCCTGGGCAAACGATCAAGGGCGTTTGCACCATTCAGCATGCTAAACCTAATCACATTGCTTTTTTAGTGAATCCGCTTTATAAAAAATATCTTGCTAAAACGAAAGCCGCGGCTGTTATCTTAAAGCCGGTGGATGCAGAACAATGTCCTGTCAATGCGCTGCTCACCTCAGATCCCTACTATACATACTCTCAGATAGCTGCTTTTTTTGACGATAAACCAATGTCCGCGCCCCATATCCATCCGAGTGCCGTGATCGGAGAGGATTGCCGGATCCATCCAACTGTTTCAATTGGTGCGCATTGCGTGATTGGAGATCGCGTGACACTAGCAGGCGGTGTTGTATTAGGCGCAAACTGCACCGTGGGTGATCTTTCAGAGATCGGAGAACACTCGCATTTGGATGCACATGTTATATTGTATCATCGCACCAAAATAGGGCGTCACGTGTCTATTGCGAGTGGCGTTGTCATTGGAAGCGATGGGTTTGGTTTGGCTAAGCATAAAGGTGCTTGGTATAAAGTGCCTCAGTTAGGCTGCGTGGTGATCGAAGATGAGGTGGAGATTGGCGCTAATTGTACTATTGATCGCGGGGCGATCGACGACACACTGATCGAGCGCGGTGTGAAGCTCGATAATTTGATTCAAGTGGGACACAATGTGCGTATTGGCGAGTATTCCGCGATTGCAGGGTGCGTCGGTATTTCGGGAAGCACCACCATTGGGAAGCATTGTTTGATTGGTGGTGGCACAGGGTTTGCGGGTCATTTATACATTGCGGATCGCGTCATGATTACGGGTATGACGAGTGTCACTAAATCGATTCGCGAATCGGGAGTATACTCTTCGGGCGTGGGAGGTCTTGCGACTAATGCAGAATGGCGAAAACACAGTGCACGGGTTCATCGTTTGGCAGAGTTAGTTGCGCGCGTGAAGTCGCTTGAAAAGCTTTTAAAGACAGAGGAGGGGGAGCAATGAAATTAATCATGGATATTCACGAGGTGATGAAATATCTTCCGCACCGCTATCCTTTTTTATTGGTGGATGGTGTGATTGCGATGGAGCCAGCGAAATCGATTGTTGCACTGAAAAACGTGTCGATTAATGAGCCTTTTTTTCAAGGACATTTTCCGGGACGCCCTGTGATGCCAGGCGTGTTGATTATTGAAGCGTTGGCGCAAGCCGCAACGATATTAGCATATAAATCCACGGACACATTTCCAAGTAGTGGTGTTAAGTATTATTTTGCGGGCATTGACTCAGCTCGTTTTCGCCGCGTCGTTGAGCCGGGCGATCAATTGGAATTAAAAATCCAATTGCTTCGCGTTAAACAGGATATTTGGAAATTATCTGGCGAGGCGTTCGTTGATGGTCAGCTAGCGTGCTCTTCGGAATTCTTGAGCGCAAAAAGGAATAAAGTATGATTCATCCGACAGCGATTATCGATTCAAGTGCTGTATTAGCAGCGGATGTGTATGTGGGACCTTATTCCATTATTGGGCCGGGCGTAGAAATTGGCGCAGGCTCTTCGGTGGCATCGCATGTTGTCATTCGCGGCATGACCAAGATAGGAAAAAATAATAAAATTTTTCAATTTGCTTCATTAGGTGAAGTATCTCAAGATAAAAAATACACTGGCGATGATACATTTCTAGAGATTGGTGATTCCAATACGATTCGTGAGTTTTGTACATTCAATCGTGCGACAGGCGCGGGCGGCGTGACACGTATTGGGAGTGACAATTTGTTTATGGCCTATGTGCATATTGCTCATGACTGCACAGTAGGAAGTAACACGATTTTTGCGAATAACGCATCGATTGCAGGTCATGTAAAAGTCGACAATTACGCTATTTTGAGCGGATTTTCAGGATTGTCTCAGGGTTGTCATATGGGCGCCTATAGTTTCGCCGCGATGGCGTCTGTGATCGATAAAGATATTCCGCCTTTCGTTAAAGTATCCGGCTACTATGCTAAGCCATTCGGGCTCAATTCTGTTGGCATGAAGCGATATGGATTTTCAGATGAGACGATCACTTGGTTGAAGCGCGCTTACAAGGTGATTTATCGAAAAGGACTGACAGCACAAGATGCTGTTGAAGAGTTGGCAGCGATGGTTTCTGATTGCCCTGAAGTGCAGTATTTTATTGATTTTATCAAAGACTCGGCGCGCGGGATTGTGCGGTAGGGCGGACATGTTATTATTTTCTTTCTGTTATCTCCTCGCAACCAGTGTGGGGCGCTCTCAGGTTGTAACCCTACTCTGTCACCCCGCAAAAATGCTCGCGGAACCCACTGTGTTTTTGTCAAAGACAAGGGGCGGAATTTTTACGGGGCGACAAAAAAGAGGCGCGCCCCCGTTGTTTTTTGTAGGGGTACCGTATGAAAATCGGCATCATCGCAGGCGAACTATCGGGTGATATCTTAGGCGCAGGCCTCTTGTCTGTTTTACGTGAATCCCATCCTTCTCTTGAAGCCGTTGGCGTCGGCGGCCCACTGATGATGCAACAGGGTTTTAGGAGTCTCTACGATATAGAGGGTTTATCCGTCATGGGATTTGTGGATCCTTTATTGCGATTACCTGAATTATTAAAAATGCGTCACGGACTGATCGATCATTTCAAAAAAAATCCACCCGATGTGTTTATCGGTATTGATGCGCCGGATTTCAATTTGGGAATAGAGCGTGAGCTGCATGATGCCGGTATTCCAACGGTTCATTATGTGAGCCCTTCCGTATGGGCGTGGCGGAAAAGACGCATTCATAAAATAAAAAAATGCGTTGATTTGATGCTGACATTACTTCCTTTTGAGGCAGATTTTTATCGAACACATCAGGTTCCCGTGCAGTTTGTGGGTCATCCGTTAGCGGATAGCATTCCATTCGAGCCTGATCAATCCGCTGCACGAGATCGATTAGGGTTAGGTAATAATAGGACTTATATTGCAATACTGCCCGGCAGTCGCAAAAAAGAATTACAATATTTAGCTGAAACATTTATTCTGGCAGCCCAGAAAATGCTGCAAGAAAAGCCTGCTATTCAATTTATCACATCAAGCGCTAATGCCGCGCGCGATGCGGACATGCGAACTGCATGCGCGCGTCTTGCACCCTTGTTGCCGATTCATTTTTTTATGAATCAAACCCACGATGTGTTAGCTGCATCGAATCTCGTCTTAGCGACTTCTGGAACCGTTACGCTTGAAGCCATGCTGTTTAAACGCCCGATGGTGATCGCCTATCGGATGGCGGCCTTCAATTATTGGATCGCTAAGAAATTAGTGAAAATTCCTTTTATTGGGTTGCCAAATCTATTAGAAAATACATTGCTTATTCCTGAATTTATTCAAGATGCAGCAACGCCAGAAGCATTATCAGCTGCATTAATGGATTTCTTAGACCATCCTGAAAAAATAGACGCACTTCAAAAAACATTTTTGAGTTGGCATCAGACATTGCGTTGTAATGCCAACAAAACCGCTGCGAAGGCAGTATTGCACTTGCTAGAACGTTATGCACAATGAAACAATCATGATTGAGGTCGCTTACGCACTTCCCGCCACACAATCTCTTTTAACGCTTGAGGTGAGGGTAGGCGCGACCATTCGACACGCTATTTTGCAATCCGGCATATTAAGGCTTTTTCCTGAAATCGATCCTCAAACAATATCTGTCGGTATTTTCAGTGAGCCTAAAGAACTCGATGATATCGTTAAAGAAGGCGATCGCATCGAAATTTATCGGCCATTGACGATGGATCCGAAAGAAGCGCGACGGCGGCGTGCGGGCCATGCAAGGTAGGGCGGCAACTGCCTCTAGTGCATCTCATTTTATTTTAAGGGATCGCTGGGTTATTGATGGTATCATCGGCTGAGCTACTATCTATTTCTCTATTTTACTTAATCGCCCATGACTGAAGGTTAGGATAACCGATTTTTCGACCATGCTTTCTCCACCTGGCTTTAAAGTGTACACATAATTCATTTGATTATCGTTAAATGTGTTTAATAGAATCGGTTCGCTGCCCATTACCGCAATAACCTGCTCTTTTGTCATGCCAGTATGCAATTTTTGGACATCTTCTGCGCTAAAGATATTGCCTTGAGGGATATCCATTTTATGAATGCAGCTCGACAATAAAAGAGCGGATAACACAAGGGTGGAAACAGATAATTTTGTCATAGGGAGGTCTCATTTTTGGATTCTGGTCATCATAACGGATTCTAGAAGCCAATGCCATAACCTGTTACAATGCCTAAACAGTCCAATGGTGAAACTAAACGTGCAGAATACGGATTTAAAAAAGGCGGGGCTCAAGATTACGCTACCCCGCATGAAGATATTGCAAATACTCGAGACGGCGGGCGATCGCCACATGAGCGCAGAAGATATTTACCGTATCTTGATTGAATCCGGTGACGATATTGGGTTGGCGACAGTCTATCGGGTGCTTACGCAATTTGAAGAAAGCAAGCTCGTCGTGCGCCATCATTTTTCAGACAATCATTCGGTGTTTGAGCTCGACACAGGCTTTCATCATGATCATCTGGTTTGTGTGGAATGTGGTGATGTCAAAGAATTTACCGATGCATTAATTGAAAAGCGTCAATGCAAAGTGGCTGAGAAAGCGGGTTTCGCGATGACGGACCATAGTTTGAATATCTACGGCGTTTGCCACCCCTGTCAAACGAGCGCTGTGCTCTGAGCTTTTTCTACCATTTCTTTAGCATGCTTTATGACAGTCTGGGTAAGCTCAACGCCGCCCAACATTCTTGCCAATTCTTGAATCTTATCGTCCAGTGACAGCAGATCGATGTGCGTTTGATGGGCATTTTTCTCATCTATTTTTTTAACGCGAATATGATGATGTCCTAATGCGGCGACTTGGGGTTGATGCGTGATACAAAATACTTGATGGGTGTCACCGAGGCGTCGCAGGAGTTGGCCGACGCGCTCTGCAATACCACCACCGATCCCGACATCGACTTCATCAAAGATGAGGGTGGGGGTTGCATGTGCGGATGCAGTGGCGCGATGAATGGCTAAGGCAATGCGAGAGAGCTCGCCACCTGATGCGATCTTAGAAAGCGGTTGCAAGGGCTGGCCTTTATTCGTTTGTATTTGAAATACGATACTATCCGAGCCATGCAGAGCGATAACCAAAGGGTCTGTCGTGACCGCAATATGAAATACAGCTTGTGGCAGTGAAAGTTCGGCCATGACCTCCGTCAGTTTTTGAGTGAGGGTCTTCGCAGCTTTTTGTCGATGCTGGCTCAATGTGTTTGCGACTTTATAATAGAGTGTTTCGGTGTCTTTTATTTTTTCGATGAGCGCGGCATGTTGCGCGTCACTGGACTCGAGGGTTTGGCATTCTGTCTCGATTTTTTGCTGAAGTACCATCAATTCAGTTGGTTCTATTTTATATTTTCGGGCAATATGCAATAAGGCGCTGAGCCGGCTTTCGACTGTCTGGAGACGCGCGGGATCGCGATCCGTTTTATCCAAATAATGCCGTACTTCGTGTTCTGTATCCCGCACATGAATCAGCGCTTGCTTTAAAGACGCCTGCCAAGTCGAGACGCGCGGCTCCCAGGCTTGTATTTTATCGAATGACTGTATGGATTGTGATAAAAGACGTGAGGCATTATCACTCTCTGTGTCGCTTAATCGATTGATAACAAGATGCAGTTGTTCTAATAATTCTTCTGAGTGAGCTAGTTGTTTGTGCTCTGCATCAACCTGTTCAAATTCGTTTTCTTTCAGCTGTAAGCTTTCAAATTCGTGTCGTTGAAATGTCAGGTAATCCGCGCGTTTTTCCCGTTCATTCATGATCAGCTGAAGCGCGACTTTTTCTTTTTGAAGGGCGTGCCACTGATCGCTGAGCGATTGCACAGTGTCGAGCAACGCACCGTGTCCTGCGTAGTGATCCAGTAGATGGCGCTGTTCATCTGACTTTAATAATAATTGATTATCATGTTGGCCGTGAATTTGGATGAGGTATTCACCGATCTCACGTAAAAAGTTGAGCGTGCACGGTGTATCGTTGATATAGCTGCGCGAGCGTCCATCGCGATAGATTGAGCGACGCAATAAGCATTCGTTTGTTGAATAGTCGATGTCATGTTCTTTTAGCCAGGCCGCCGCTTTGGGTAGGGTGCGAACATCAAACAATAGGCTAACATCCAATTTTTCTTGATCGGGTCGAATTAGGTCGCTACTACCACGTCCACCGAGAGCCAATAAAATCGCATCAATGAGAATCGATTTGCCAGCGCCTGTTTCGCCGGTGATGACTGTTGTGCCCGTTCGACATTCCAGTTGAATAGCATGAATCGTGATGAGATTGCTGACACGAATTTGCATCAACATAGTTTTTTGCCCCAATGTAATTTGCTGCGTAGCGTTTTGTAGTAATGATAATGCAGAGGGTGCACGAGCTTGAGCGGTTCCTTTTTCTTGGCGATCGCAATACTACTCTTCGGAGGCGCATGAATATAGTCGCGTCCATCACAGGTAAGGCGCGAGGTAGAAGAATTTTTGGAGGATATCACCACTTCAATGAGTTGATCTCCTTGCACCACAATGGGGCGGCTGCTTAAGGCTTGCGGGAACATCGGTACCAGAACGATGGCGTTGAGCTGGGGATGCAAAATAGGTCCGCCACCCGATAGCGCATAGGCGGTTGATCCGGTAGGGGTTGCCACAATTAAGCCATCAGAATGTTGGCTGCAAACAAACTCCTCGTCGATATAAATTTCAAATTCGACCATGTGAGGAATAGCATCGGGGATGATGGCTACTTCGTTGAGCGCATCATCGGTTGCAATAATTTTATTGTTGACTGAAACGGTTGCGGTGAGCAGAAATCGGTTTTCAATGGTGTATTCACCGTCGAGAACCATTTTTAACCTATCAAGCTCGGTCGGCAGAACATCGGTTAAAAATCCGAGTCGCCCGCGATTAATGCCGATGACTGGAAGCTGTTGGTCAACTATCGTATGGGCGGCATGTAATAAACTGCCGTCACCCCCTACCACGATGAGGAGGTCGCAGTGGTTACCCAGCTTGTCACGATCGAGCGTATTGCAGGCAAAAGGGAGAGTGAGCTTTTCGGCTGTCTCTGCTTCAATGAAAAAAGGGCGAGACAACCCTTGAAGGTAATGAATAAGGGCAAGGAGTGTTTCGGCGACGACGCGGCTATTGACGCGTCCGAAGAGTCCGATCGTCTTAAATGGAATAGCCATAGCGACCTCATAAGATAAAACTTATTATCACCCATACCTTGAATCGTTGTCTATGACACCACATATAGTGAGTATAGAAACTGTTAAGGAAAGGAAATATGTCTGAAGAAACAAGCCCGGCGGACTCACAAAGCCCCGAACTGTCTGTAGAAGCCCTTCAAAAGCAACTGGCTGATGCAGAAGAGAAGGTAGCCCAGCATTGGGAGCGCTTGCTGCGCAAACAGGCGGATATGGACAATTTGCAGCGTTTATCCGAGCGTAATCTCGAAAATGCGCACAAATATGCGCTAGAAAAGTTCGTCCTAGAGCTTTTGCCTGTCATTGATGGTTTAGAAAGGGCGGTGGTGGCGCTGACGACTGAGGCGCCGAGCGCGCTAGACGGGGTAGGGATGACGTTGAAGATGTTTTCAAACGCATTAGAGAAATTTGGTGCTAAATCAGTCAATCCATTGGATCAGCTTTTCAATCCAGATTGGCATCAAGCGGTGTCTACTTTGATTGACCCGGAAGTGGCAGCCGGGACGGTCTTGTCCGTCCTCCAAGTCGGTTATCTATTAAATGGGCGGTTAATTCGCCCCGCGTTGGTCGTTGTATCAAAATAAGGTTGAAAATGGGGAAAGCATCCCCCATAAACATAACTATGTATATTAGATTGTAGGTGAGACCTAATTTTTTTGAGGAGAAAAACATGTCAGCGAATAATATTATCGGTATTGATTTAGGCACGACCAATTCTTGCGTCGCCGTGATGGGCCCGGGCGGCGATGTTGTGGTGATCCCCAATGCCGAAGGGGATCGTACGACTCCCTCTGTTGTTGCTTACTTGAGCGATGGCGAAACGCTGGTCGGTCAGCCTGCCAAGCGTCAAGCAGTGACCAATCCAACGAATACCGTTTATGGCGCCAAGCGTTTGATCGGACGGCGTTTTGAAGATAAAGAGGTAACGAAAGATAAAGAAGCAGTGCCCTTCAAAATTGTTCGCGCGGATAATGGCGATGCATGGGTTGAGGCAGTCGGCAAGCAAATGGCGCCTCCTCAGATTTCTGCGCAAGTCTTAATGAAAATGAAAAAGACAGCGGAAGATTATTTGGGACATCCTGTGACGGATGCTGTTATTACCGTTCCCGCCTACTTTAACGATTCACAGCGTCAAGCGACGAAAGACGCCGGTCGTATCGCGGGGCTCGAGGTGAAGCGTATTATCAATGAGCCGACCGCTGCTGCGTTGGCATTTGGTATGGATAAACAGACAGGCGATCGAAAAATTGCGGTGTATGATTTAGGCGGCGGCACATTTGACGTATCTATCATTGAAATTGCGGCAGTCGATGGCGAGCATCAATTTGAAGTCTTATCGACGAATGGTGATACCTTCTTAGGTGGCGAAGATTTCGACTTGCGTGTTATGAACTCCTTAATTGATGAATTTAAAAAGAATTCAGGTATGGATTTGTATAATGATCCGTTGGCATTACAGCGCTTAAAAGAAGCCGCTGAAAAAGCAAAAATTGAGCTATCGTCCGCTCAACAGACAGACATTAACTTACCCTATATTACAGCCGATGCAAGCGGTCCTAAGCATCTCAACATCAAGATGACACGCGCTAAGCTAGAGTCGTTAGTCGAAGATTTGGTGGGACGAACGAAAGCGCCTTGCGAGACCGCAATTAAAGATGCGGGCGTTAACCTCAGCGATATCAGCGACGTGATTTTAGTTGGCGGTCAAACGCGTATGCCGCTCGTCCAAGAGATGGTTAAAAAGATTTTTGGTAAAGAGCCTCGTCGTGACGTTAATCCGGATGAAGCGGTGGCAGTGGGTGCTGCAATTCAAGGCGCGGTGCTCGCGGGTTCTGTGAAAGACGTATTGCTATTGGATGTCACGCCATTGTCTCTTGGTATTGAAACCATGGGCGGCGTGATGACCAAGCTTATTGAAAAAAATACCACGATCCCCACCAAGGCGAATCAAGTGTTTTCAACCGCAGCAGACAATCAAACGGCAGTGACGGTTCACGTATTGCAGGGTGAGCGCGAAATGGCGTCAGCGAATAAGTCACTTGGGCGATTCGATTTATCGGATATTCCGCCTGCACCTCGTGGTATGCCGCAAGTGGAAGTGACGTTTGATATCGATGCGAATGGTATTTTGCACGTATCCGCTAAAGATAAGGCGAGCGGTAAAGCACAATCAATTACGATTAAAGCATCGAGTGGATTATCTGATGATGAAATCAAAAAGATGGTGAAAGATGCTGAGGCGCACGCGGAAGAAGATCGTAAATTTCATGAGTTGGTCACAGCGCGCAATCAAGCGGATAGCCTGATGCATGCGACGACAAAATCACTCAAAGAGGCGGGCGATAAAGTCTCAGATGACGAGCGAAAGGCAATTGAATCAGCCGTTGAATCATTAAAAGAGGCGATCAAAGGCACTGATAAAGACCTTATCGAGGCGAAGACAAAAGATTTGACAGACGCATCTGGTAAAATGGCTGAGAAGCTCTATGCAGCCGGTCAACAAGACGGTGGTGCATCTCAGGGCGCGCAACCGGAAGGCCATCCAGAAGCCGGTGGTGAGCGTGTTGTAGATGCGGAGTTTGAAGAAGTAAAAGACAAAGACGATAAAAAATAATAGGATTGCTTTGCATTAAATGTAGGGTGGATTACGACGCAAAAGGCGCGTCTAATCCACCCTACATTTCAATTACAGAAGAGAAGTATGTCAAAACGTGATTATTACGAAGTACTCGGCGTATCGAAAAGTGCGACCGACGACGAAATTAAAAAATCTTTTCGTCGTTTAGCGATGAAGCATCACCCCGATCGAAATCCAGACGATAAATCCGCAGAAGAAAAATTTAAAGAAGCGCGAGAAGCGTATGAAGCGCTCTCTGATCGCAGTCGGCGCGCCCAGTACGATCAATTTGGACATCAATCCCAACAAGGCGGCTTTGGAGGGGGCGGTTTCGGTGGTTTCGGCGGTGCGGGAGGTGGCGCTGATATCTTCGGTGATTTTGGCGATATCTTTGGCAATATTTTCGGCGGCGGTCAACATAAGGGGGGTCCCGCGCGCGGTTCGGACTTGCGTTATAACCTGGAGATCACTCTCGCTGAAGCGGTTCACGGTAAAACCATTGAACTCACTATCCCGACACAAGTGGCATGTGAAGAATGCAAAGGCAGCGGCGCACGAAAAGGCTCCAAGCCTGCCACCTGTAAAGATTGCGCGGGTCACGGTCAAGTGCGTATCCAGCAAGGATTTTTCTCTGTCCAACAAACCTGTCCTGCATGTCATGGGCGTGGTCAGGTGATTCTGGAGCCGTGCGCGGCATGTCACGGGCGCGGCCGAACTAAAAAGTCTAAGAAACTCTCCGTTAAAATACCGGCGGGTGTTGACACGGGTGATAGAATTCGTCTTAGTAGCGAGGGCGAAGCAGGGGAGTCGGGCGCAGCATCCGGCGACTTATATGTTCAAGTCACCGTTAAGCCACATGAATTATTTGGCCGCGAAGGGACGCATCTGCATTGTGAGGTGCCTATTAGTTTTATGGTGGCAACGTTGGGCGGTGAAGTGGAAGTACCGACTCTGAGCGGGCATATTAAATTAAAGATACCCGCTGAAACACAGTCGAGCAAAGTCTTTCGCCTGAAAGGGATGGGCGTACCACCGGTTCACGGGGGATCACGAGGTGATCTGATGTGTAAAGTAGTCGTTGAAACGCCTGTGAATTTGACGGCAAAACAAAAAGAATTAATCCAAGAGTTGGGTTTGACATTATCCAAGGATAATAAGCATAACCCTAAATCCGATTCATGGCTGAAACGCGCTAAGAAATTTTTTGATGAGATAAAGGGTACGATATGAGCCTAACCACTCCAGTCACGCCGTTCGGTTTGAGCGCGCTGCGCGATGAATTACAGCGCTTAAAGTTCGTTGATCGCCCACGCATTGTGGCGGATATCGCAAGAGCGCGTGCGCACGGCGATTTAAAAGAAAATGCAGAATATCATGCGGCACGCGAACAACAGAGCTTTACCGAAGGACGCATTAAAGATATTGATGGTAAGCTATCTAATCTGCAAGTCATTGACGTATTGCAGATACCTAACAACGGCAAAGTGATTTTTGGTGTGACCGTTACATTATTAAATATTAATACAGAAAAACAAGTGACGTATAAAATTGTCGGCGAAGATGAAGCCGATATTAAGCTTCAAAAAATTTCAATTACCTCTCCCATTGCGCGAGCGATGATCGGCAAGTCATTAGAGGATACGATTGCAGTGCAGGCACCGGATGGCGTTATTGAATATGAGATTGTTGCTGTAGAACATATTTAATTATGGTCGACAAAAGCAGTAGCAGTCGTCGTTGGTTACGTGAGCATTTCTCGGATGAGTATGTTAAACGTGCGCAACTCGAAGGCTGGCGATCCCGCGCTGTCTATAAGCTTCAAGAAATGCATCAGCGAGATAAGCTGTTTAAGACCGGCATGACCGTGATTGATTTGGGCGCAGCCCCTGGTAGCTGGTCTGAATTTGTTGTTAAGCAAATCGGACGAAAGGGACGTGTGATAGCGCTCGATATATTACCCATGCTGCCTATTGCGGGTGTCGATTTTATTCAAGGTGATTTTAATGATGAAGCCGTCCTTGAGACATTATTGCGTGTGATTGATGATAAACCGGTTCATTGGGTGCTTTCTGATATGGCGCCTAATATGAGCGGCATGGAAAGTGTTGATTTACCCCGTGCGATGGGCTTGGCTGAGCTGTCGCTTGAGCTGGCAGTTCGTCTACTGAATGCTTCGGAGGGGGGGTTTTTAGTCAAGGCTTTTCAGGGCGTGGGATTTGATGATTTTTTGATGCAAGTTCGATCTCATTTCAAGCGAGTGGTTATTCGGAAGCCTAAAGCATCGCGAAGCCGTTCAAATGAAGTGTATATTTTAGCGCAGGTTGTTTTAAAGAAAGAACTTCCTGTATGATGCTCTATGAGCAGACCTAAGAGGTAACCGCGTGAACGATACGATCAAAACAGTACTATTGTGGATGGTGGCAGGTGTTGTGCTTGTTTCCGTGTTCAACCTATTCGGCCCAAAACACGAAGCCGATTCAAAAATGACATACTCTGCTTTTGTGAATGAAGTGAAGCAAGGTAATGTTGGCTCAGTCACCATCACGGATCAACAAGACGTCACGGGTGTCATGCAAAATAACAAAACCTTTTCGACTTATTTGCCCGCACCGGCTGATGCGTCTATCTTAAAAGATCTCGTCGATAAAGGGGTGATCGTTAAGGGACGCCCGCCTGAGCAACCGGGTGTTTTGATGCATCTTCTCAATTTATTGCCCTGGATTGTTTTATTCGCCATCTGGATCTATGTGTTGCGCCAACAAACCGGCGGTGGTCGAGGCGGTGCGATGTCCTTTGGTCGTAGCCGAGCGCGTTTACTAGGCGAAGATCAAGTGAACATCACTTTTGTCGATGTGGCGGGTTGCGAGGAAGCTAAGGAAGAGGTGAAGGAGCTCGTTGATTTCTTGCGAGATCCCGGAAAATTTCAAAAGTTAGGTGGCAAGATCCCACAGGGCGTTTTATTGGTGGGCCCTCCTGGAACAGGTAAAACATTGCTAGCGAAAGCGGTTGCCGGCGAAGCCAAGGTTCCTTTCTTTACGATTGCTGGATCAGACTTTGTTGAGATGTTTGTGGGTGTGGGCGCGTCTCGTGTGCGCGATATGTTTGAGCAGGCAAAAAAACAAGCGCCTTGCATTATCTTTATCGATGAAATCGATGCGGTGGGTCGTCATCGTGGTGCAGGGTTGGGGGGCGGTCATGATGAGCGCGAACAAACACTCAACCAATTATTAGTTGAGATGGATGGCTTCCAAGGCAATGAAGGAGTGATCGTGATTGCGGCGACCAACCGTCCCGATGTATTGGATAACGCCTTATTGCGTCCCGGACGCTTTGACCGTCAAGTGGTTGTTGGGTTACCCGATATCCGAGGTCGCGAACAAATTATCCGTGTCCATATGCGTAAGGTGCCTCTCGGGCATGATGTGGTACCTGGGGTGATTGCGCGGGGTACGCCTGGATTTTCAGGGGCGGATTTAGCGAACATCGTTAATGAAGCGGCGTTGTTTGCAGCGCGTGCAAACAAAAAAACAGTGGACATGCAAGACTTTGAAAAAGCGAAAGACAAAGTCATTATGGGTACCGAGCGACGCTCGATGGTAATGAGTGAATCAGAAAAGAAGCTGACAGCGTATCATGAGTCAGGGCATGCGATCGTGGGTTTGATCGTTCCCGCGCATGATCCTGTTCACAAGGTGACGATTATTCCCCGCGGGCGCGCGCTAGGCGTAACACTCTTTTTGCCTGATCATGATCGCTATAGCCATACGCGTGAATATTTGCAAAGCAAAATCGCGACGTTGTTTGGTGGACGCATCGCAGAAGAGCTTATTTTTGGCGAAGATAAAGTGACAACGGGCGCATCCAATGATATTCAAAAAGCAACCGAATTAGCACGGAACATGGTCACCAAATGGGGACTGTCGACAAAGCTCGGTCCCTTGACATTTGGCGAAGACGAGCAAGAAGTCTTTTTGGGACATTCAGTTGGACGTCATAAGGAAGTTTCTGAAAGTACGTCTGGCATCATCGATCAAGAAGTGAGACATATTATCGATGTCAATTATCAACGCGCTGAAAAAATTCTTAAAGAGCATGTGGTAGAACTTCATGCCATGGCGGATGCGCTCATGAAATATGAAACCATTGATTTTGACCAAATCAACGATATCATGAAAGGCTTACCTCCTCGCGAGCCAGTCGGTTGGAATGATCATCCAGTCGGTCCTGAGATTGCTGTCGTCACCGATAAAAAATCACCTCATGATGCATCTGATGATAAAAATCATGTCTGAGCACTCTCAGAAAAAACGCCGATATTTTGGCACTGATGGTATTCGCGGCCTGGTGGGCCGCGCGCCCATTAATCCTGAGTTTGTGTTGAAATTGGGTTGGGCGGTGGGCCGTGTGTTGGCGCGTTTTCACGGAACAGGGAAAGTCCTGATTGGAAAGGATACGCGTATCTCAGGGTATATGTTTGAGTCTGCACTCGAAGCGGGACTGTCTGCAGCAGGTATGGATATTCATTTATTAGGTCCTATGCCAACCCCTGCAATCGCTTACCTCACACGTACTCTGCGCGCTAAAGCGGGTATTGTCATCAGCGCATCACATAATCCCTACCATGACAATGGCATTAAGTTTTTTTCGAATCTTGGTACGAAATTGCCGGATGAGATGGAGATTGCCATTGAAGAGGAGTTGCAACACGAGATGGTGACGGTGGATTCCGCTTATTTAGGTAAAGCAATTCGCTTGGAAGATGCGCCGGGGCGTTATATTGAATTTTGTAAAAGCATGGTCTCTTCCGATATCAGCTTCAATGGATTAAAAATTGTAATTGATTGCGCGAATGGTGCTGCCTATCATGTCGCACCCAGCGTGTTTCGTGAGCTCGGTGCTGACGTCATTGAGATAGGCGTAGAGCCCAATGGTTTGAATATTAACTTGCATTGTGGCGCAACCCATCTGGATGCATTGCAAGCGCGCGTGCTGCTCGAAAAAGCCGATTTGGGGATTGCGCTGGATGGAGATGGAGATCGCTTGATCATGGTCGACGCGGCCGGCCATATATTAGATGGCGACGCTCTTATTTATCTGATTGCAAAGTATCGAAAAGAGAGTGGGACACTAAAAGGCGGTGTTGTCGGAACCGTGATGTCTAATATGGCCCTTGAGCATCTGTTAGGTAGTTTGTCTATTCCTTTTATGCGAACAGCGGTCGGTGATCGTCATATTATTGCAGAATTGCAACGACAAAAATGGTGTTTGGGCGGCGAACCATCGGGCCATATCATTTGTTCCGATGCAATCACAACCGGTGATGCCATTATCACTGCTTTGCAAATCCTATCCATTATGCGATACGAGAACAAACCACTGGTCGATCTTCAGTCTGATTTTAAGAAATACCCTCAAGTGCTTGTTAACGTACCTATCGCATCGACGATCGATCTCAATAATGCTCGCATTCAGTTTGCTATCCAGTCTGCTGAAAAACAGTTGGGCGACCATGGTCGCGTTTTAGTGCGTTATTCAGGAACGGAGCCGTTGGTGCGCGTGATGGTTGAAGGGCGCGACCAAAATGATATCGCCTGTCTTGCTGATGAGCTGGTGGCAATACTGAAGCAAGAAATCACCTAGCGAGGACAAGAAGCTCTTTTAATGCTATCAGTTTCCGCATCCCCTTGAGTTGTCACCTTATTACTGCAGCCGCTTGCTGAAAAAAATCGAGAATTTGAAGGTCTCCAGTTCATGCATCTATCGAGAAACACGTTTCCTTTTTTTTCGTGAACTGCTTCTGACATCTCAATGAGCAGGTCGCGCGCGCCTTTCTCATCGAAGTGGGTCATGCAGTACTCTCCGATCTGATCGAGACTTTCTAACTCTTCTCTTTCATTTAAGGCGTTTGATGATTCTCTTAAGGCGTTTGATGATTCTCTGCTTAATTGTAATTGACCCAAAAAATTTTTTTTACTGTATTCTTGTGGTATTGACGCCGGTTTTGCTGTGCTATCAGGTATGAAAGACTTGACCGATGAAACCACAGCTCTAATGCTTATAAAGGCTAAAAATAAGGATAAGGGGAGATAAAATAAAAATAAAATAGGGCTGCTGGTCGCGAGCACGGCTGCGCTAAATAATCCACCGTGCGCGATCCAGGCGCCGGCCAGTATGAGCTCCGATAGCACTTCCAGTTGATGCCAGCGATCGCCGCTGTGAAACAATCGAATGCATTCACTCCAGATGAGCTTTGATTTCATATAAAGACGGAAACCAAATCCACCCAAAATAGTGCCAAATATAACAGCCAAAGAGGCGCCCGCAAACTGAAGTGAAGCGACCGACATCAGCGTGAATGATGGGATGAGATAAGGCATAAAAAAGATAAACATTCCAACAGCAATACCAACAGCCACCATTGCGTTCCAGTTCCGATTGGCGTATGCACTTGCGACACACTTCCTGATTATTTCTTTCTGTTCTTCATCATAGCTGGTATCATTATTGCTGCGTTCTAGTGCTTCAGCGTTCCAAATCTTTTGTTGATCCCGCCAAGCATCATGAATAATATCAAACACGAACAACGAGAGATTGAAAAGTGCATTATAGAACCCAGCACCTGGAAAACAAAACATGACAATCACATTGACCCCACCCCATGCGATCGCATTAGTGATGGCACCCCAGAATTCAACATCATATTTTCCACGCTTAATGGCTCGGATAAGAATCATCAGGGCTTCAGGAAAGTAAGAGAACTGTAGCCACTGAAAAGAGGTCCCCGCCGTAGCGCCCGACGATGGGATAAGAGGGTATGGGATATATATTGCTTCACGCTGAATACGTGTTATGAATAAACGAGAGCTGGTGAGCCAACCGTATTGATTGACTGCCTCATCATCTTGATAGCTGGGTGGATCAAGACGCAATACGATACTAAGGGCGTATCGTGCAATGAGCTGATCTCCATAAGAGGGCTTATCTTTGTGATCTGTCCATACGCTGTAGGCGATCGCTTCTTTTTTTTGTTTAGCCTCACCAGATAGGGCGTCGGCTTCTTGAAGAGCGATTAATAGATCATACGAATTGTTGGCTGTATCAGATGGTTTGCTGGCGCCGGATAGAGCCATATTGCCTCTCTGTGTGATTAAGGTGCGCAAACTATACCAGATGATGGAAAATTTATCAAATACGCTGTGAGAAAACATCTATTTTGGGCTGTAGTAATAACCCTCGTAGGTGTTAAGTAAAAAAGCTCTATGCACATTTAAAATTATTTGTTATATTCGAGTTGATTATTTAAACTGTTAAAAGGGAAGATAACTATGCCAGTTGCAAAAAAGAAAGTTGTTGCAAAGAAAAAACCTGCAGCAAAAAAGAAAGTTGTTGCAAAGAAAAAGCCTGCCCCCAAGACAGGGAAGGTTGTTAAGAAAGCTGTTAAAAAAACAGTGAAAAAAGCCGTGAAAAAACCTGCAGCAAAAAAGAAAGTCGCTGCAAAGAAAAAGCCTGCTAAGCGTAAAGCCGCTAAGAAGTAAATCTATCCCGACTTAACTTTTAAGTCAGTTAGCTAAAGTAGGGTGGAGGCCGAGGCTAGCCTCCACCAGACAGTCCCCCGCCAAAATATACCCCCATTTGACAATCGCTATTTCTCGGCTATATTCAATAGAGAATTGAAATACAAGGGGAGACGATTATGGCATTCTTACGAAAAATGTTCACACCTGAGGCCGAACCCAAACTTGTTGAAAAGAAAGTGGTTCCGGAAGAGAAGCCGGTGGCGATACGCTCTAGCCAGACCAATATCTTTCAGCGGTTAAAGATAAAACCGGCTGCCATTAACGAGGCGATTCAATCTAAAGCGCTAGAAGCAAAAGCCACTCCAGCGCCTGCTGATACAACGACAGCGCGTCCGCTCGCTCCGAAGCGTTAATTGAAATGCAGGGTGGGCAAAGCGCTTTTTGCGTGCCCACCAGTTAATAACATTCTCATGCTTTTTGTGTCTACCGATGCGAATGGATAGTGGTGGGCACGCAAAAAGCGCTTTGCCCACCCTACCTCTATACGCAAGTCGTTACATTGCTCTGATTTTATCGCCCCAATGCTTTGCTTTTTGAATCAGAGCGTTTGCATCAAAAGCGATCCCTTTTTGAAAGCATTCATCGGAACTTTGCGCCCAGTTGTGCGGAAAGTCGAGCACATGAATGCTCATCGCTCCTCGCATGCCGCTAAGGAGTGTTGCATCCGCTGTCGCATGCATGAAAAAAAACATGTCGTTAAAACAGGTGGTGCCACTGCGAATCATTTCGGCCATAGCGAAGAGAGATGCATCATAAATCAATTCGGTATCGAGCCATTTCTTTTCGGCAGGCCAAATACGGTGGTTCAACCAATCCATGAGCGCGAGATCGTCGGCGAGGCCTCGAAAAAAATTCATGCCGAGGTGTGTATGCGCATTGATAAAACCGGGCATGACGGCGTGGGTGCTGTAATGTTCAGTGTTTGACATAGCAAAAGGAGGTTTTTCTTAATAATGGCGGAGAAGGTGGGATGATTCGCGCACATCGTGTGCGCTCACCCTTCGGGCCGTGCATAAAGAGCATGCACGTTCAAAATTGGCAATCCTGCCAATTTTGTCGAACCCACTACGCGGGTCCTCATTCCATTTCAATATTACCAAAAACCACTCTACGAGTGGCTTTTGGTAATATGGCGGAGAAGGTGGGATTCGAACCCACGTAGGAGCTCTCGCCCCTCATCCGATTTCGAGTCGGTGCCGTTATGACCGCTTCGGTACCTCTCCGTGCAGGAGGAGATATGCTATAGCCCGGGCGGCGAAAGGTCAATAGTCTAGTATCTCACCTTTTTGTTCTAGGAAAACAAGGCATTTCAATTTCTTGAGTTTTCATACTATTCCTCCGCTTTTCCATGAAAAGAGTGACTGATTTTTTTAGTATAGCGCAGGAATAAAAAAAGATTTTTTTGGGGGGGGTATCTTATAAAAAGAGCGGGCAAGCCATTTTTGAGGGGTTTTCAGAAGTGGCTAAGGGTTGTCACTATAGGGGCGAACAGCCCCTCTCTTACAATCCAGGCGGTGTGAGGTCAATAGGCCTGCCCGTATCGGGATATGTTTTGTCAGAGACAGGGTAGTGGGCTGACAGGGTAGAGGATGATAAGCCAGGCGGGATGCTGAGAGGGGGTACGCTACTTGCCTTTAGGTAGTCAGTATCTCGGTTTTGTACCACATGCTTATTTTCTAGATAGGTACAGCTGGTTAGCAGAATAGTGAATATCAGAAATAGGTAGCGCATCATCAACCTCAGTATTTAATGGATAGACCCGCTTTCGCGAGCGCTTGCTCTAAGCGAGCATGGTATTCAGAATTTAATGGCTGTAATGGTAAGCGAATCCCCGCTGGAATGAAACCCATTTTATGTAATACCCATTTAACCGGAATGGGATTGGGCTCCAAAAAGAGGGCGTCATGCAGCGGCATCAGCTTATCGTTCCATGCTTTGGCTGTTGCTATGTCGCCCGATAAAACGGTCTCGCAAATAGTCGCCATTTCGCGCGGGAGTATGTTCGATGTCACCGACATCGTGCCTTTAGTGCCGCGGGTTAAGCTATCAAATGCTCTCTCGTCATTGCCATCATAAATACCAAACGTGCTGTCACACAGATCTAGCAGGGTCTGAATGCGTCCTTCTTGTTCCGCTGTTTCTTTGATCCCGACAATCGAGGGGATCAGCGATAAACGTTTGGTGGTTTCAGGGGGGATGTCGCATCCGGCACGCTTCGGCGCATTATAGATAATGATTGGTAAGTTGACTGCCTCTGTAATGGCCTTGTAATAGGCGTAGAGACCCTCTTGTGTCGGCCTACTGTAAGCGGGGGGCATAATTAGCGCCATCGTGGCGCCGGCTTTTTGTGCGTCTTCCGTGAGCGCAATGGTCTGGGCAAGAGATGAGGTACCGGTGTTTGCAATAATCACCACGCGTTTTTCGACTTGATTGACTACGAACGATAGAATCTCATGATGCTCCTGATCGGTCAGAGCATGCGACTCACCCGTCGATCCTGCAATAATGAGCCCGCGAGTGCCGGACGTCACTTGTCGTTCAACTAAATGCTGCAATGAGGGGTAATCAATAGAACCGTCCAGGGTCATGGGGGTGACGAGTGCGGTAATGCTGCCGGTTAGCATAGTAGAGAGCCCTTTTTAATTAGCAATATCGGTTGTATTATGACGCTTTTTCTGGTGAAGTTGAACGATAGAATTTTACCTGGGAGAGGGGATCAATGACAGACAATTTTTTGTGGGCGCTAGAAGAGAAGGTAGCCGCTTTGTTGGCAGAGCTAGATCAGCTGCGTTTTGAAGTGAAGCAGTTGGAGCAAGATAATGCCCAATTAAAAGCGGAGAAATGGCAGTATACTCAAAAAACGCGAGATATTATTTCATTGCTTGAGACAGCCATGGATCGTGTGGATGCCGTAGGAGCTTAGAAGCCTGCATGCTGGAAGGCCGCCTTCGCGGCCTTCTCATTATGCTGTGCGAGATAGAGCTTGCCCAACACAATCCACCCTTCAGCGTCATCGGGATTTTTGTCTAGCTTTTCTTTGATGCGGGAAATCATCCCGTCGATCCCACCGAGCGCTTGATATTCAACCAATAATGCATAATGCTCTCTTCCCTTTTCTAGCCATTGATTGACCGCTGCAGGCTGGCTGATTGCAAAATACAATGAAAAACACAGGAAAAATCCGATACACGAAACCCAGCAGCGCACTTTGAGAGGCTGATCTTTTAATAAAAAATAGAGTCCGCCTGATAATAAGCTGACCAAAATAGCATATAGAATCCATAGCATTTTTGTCATCCTGAGTGAAACGAAGGATCTCTAGAATGTGAACCCGACCCTTACGCTTCGCTCAGGATGACAAGTTCGCATTTTGGTTGAAAACAAGTATATAATGCGACTATCTGTCTTTTGATGTCAAGGAGATGCGTTGTGCAAGACACACCCAATACTAAAGATTCCATTATCAATGAATCATCCGATGAATCCTTCCCTGCGAGCGATACACCCTCCTGGGCGGGCCATGCTGAAAAATCAATTGAAAAAGAGAGAAGCCATGTGAAAAAAGAAATCCTATATTCGAGTGCCGCACAAAAAACATTCGACGTCAAAGGCACGACATATCACTACGTTAGCTTGGCTGCCGCTGAAGCAATGGGGGGCTTAAATGGTCTGTCGCGCTTACCTAAAACGCTCAAAATTTTGATTGAAAATCTCATTCGATATGAAGATGGCGAAACAGTCACATCCGATGATATTAAAGCAGTGGTTGATTGGCTAAAGACACAGCAATCGGATCGCGAAATTGCGTATCGTCCAACCCGTGTATTAATGCAAGATTTTACGGGGGTACCTGCCGTCGTTGATTTGGCGGCCATGCGTGCGGCGATGCAGGCGCTAGGTGGTGATCCTGAAAAGATCAATCCCCTATCACCCGTTGATCTCGTCATTGATCACTCGATTCAAGTGGATGCCTTTATTCAAAAAGATTCGTCACACATCAATGCGGCAATGGAAATGCAACGCAATCACGAACGCTATGAATTTTTGCGTTGGGGGCAAACGGCCTTTAAGAATTTTCGTGTTGTGCCGCCCGATACCGGCATTTGTCATCAAGTCAATTTAGAATATTTAGCCGAGGCGATTTGGACATCCGAAAAAGACGGTAAAAAATACGCGTATCCGGATACGTTGGTCGGAACCGATAGTCATACCACCATGATCAATGGATTAGGCGTATTGGGTTGGGGTGTTGGTGGTATTGAGGCGGAAGCGGCGATGCTGGGTCAGCCGGTGTCGATGCTTATTCCGGAAGTCGTCGGTGTGGAGCTATCTGGTAAACTAGCCGAAGGGATGACTGCCACCGATTTGGTGCTCGTGATTACGCAGTTGTTGCGTAAAAAAGGCGTAGTGGGTAAGTTTGTTGAATTTTTTGGGCCAGGCTTAAAGGATTTATCACTCGCTGATCGCGCAACCATTGCGAATATGGCACCGGAATATGGCGCGACCTGCGGATTCTTCCCGATCGATGACGCGACCCTCGCCTATTTGCGCTTAACGAATCGTGACGAGCAAACCATTGCACGTGTAGAAGCCTACGCCAAAATACAAGGATTGTGGCATGATCCCTCCGAACCGACACCCGTTTTCAGTGATACGGTGAAACTCGATTTATCCACTATTCGTCCGTGTTTGGCCGGACCCAAGCGTCCGCAAGATCACGTGGAATTGTCGGACGTGAAAACTGCATTTGATGCATTTGCAGGAAGCATTGATTTATCTCAGACCTTTAAAACGGGTGATGGATTATCTTTGCACCATGGCGATGTCGCGATTGCAGCGATCACGAGTTGCACGAACACATCGAATCCGCATGTGTTAATTGCAGCAGGTCTCGTTGCGAAACGCGCACTTGAAAAAGGCCTCACCCGAAAACCGTGGGTCAAAACATCGTTTGCGCCGGGCTCACAAGTTGTCACGCAATACTTGGAAAAAGTCGGCCTTCAAACCTATCTTGATCAAATTGGATTTGGATTGGTGGGATATGGTTGCACAACTTGTATCGGCAATTCCGGTCCGCTGCCTGATGATATTGCAAAGACAGTAGCAGATAATGATTTATGTATGTCCGCTGTGTTATCGGGTAACCGTAATTTTGAAGGCCGTATTCATCCGCAAGTCAAAGCGAATTGGTTGGCGTCACCTCCGCTTGTCGTTATCTATGCATTGACCGGTACCGTGCGAATTGATATCACAAAAGATCCGATTGGGCATACTAAAACAGGCGAACCAGTTTTTCTCAAGGATCTCTGGCCAAGCAATGCAGAAATCACCGTGGAAATGAACAAGATCACCAGCGACATGTTTAAAAGTAGCTATTCCGATATCTTCAAAGGATCGCCTGAGTGGTCTGAAATAAAAATTTCCCATGAAAAAACCTATGGGTGGCCAGCCGATTCCACCTACATTCAGCATCCACCGTTTTTCAAAGATATGAAAAAACAGCCGGATAAAGTAGATAATATTCACGGTGCACGCATTCTTGCTGTATTGGGCGATAGTGTCACCACCGATCATATTTCACCTGCCGGTTCGTTTAAAGCAGATAGCCCTGCCGGACAATATTTGTTATCGAAGGGTATCGCCGCAAAAGATTTTAATTCTTACGGTTCGCGTCGTGGCAATCATGAGGTGATGATGCGTGGTACATTTGCGAATATCCGCATTAAGAATGAAATGGTACCGGGTGTGGAAGGGGGATTCACCAAACATATTCCAACAGGGGAAACGCTTAGCATATTTGACGCGGCGATGCGCTATATCGATGCGAAGATACCGTTGGTTATTGTCGCAGGCAAAGAATACGGTACCGGCTCGTCACGTGATTGGGCAGCGAAAGGCCCTAAATTATTAGGTGTGACAGCAGTGATTGCAGAAAGTTTTGAGCGCATCCATCGATCCAACTTGATTGGTATGGGTATTGTGCCACTCGAACTGATGGACGGTGCAACGCGTCAAAGCGTCAAAATGACGGGCGATGAAACCATTGATATTCAAGGGTTGGATACCATGATGCCACGTGCATTAATTAAAGTGATCATCACGCGCGCTGATAAAACAACAACGGAAATATCGTGTCGTTTGCGTATCGATACGGTGAATGAATTGGATTACTACAAAAACGGCGGCATTCTCCAATACGTGATGCGGTCGATGTTGAAGTAGAGTGTGTTTTTTAAATATAAAAAATGCTTTAAAAATACGCGCACATGTTAATGCTCGCTGCGGTCATACTCTAAAAGGTGTAGAGTATCTAGAGCGACCTTGAAGCCTGTCGCTATTTATTAGACCTCTTGCGTAACCGCCTTTCGCCCCCTTTGTAAAGGGGGAGAAAAAAAGCGACAAGGTGATTTGCTGGCTATTCGATTTCCAAATTATAAATGCCCGCGATAAGATTGAATCGCAATCCAAATCGTTTACGCCTATTACGATAACGATCTGAAATGATTTTGAAGCGCTTTAACATGCCAATCACATTTTCATTGGGTATACGCGTTCGCTGGAGAGTGCGCGGTTCTGCTTCTTGTCTTCTTTTATTAGCGGCTTCTTCTTGGTCTTTTTCTTCGGCAGTTGAGCATTGTTATGAATTTTTTGAATGCCCTGATATCCAGTATCGGTGAGGCTTGTGATGTTAGGATGGATTCGGGTTTTAGATTCCTTTCATCCATATTGATAGTATCCCACATTACCTTGAAATTGCGCCAACAACTCAATAACGCCGCTTATACGATACACCGAAAACAGCCTAAACAGCAAGATTAAGCTCAGTTTAAATAAGTCCTCACGGCTGTTTTTTCAGTGAAAGCTAAGCGTGGAATTTTTGGGATGATATGCGTGAGATAAGCCATTAATTTGTTTATTTTATGATTAATAGTGATTAGCTTACAAAATAAAGCGTCTTAGGCTAGTTCTTTAAAACAGTAAAAGAGTATAGCATAGCCCAGAATTTGCTACAGGGAGAAAAATAATGCAATCCAGGGTTGTTGTTAAACTAGGTCTTGGTTTTAACAGTGTCACGGGTAGATTAGCAGAAAGCGCCATACCTGTTCAGTACGCTCATCTTGACAAGAAAAAAGCGTCCTTTGATGCCGCTAAAAAAGACTCCACCTCTTCCTCTTCGCCAACATCCGATCAGTTTCAGGTGGTGGTGAATATGCCCCCATCGTTTTTTCAAAAAACACCTGCTGTAGAGATGGGCGCTGAAAAACCAAGCGCAGCATTGTCGAAGAAAAAAACGAGATTTACTCTTGCTCGTGAAACGGACTCTTCAGAGGGATCGCCTCGACCTTCCTCTCCATCCTATCAGGCGCTGGATTCGGCGCCCTCTCATGAGGAGGGCTCTCGCGCAGACGAAGAGGACGTGGGTCGGGATAATCTTCTGCAATCCACTTATGCAGCGCGCGCCTATCGTGTCAAGGATAAGCGAGTCATGTGTGATATGCATTTAACGACATCACTGGTTGAACTAGAATAGAGAGTTGAGTGCGTCGTTTGGCGCGTCAGGCAGTGGCGGTATCGCAACAGCATTGCTGGGCATTGATATCACAAAGATTAAAAAGCAAGCGTCCCAAGAGTTGTATTATGCCCTCATGTTGTATTGTACTGAATCAGTCGAGAAAATAGATCAACCTTATTATATGGAGGCATCGGCTGCTGAGTTGCTTCGAAAGTCGGGCATGCGGTTTTTTGATGACCATGGCGATCGATATGTGGATACCATCCAGTACGGTCGATGGGCGTTGGTGATTCTACAATTTAGAACAGAAACCAAAGCAGAGCAACAAAAAATAGCGGCGAAGATATCCACAGGGGTCACGGCGACTCCGCTTGAAGTGACGGGGGCGCTATCTCAATCGATACAAGAAACATTTAAAAATGATAGCTATGATATAAAAATCTATACGGGTGGACTCGATTATGCATCGACCGGCACCATGAAAAACATTGATGGATTGGATGCGATTGCGCAACAATTTCATGTTGAGCACCAAAAGTCACAGCCTGTTCAAATGAGCTGGACGTCTAAGCCCTATATGACAGTACAGCATAAACAGCCAAACACAACAGAGCCGGAAGAGGGGCTCACGGTGGGTGCTCGCATCAATGCGCGCACTCTGGAGCGCTTGGCAAGTAACGCTTGTCATCTTGCTCAGGTTATCAAGAAAGGCATTTCCGCTATAGAAATCTATATGCAAGCTCTCAATGAAGATAAGCTGGATCGACAATTGGGGTGTTCTTTTTTTATGTCGGTCGACGAAAGTGATACTGTGGAGAAAATAGCGGAAATGAGCTTTGATATTGGTGACCAGCCGGAAAAAGATAGGCTCATTTATTTTCTGGTGTACCTACGAAGAATCCATTATTTTCTAAAGATACAATCGGATAAATTAACTAGAAGAGAGCAATGTGATCCGACCAAAGCGCGCGAGGTGGCCCTGCAAACAAAAAAATTGATTGAAGCGCTCAGCAAGGTGTATTCATCCGCTCCATCGACCATTTTATTGCCTTTACTAAGAGTGCCGATCAGCGTGATCAGCGGAAAGAATCAAACGCATAAACGCGGAGAATACATGTTTGGCTTGATTCCGCCTGATCATTCTTCTTTTTTGCAGATATTATCAACGGGGACCATTCCTAAGGCATGTAAAATAAGACTGAAGCAACGCGATTTCAAAAAAGAAGGGAAACAAAAAGTCATCACGCTGATGGAAGACCATGAAATAGGAGTATCAACTGGTCCCACGATACCGATAACAAGGGGATTGTCTGGGCTCTATCTTAAATCTAATGAAACTGTGCAATACCCGATTGATATCTATGCGTGTTTCTTCCCGTCTTACCCAACGCGCGATACGCTACCTGATGCCTCAGAGCTCAATGAAATCATCACGACTTTTGGCCCGCTGAGCGACCTATATAATAGTTTTTGTCGTGCAAATGAGGAAGAGAACAGGCTCGAAAAGCAATCCGCATCCGTTTTCCAACAACAACGCGCCCATCCTTCTGGCAGGGCTACCGGGGCATTCGATGCGCTACAGTCTCGTTATACTGAAGAACTTAAACGAGAAAATGATGGTCGAAACTATTGCAATCGAAAGTCCGATTCATTTCCGAGCTCACAGGATGAGCGGGCATACGAAATACGCCAAGCAGCGGAAGCCTTGGATCGTTATACTGACGAGCTTTGTAGGGAGCGAGCAATGCTTTCGGCCATCGAGGAACGTATATCTGTTAAGCGAGAAAAAAAACGTTCTTCAGAAATACAAGAAAGTGCTGTGCGCGTAGAGTTGGCAGAGGATATTGCTCCCATGAGTCGTGTTTCTACCCGCAGTCCGAGACAAATGACAGTCGCCAACTCAGCGAACGATTCCGAACCCGTTTCCAGTGATAGCGGTAGTGGTAACGGTGTGGTAGAGACGACAGATGACCCAGACCAGGATAGGACTTTAGAGCGAGACAGGTGTTACATGTTAGAGCGATGCAAGGCAGCGGAAGAGCATATGGAGCGCGCCTTGAGCGAATTCATGCTCAAGATCGAGGCGTTCCATGCTCTTCATCGCGCTGATTCTAGTCCTACACCTTATGCGAGACAACCTTCGCCGGACTCCACAAGAGCTATGGTGGCTGCAGCGCCTGGGGGCGGTAACGCTGATTCGGTTCGCTCTGTGGCGCCGAATCCTCAATCCGATGAGCAGGTGGACCATCCTGCGGAAGATAGCCCAACATTGTCTGTTCAGCCTGTTCGTCGAGGCGACGCTGATCAACAGGAACTCAGGCTTCATATCAGCGAGTTTGGGTCAGCGCAAATCCTTCGACAGCTGCGAGCAGTACCGCCACAACAGCTCAAGCGTCAGCGTGAACCATATAGATTTACAGACAGGGCGCTACTTGCTAGGCTGCATACCTTGGTGCGTGAGCCCTCTTTGAAATCAGCGCCAGCCAATCAGAATCGCGCTGATTTAGATAAAGGATCACCCTTGCCGCCCCCCATGCCTGGCGCGATCTCTCTAGCGCCGGGGCGGGCTGAAACATTGTGGGAACGAAAGCCGCCTGCTTCTATATCGTCAGCTCGAGCGGCGGTGACACCCCTGGTATTTCGGACCGGAAAATATTAAGAGCCTGTTCAACATCTTCATTAACATGGGGAACGGGCTCTAAGCTTCCTTTTGGCGGGGGTCGGCGCGCCGCTGATTTTTTTTTGCAAGTCGGGCAACGCGCTGTGTGCGGTCTTGTACCTCACCAACCAATTGTCCACACGCGGCATCAATTTCTTCGCCGCGAGTTTTTCGTGTTAAGCAATTAATGCCTGCATCCATCAGCGTTAATCGAAACCGATCGATTGTGTCCATATCAGATCGTTTATAAATTGTCTCAGGGAATGGATTGAACGGGATGAGATTCACTTTCGCGGGAATATCTCTCAGTAAAGCAATGAGCTGTTTAGCGTGAATCGGTTGATCGTTGACTCCAGCAAGCATGACGTATTCCATCGTGACATAACGGCGTTTTTCATCTTTAAAATAATCTCGACAGACGCGCATCAGTTCTTTGAGCGGATATTTTTTATTGATTGGCACGAGTATATCGCGTAATTCATCATTAGGTGCGTGCAAGGAGACCGCCAATGCGACATCGCTTTTTTCGCGCAATTCCAGCATTTTAGGGACAACACCGGCGGTGCTTAAGGTGACACGCCGTTTAGATAATCCGTAACAAAAATCATCGAGCATGATATTCATGGATGAGATAACATTATCAAAATTCAACAGCGGCTCGCCCATGCCCATCATGACTATATTGGTAATCGCATGATCGTGATAGCCGTTCTCGCGCGAGAGTGCGCGTGCAGCGACCCATACTTGGCCAATAATTTCAGCAGCATCTAAATTACGGCTAAAACCTTGTTTTCCGGTCGAGCAAAAATCACAATTTAAGACGCAACCCACTTGCGATGAAACGCATAAAGTACCACGTTTTGTTTCGGGAATAAAAACTGTTTCAATGCAATTTCCATCGGATAATCGAATCACCCATTTATGGGTGCCATCGGGCGCAGTACTTTCAAAGGCGACATCAGGCGGACGAATATCAGCGATCGCAGCCATTTTTTCACGAAGTGGTTTGCTGAAGGTGGTGAGCTTTTCGATATCACGCACACCATGAAAGTGAATCGCCTTTAGCATTTGCTCTGCCCGATAGGATTTTTCGCCTAGCGTTTTAAAAAAATCTTGCATGGCCTGATAATCTAGACCAAGCAAGTTTATCTTAGCGACAGTCATGTTTAAGCGAGTTCGGTTGTCTGAACGTAAGAAACGATTTCAGCGGGTGTAAAGAAGAAGCTAATCTCTTTTTTCGCATTATCTGCGCTGTCAGAGCCGTGCACGGCATTGTGATCAATCGAATCCGCAAAGTCTTTTCGAATCGTACCAGTAGCTGCATCCGCCGGGTTAGTTGCACCCATGATGTCGCGATTTTTCAAAACGGCGTTTTCGCCTTCAAGGACTTGCAACATGACAGGACCTGAGCACATGAACTTAACAAGTGCATTGAAAAAAGGACGTTCGCGGTGAATGCCATAAAATTCTTCCGCTTGAGATTGCGTGAGGCGTTGCATTTTAGCCGCAACAACGCGAAGACCTGCTTTTTCAAAGCGAGCATTGATTTGGCCGATCAGGCTTTTAGCGATTGCATCGGGCTTAATAATGGATAAGGTTTTTTCAGTTGTCATGGAAATTGTCTCGTTTTATAAAAAAGAAGGCTATTATAACGGATTGTATTCAAAATGCACGGAATTTCGAGGTCACCGGATACCGATAATCCGATCCAAACGCCTTATGATTGATGCGAATACCCATGGGGGCTTGATAGCGCTTATATTCATTGATGTGGATTAGGCGAATCACTTGCTTGACAGTCTCGTCATCGAAGCCCTTGGCGATGATCTCTTCAGCGCTTTTTTGTTGGTGGATATACTGATCGAGTATCTCATCTAGAATAGGATAGGGCGGCAAGAAGTCTTCGTCTTTTTGGCCGGGTGCGAGCTCTGCCGTGGGGGCGCGCGTGATAATGCGCTCTGGAATGATAGGGCTCAATTGATTGCGATGCTCACTGAGTTGATAGACCATCATTTTTGGCACATCTTTCAATACGGCAAATCCACCTGCCATATCGCCATAGAGCGTGCCATATCCGACCGCCATCTCGCTTCGATTCGTCGTGATCAATACGAGTCGGCCGGATTGATTGGAGAGTGTCATCATCACAATACCGCGAGCACGCGCTTGTAGATTTTGTTGAATGATACTGCCTTCTTTTCCTAAAAATTGAGACGGAATATTTTTTAATAAACTTTCAAAAATCGATTCAATCGAAATGAGATGATGCTCGACATCGAGATTTTTTATCATCTGATTGGCATCATCAAGACTGATCAGAGCCGTGTAACGTGAGGGCATCATGACAGCGGTGACATTTTCTTTTCCTAACGCATCGACGGCAATGGCTAGCGTCAACGCAGAATCGATGCCGCCTGACAGCCCAATTAAGACGCCTGAAAAACTATTTTTTTGAACGTAATCCCGAACGCCTACGACGAGTCCTTGATAGATGCGCGCTTCAGTGCTGGGAATCGATATCGGTGCGCGAGGAATATGAAATGATGCATTGCTGAGCGTGATATCAATGCCTAATAAGGCTTCTTTAAAGAATCCAGCATGTTGCACGATCTCACCCGATGTGTCGATCATCATGGAGCCGCCGTCAAAGAGGAGTTGATCTTGCCCGCCAACCAAATTCACATAGGCGATGGGTATGTTATGCTTTGTCGCATGTCGATGGAGGAGCTCCGCGCGTATCTCTTGTTTATTGATTTCAAATTGCGATGCATTAAGCACGACAATCAGTTGCGCGCCATGCTGGATCGCTTGTTGTATGGGAAAATCATGCCAAATATCTTCGCAGATCAGGACGCCAATCGAGATGCCATTCAAAGAAAAAACACAGGCTGATTGGCCAGGAATGAAGTAGCGATTATCATCAAAGACACCGTAATTCGTTAAATAGTGTTTTGCATATTGCTGAATAACCTCGCCGTTGTGGATAACAGAACACCCGTTTTCTAAGCCGTTTGGTGTTTTATGGGGATGTCCGATGATTGCATGAATGCCTTGAATGTCTTTTTTTATAGTCTCGAGCGCTGTGTTGGCACACTTAAGAAAATCATCGCGCAACAACCAATCTTCCGGTGGGTATCCTGCGAGACTCAATTCGGTAAATACAATTAGATCAGCCTGAAGCGTATCGCGTGCGGTGATGGCGGCATCAATGAGTTTTCGGGCATTACCGGATAAATCGCCAACGCACAGATTGAGTTGAGCTAGCACAATGCCGAGTGTTTTTGACATTTATAGAATCTCAATGGAATAGAGTTGTTTAGCATCTAAAAACAAACCGTCCGTTTGGTTTGTTATAAATAATAAGTCATATTGCTGAGGCGCTATTTCAGTGCAATCTACCAAACTACCTGATACATTGCCGCTAGCATCGTAGATATCCTCTCCACGATGCGGAGGGGAAGGCATAGATGCGTTACCTCGACAAAATTGATTTTTTAATTTTCCTCGATAATGCATGCGCGAAATGACTTCTTGACCGGTATAGCAGCCTTTGTCAAATGAGAGGACGCCTAAGGTATGCAATCCTAAATCATGAGGTAAAAACTTTTCACTGGTGTCTTGATAAATAGAGGGTATTTTTAATGTAAAATTTTTATCTCTTTCGACGAAAACAGAATGGATATCGCTGACATCGTTGAGCGTCACTTTATAAAAGACAGCATATTTTTCGAGGGCATGCTTGGCAAGCGGTATCAATTCTCTTGGCATTTGAAGAGCAAAACCGGATTCTCCATAAGGAATAATATAAAATAGGCTAATGACACGTCCTTGCGGGTTACAATGCGCCGCGAGTGTCGGCTGGAAGAGTGTGAGCGCATTCATATCGCAAGTGAGCTGTCCTTGTAGGAGTTTCTTAGCATCAGGGCCTTCGATAAGCAGCAATCCGATATCATCGTGATCGCACGTTTTCAGCGAAACGGACTGTTGATCGGAGTTTAAAAAAGCTTGCCATTGATCTATCATCGTAATAGGATCTCGCGCATGTATACGCACCAGTATAAGGCTAAATAGACTCAATGAAAACGGCATTGTTGATTATTGATGTTCAGAATGATTTTTGCCCAAACGGGGCACTTGCTGTGCCAGGCGGTGATGAAATTGTTTTTTTAATCAATCGATTGCAGGAGAGATTCGATATTGTCGTTGCATCTCAAGATTGGCATCCTCAGGATCACCTCAGTTTTGCGGTGAATCATCCGGGGCGAGAGATAGGCGAAACGATTGATTTAGATGGAATAGATCAAATACTGTGGCCCGAGCATTGCGTACAAGACACATCAGGCGCTGATTTTCATCCATTGCTCGATACGACACGTTTTAAAGCAATCGTTTACAAGGGTCAGAATCCCCATTTGGATAGCTACAGCGCTTTTTATGATAATGGCCACGTGGTAAGCACAGAATTAGCGGACTATTTAAGTAGACAGGAAATTGGGTGTATCTATATTGTCGGGCTAGCAACGGATTTTTGTGTGAAATATTCGGCACTTGATGCCGCGCGTCTCGGGTTTCGGACGTATCTGATTCAAGATGCGTGTCGCGGCATAGGTGATGTCGATGAGGCGATTGAAGAGATGAAACGAGCAGGTGTGCATATTATTTCTTCGGCGACGGTTTTATCGCAATAACTATTTGACTTAAACACTGTTATCTTACAAGATTCCACCTGCGCTAATACCATTGGACGCTCCCTAAGTGCGTCATCCCAAAAAATCCCGCCCCAGACATTCAACAAAGAAGCAGGATGCTTGCTGCGAGGATTTATTTGGGACCCACGAGCACCGCAAACTAGAATATCGCTTTAAAATGCTTTTAAAATATTGTCTATAAAAAACATGCTCCAATCTAAGCCACTTCTGGTTCCCAAATAAATCCTCGCAGCAAGCATCCTGCTTCTTTGTTGAATGCCCGGAGCGGGATTTTTTGGGATGACGTATATGGCAAATGCATTTATTCAACAATGAGACAGGCGATCTCAAATAGGATATTCTATGCCTCTTTTTTCCCTCGCATTCCTATGCGGCGTTGTTTCGGTTGCGCATCTCACACACTTACCCGATCTATATTGGGTAGGCGTGCTATCGATTTTTTCAGCGATTTTATTTTATTTTTTCAAACAACGCGCATTACTCCTCATTTTTATGATAGGCGGAATAGCGTGGATGACGCTGTATGCGCATCATGCGCTTTTCTGGACATTACCCGATACACTTGAAAATAAACCCGTGCGTGTCACGGGTACTATCGCATCGATTGCGGTGACAGAACCTCATCGCACTTCTTTTTTATTATCACTTAGTACATTGGCAGAAAAACCCGCTGAGGGTTTGATTAGCCTATCTTACGCGGGCCGCGAATCTGTTCATGTGGGCGATCAATGGCAATTCCAAGTGCGTTTGAAGCGTATTCATGGACTGATGAATCCCGGCGGAATGGATTCCGATCAAATATCCTTTGAAAAAAGCATTAAAGCGGTTGGATTTTCGCCATCAGGAAATATGATAGCTCATCATTGGTATTGTCACACTGTCGATCGATTGCGAGAAAAGCTCATTGATAAAATAAAAAAAAATAAAATGACAGCGACCCTTCCGTGGATTGTGGCGCTCGCAACGGGTGAGCGACAACATATTGATTCATCGAGCTGGGATGTGTTGCGTCGAACAGGGACTAATCATTTAATGGCGATTGGCGGATTGCATATTGGGTTAGTGGCGGCTTTTACGTCGTTTTTAGTGAGTTTTTTGTGGCGTCGAATACCGCGATGGCCATTACTGTTGCCCGCAACAGATGCAGGCGCTATCGGTGCATTGATTGTTGCAATGGGTTACGGCGTGATGGCGGGATTTTCTGTGTCAACACAGCGTGCCGATCTCATGCTTGCTTTGGCGGTCATTTGTCTTTTGAGTCGTCGAAAAATATTGCCGTGGTCAGTGTGGGGATGGGCTTTAATGATGGTTTTATTGCTTAATCCATTTTGCGTATTATCGATTAGCGTGTGGCTGTCTTTCGCATCAATTGCACTGATTATTTATTCGATGAGCGCGAGGTTGTCGCCCACAGGGTGGTGGTGGAAGGCTGGACGCATCCAATGGGTGATGGCCATCGGATTATTGCCATTGAGTATCGGATTATTTCAAGAATGTTCATGGGTGTCGTTTATCGCGAATAGTATCGCGATTCCATTTGTCGGATTTCTTATTTTGCCATGCGTGCTGCTCGGGTGTGTTTGTTTTTTATTTTCACCCATGATGGCGCATGCATTAATTGGGATCGCCGATACGGTGATGGGAGCGGTGTGGAAACTATTGGTGTATCTTTCGCATTTTTCATGGGGTATTTCTCATGCGGCGCTTCCACATCCGTGGATGGTCGTGTCTGCCGTCGTCGCCGTTTTTTGTTTTTTGTCACCGATTGGATTGCCAGGCCGAGGTTTAGGGTTCTTTTTTTTGCTGCCATTACTTTTTTTTCAATCACCCACACCCGAACAGAATGATGCATGGTTTACGTTATTGGATGTGGGTCAAGGATTGTCAGCCGTCATTCAAACGCATCATCATATATTGGTGTTTGATGCGGGAGAGAAAACAGATAGCCACGACAGAGGGAAAGATATCGTTGTTCCATTTTTATATTCTATTGGTGCCGACCATATTGATAAATTAGTCATAAGCCATGGCGACAATGATCATATTGGCGGCGCTTTTTCATTAATTCAAACGATTCCAACGCGCCTTATTGAAACCAGTGTGCCAGAGCGATTTAAACCGACTTTTGCGGCATATTGTTTGCGCGGTGAAAAATGGAGTTGGGATGGTGTGGAGTTTGAATTTTTGTATCCGACACCCGATCAATTGGGTTTGGACAACGATAGTTCGTGTGTGTTGCGCGTGACGGTTGGCAAAAACCATATTTTATTAACGGGAGATATCGAAAGAAAGGCAGAAGAATATTTAGTGGGCGTGTCTAGCTCAACACTAAGCTCTGATATTCTAGTTGCACCGCATCACGGGAGTAAAACATCGGATCTCGATGCTTTTATTCAAGCGGTGAATCCATGTATTGTGTTATTTCCGGTGGGCTATCTCAACCGCTATCATTTGCCCAGCCCTTCTGTTGTTGAGAAGTATAAACAACGTGGTGTAGCGCTATATGATTCTGTACAAGATGGGGCGATTCAGTTTGTGTTAAAAAACAACGAGGAGATTATTCAAAAACCTTTCTTGTATCGAATAGAGCACACTCATTTTTTTTCAAACAACGCCATCGCTTCAATATGACTGGTATGCGGAAACATATTGATTACCCCGACCTTTTTAAGTTGATAGCCTAATGATGCGAGCAATCCTGCGTCGCGCGCTAAGGTCGCGGGATTGCATGAGACGTACACTATTTTTTTAGCAGACATTTTTTTAAAGGAGGGAATGATTTCTTTTGCGCCCAAACGCGGCGGATCGAGCAAGATGCTATTATATTTTTTACTTAGCCAAGGCGCTTGGATTTTTTCATCCATTAAGTTAGCGCTATAAAAATTCGTATTGGCTAGTTGATTTAGTATAGCGTTTTCTTTCGCACGCTCCACCATGTCATCACTTCCTTCGACACCGGTGACATGCTTTGAGAGCCGTGCGAGGGGCAGACTGAAATTGCCCAATCCACAAAATAAATCTAGTATATTGTCTTCTTCTGAGGGAGATAGCCAATCGATTGCTTGATTGATCATGCGTTGATTGATCTCGCTGTTTACTTGCGTGAAATCCAATGGGTGAAATCGAAATGAAATAGCATGATCGGGCAGCGAATAGCTTAATCGATAATTTTTATCAGCCGGCCATATTTTTTTAAGAGGATCCGGTAGATTAGGCTGAAGGTATACATGAAAATGATGTTGTTGGCCGAACGCAATGAGCTTTTCAATATCGGTTTGAGGTAAAGGCGTTAAATGCCGAAAGACAAGGGCAATATCGAATTCTCCTGCAGCCACTTCAATTTGAGGGATGTGATCGTATTGCTCAAGGCTCGATACGAGCTCTCGGATGGCTAATAGATGCGGGCCAACGCGTGGATCGAGCACGCTGCACGTTTCAATATCCGCAAGATAACGACTGGATTTTTCGCGAAAGCCCACCAACATTTTATTTTTCTTGATGACAAAACGGACGCCTAATCGGGCTTTTCCCCGATAGCCTTCTGTTTTTCCTGTGATGGGCGGCGTGATGTCGTCGGGAATGATTTTTCCAAAATGTTGTAATTGCTCCAATACTGTTTTCTGTTTTAATCGAAGCTGGGTATCGACATGAATGTGTTGCATGCTACATCCGCCACACAATTGGAAGTGCACGCAGGGTGGGGTGACGCGTGTCGCAGCAGGCGTCACGATGTCGAGAGCTATTCCTTCTAGGTACCGACGATGCTGCCCCGTGATGCGACAGATGACTGTTTCACCAAGGATTGCGCCATCGACAAAAAGCGTTTTTCCATCCACTGTGGCAATGCCGCGACCCTCGTGACTTTGTGCGTGGATATCAACGGTGACATCGGGAAATGTTTTTTTCTTTTTCAGGCTATCCTTTCCTTTTGGAGACCATCATCATACAGAGTGCTGATACGACAAAACAGCTGCCAGCAATGCCGAGCGGCATTCCTGCGCTAATATTAGAAAATAACCCCGTGAAAAATCCACTGATTGCAAATGAGAAGGCGCAAATGGATCCTGTGATACCCATGATAAGGCCTTGCGAGTTCTCGTCTGCCTTATTAGAAAACAAGGTGAGTATAGTGGAGTAAGCAACCGCCATCGACATCCCAATTCCCACGATGAAAAACCAAGGCGTGATGGGAGAATGGATTGCAATGGTCATTAAAGTGAAGCAAGCGGTAAGCAGTGTACCGATCACAGAGCAAGCGGTTAAAGAAAATCGTTTTGTGAGCGAACCCACAAAGGTGCTACCAATCCCAAATCCGACACCGAGCAATCCCATGTATAAACCATTTTGTAACGCAGTAAAATGGTAAACCTGTAACATATACATCGATACAAAAGAATAAAAACCACCCCATCCAAGCAACATCAACAACAGCACAATGGACAGATTTCGAATTTTTTCTTGGCGGAAAGCGCTCATGAAAATTTCTATCGCATAATACCACTTGCACCCTTTCTTAGGGGGCGGTGAAAATGTTTCCTTGAAAACAAGGATTAACGCGACAGCATTGATAATTGAAACGATGGCTGCAAAATAGAGCGGGACAGTATAATCAAACCAACTGACCAATTGTTTCGCGGATAATACGCCACCCATCACCGGTCCAATAGCAAATCCGAGCGAGCAGAAAAATAAAATGAGCGCAATATTACGCGCTTTTTGTGAGGGCTCACTGATATCGACAATGGCCGCTTGCGCGATGACCTGGCTCCCGGAAGTAAAGCCTGCGACCATACGACCGATGAGCAATAAAGCATAGCTGCCGATGACCACACCTATTGCTGATACGAGGTAGCCAGCTGCGGCACCCCAGAGGCAAATCACTAAGGATTTTTTTCGTCCAATTTTATCGGATAGCTCCCCTAAGAAGGCAGAGCCAAAGAAGCAACAAAACATAAAAATACTGACCGTTATACCATACAATGCATTGCGCTGATGTGCGCCGAGAGCATCTTTAAGAAAATGCGAGCGCGGGTCAACAATGAGGGAGTTTAAAATAGGGAAGACCAACCCCAAGCCGACGCTATCCATGAATAAAACTAAAAAAAGCGGGGCAGCCATAATAAAAAAGTGCTTAGATCCAGCCCTTGAGGCTTTCATGAAGAATCGCTCATATTGAGTTAATTGAAAAAATCATCATAATACATGAGGAGAGGGGCGTAAGTACAGCGATTTGGCCATGTATGTTTTGTGCAATAGACGCGAGATGATCAAAATCTGATTTACGCAACAACGCCCTTTAGTCACCGACCAAGCGATAGCGTGGCGTTATAGCGCCCCGAGAAGCCAGCAGAAAAAATACCCGCCAAATATCACAGCAAGTAACAGCAATATCGCATTCAATTCATGCGTTCTTCTCATCAGTATTTTCAAGATAACATAAGACAGTAAGCCAATCCCAAAACCATAAGCGATTGAGAACGTCAGCGGAATCATGATGAGGGTAATGACACAAGGAAGAGTGTCAGAGGGATGTCCTTTCCAGTCAATGTGCTTGATATTTTTTGTCATGAGATAGGCGATAAATAATATCCCTGCTGAGACGGCGTTTGTCGGTATTGTGCGGGCAAGAGGTGAAAAGAAAATGGCAGTTAAAAAAAGCAAGGATACGGTGACGGCGGTGAGTCCCGTGCGTCCGCCTGCTTTGATACCAGCGATACTTTCCACATAAGGACTCGTGCTTGATGTGCCAAGAAGGGACGCGGCAATGGTCGCTAGACTTTCGGTGACCAACGCACGCGATATATTATGGGTGTGCGCAGGATGCTTTGATAATTCTGAGCCATGCAACAAACTGACCAACGTACCAGTGCTATCAAATAACGCGACCATTAAAAAAGTAAGAATGAAGGTGATGCCTTGATGATTACAGAGTGATTTGAGATCAAAAGCGAACCAGGCTGTATCATGCAAGGCGGGCAGAGCGATAACGCCATGAAATGTGCTGAGCTTAAGAGCCAAGCTAAGCAGTGAGACGATCAGGATGCTGAGCGCGATGGATCCACGATAGTGTAGTCGCTCGAACAGCATAATCAATACAAAGCCCAATAAAAATAACGCATTTTGTGCTGATAAAACAGGCCCTAATGTAGCGAATGCATTGGAATGAAAAACGACAATACCCATATTTTTTAATGCAACAACACCGATGAAGATGCCAATGCCGCTGCTGACCGCAATACATAATTGTTTGGGAAGCGCTTCTAGAATCGTTCGGCGAATTTGTGTGAGCGTTAAAATGAGAAACAAAACACCCGATATAAATACAGCGCCCAGGGCGCTTTGCCAACTGTATCCGAGATGCTGGACGATGGTATAGGAAAAATAAACGGTGAGCGCCATGCCCGGCGCAAGGGCAATAGGGTAGTTAGCAATGAGACCGATGAGCGCGCTTCCAATTGCGCTCACGAGACAGGTTGCGAGAAAGCTCGATGCAGGATCCATGCCAGCGCCACTCAAGATGCTGGGGTTCGCAAATAAAATATAGGCCATGGTTAAAAATGTGGTGAACCCAGCCGAGAGTTCACGTGAGATAGTGGTATCGAATTCAGTGAGCTTGAAAAAACGCGTTAAAAAATATGTCATGATGATGTCACCCAATCTTTTTGAAATGTCTCTGCCAGGGCGTCAATTACTTTTTTATCTGTTGTGATCACAGAGAGCTCTCGGTTGTCGTCTAGAGAGGGTTTAGTCAAATTGATCGAACCGATGACCGCTTGAGCATTGTCGATGATCATGATTTTAGCGTGAATAATGTAGTGATGACTTTGATGTATCACGACACCCGCTTTTGTGAGGTAATGAATAATGCCCTCACGGGGTTGGGAGGATAGCAGCACATCAACAGAAATGTGTTTTTCTGCCGCTTTCGCTAATAGACCGATAATGTTGTCATCGGATAGACTTTCTGTTTCGACAAGAATATGGGTTTTGGCGTTTTGAATGATTTTTGATAGTTTTATACGACTATTATCCGGGCTCCAGATGAGGCGAGATTGTCTCACACTGACAGCATGGTGCGCACGATCCGCATCAAATACGTTTTGTATTTCATTGACCAAAGCGGGGTCTGTTATTTCGAGTGCAAAATTACGCTCAGTGAAAAAAGAAGAATGCGTTAAATTAAATGTCATGACGAACGCTCTGCTGCGATCAAATAAAAATGTCTTTTGATGAAAATAGCGAAAAGTGTCATCAGGCCATTTAAGCGAGATCGGTGTTTTTTCAAAAAAATGAATCGCACTATCATTTTCATGCGAGGCTTTATAGGGCATGCGCTGCAACAAGATACGAATTTTTTTACCCGAGGCGCTTTCGGCAGCTAACGCTTTCATGAATGTTTTATCAGTGAAGCCATACATGGCGACATCAATAGAGGATTCAGCATGGTGAATGGCGTTGAGTAGAGGTGTTTGGCCGGCATCGGGTTCGATGATGAGGGTGTCGGCGAGACAGAGGGTGGAGAAACTGATACATAAAATAGCACAGGTAATTTTAGCTTGTGTTTTTGAGCTCTCCATCTCACTAACTCTATTTTTTTTCTTGTCATCCCCGCCCACTATCTTGTCATCCCCGCCCACTATCTTGTCATCCCCGCCCACTATCTTGTCATCCCCGCGAAGGCGGGGACCCATTCCGCAAATGACTCCATTAAGGAAGTGGCGAGATTTACTTTTTAAAAATCTCTTTATTATTATGCTCACAGATGGAGTTACCATGGGTTCCCGCCTTCGCGGGAATGACAAAGTAGTGGGCGGGGATGATAAAACAAAGCGGAGGAAATTAATTAACAAACAGTCTCCCTCCCTATTATTATGCTCACAGATGGAGTTACCATGGGTTCCCGCCTTCGCGGGAATGACAAAGTAGTGGGCGGGAATGACAAAGTAGTGGGCGGGGATGACAAAACAAAGCGGAGGAAATTAATTAACAAACAGTCTCCCTCCCTGCAAATGCATGGGCGAGCGTGCCGCTATCAATGTATTCGAGCTCGCTACCCAGCGGCACACCGTGGGCAATGCGAGTCACTTTAATCGAGTACTGCTTAATGACCTCTGACAGATAGTGCGCTGTAGCGGTGCCTTCGACAGTCGGGTTAGTTGCTAGAATAATCTCGTTGATCGTACCACTACGGAGCTGTGGCAATAACTCACGAATACCAATATCTTCCGGGCCAATCCCATCAAGCGGGGATAAGTGGCCCATCAGAACAAAGTAACGGCCTCGATAGTGTCCCATTTGTTCGATGGCCATAATATCAATCGGGCTTTCGACAATGCAGAGCAACGCATTGTCGCGTCGCTCCGATGTACACAGTTGACAGAAATCGATCTCGCTGAATGTTCGGCAGCGCTTGCAATGCTGAATGGATTCCATCGCAGCTTCCAAGGTGCGAGCTAAATGCTTCCCTTTGTCGCGCCCTCGTTCGAGCAATTGAAAAGCCATACGCTGAGCGGTTTTGGGACCGACACCCGGCAGGCAGCGCAAGCTTTCAATGAGTTGCGTGAGTAAAGGGCTAAACTGCATGGGTTTTTATACCCCGTCCGGCAGATCAAATCCTTCAGGTAGTTTAACACCGGTGAGGGCTGTCATTTTTCCACGTGTGCTTTGTTCGATTTTCGTGACCACATCGTTGATGGCAGCGGCAACCAAATCTTCCACCATTGATTTTTCTTCTTTCATTAAAGAAGGATCTAAGGTGATGCGCTTAACCCGGTATCGCCCGGTCATGACAACAGAAACGAGACCACCACCTGAAACGCCCGTCACTTCCATGGCGGATACTTCCGTTTGAATAGTCTGCATTTGTTTTTGCATTTCTTGCGCTTTTTTCATTAAGTCGCCCAATCCGGTTTTATCGCTGAATGTTGGCATGCTTTTCTCCTTGTCGCGTTTAAAATAAAAAATAGTTACACTGGCTTAATGGAGCCGACATCAAGTGTCGCATCCAATAAGCGCATAATGTTTTGAATATCATCGTCGTTTTTAATGCTTTCATTCGCTGTTTGTTGTTTTATGTCGGTTTGTTGTGCCCGTTGCTTGCTCGGGGTATCCATTGAGACATCACTCAGCGTAATCATTAGTTTAGTCGGGTGATTGAGATAGCGACTTAAGGCAGCTTCAATGCGCTCGGCGTATTTTGGATTGAGCAAGGACTGATGCTGCTTTGGTAACGCTAATATCGTTTGATGTTGATCATTGCGCAGTGTTACTAACGAGCAGTTATCAGCAAGCGCTCGAGCCATGCCCGACAAATCGAGTTCAGCTAAAATGGCGGACCATGTTTTTAGTGGCGGCTTCGTAGCGTTTATTGGATTTTTTTCTCCCCCCATTTCTTTTGGCGGTATTGCCCCCTTTAGTTGATTCGTTTCTTTTTCTTTGATGGGGTGATTTTTAACGGGATCGGGATCGGTATTGGTATCCGGCCGAAAGGCTAGCATGCGCAAGAGCGTCATTTCAAAACCCAACAAGGGATTCGGCGCTAATGGCAAATCACGTCGGCCTATCACAGCGATTTGATAATATAGTTGAATATCTTCCATCTTGAAAGAGCGCGCAAAATGGTGTATTTTTTCATGAAATACGGTGCCATTGATGACTTGAGCGACATTGATTTGATGCAGCAATGTCGCAAGATCATTGAGTGCCTGACTAAAATCAACAGCCCACTCACTCCATTGTGTTATTTCTGAAAGGAGCGTTAAACCATCTTGATCGAGTAGCGCTTGCAATAGGCGGAAGAGCGCATCGTGTGCGACACTGCCCAGCATTTTTTCGGTGTCAAGCAACGTGATGCGGCCTGCTCCAAAGGCAATCGCTTGATCAAGCAGGCTGAGGCCGTCGCGCATGCTGCCATCTGCTGTTGTCGCGAGATGCGTTAATGCGGGTAACTCATAAGTGACATTTTCTGCTGCGCAAATCGTTTGTAATTGTTTGGTGATATCGACAACGGAAAGTTGTTTTAATGAAAATTGTAAACAACGCGAGAGCACGGTAATCGGTAAACGCTTGGGATCCGTTGTGGCCAGTAAAAAAATAACATAAGGCGGTGGCTCTTCGAGTGTTTTCAGTAGGGCATTGAAACTGTGCCCTGATAACATATGCACTTCGTCGATAAGATAAATTTTATAACGGCCTTCAGCCGGTGGGTAGTGAATATTTTGGAGTAATTCGCGCGTGTCTTCCACTTTGGTGCGTGATGCAGCATCGACTTCGATTAAATCCAGATAAGAGCCATTATCAATGGAGGTGCATGGGTTGCAAATGCCACAGGGCTTAGAGGTGATACCGCTATCGCAACTTAAGGATTTTGCAAAAACGCGCGCAAATGTGGTTTTGCCGACACCGCGCGTTCCTGTGAATAAATAGGCATGGTGTAAGCGCTGATGGTCGAGGGCATACGTCAACATACGGACGGTCGGTTCTTGACCAACGATTTCTTGGAAAGAGCGGGGACGCCATTGACGCGCGAGGGCTTGGTAGCTCATTTATTATTACCGTTAACGAATGAAGGCGACCAGGAATGGGACTGACTCCGGCGCCCAAATTAACCGCTACCGTTGCTTCCTTCCGGACCTGGCGGAGTTTGCAGCCATTTGCCGCGAAGAGACCCACTCTGGTCACCCGCCAAAGTATAAATAGTCGCGTTGGTTAAGTCTATTCAAATATGATATTTTCATGATATAACAGTCGCATCAATTGAACAAACAGAGAGAGACCCATGCGCGCATTATTGACGATCTTTATCACAGTCCTACTTGTGTGTTTTTCAGGAAGCAGTGCCGCCATGCTGAGCATGGAATTGACGCGAGGCATTTCGAGCGCTATGCCTATTGCGATATCACCTTTTGTGTTGGAGGGCGCAGCGCCTTCGCAAGATATCGCATCGATTCTGAGCAACGATCTCAAAAACAGTGGACGCTTTAACATAGCATCAGGTAGCCCGGATGAAAAAGTGGTGGGCAAGGTTAGCGCAGTCGGCGGCGGGCGCTATCATGTCAGCTTTCAACTGATCGAGACAGCAAGAGCGCGCAGTACGGTATTGCTCGACAAGCAGTATACAGTGCCCGATAGCGCGATGCGTGCATTGGCACATCACATTAGTGATGCGATTTATCAAAAATTAATGGGCGTGCGCGGGATTTTCTCTACACGACTCGCCTATATTGTCGTAGAGGGAGTAGGCCATGCGGCGCGATATACACTCGAAGTCTCCGATCAAGATGGTTACAACCCACAGCCTTTGTTGCAATCCAGCGATCCTATCATGTCGCCCGCTTGGTCACCCGATGGCCGTAAAATAGCCTATGTTTCGTTTGAAAGGCATCACGCATCCATTTACATCGAAGAAGTGGCGACTGGCAGCCGTCATTTAGTTAGTGAGTTTATTGGAATAAATAGTGCGCCAGCCTGGTCTCCGGATGGTCGAAAGCTCGCTATTGTTTTATCAAAGACCGGTTCACCCAATATTTATATGATGGATTTGGGTTCGCGCCAACTGACACCGCTCACAAGAGAATCTTCGATTAATACAGAGCCATCCTGGTCACCGAATGGGCGTAAATTGCTCTTTACTTCCAATCGTGGTGGCGCACCTCAAATCTATGAGCTTGATTTAGCAACCAAAGCGGTATCACGATTAACGTATCAGGGTCATTATAATGCCCGCGCAAGCTATACAGCGGATGGAAGGCACATTGCGATGCTCAACCAAGACTCTGGGTTTTTCAACATCGGAATATTGGATCTCGATACAGGTGTGTTCCGCATCCTGACCAGCTCTTCCGGCTCGGACAATGAATCACCGAGTATTGCACCGAACGGAAGTATGGTATTATTCGGGACATTGTATAATGGACATAGCGTATTAGGGATGGTTGCAACCGACGGAAGTGTTCAAGTACGATTGCCCGCGCGCAATGGCGAGGTACAAGATCCCGCTTGGTCACCATTTTTGTCTTGATAGAATGGGTTTTCAGGGTATAATTTTTTCATCTACGAAAAGGAGAGGATCGTGAAGTTTAAGAAAATGATGTTTACCGTATTAGCGATAAGTAGCTTGTTAGCATTGGGTGCGTGCTCCGCTCCAGGACATAAAGACCAGGACACAGCGGTATATGATGCTAATGGTGAGGCTGCCGGTCCGGCCGCAACAGGCGCCGCTGCAGATAGCGCTAATTTTGGTGATAATGGAGACGATACGTTGGCTCAACGCACGTATTATTTCGAATTTGACAAAAGCGATATTCGCGACGAAGACAAACCCGCCATATCTGCCAATGCAGATTATTTAGCGGCTCATCCAGATGCTAAAATCACATTAGAAGGGCATACCGATCCACGTGGTAGCCGCGAGTACAATGTGGCATTAGGTGAAAGACGTGCGAATGCTGTAGCGGATTTCTTGAAAGCGAAAGGCGTTAATGCTAGCCAGATTCGCGTCGTGAGCTACGGTGCAGAACAATTAGGCGCACCAGGACATACCGAAGCAGACTTCAAAATGGATCGTCGCGCGATTATTGTTTACTCTAAAAAATAGGTTATTAAATGAAATTATCCACAGGATTAAGATCTTATATTATTGTGATGGGTATGTTGTTAGCTGCACCTGTTCTGGCGTTGGCTGATGATGCACCCGTTTATGATGTGGATAATTACCCCCCTCAATTTGATAACAGTCCATCGACACCTGCATCCGCTGTGACCCAACACAGTCCGCCCCCTGAAGCGGTGCGCAGCAGCGGTGCGCCCGCACCCGCTGTGGTGTCGGATGACGCGGATAATTCGGCAGACGATAGCGCCGCAGACGATGATCAGACAACAACAGCACCTTCTGCTGCTTCAGCGGATTCTTCTTTGACGCCGGACCAACGCGTTAAGCGTCTCGAGCAGCAAATGAATAATCTTCAGCAGACCGATCTGTCTGGTAAAAACAAGGCATTGGAAACTCAAGTGCAATCATTGCGTGGTCAAGTAGAAGAATTAACGCATCAGCTACAGCAATCGCAAGCTCAACAGAAAGCAATGTACACTGAATTGGATAAGCGATTAGGGCAATCCTCCAGCACAGATCATTCCTCCGATGTCGCGGTTCCGACAAGAAAATCGTCAAAATCATCAACAGGATTGGCGCCGCTCGCTGAAAGCAACCAAAAAACAGCACCTCCTTCAGCAACCGTTATCAATCATGATACACAACCCAACCATGAAGAAGAGCAAAAGGTGTACCAAAAAGCGTATGATTTAATTAAAGCAAAAAAATACGATGCCGCCATTAGCGCATTACAAAAGATGCTGAAGAAGTATCCATCAGGTCAATTTGCAGCAAATGCACATTATTGGCTGGGCGAGTTATATGGTTTGGTTAATAAAAATGATCAAGCGATTGTGGAGTTTTCAACAATCGTGGATCACTATCCTGATAACCCAAAAGCCGCTGATGCGCAATTAAAATTAGGCTTGATTTATGTGACACAATCCAAATACCCTGAAGCAAAAGTAGCTTTTAAAAAGGTCACTGCGAAATATCCTGACACCGCCTCTTCTCGTTTGGCTGTGGAGCAGTTAAAACAACTCAAGCAGATGCAAAATTAATAACGCAATGCTGCGCCTCACCGAAATCTTTCTGTCTCTCCAAGGCGAAACTTGCACCGTCGGTATTCCGACGGTTTTTGTACGTTTAACCGGTTGCCCGTTGCGCTGTCAATATTGCGATACTGCTTATGCCTTTAAAGGGGGTGAGATGCAATCGCTTGAGGCAATCTTAGAAAAAGTAAAATCGTTTGGTGTGCAGTATGTCACTGTAACAGGTGGCGAGCCGCTTGCACAAAAAGAATGTATTGAGTTACTCGCTTCTCTGTGTGATGCGGGCTACAACGTATCGCTTGAAACGAGCGGTGCGCTCGATATTTCGCTCGTGGATGCGCGAGTGGTTAAAGTGGTTGATCTCAAAACCCCCGGTTCTCTCGAGATGCCAAAAAATTGTTATGAGAATATCCCGCATATTTTGCCGCACGATCAAATCAAATTCGTGATCTGTGATCGCACGGATTATGACTGGGCGAAATCCATTATGGAACAATATCAACTTCATACATTATGTGAGGTGTTATTTTCACCGAGCTATCAGCAACAACCCGCCAATCAATTAGCTGACTGGATCATCGAAGACCGTTTACCGGTTCGCTTTCAAATTCAATTGCATAAGTATTTGTGGGGCGATACGCCAGGGCGATGACACTAATAATGATAACGACACTGCGCAATATATATTTTATTATTTGCTATTTTGTAAACTAAGCGGTGTTCGTGGGTAATTCGTCGAGACCAATATCCTGATTTTTCAAAGCGCAGTGGTTCGGGTTTTCCGATGCCCTCAAAAGGAGTTTTTTGGATGTCAGCGATGAGCGTGTGAATGCGCTTCACCGTCTGCTTTTGTTTTTCTTGCCAATAATCCAAATCTTCTTGTGCTTTTTTAGTATATATGACTTCCATCATGGGCTTGTTAAGCGTTTTTTTCATCGCGAGCAATCATCTCTTCGATTTCGTTGATGGACTCTGCCAATCGAGAAGCATTGATGGGGTTGTTGAATAAATAGTATGTTTCTTGTAGGGATTCGAAATCAGCGAGAGAAAGCATCACGACAGGCTCCGCTTTTGCGCGTGTAATAATAACTGGCGCGTGATCACTGCAAACGCGTTGCATCGTATGCGCTAAATCGGCGCGAGCGGCGGTATAGGATAATGTATTCATTGTAATTTTCCATTAATTTGTACAGGTACATAAAACTGTACGTTTTTTTATTCTATTTGTCAATCCTTGTTCGTGGGCGACATTAAAACGAAAAAAGACCCCAACCTGACACTTTATTAGGGATTGATAAGTACGCAGACAATGCTGCTAAAAAGTGATCAAATTTTAACAGAGGTAGATAAAAAAACAAGGCTCAATATTATTGATATTTTTCAAGAAGTCGGTATGATCAACCCTTCAGTTTGTCTATCTATACGGGCCGTTAGCTCAGTCGGTAGAGCAGCAGGCTTTTAACCTGTTGGTCCTGCGTTCGAATCGCAGACGGCCCACCAATCACGAGTAAACTCGATGAGCGACTACAAAAAAACCCTTAATTTGCCCAAAACCGACTTTCCCATGAAGGCGAACCTCGCCGCACGCGAGCCGGCTATTTTACAAAAATGGGCTGATTTAGATTTATACAAGAAATTGCGCAAACAGGGCGTTGATCGTCCTCGTTTTATTCTTCATGATGGCCCGCCCTATGCTAATGCCCATATTCATATGGGTACCGCGGTGAATAAAGTTTTAAAAGATATGGTAGTGAAATCTAAAACCTTGAGCGGCTTTGATGCGCCTTACGTGCCAGGTTGGGATTGTCACGGACTTCCCATTGAGCTCAATGTCGAAAAAAAAATAGGTAAGCCTGGCCATAAAGTGAGTGCGAGTGATTTCCGAAAAGCGTGTCGCGAGTATGCGACCAGTCAAATTGATATTCAGCGCGATGAATTTAAGCGTTTAGGCGTGGTGGGGGAGTGGGATAATCCGTATCTCACGATGGATCCCGTGTTTGAAGCGAATATTGTTCGAGGCCTTGCAAAAATTATTCAACAAGGCCATATGCAAAAGGGCGCGAAACCCGTGCACTGGTGTTTGGATTGCGGTTCAGCGCTCGCTGAGGCGGAAGTCGAATATGCCGATAAAAAATCGATCGCGGTGGACGTGCGTTTTCGAGTGGCCGATAGAAGTGATTTTCTGAGTCGCTTTGGGATTGATTCAGGGATTGATTGCGATCTTTCTGCCCCCATTTGGACGACGACACCCTGGACATTGCCGGCGAATCAAGCGGTGGCGCTGAACCCTGAGCATCGCTATGCGTTGGTCGATGCGAATCATGAAGAATGCTTGCTGATCGCAGAGTCATTGGTTGAATCGGTGATGGCGCGCTTTAGTATCGCTCATTACCATATTCTTGAGGTGGTGTCGGGACGTGATTTAGAAGGCGTATTATTGCAGCATCCCTTTTTAGATCGTCATGTTCCGGTGATTTTGGGTGAGCACGTGACGCTTGATGCAGGTACGGGTGCGGTGCACACAGCGCCTGCGCATGGCCAAGATGATTATGTTGTGGGCGAGCAATATGGATTGCCGATTGATAATCCAGTCGGTGATGATGGTTGCTTTATTTCAACCACACCCTTTTTTGCGGGACAGCATGTGACGCGCGTGCAAGATGCTATTATCAAAATGCTTGATGAAAATGGCGCATTGTTACATCAAGTGAATATCGTGCACAGTTATCCGCATTGTTGGCGACATAAAACACCGTTGATTTTTCGCGCCACACCGCAGTGGTTTGTGCATCTCGATCAAAATGGATTGCGCGACACAGCGCTCGTTGCCATCGAGCAAGTGACATGGATTCCAGAATGGGGTCAAAAACGCATTGGCGGCATGATCGCTGGGCGACCGGATTGGTGTATCTCACGTCAGCGTGCGTGGGGCGTGCCGATTGCGCTATTTTTACATCGCGAAACCGGCGAGATGCATCCGCATTCGATTGAGCTCATGGAAAAAGTTGCGCAACGTATCGAAAAGCAAGGGGTTGATGCGTGGTTTGATCTTGAGAGCCAAGAATTGTTGGGCGATGAAGCGCCGCTTTATCGAAAATGTACTGATATTTTAGATGTCTGGTTTGATTCTGGATTAACACATGAGTGCGTGTTGCAGCAACGTGAAGCATTGGGATTCCCCGCTTCTCTTTATTTGGAGGGCTCTGATCAACATCGCGGTTGGTTTCAATCGTCACTGCTGACATCGGTTGCAATTAATAATGTGGCGCCTTATAAAACTGTTTTAACACACGGTTATGTCGTGGATGCTGCAGGCCGCAAGATGTCAAAGTCCTTAGGCAATGTCATTGCACCTGAAACCATTATTCAATCGTTTGGTGCCGATGTATTGCGTTTGTGGGTCGCATCATTGGATTACACCGGTGAGATGAGCGTTTCAAATGAAATTTTAACGCGCACATCAGAAATATATCGTCGTATTCGCAATACCGCACGATTCTTGCTAGCGAATTTAGATGGCTTTGATCCGACCATACATCAGGTGCCGGTCCAGCACATGCTTGCATTGGATCGTTGGGCAGTGCATACCGCGGCGACATTGCAACAAGATATCATACATGCATTTGATGCTTACCAATTTCATGTCGTCTATCAAAAAATTCATCAATTTTGTTCGATGGAGATGGGTAGTTTTTATTTGGATATTATCAAAGATAGGCAATACACAACACAAGCAGATAGCGTGGCGCGTCGTTCTGCGCAAACCGCCTTGTTTCATATTACGGAAGCGCTAGTACGTTGGATGGCGCCCATTTTAAGCTTTACCGCGGAAGAAATTTTTGAATTGTTGCCCGGTGAGCGCGCTCCTTCAGTTTTGTTGACGACATGGTACGATGGATTATTTACATTAGATCATCATGGTCTTATGAGCGCATCCGATTGGGATAGGGTTCGTGGGGTGCGCGATGTGGTGAATAAGGAGCTTGAAGCAAAGCGCCAGCTAGGTTTAATTGGTTCTCCATTAGAGGCTTCCGTGGAATTGTATTGTGAGCCTGCACTAAAAGCATTGCTCGATCGATTAGGCAATGAATTGCGTTTTGTATTGATTACATCTAGCGCGACGGTGCATTCGATGCAGGCTGACAAAGCGGTAACTGCTATACCAGAATTGGCTGTCGACATCATTCCAGTGGATGCACCGAAATGTGAGCGGTGCTGGCATCGACGATCGGATGTGGGGCAAGAAGCGGCGCATCCTACGTTGTGTGTGCGGTGCGTGGAAAATGTGGATGGGAAGGGTGAGATAAGAAAGTACGCTTAATCTTACTCCTGTCACCCCGACAAATCCTGCCCTCTGACCGTGATTAGAAAAATTGTCGGACCCGCGAGGATTTTGACGGGGTGACAGTGCGGAGGTAAGGCTCCATGATGTTTTCTAACGAAATTCAGAGGGAAAAATGAAAAACATACAACACTCCGGCCTACGCTGGTTGGGGTTAACCGGTGTGATCGTGTTTCTCGATCACATCACTAAATATCTCGCGATCAAACATTTGGTGGCATCGATTGCCTATCCTATTTTTCCGGGATTGAATTTAACATTATCGTTTAACACGGGCGCCGCATTTGGTTTTTTAAATGAGTCATCCGGTTGGCAGGAATGGTTTTTTGGCGGTATTGCGGTTATCGTGAGCCTTGCATTATTGGTTTGGCTGTACCGTTTATCGCATCAACAATATCGATTATGTATCGGGCTAAGCTTTATTATCGGGGGTGCCTGGGGCAATGTATATGACCGCGTAATGGCTGGCCAAGTGACTGATTTTATTCAAGTGTATGTCTCACACTTCTATTGGCCGACCTTCAATCTTGCAGATAGCGCGATTTGTATTGGTGCCGCTTTATTGCTTATTAGCGGCCGTCGATTATAAGCATTTTTTTAGAAGCGGCGGATAGGAGAAGCGGCGGGTAATTGTAAAGGCTCTAACAATTTAGCCATTCTCTTTGGTTCATTGTCGTACTCTACTTGTCTGCGCTTCGTTAATATTTCAATTGAAGCACCTGACAGAGATCGATGAAAGAACGGTGCTTGACTCTCTTTTCTCTGGGGTAGCAGAACAATTTAAGCAGTCATTGGTGAATTTTGGCGAAACCACAATGGATGCTTCTCAGATAAAGACCCCGCCACAAATCTAGCGGGGTTGAGAGATCTCAATATTGATCGACTAGTTGATGGATGATGGAGCGGCTGTGTCAGCGTTATCACCCGTTGTACCGGTGTCGACTGCGCTTGCGCTGCTATCGTCTGACCCTGCTGTTGTTGTGCTGCTATCGTCTGATCCCGTTGTTGCTGTGTCGCTATCGTTCGATGCTGTTGCGCTGCTATCGGGTGTTGTTGCAGCGGTATCAGTTGCTTTCGTTTTTTCATAACGACAAGCAAGCGTGCCATCATATTTTCCATGATGAGACGTTTCGTTTTCTACAGCAACCGTTCCTTTGGGTTGGCTCACTGTTAGGGTGTTCGCATCACCTGATTGCAATGAAATCACTACCTTTCCTCCAGCGGGGCTCATTGCTCCAACTTCGGCAGTCCACGACGTTTCTGCGCCACGCACCTGGCACACGAGATTTCTTTTTGCGGATAACGCATAAGATACTGTCGTGGTTTTGTGATCTAATTTCAGGTGATTAAAAGGTGCTTTGACTGGATGGGCTTGAGCGGCTTGACAAACAACGGATAAAGCTAACACGGATGAAGCGAGCAAGGTTCTAGTATATTTCATAGACAATCTCCCTATAGGTTAGTAACTGCTGGATCGTATCAAAAGAAATAGGCTACGACAATGCTGTCTTTGCTGCGAGCAATACAGGCGCAAATGATTGTCTATGAATGATACAGGGTCCGTATTGTTGTAGCATTTGTAAGTGTAGCGCTGTTCCATAGCCTTTATGTTTTGCGAATTGATACTCAGGAAATTCTTTGTCGAGCCGCAACATCTCGCGATCGCGCAATACTTTTGCAACGATGGAGGCGGCGCTGATTGCGGGTACGGTTGCATCCCCCTTGATAATCGTTTGTGTATTAAAATTAAGATTGGGATTTGTATTGCCATCCACTAAAACAAGCGTGGGCATAATGTGCAGCCCCTCTACTGCGCGACGCATCGCGAGTAATGTGGCTTGTAAAATATTAATTTGATCAATTTCTTTTGCTTCAGCGCGACCAACGCACCAGCTCAACGCTTTTTCTTGAATGAGTTCAAATAATCTTTCTCGTTGATTAGCATTGAGTTTTTTCGAGTCGGCTAATCCTTCGATAGGATTATTGACATCTAAAATCACAGCAGCGGCGAATAGAGCGCCCGCCAAGGGACCGCGACCCGCCTCATCGACGCCGGCAATCATATGACGTCTCGTGAAAACAACGATAACCAGCATTGTGTCACTGCACTTACAGGCATAATGGTGGATTCTGTTCCGCCGAGACCTGTTTGGGTGAGGGTGAGATCTGTGTAAACACGAGGAGTGGTGACATCGTAGAACAAAATCTGCATGATCGAACCCTGTTAAGCGGTCGTTTATTCTATTCTTTCGATATCCAAATAGTCCAGCATTGGGTACACTAAGCTTAGCAATAAACAGGATGAGCGCTCTCATGATAGAAATAACATCTGTACAAATTAGAATTAAAGACCTCATTAAACGACTCGCCGATATTCGGGAGTATCTTTGACGTCGATCAAAAAGCAGAACGACTCGAAGAAGTACAGCGTGAGCTAGAAGATCCTGCCATTTGGGGCGCCCCCGATAAAGCACAAGAGTTAGGCCGAGAGCGCGCTAAGTTAGAGGGTGTTGTTCATACCATTACAGCGCTCGAATCCTTGTTGCAGGATGCGGGAGAATTATTTGGGTTGGCGGCTGAAGAGAATGACCAAGCGGCAGCCGATAGCGTTTTAGCAGACCTTGACAGTGCCACCACTAAAATCGAAAAACTCGAATTTCAGCGCATGTTTTCAGGTGAAATGGATTCTAATTCAGCCTATATGGATATCCAATCTGGGTCAGGCGGGACAGAAGCACAAGACTGGGCGGAAATGCTATTGCGCATGTATTTGAAGTGGGGCGAAAAACACGGGTTTCAAGCTGAGCTCATTGAGGCGTCATCCGGTGAGGTCGCCGGCATTAAAAGTGCAACGGTTAAATTCACGGGTGACTATGCTTATGGATGGCTTCGAACAGAGACGGGCGTTCATCGATTGGTCAGAAAATCGCCATTTGACTCAGGCAATCGTCGCCATACTTCCTTTGCATCGGTTTTTGTATCACCGGAAGTGGATGACAGCATTGATATCGACTTAAACCCCGCCGATATACGGGTCGATACGTATCGTGCGAGCGGTGCGGGCGGCCAGCATGTCAACCGAACCGATTCGGCCGTGCGCTTAACCCATATTCCAACGAATATTGTTGTACAATGTCAAAATGATCGCTCGCAACACAAAAACCGTGCTACAGCAATGAGTCAGTTACGCGCTAAGTTGTATGAATTTGAAATGCAAAAAAAGCGCGCCAAACAGGATGAATTGGAAGCGAGCAAAATGGATATCACATGGGGCAGCCAAATTCGCTCTTATGTGTTGGATACATCGCGGGTTAAGGATTTGAGAACGGGTGTTGAGAATATGCAGCCCCAAGCTGTGCTGGATGGCGATCTAGATAAATTTATTGAAGCCAGCTTACTGAGTGGATTGTAGGGTGTGCGCCCTTTATACCTCGAGATGAGAATGTGTCATCCCGAACGAAGTAAAGGATCACTGGAATGCAACCTGATCCTTCGCTGTCGCTTAGGATGACAGACTCATATTTTTAATGATGAGATTTTATGCATGATATTTCAATAGGAAAAAAGATCGTTATGATAGAACAAGATGATAACAACACGGATATTCATGAACTTCTCACACAGCGTCGCGACAAATTAAAAGCGCTGCGCGATCGTGGCAATGCGCATCCCAATGATTTTCGACGCGATGCGCTGAGCGCTGAGCTACTTGAAGCACATGACAAAAAAGACGAGACCGACCTTGAGTCAAATCCCATTCACGCAAAAGTCGCGGGACGCATCATGACGCGTCGCTTGATGGGTAAGGCCAGTTTCGTCCACATTCAAGATGTCTCAGGCAAAATTCAGCTCTATGTTCGACAAGATGCGATGACACCAGAAGAATATGAGCAGTTTTTGCAATGGGATTTAGGCGATATCATCGGCGTCGAAGGCGTTTTATTTAAAACAAAAACAGGCGAGCTCTCGATTCGCGTTAAAGCGGTTAGGCTTCTCACGAAATCATTGCGACCCTTGCCGGACAAATACCATGGCTTAACGGACACAGAAACACGGTATCGTCAGCGTTATCTCGATTTAATTATGAATGATACAACGCGAAAAACATTTATTCTTCGTTCAAAGATCATCGAAAAAATACGAGAGTTTTTAACTGAGCGTGATTTCTTAGAGGTGGAGACACCGATGATGCAAGTGATGGCGGGGGGCGCTGCCGCACGACCCTTTGTCACGCATCATCATGCGCTCAACATGCCACTTTTTTTACGGATTGCGCCTGAGCTATATTTAAAGCGATTGGTCGTTGGTGGATTTGAGCGCGTCTTTGAAATTAATCGAAATTTCAGAAACGAAGGGTTATCCACGAAACACAATCCTGAATTCACCATGCTTGAGTTTTATTGGGCGTATGCGGATTACCATGATTTGATGGATACAACGGAAATATTATTTCGACATATCACGAGCAGTGTGCTTGGAACCATGCAAGTACCCTACCAATCCTACGACATTGATTTCTCCAAACCTTTCGCGAAGCTTTCGATGCTGGATTCGATTTTGCAGTACAACCCCACTCTGACGCGCGCTGATCTAATGGACTTTGATCGCACTAAAAAAATAGCAGAGCAGTTAGGCGTGGTGGTGAAGCCAGAGTATGGTCTCGGAAAAATTCAACTCGAATTATTCGAAAAGACGGTGGAGCATCAACTGATTCAACCGACATTCATTACAGAGCATCCCGCAGAAGTGTCGCCTCTCGCGAGACGCTCGGATTTTGATGAAACAATGACAGATCGATTTGAATTGTTTATTGCGGGTCGCGAAATTGCGAATGGTTTTTCAGAGTTAAACGATGCAGAAGATCAGGCAGAGCGTTTCCGTCAGCAAGTGAAAGACGCCGACGCAGGAAATGTAGAGGCGATGCCCTATGATGAAGACTATATCACGGCGCTTGAGCACGGCATGCCACCGACCGCAGGGGAGGGGATTGGGATTGATCGTTTGGTCATGTTGTTGACGGACTCAGCGTCTATTCGGGATGTGATTTTATTTCCTCAGATGCGATCACGCGAGGCTTCTTGATGTCGCATCCACTTGTGATCATTGGGACCGGATTAGCGGGTTACCAGCTTGCGAAAGAAATCCGCAAGCGAGACACAGAGCTCCCCATGTTATTGATCACATCCGATAGCGGTGATTATTATTCAAAACCCGAGCTTAGTACAGCGCTTGCTAAAGGTAAGGATGTGAGATCTTTAGTGACCGCGGAAGCGAGCGCAATGGCAGGGCAACTCAAAGCAGATATTCTGACGCATTCATTGGCCTTGAGTGTCGATGCTGTTCATCGCACGATTCAGTTGAATGATAAAAAAATTTCCTATGATAAATTGGTGTTAGCCTGTGGCGCCGATACGATTTGCCCGGCGCTCAAAGGGGATGCAGTTGATTCGGTGCTATCAGTGAATCACTTGCATCACTACGCTACTTTTCATGAATCGATTCAAGATAAAAAGATTGTCGCTATCCTGGGAGCGGGTTTGATTGGATGTGAGTTTGCGAATGATTTAAGTGCATCGGGATACGAAGTCCATGTTGTTGCACTTGCAAAAACACCGCTTGATTTATTACTTCCGCCGGCAATAGGACATTTATTGCAAGCGGCACTTGAAAAGCAAGGTGTGCAGCTTCATTTTGAATGCGCCGTGGAAGCAGTGAATAAAGACCATGCAGGATATCGCTTGAGTCTGTCCAATGGCGATAGTTTGTTTGTGGATGCTGTATTGTCTGCTATTGGATTAAAGCCACATCTTCATTTGGCTAAATCGGCTGGTTTAGCAATAAATAAAGGGATTATCGTTAATCCGTATCTTGAAACCAGTGACCCCTGTATTTATGCATTAGGCGATTGCGCCGAAGTGGAGGGTCGTGTGCTCCCTTATGTGGCACCTATTTTGCATGCGGCGCGAGCCCTTGCATCAACCCTCACTGGCGAGCGGGTTGCAGTCGATTATCCACCGATGCCGATTGTCGTCAAAACACCGGCGTTTCCTCTTATCGTGTGCCCCCCGTTGCCTCATGCTAAGGGTGAGTGGGTCATCGAATCGGTGGGGGACAATACGCGCGCTTTGTTTTATGATGATCAGAAGCAGTTGAAGGGTTTTGTGCTGACAGGAGTGCTGGTTAAGGAGCGCATGATGTGGGTGCAGCAATTAGTTGTGTAGGCTGGGCAGGCAAAAAGCGCTACGCACAGAACGCTGCCCACCCTACGGTTCACCAGTTTGAAATGGGAGAAAAACGATATGATGTCACTGTACACTGCAACCATCACCCTGATTTTGGTCATGGACCCCCTCGGCAATATCCCCGTTTTTTTATCTATTCTGAAAAAGGTCGACCCCAAGCGACACAAATTTATTATCATTCGTGAAACATTTATCGCATTTATTATTTTAACGGGATTTTTGTTTTTCGGAAAAAACGTGTTGGAGTGGATGCAAATCTCACAGCCCGCGCTGGGAGTGGCGGGTGGTATTTTATTATTTTTAATATCACTCGACATGATATTTCCATCTAACACACCCAGTGATTCCCTCGATAAAAAATCTGAGCCTTTTATTGTGCCGCTTGCCGTTCCGTTAATTGCAGGTCCATCAACGATCGCGATTGTGATGTTACTCGCATCGCAAGCCCCTCAGAATATTCATACCTGGATGTTCGCATTATCGATCGCTTGGGTTGTCTCGACCGTTATACTGGTTTGCTCGAATTTTCTTCGTGATATATCCGGCGACAAAGTCTTGGCTGCCATCGAACGTCTCATGGGCATGATTTTAACGACGATGGCTGTTCAGATGTTTTTGTCTGGCATTAAGTTATTTTTTAATTTGTAGAGCAATATGAAAAATACCCTGTCTCACGCGATTGTTTGGTTTCGGCAAGATCTACGTCTTTCGGATAATCCGGCATTCACAGCGGCCTGTCGTGAACATGATGCAATCATTCCCATTTACATTCTCGATGACAGCCTACCATTGGGCGGTGCGCAGCGATGGTGGCTCCATCATAGCTTGCTGTCACTACAGAAAAATTTAAAAAAAAGTGGATTGGGTTTATGTCTGCGCCAAGGAAACCCCCTGGATGTATTGACACAACTTCTTCATGACTACAACGTTCAGACTATTTATTGGAATCGTTGTTACGAACCTTTTGCCATAGAGCGCGATACCGTGATCAAGGCATTTTTTCAAGCGTCCGGCATTCGAGTCATCACGACAAATGGCAGCTTGTTGCATGAGCCCTGGGAGATCAAGACCCAGACAGGAAGTTTTTTTAAAGTATTCACACCTTTTTGGCGGGCTTGCTTGAAGCAGATCACCGTCCCAAAGAAAGTGAGTGTACCTCATACTCCGAAAACCATCGAATTGGATAGCGATTTGCTGGTTAGCTGGAAGCTCCTTCCAACCAAGCCGAATTGGGCGAAAGATTTTGCGCTGCATTGGGAGCCGGGAGAAAGAGGCGCTCTTCAGAAGCTGGAGCATTTTATTGACGTCCACCTAATAGGCTATGATATTTCTCGTGATGTACCGTTCAAAGATGCTACGTCAAAATTGTCACCCCATTTCCATTTTGGTGAAATCAGTGTGTGGGACGTTTGGCGCGCTATCGAAAGGGTGGCATGCAATAAAAAGCACGACATCCGATCTGTAGAGCGCTTTCTATCAGAAATGGGGTGGCGAGAATTTTCGTATCATTTGCTTTATCATATTCCCTCACTTCCTCAGAGCAACTTTAAATCTGATTTTGATGCGTTTCCATGGAAAAATGATCCAGTCGCTTTAAAAGCCTGGCAGCAGGGGAATACGGGATACCCGATTGTGGATGCGGGGATGCGAGAGCTGTGGCATACCGGTTATATGCATAATCGTGTGCGGATGATTGTCGCGTCATTTTTAACAAAACATTTATTAATTGACTGGCGCATTGGCGCAAGCTGGTTTTTAGATACCTTGGTGGACGCAGATACGGCAAGCAATTCGGCAAGTTGGCAGTGGGTTGCTGGATGTGGTGCTGATGCAGCACCCTATTTTCGTATCTTTAACCCTATATTGCAAGGCGAAAAATTTGATCCCGATGGAGCGTATGTGAAGCAATGGGTTCCTGAGCTTCGATCGGTCTCCGCTCGATGGATTCATCAGCCTTGGATGGCACCTTCAGATCAGTGCGGTTTATTGCTAGGAAAAGATTATCCGCATCCTATTGTGGATCATGCTGCTGCAAGAAAGAGAGCGCTTTTGCATTATCAAACCATGAAGAAAAAACATGATTAATAGGCTGGCGTCACCACAGTTATTAATTGTCGGTTTTGGTTATACAGCGCATTATGTAACACAAAAAGCGCGACAGGCGGGGATGTCTGTTATGGGAACAACCAGAAACGAAGCGCTGCTGGGTTACAATGCCCGCTATGATTGTGAGCTTATCCATTTTTCAGAAAAAAGTATCGAATCTGCCTTAAAAAAAGCATCTCATATTTTGATTAGCGCGCCACCGATCCCGGATGTAGGTGATCCCATGCTTGCTCATTTCTCTGATTTATTGAAAAAAAATATAAAACACGTTCGATGGATTGGATATTTATCATCAACAGGCGTGTACGGTGACCACCAAGGAAATTGGGTGAATGAGTCTTCTCCGTTGCTGTCTCTTGGGAGTCAAGGAAAACTAAGGCTTTTCGTGGAGGAACAATGGATTTCTTTTGCAAGCGCATATCAATTGCCCCTGACTATTTTTAGGTTGGCTGGTATTTATGGCCCCCAAAGAAATGCGCTCGCTCGACTGATGGCAGGAAAATCAGAAACCGTTGTGAAAGAGGGACATTTTTTTTCAAGAATACACGTAGAAGATATCGCATCCGCTGTTCTTCTTGCCATGCAACATCTGAAAAAGGGTGCCACCATTTATAACATGGCAGATGATGAGCCTGCACCTAGCAATGAAGTGGATGACTATGCAGCCTCTTTGCTGGGGTTGGCGCCCTTGAAAAAAATACCGCATGAGTTAGCGACACTATCCCCAATGGCTAAGGTGTTTTATTCTCAAAACAAGCGCGTTTCGAATGTGAAAGTTAAAAGCGAGCTTAGCTTGCAGTGGATGTATCCTACCTACAGAGAGGGATTAACTCATCTACTTAATAGCGAGCGCTATGAATAGCAGAGGTCAGGCAGAAAAACTTCTGTTAATAACAACGGCTTGTCATGCACCCACAGCGTTGAGCGACGGCACCATAAATGAGGCAGTTTTTTCTTTAAAAGACGACTAATCTGTTCGTGTTGGGGTGCGTCGGATGCTAGATGCGTGATGGTAAAAGGACTGCGCTTCAATGTGGGGTCGCTAAAGAGTAGGGAGCCTAACGGGCGATTACCCAAATGCTCAAATGCTTTTTGTTCGCCCGTCAAAGTCGTTCTCGGAAATACGCTGCGCGCAAACATCCAACAATGTTGATCGCTGTGAATCAAGACTTCACGGATTAAAGCCGTTTCTTTTGGATTGAGAGACAGAAGGACGGCTTCATCCGGTCTGGCTATCCCCCAGTCTTCATGCAAGACGCTCACTTTAGCATCATGAATGCCATGTTGCGCTAAGCGCTGCATAAAGGAGCCAGAATCTTCTAGCCACGCCCTCATAAAAAAAAATGGAGGGCCAACGTGACAACGAGTCCGACAACGGCAAGCACTGCCATGAGTTGAAGCAGCGTTAAACCAAATGTTCTGTATTGAAAGAGATCATCTTTTTTTGTCTTTTCTGACATAACCTATTTCCTGTGATGGGATGAGTTCCGTAGGGTGGGCAAAGCGCTGTTTGCGTGCCCACCACCGTGCGTATTGCTTGGTGGTGGGCACGCAAACAGCGCTTTGCCCACCTACCTCGTTGTCATTCATCTAAATGATAATAATTCTCAATTAGATTGACAAAATTGACCAAGGTCATGATACTACCAAAAAGAGACAATAGGCGAAACGATTGTGAAAAAAAAATCTATTAATCGTTCATTATGGCTAGCAACCATCGGGCCGGGGTTGGTCGTGATGTTAGCAGACACAGATGCAGGCAGTTTGATTACTGCCGCGCAAAGTGGCGCTGTGTGGGGCTATAAATTACTCGCGTTGCAATTCATCTTAATGCCGATTCTTTTTATTGCGCAAGAGCTCACTGTGCGCTTAGGGCTTGTCACTGGTATGGGTCATGGCGAACTCATTAAGCATCATTTTGGGAAGTGGTGGGCGTGGCTTTCCGTGTCGACACTCATTGTGTCGTGCATCGGCGCGATTTTAAGTGAGTTCAGCGGATTAGCCGGTGTTGGCGCGTTATTTGGTATTCCTGTCGCAGAAACGATGGCGGTGGTGGTCTCTTTTTTAATTATCATGGTGTGGACGGGCTCCTATCATTCAGTGGAACGTATCGCTATTTTTTTAGGATTGTTTGAGTTCACATTTATTGTGATTGCCTGGCATACACATCCCTCTCTTAAAGAAATGACAGAGGGTTTGATGAACGTGCCGTGGCGCAATAGCTCTTATCTCTATTTAGCGGCAGGCAACATTGGTGCTGTGATTATGCCGTGGATGATCTTCTATCAGCAATCGGCTCTGCTGGACAAAAAACTCGATCGTCGACATTTGGCACCAGCGCGTTGGGATACGGCGATTGGCGCTGTGATCACGCAGTTGGTAATGGCAGCCGCGCTCATCATGACAGCCGCCACGATCGGTAAAACACATCCCAATCTTCCACTCAATACCGTTCAACAAATCAGTGACGCAATTACACCCAGTCTAGGAGTAAGCGCAGGACGGGTGTTGTTTGCATTGGGGATGGCCGGCGCCGCACTGGTTGCAACCATTGTGATTTCACTGACGGCTGCTTGGGGGTTGGGTGAGGTCATGGGTTTTCGACGGTCATTGCAAGATCATCCACGCGAAGCACCTTGGTTTTATGGGACGTATAGCACAACTCTCATTGTGGGCGGCATTGTCGTGGCGTCAGGTGCGGTGAATTTAGTGAACCTCAGCGTGGGTGTGGAGGTGATGAACGCATTGCTCTTGCCTATTGTCCTTGGATTTCTCTATTTGCTGGCGCGTCGCACCTTGCCTGAACCGTATCGTCTTAAGGGTAAGTATGCAGCGCTTGTTGCTATTGTCTTATTTGTTACCACTTCTTTTGGGGTCTTTGGCGGGATTGCGGGCATTTTTTAGCATATTTCTCCATTTAGCGAGAAAAAATAACCTCACTGGCTATACTTAATACAAGTTTATGCCAGTGAGGAGGTTGTAATGCGCGCACAAAGCAAATATACGGACGAAAAAGTAGCTGATAATAATCATCAGAAAGAACAGAAAAATGCGCTTGATAAAAATATCATTCCAAGCCAATTATTTGCCCCTAAAAAGAAGACCGGGACGCTTCTCGAAACTATCCGAGAGATTCGAAAGAAGCATTTTGGTGCTTAGTAGGTATTAATAAGAGCGCTGCTTAGAACGCCTTCCCCCGGGAGGGGGAAGGCGTTCTAAGCAGCGCTGCTCTGCGTAACGTGAGTTAGCTCGGTTCTATCTTCACAAAAGCGCTCATCTAGGGTAACCTGGTTTCATACAGGCTCTTTAGAGAAGGGATAATATGGCGGACGATCCAGCGGAAGGCGGCGAAGAGAACCTTGATCAAGAAGAGGTGGGCGCCGAGAGCACCGAGCTCGCTGAAAGTTATCAATATTTTACCGACTTAAAGCACCAAGTCTGGGCCGCGATTGGGGATGGCGATACCATGCCGCCGGATTTCGGCAACTTGCTGGATCGCCCGTTCACGTTGCTCGAATTACATTACCTCATGGAGCGCTTCGCGACCTTCACCATCTGGGATGTCTATAATCTAGAACCCTCATTAGAAAAAACGTTGATCGCCATTGAAGGTCAAAGCCCTCATTACTCTGTATACGACAAAGGAAGTCATTTGGTATGCGCGCCAACGGATTTGTTTTCTCATGAGCGAACCTCAGCTGATGCGATGCAAACCGCGCGCGCCATGGCAGCCGAAGTCTTTCGGCGTGGCTGGACAGTTGAACTATCAGGGTTTGATAAAATGATGCGCATCGCTTGGGTCGAGTTACAAGTATTGGGCCACAAACATAATAAACCGGTTGAAGTATTGCATTATGATCCAACGGATGCCGATCGCAAGTTGTGTGATTTGCGAGAAGGTAAAAGTCCATCCATGATGAAATCGAAGTAAGGGGAACGCTATGGCAGCGAGCGCAGCAACACCACAAGCATCAGCGGGGGCGGCAGCTTCTGCGCTCAATCGCGCAGAGGCGCAAAAAAAACTGCAAAAAAAAGTCTTGAGCCTTATTAAACAGGGCGATCAATTTCGGAAAGAGTATTCATCCGATGCCAGGACTCTTTCTCATCCGGTCGGCTTATTCGGATACGATGCGGTGTCGTCAAAGGGAGAGCCCACCGGCGCCATTCAAAAAGCAATAAAGGAGTTAATGGAGCTGTTGCCTTCTCATAGGAAAACTTTGGAATTATTAGAAGCAACTTGTCGAAAGACGCAAAACCAATGGATGTCGGGCGAGGTGGTGGATTCCGCTGTTTTACACCAAGCAATAAATACATGCAAAGAAGCATTAAAAGAAGCAGAAAAAGCAGCAGAAAAAGCAGCAGCAGCAGAAATAGCACCAGCAGCAGAAATAGCAGGAGTTGAAGCGGGACTCGAAAACAAGTTAGACGGAGCAGAACCAGTAAAGGCAGAAGCACCAAATGCAGAAGTAGTCGAAGCGGCAGCAGCACAAATAGCAGCACCTGAAGCGGCACCCGAAAGAAAGTTACACGAAGCAGAACCAGCAAAGGCAAAAGCACCAAATGCAGAAGCAGTCGAAGCGGCAGCAAGAGAAAAAGAAACGCTTCATTCTGCCATGAAAAAACTCGACAAGCTTTTAGGCACAGGAATACATGAAGAAATCGCGCGCCTCGCAGAAAAAGCCGCTGAACAGCAGATAACGAATCACCATGCCATACAACAACATAGATTGTGGCAGTCAGATATTGCTGAGGTATACAGAGGTAACAACTTAGGAAAATGGGGCCGGTTTAAGCAGCTTGTTCTTCATGACCCGTTTTTTCTGCGAGGAGAGGAATCGACAGATAGAATCAATCAGGAAAACGAAAAAAAACTTTTTGAACAGGCGCAGAAAGATCAAAAGAACCCCGCGTGGCTTGAAGTCGGTTTGGTGTTAGGCAAAGAGCAACAAGAATTGGCGTTGCGAAAAAAAGAGATAGCAGAAAAGGGCGAGAGACTCGCCTATTTTGAAGCGTTAAAAAGACATCAGGAGCACGGGAAGGATGCGCACGCTCTTCGAAGAGGTGCTATTACAATTAGCTTTGACGAGTATGGAACGGGTAAGAAAGACAAAGAGGGAAATGAGATAAAAGAAAAACGCATGAGAGCGGTGGAAACTAGCTTTTTCGGAGTTCAAAGCGTGAATGCCGCCGTCATGAGAGAACTGGTGAAAGTTTGTATCGCTGAAGCGAAAGGCAAACCCCTGAAGGTCGAGTGTGGCGAGGGAGCTGATCCTAAAGAAGCCGTGCGTCACTTGCGCTACATCATCAACGCAGCAATGGAGCAAGCGCAAAAAGGCATCTATACTGAGCTCAAAATAGGCACTAATATGGAAAAAATGTTGCAGGCCTATCCCCAGAAAACATGGTATGGAGGGAAAAAAGAAGTTGATCAGATTCATGAGCACCTTGCAGCGTTGGCGAAAGGCAAGAAGGATCACGATGCTTTGATGGAGCGAGAAGAAAATCAAGGGCTCGCGGCGAAGCAGCAGGCGGATGCTGATAAGGTCGCGCCGGTGGTTACAGCCTGGAAAGCGCTGTTAGCGCAAGACCCTGCGAAAGAGGAAGTTCTTCAGGAAGCTCAGAGTTTAGCGGCACAACCATTGCCGGGGGTGGCTCCTCCTGATCTTGCAGTAGCCCCTGGGGCGCGGCCGACGACAGCGCATGAGGCTCTCGCTGCTTTCTTGTTAAAAGATCCTGATAAAACTGAGATTCTCTTGAAAGATGCATTGCATGACTTCCGCGAGGCAGATCGTGTTCAGCAAGATATTGATATGCGAATGACTGCGCTGGGGGTACGGCTAGCAGACGAGCAGGGTGATCTCGATGTAGATGGGATCGATGGTATTACAGGTGAGCTTAAGGAGTTGCGGGTGTTAGCCGCTGAGAATCTACCTAAACTTGAGGCTCAAAGAAGTCTGGTAGAAAACATGGGGAAATGGTTGGAAAACCTGATCGAAAATTCAGAATTGACACAAAAGAAAGACAGTTTTAGCGAGTTGCTTAAAGAAGTGAACGCGGGCAAAAAAGTCGCGATGGTGCCTGATCCTGCAGCTGGGCCTGCCGCTGCGGCTGCCGCGGTGCTCGCTAAGCGGGAGGCAGTGCAGGCTAAATTGACTCAGCTTGTACATAAGGCTGACCAGAAAAAACAGGAAATTGATGCTAGGCCGAAGAAGCGGTAGGTATTCTATCTGTGTAATCGTTATAGAGGTAGGGTGGGCAAAGCGCTTTTTGCGTGCCCACCACCATCGTTCGCGCTAGTGGACACACAAAAAGCATGGGAATTTATTAATTGGT
>CANJVW010000001.1 GCA_947478495.1 Legionellales bacterium | reverse complement strand
ATTGAGCAAGACCAACTATGTGTTTATGAGCTTCGTCAGAATCCGCTGCGGCATGAAAAGGAAACATCACCGCCCATTGGCCTTGCGAAGGTTTTTTTTGAAGGGCGAGAGAGGGGGAGGGCGAAGCAACGGGTGGGAGCGCTTTTTTTGCGGGGATCCATGTTGTTCTCCTTGTTATTGTAAAAAAGGGTCGAGTAAAATCGTCAACTGTGTTCGCCCCGCGATAATAATGGCAGGATAGAAAAAATGAAAGCAAAACTACGTGGTACCGAAATTTATTTTGATGTGGCAGGCATGCAATTGGCGCCCGTTAAAGGAGACTTTGTAGAGCGTCCCGTTTTATTTTTATTGCACGGCGGTCCGGGCGGCGATCATCTCCGATTTAAACAGACGTCGCTTGAATTAGCGGAGTGCGCGCAATTGGTGTTTATTGATCATCGCGGCTGTGGTCGCAGCAAGAAAACAAAACAAAGTGATTATACATTAGAAAATAACGTAGAAGATGTTGAGGCATTACGCAAGCACTTAGGTCTCGATAAAATTTGTATTTTAGGCGGATCCTATGGCGGCATCGTCGCTCAATCCTATGCAATTCGCTATCCTAAACGCGTTCAAAAACTTATTTTGGTCTGCACCGCACCGAGCAAGGACACGATCGAAGAAGCCAAGGAAGCACTGAAAAAACAAGGCACACCCCAACAAATTAAAATGGCAGAACATTTGTGGAGTGGGACATTTAAAAATCCAAAGCATCTCGGACAATTTTTTGAAGCAATGGCAGACATGTATTCTATTAAAGCGCGTACTGCAAAAAAGAAAGTGTTTCAAACATCTCACACGCTGTGGTCTCACGAAGCCTTTAACCAGGGGTTTCATTTTATGAAGACATTTAATCTCATTTCTCGCCTAAAGAAAATCACTTCCCCAACGTTGGTGCTGGCGGGCCAAGATGATTGGATCTGTAGTGTTAACCAGTCTCGCATTATTGCAAAACACATCAAGCATGCTAAATTGAAAATTTTCAAAAATTGTGGCCATGCGATCTCAACGGATGCGCACGCAGGTTATATTAAATCCGTTAGCCATTTCTTGCTCAAATAAGAAGTGGGTGGTAAAATGATCGCCTATCAAAGGCGGTCATATGAAAGGTCTCATCTTATTTTCTATCATGTTGATGGATATCTTGGTTGGCATGGAATTCGATCTCTTGGTGCCGAGCTTTCCCGAATTGCAGCATCATTTTCATTTAACACCTGTTTGGGTCGAGGCATTATTATCTGTTAACTTTGCGGGTTACTGCTTAAGCCTTTTTTTGACGGGGGAGGCGGCCGATCGTTTTGGGCCAAAGCCTGTGATCTTATCCGGTCTTTTATTGTTTGTGATCGGAAGTATTTGCTGTTTAGCGAGCGCTTCTTTTTTGTTGTTGTTGGGTCGCTTTTTGCAAGGTGTCGGCATTGCAGCTCCTGCCATTTTAAGTTTTTTGTTTGTCGCTGAGCGCTATCCGCTTAAAGATCAGCAATTTTTACTGGCTATGCTCAATGGTTCAATGAATATTGCCTGTGGTATAGCGCCCGTCATCGGTAGTTATGTCGCGCTCTATTTTCAGTGGCGGGCGAATTTTGTGCTGTTATTGTTGCTTGGCCTCATCACACTTCTGATGACAACGTTGTTCGTGCCATCATTTTCGAGTGCTCGCTCAACCGCGCTACCAGTGCGCGGATGGGGATCATTGTTTCGATCTGGACGCTTGATGCTCATGATCACGCACATGATTTTTATTTGTGTGCCGTATTGGATTTTCGTCGGGATGTCACCTTTATTGTACATCAAGGCATTACATGTTCCGTTGTCGCATTTTGGGTATTATCAGGGGGTGCTCGCACTTAGCTTTGCATTGGGCTGTATTCTCTTGGCCTGGCTGATGAAGCGCTATGGTTATCACCCTAGGCGTATGCTTTCGGTATCGCTTATTATCCTGATTGCAAGCATGGGCTGTATTGGTTTGGTGTTGCGAAGTGTTCATCCTCTCTGGATTACATTGGCTATGCTATTGTTTGTGTTGGGCCAAATTGTTCCAGGCAATATACTGTACCCTGTTGTGCTACAGATTGTTCCTGACGCAAAAGGGCGCGTGTCCGCGTTTATTCAGGCGGGTCGCTTGGCTCTATCATCTTTGGCGCTCGAGGTTGCAGGATTTTACTATGACGGATCTTTTTTTGTAATAGGCCTCAGTTTGATCGTGTTTGTTGTCGTTGGCGTTGTGACCCTATTCTTTATTATTCGTAACAAAGCGTTGATGGCGGTTGGTCAATAATTGCTATTTTGCTTTCTCGCAGTATTCGGTTTGCTATTGGCCCTAACATTGCCTATAATCCTCCAACATCTTTTTCATAAAGACGCTGGCATAGCTCAGCAGGTAGAGCAACTGATTTGTAATCAGTAGGTCCCGAGTTCGACTCTTGGTGCCAGCAAAATAAAATCAACAGGTTACAAACACTTCCGAAAATGAAAAATTTCATGTAGATCTAATGTAGACTGACGAGAGACCATGTCTACGTTACGCATTCTGATAGAAGCCTCACTTTTGTTCACATATAATACATGTATTATAAATTTACATGGGGAGTTGATGTTATGCAGAGCTAAAGAGTATTAGTTCTATCAGTCGATTATGATGATTTGTTCTCGAAGCTTGGATGAAAGGCATGATCGCGATCAAAAGATCGATAAAAAAACGGCCTTACTTTCAGATAATTCATGCAGTTGTTGGGCAATGTTTCGCGATCCAGCTCTTTTAGAGCAAGCGAAGAGGAAAGAATTTTTTTGAAGATTTCGGAGCGAGCTGTATCTTCTGCGGCTGCTGCTGTGCAGTACCAGCGTCCTATTATCCAATCATCTCCAGCAGAAGAAAATACAACAACAACTTCACAACCAAGAAGGCAATTCAGTGTAGCCAAATTTGAAGACTCGGTACTCGTGCCACATCTCGCACCACTCAATATTTTTCAGCGTCACCCCAAACGTACGATGACAGGTGCTTCTGTTCTGGGTATCGGAGTCGGCGGTCTGGCGGGTTTTCAATGGTGTCGCCACCTTGCTCTTTCTGACGGCGCCAGTAATACAGCTGGACTCAGCAATGCCGAGATCTTTCGCCACTTGCGGAACCTCATCTCGTTTGGCGCGCTCCAGGGCCTGATCTTTGAATTGCGAACTATACTTCTTGCGGACAATATCTTTATTTGACTTATTTTCGTTCATTTTACACCTCACTGTTAGAAAGTTTACTCTCTTAGTGAAGTGTCCGTGAAGGTGGGGTTAGATCAGAGGACGGGGCTCAAATTTAGAAGAGAACAAGAGTGAAAGATAATAGAAAAGTGTGGTATGATTAACTTTTATTTTATCGATAGGGAGTATCATATGAAATCATTATCAATTATTGATTGGGTTGCATTGGCGTTAGTGATTATCGGCGGTATTAATTGGGGTCTGGTTGGTCTTTTAAAGCTAGACTTGGTGGCAACACTTTTTGGCGATATGTCTCTGATCTCAAGAGTGGTTTATGTTTTGGTCGGCGTTTCCGCTCTTTTTGTTGCCATGCTTATTTTTAAAATAGGCAAGAAGACCGTTTAAATTATCTCACCTAATGTGATGAGGAGCTTATGTTGATTGCTTAGCAACAGCTCCTCTTTCACTTCATATCACTCTACCTTCGCGGGCCATTTACCAATAGAACGAGCTTTCTATATCTATTTCCAGACGTATTATTGATTGATTCTCAAAAGATGATTTTACTATCGAATATAAGACAAGCAAGAAATTGGATGCGCATTGATGAAGTACATTTGAATGCTAAGCGTACCAAAAGAAAAACAGTATAAAAAAATTTACAAATCTATTGCTATTCAGGCGGAATTTACAGAAAGGATGTTACACCATCCGTAGGGGGATCATTATGTTTTCAGTGCATTGTAATATCGATAAAACGGATCGCATGAATCGCGCGGTTATTGGGCTTGTTATTTTAATTGCCGCATTGATTGGTTTTGCGAAATGGTTTTTTATCCTGGTGGGGTCGGTGTTGATTATAGAAGGTGTTATTGGTTGGTGTTATATCCCCACCTTAATTTATAAAGCGAAACAGAGAGTTGATTCGCGTAAAAAGCAATAACCCATTGGCATGACTTGATTTTCAATTTAAAGCATCTTATAATAGTCATTATGTAATATTAATGACTATTATAATAGGCATAAAATGAATGCATCAACCAACTTGCCTATTCCTGCTGTAAGAGCGCTGCGCAAGCTAGGGCAAGATATTAACGATGCTCGTCGTCGTCGTCGTATTACTATTCAGTTAATGGCAGAGCGCGCCAATATTTCTAGAGCCACTATCGGTAAAATTGAAAAAGGCGATGCGACGACATCCATCGGTGGTTATGCTGCTGTGTTATTTGTATTGGGCATGGCAAATCGATTAAGTGATTTAGTTGATGCGGCAGTCGACTTAACGGGTCGCCAATTGGAGGATGAAAAATTACCCCAAAGAGTCCGTTTACCAAACAGAAAGAAGGGTGCAGACAATGAGTAGCAAAGAAGTGATTGTCTCGATCTCATTGGGGGGAGAAACAGTTCGTGTTGGAACGTGTTGGTTTCATGTGCGTGGCGTCCGAGGGAGTGTCATTTGAAGTGTGTAAACAGGTAAAAAATTTCTTTAAGATCATTACTATTTGATCGAGACAATGTGCAACGCATTCCTTTTTTATCAGCGATGAGTATGCTGGGTGCGCGAGATAACGAACAGCATAGCTATATTGAAATAGCTTATGCATTAGCTCAGCATGGCGCAGCTCCTGAAGATGATATGGCAGAGCTGTGGCGGCGTATTGTTTTTACTGTCATGATTTCCAACACGGATGATCATTTACGCAATCATGGATTTATTTATGAGCGACACAAAGGATGGAGGTTGTCGCCAGCATATGATATGAATCCCACGCCTCTCGAAACGAAAGCACACGTTTTAACAACAGCAATTGATTGCAATGACACATCTTCCTCTTTGAAAACAGCTATTTCTGTAGCTAAAGACTTCAGGTTATCAAAAAGCGAAGCCTACAATATTATTGAAGAAGTGGGTATGGCAGCAAAGCAATGGCGAAAAGTGGCGTGTGATGTTGGGCTATCTAAGCGCGAATGCGATCGCATGGCATCGGCGTTTGAGAATGTTGGAGACATGAAATGAATCGCGCCATTCTCAGCGCGCTTTGTCGACATTTTAATTTAGGTTTCGCAAGGAAAGAGCCACAGCGGGTGCATGGCGGGTTGGTTCATGCGATGTGGCGTGTTGATACGGACAAAGCATCGTATGCAGTCAAGCAATTATCTCGCGATACGCATTTGTTAGACCCGCAGGTCGTTAAGAATTATGAAGTAAGCGAGCGCGTTGCATGTCATTTTTCAGAGCAGGGAATTCCTGCGGTCTCTGCAATCGATGCATCCGGAAAACATCTTTTGATGATCGATGGAACCGGTTTTTTGGTTTATCCCTACGTTGCGGCAGAAGCATTGGATCAGCATGCGATTTCAGAATCGCATGCATTAAAAATGGCGGTTATTTTAGCTGATATGCAACGCACATTCTTGAAAGAAAGTGGGTTGTCGGTCACGGTGATTTGGATCAAAAAAATGTGTTATGGGATAAGCATCAAAATCCTGTGTTGGTTGATTGGGAATGCGCTTGTCGAATCAATCCGACATACGACATCATTGGCACAGCATTTTGTTGGAGTGGCATTACCACGCATTTCGATAAGGCATTATTTTTAAAGATGATAGAAATATATCGAAAAGCCGGCGGTGTTATTCATTCGGACTATATAAATTCGGCGTGTTTCGGTACGTTCAGTTGGATAAACTGGCTGGTTTACAATATAGAGTGCGCATGCGCTGAGGGTCAATCTGACTATAAAGCGTTAAGTATCGAACAGGTTAATCAAACACTCGGAACCATTCTGCAGCTAACAGTGGTTATTCCTGATATTATTAAGACACTGGCATCGATTTAAAAAGCGGGCGACCAGCGTGGTCGCCCGTTGCAGCTCTTTGCTTATTCTTTCTCTGGACTATTTCGAGATGCATTGCGCTGCATTCCTCGTTGCTCTATTTCTCGAAATTCTTCGAGTCCTTTTGCATGAGCTGACTTTTTGGTGTCTTGAGAGCAGTCCTCTTGTGAGGAAGCCGACATCTTTTTGTTTCCTTCTTGAGATGGTTTCTTGCTCTCTTTTTCTGAACTTGATTTTTTTACACTTTCTGGTGTTGTTTTCATGATGATATCCTTTTTATGATGAATGAATGCAGGATCATCTTATATCGAAAAGAAATAGAAGAAATTGATCTATATCAGCATGATCATCAATCACGATAAGGCCTGTTTAGGCAGGCTCTGGTTCGTCAAAAAGCAGGGCAGACGGATTGGCGATACATAAAATATAAGGAGACTGGTGCATATCATTGAGGATGATACCTTGATTACGCTTCACTATCAGGTGATTGTAGTACAAGCCATTGAATACGCCGCCACACGTATCACCATCTTCGTCTGAGGAAAAAATGCCTTTCGATTGGGTATGGCCATCGCGATCTTGCTCTATTGCAGAGATAACATGAATGAATATAAAGCCAGGCGTCTGTAGGGGCGGAAAGGGAGAGGTTACCACAATATAATTTTGGTCGGCGTCCGATTTCTTATGTTTAATCAGCACGGTGACAGGATCAGCACAAGAAGGCGATCTCTGCGGTCCATCAAAGCAAACATGATAAGATACCCGCATATCGCTCGATTCGCTCATATTGTAAATGATCGCTTTTGATGCGACACATGTGTTTGTTAAAAGAAACGATAAAGTAATGCACCCTATTTTTTTTATCAATGTTAGCGTCCTATCGTTGCTGGGAAAATGTAATGATGCAATAGAGTTATTTTTGGAGGGTGCTCATGAGAGCAAGATGTTGCGGGGAATGATCGGGATCGCCTTCCCCTGGCTGAGGAAGGCGTTCTAAGTTAATAGGCTATTGTTTGTGTTTTTGGATCCACGTAACAAACTTATCCACAAATCCTTTCAAGAATGTTTGCGTGTTTTGATCGCTGATATTGCCATCATTGTCAATCAAGCCTTCTTTGAATTGTAGATACACTTCAGGTGATCCCATGAGCGCCATATCAAGATAATGGAGTATATGTTTTAATGTATTTTGTGCGACCGCTGTGCCAATCGCGCCGGGCGATGTACCGCAGAGCGCTGCAGGTTTGTTGGCGAATGCGCTTTGGCCATACGGGCGACTAGCCCAATCAATGGCATTTTTTAAAGGCGCTGGAATGCTGCGATTATATTCTGGTGTGACAAACAAAATCGCATCTGCTTCTTGAATTTCTTTCTTTAATCGTGCGGCTTGCTCAGGAAAGGCGCTTTCTAAATCTTGATTATAGAGAGGTAGGTCGCTAATGTTTGCGATATGCGCTTCAAAATCATTTTGACCGAGCGTCGCTAATGCTTTTGCGAGCTTGAGATTATATGAATCTTTTCGCAAGCTGCCGACAATGATAACAACTGTTAATTTTTTCATGGCTGCTCCTTGGGTTCTTGCTCTTATTGTAACAAATTTCTTATTGTCTTCTCTAATAGTTCTTCATCTTTTAAAAGGAGCAGCGATTGTTTTGTTGGGCTGATCTACATCAAAGATTATTTTTTGAGCGATTCCATGTTCTTTTTCGTTGGTCGTCGAGGGATTTAAATATGTTGATGCGAGCATTGGGGGTCTTGTCGGGCTGCTCGAAATTCCGTTCAGTATTTTATTTGGCGTGTTTCTTTTTCGGGATCATTTGACGCTTTCTATCATTTCAGGGGCGTGATCATTGTGATGGCGGCTGTATTGCCCGATCTCTATGCGTTACGATATCGCGCCGATACGCCTGCTCCCATGCTTCCCACAGTTTATAATTGTCATTGAAGCGCCCCAAAAACCACGATATGATCAGGCGTGCTTATGGCGGCGGGATTTTGTCATCGATTAGTGAAACGGTGTATGCGATAGCAAGCGATATCCCGAAGCGCTTACCCTTTGAGGCATTGAAAGCGTGTCAAACGGCTTATCGCATTGATGTGATACAACCCGTTTATTTTAAATTAAAAAACTTTAATCAATTATATCAATTAGCTGAAACAGATATCAGGGGGTTGATTCGCGAAGTACAAAATCAAGAAGGCGCTTTACCGAAACATATTTGTTAATAGGAGTATACCTCATGAGTGATTTGTTAACTAAGAGATGCTTGGCATGTGAAAGCGGCGTTAAACCGTTGCAACAAGCTGAGATCGACAGTCTATTGATAAAAGTACCGCAGTGGACAGTGAATGCAGACTACACGGAAATTGAACGTCATTTTCACTTTAAAAATTTTTCACTGACTATTGGATTTGTGAATGCTGTTGCGTGGATTGCGCATCAAGAAAATCATCATCCCGATATGGTGGTGGGGTATGATCATTGTACGGTTCGATATAGCACGCATGCCATTCGCGGGCTATCTGAAAATGATTTTATTTGTGCGGCGAAGGTAAGTGCGCTTTTAGCAGTACCGTAGGTCCTTTAGCTGCACTCATATTGCATTCACAGGGTGAATGTGAGAGCATCAAATGCAGTAAAATTGAGAGCAAGGGAGCGTTATGATTCCTGTTATTTTGGCGGGCGGAACAGGCAGTCGCTTATGGCCGCTATCACGCAGCGCCTATCCTAAACAATTTTTGCGTTTAACGGGGCAGCAAACGATGCTGCAGCAGACCGTTCAGCGCGCGCTATCTTTATCTAATGTAGAAAAATTGGTCGTTATTTGCAATCAAGAGCATCGTTTCTTGGTCGCGGAACAACTCAAAGAGATTGGCGTTGAAGACGCTATCATTTTATTAGAGCCGGTCGGAAAAAATACAGCGCCTGCTGTTGCCATCGCCGCATTGTATCTTCGTCAGATGGGTCAGGATAACCCTATTTTATTGGTATTACCCGCGGATCATGTGATCGATGATCAAGCGCTATTTGTCGCAGCGGTTTCTCAGGCGGCGATCGCGGCATCTCACGGACATTTAGTGACATTTGGCATACAACCTCTGCACCCTGAAACAGGGTATGGCTATATCAAGACAGCGCCGACATCCGATTCATTTCTCTTCACAGTCGAGCAATTTGTTGAAAAGCCAAATCAGCTGACCGCGATCAGCTATGTGGACTCGGGAGAATATTATTGGAACAGCGGTATGTTTATGTTTCAAGCGACGAGTTTTTTGGGGGAGTTGAGGCGTTTCAGGCCAGATATTTTAAGTGCGTGCGATACAGCGGTTTCTCTCATGACGAAAGATTTAGACTTTTGTCGCCTAGAAGAAAAAAGTTTTTTAGCGTGCCCCAGTGATTCAATCGACTACGCTGTCATGGAAAAAACCAATAAAGCGCTGTTAGTTGTGTTGGACGCAGCTTGGAATGATGTAGGCTCATGGTCTGCGCTGCGCGACATATTGCCCCGGGATGAAAACGAAAATGCGATATTGGGTGACGTGCTGTCTTTAGATACCCAGGGTTGTTACTTGCGCGCCGAAAGTCGAATGCTCGCCGTACTGGGTATGACGGATACGATTGTGATAGAGACCGCTGATGCGGTGTTGGTTGCTCATCAAGATCGCGTACAAGATGTCAAGAAAATCGTGGAATTCCTTAAGCAGGAAAAACGCACAGAAGTCGATTTACATTGTCGCGTCTATCGACCCTGGGGTTCTTATGAGAGCATTGATCAAGGAAAAAATTTTCAGGTGAAGCGCATTACCGTTAAACCGGGGGCGCGATTATCATTGCAGATGCATCATCGTCGATCAGAGCACTGGATTGTGGTGACGGGTGTCGCGGATGTCGTTTGCGGCGATCAGCAATTTTCAATTGGCGCCAATCAATCGACTTATATTCCCAAAGGGACGAAACATCGTTTATCAAATTCAAGTGATCAACCGCTTGATATCATAGAAATCCAATTAGGTGATTATCTGGGAGAAGATGATATTGTGCGGTTTGAAGATATTTATGGGCGATAGAAAGAAATGACAAAAAAAGTGCTCGTGACGGGTATAACAGGACAAGACGGTGCGTATTTGGCGAGTCTTTTGCTTGAAAAGGGATGTAAGGTCTATGGTGCTTGTCGGCAACTTAATGCAACGCACTGGCGGCTTAATGAATTAGGAATTAATCAGCACCCTGATTTAGTTTTAATAGAGCATGATTTAGTGAATGCATCTGCTTCAATTCAATTATTAGATACGATTCAGCCTGATGCCGTTTACAATTTTGCTGCACAGAGTAACGCACACTTGTCGTTTTCTGAGCCGCTCACTACTGCTTTGGTGACAGGCATGAGCCCTATCTATTTACTTGAAGCTATTCGAACAGTGAATTCAGGCATACGGTTTTGTCAGGCTTCTAGTGCTGAAATGTTTGGCCATCCCATGACAACACCACAAACGGAACTAACCTCTTTTCAGCCTTTAAGTCCTTATGGAATGGCTAAATTATATGCGCACAATATGGCAGTGGCTTATCGCAATAGCCATGGTATTTTTGCTGCGAGCAGCATTTTGTTTAATCACGAATCGCCTTTGCGAGGGCGTGAATTTGTGACTCGTAAAATCACCACGGGCGTGGCAAATCTTGTTCGAGAGAAAGGTGATGTATTAATGTTGGGTAATCTCGATGCAAAGCGCGATTGGGGTTTTGCAAAAGAGTATGTTGAGGGAATGTACCGCATGATGCAGCAGCCAACCTCTGATACGTATGTGCTGGCAACGCAGCGCATTGAAACGGTTAGGCAGTTTGTGGTGTTGGCATTTCGAGCGGTGGATATTGAATTAGAGTGGCGTGGAGACGGGGTGGAAGAGCGCGGCTTAGATCGAAAAACCGGTAAAGTATTGGTCAAGGTCTCCCCTGAATTCTATCGGCCTGACGAACTTCACATTTTAATAGGTGACGCAACGAAGGCAAGAAATCAGCTTGGATGGGCTCCCAAAACGTCGCTGGAAGAATTGTGTCGAATGATGGTTGAAGCTGAGCTATCTCGTTAGAAAGGGGTCTATTGCGAGGTTTTATGCTTTGCTGTACGATCGCCAGTTGTGGTTGAAATAGTATTTTGGGATGCGGTGGGTGGCGGAGAAGATGGAATGAAAAAAGTTGCTTTGATTACGGGCGTTACCGGCCAAGATGGAGCCTATTTAGCGGAATTTTTGCTAGATAAGGGATATATTGTCCATGGCATTAAACGTCGCGCTTCTTTATTTAATACTGCTCGAGTAGATCACTTATATCAAGATCCCCATGTGGGCGATGCCCGTTTTATTTTGCACTACGGCGACATGACAGATTCCTCCAGTTTAATTCGCATTATTCAACAGGTCCAACCACACGAAATATATAACTTAGCAGCGCAAAGCCATGTGGCTGTGTCGTTTGAAGAGCCTGAGTATACCGCTGACACGGATGCGTTGGGTGCGTTGCGTATTTTGGAGGCGATTCGGATTGTTGGGTTAGAAAAGAAAACACGTTTTTATCAAGCGTCGAGCTCAGAGCTTTATGGTTTGGTGCAAGAAGTACCTCAAAAGGAAACAACCCCTTTTTATCCGCGATCGCCTTATGCGGTTGCAAAGTTATATGCTTATTGGATTACCATTAATTATCGCGAAGCATATGGGATGTATGCTTGTAATGGTATTTTGTTTAATCACGAATCTCCGCTTCGCGGAGAAACATTTGTGAGTCGCAAAGTGACGCGGGGATTGGCGCGCATCAAGTTAGGGCTGCAAGATTCCTTGTATATGGGCAATTTAGATGCCAAGCGCGACTGGGGCCATGCGCGTGATTATATTGAGATGCAATGGTTGATGTTACAGCAAGACATAGCGGATGATTTTGTGATTGCAACAGGTGTTCAGCATACGGTGCGTGAATTTATTAATTTAGCCGCTGCTGAATTGAACATGGTATTAGAATGGCGCGGCCAGGGGATCAAAGAAAAGGCATACGATTCAGAAGGGCGTTGCATTATTGCAATTGATCCGCGCTATTATCGACCCGCAGAAGTGGAATCGTTACTTGGTGATTCGAGTAAAGCGTGTCAAAAACTTGGATGGGTGCCAAAGACTACGTTTGAAGAGTTGGTGCGTGAAATGGCGTATAAAGATTTACGCTTAGCGGAACAGGATCAATTAATTAAGAGCAATGGGTTTGCGGTTTGTGATTATCACGAATAAGTATGCATGCGAAAAATCGGGTGACTCCACGTAAAATACAGAGTGCTCGGCGGTTGAATATAGCCGTTGTTATTCCATTTCTTGATAAATATGGTGGTGCAGAGCGTTACGTCATTGAATGTGTGCGTTTTTGGCAGTATCGTCACGATATCACTATTTATGCCTCTGAAATAAATAAAGCGTTGCTCATCGAACATGATACAGGAGAAGCAGTTCGCTTGGTCAAGCTTACCTCCCGTCTGCAATGGATAAAATGGATCATACAGTTATACCTGAAGCAGTGGTAGCCAACAGTCAATATGCGGCGCGTTATTTAGGGGAGATCTACCGCCGTCCCGTTAGCAGTGTTGTGTATCCTGGCGTAGATCCTGACTTATTTGTTGAGCTGCCAATAGACCCCAACCTTTTTGTAACCATAGGGCAGCTATGGAATCATAAGCGGGTTAGGTTGTTAATAGAGGCAATCGCTACTTTCTGTGGTATGGGGTTGGATGTGGTTATTTTGAACCTACATGTCGATGCGAATGGTCCGAATGGATTGGAGCTGGTAAGTATTCAGCATGTGTTGGATATTGCAAGTCATCGCAAAAGCCCGCTTCGATTTGTGGTGCAGCTCTGCCCTTATGTGATACATTCTGTTGAAAAGATCGTTCAAACGATAGAAGTGATTTCTAAGCTTTTTAGTGGTCATTTTTATTATTTAAAAATGGATAAAAAGCCCATTTTATTTTGGTTTTGGACGGGGGTGCTGGATGGTAATAGAAAGTTGATTAATGAGTTGATCAAGGCATCTGCTGAGTTTATCAATATTGCAGTCAGCTTGCGGTTGCCACATGCGATTGGCGAGGCAGAATCGACATTTCATCTTTTTGATGCGATATTTCCATTTTCACCATTGGAGCTAAGCTCCAAAGAAAACTGGTCTAGCATTTGGAAAATGGCTTATCAGAATGCGCAACAGGCTGGCATGCGTTATCAAAAATTACGTGCTCAATGGAGTGGGTGCTATGAACGCATTGAGTGTATAGGCGCGGAGAGTGGCAGGGTATGATTCACATAGCGTTAACGAAGAAAAATCAAGTAGCGGGGGAATTGGTTTACTCTGCGCTGTGCCGTTCATTTTCGCGTAGTCAAGTGCGCGCTGATGGGGGAGCGTTATGTCGAGTTATCATTAATCCTGATGACGAAGACATGGATATTCTTTTTTCTTCAGAAAAGAAAAAAATACTGTTATTGGGTTCACTGCCACCTGCTATCGCTCAAAAGCTGCATGTAACAACAGAATCGATTGAAACATTAGATTCAGCGAATGCAGCATGTGCGCCTGCATCGATTCATTCATTTCGGGAAAGTCGTTTAACGATTCACTATCGAGCGACGCTCGATTCACTCGAATTACCCCTTCGTGAGCGTGCTTTATTGCGCTACGATTTTATGGATGAATGGAATAATTTAGGTTACGGTGCCATTCCTCTCGATGGTTCGATATGGAGTTTAAGTCAGTGTATTTCAGTGCCTACAGCCAATGTATTGGCGGATGTCACATTAAACGAGAATAGCGTATCGGCTTATGCGGCGATCTGGAATACGGACAATACGAGTATTCTATGGTTTAATCGAGCCGTGGGTCCGATTGATTCCGCCGAATGGCGCTTGGTCGAATATTTTTTCTCATCGTTCCGTCATGCTGAATTATCGTGCGTGCCTGTTCTCAGTGAAATTCCTGAAGGGTGGGATGTGGCTGTCACTCAGCGACTCGATTGTGATGAAGATATTGCCTCAGCTCGTGCCTTATTTGAAAGCTATCAATCATGGAGTGTGCCTTTTTCGTTGGCTGTGCAAAGTAGTTTATTGGGAAAGGTAGAGCATACGCAGTTGATGTTCGACGTCATTGAAAGTGGGGGTGCAATACTGTCGCATTCCGATACTCATCCTGTTCGCTGGGGAGGGAGTTATGATATTGCATTTGTTGAGGCGACAATATCTTCCCAGAAGCTGCATTCTGTTTTAAATACACCGATTCGTTATGCAGTATCTCCTTTTCATCAAACGCCGGTCTGTGCGCTACATGCTTTATCTGATGCGGGTTTTGATGGCTGTGTGGGAGGTATTATAAACTGTGACCCTGAATTTTTAATGGCGCGTGGCGGCGTGATTTCGGGTATACCACCTACTTTTATTGGGCATTCCCAATCGTGTATGCTGCACGGTGACTGCTTGTTATCGACAGGTGATGCGCTCGCTGCTTACAAACAAGCGTTTGATATTGCAAAACGAAGTCGCACGTTATTTGGTTTTTTAGATCATCCATTTTCAGAGCGTTATGCCTATGGCTGGGCGAGTGAATCACAGCGCATCGACATACATCATCAATTGATTAACTATATTCGATCGAGCGGAAGCGTGCTTTTTTTAAATGAGAATGATGCATTGGATTTCATTCGTTATAAGAATGGAATTGAACTAACTGAAGCTCATGAAGGAGAGTGGCGTTATCGACTTCCCGAATGGAGAAAACAATTTGAAGTGGTGGTGGAGTTTAAGGGGCGCTTGATGCCGTTATGCAAATTTGGAGTGTTGTCGTGAAGATATTAACTATTCTAGGTACGCGTCCCGAAGCGATAAAATTAGCACCCGTTATTGCAGAAGCAAAAAAACATCCTAGCATTCAAATGACGGTATGTGCAGCAGGGCAGCATCGTGAAATGCTTCAACAAATGCTATCGACTTTTTCGATTGAACCGGATGTTTTTTTAGATGTGATGACCCCCAATCAATCGCTCTCTCAATTAACCGCTAAATTAATGACAGGATTGTCCGATACGATAGCATCCTGCAACCCTGACTGGGTATTAGTGCAAGGCGATACTACAACTACTTTTGTGGGTGGTCTCGCCGCTTTTTATCAGCGCATTAAGGTGGGGCACATTGAAGCGGGATTGCGCACCTATCAACTCGACAGTCCTTTCCCTGAAGAATTGAATCGGCAGATGACGAGTCGGTTAACGACAAGGCATTTTGCACCGACCCACTTATCAGCAAAAAATCTGACACAAGAAGGCATTGATCCATCGCGTATTGTCGTGACCGGTAATACGGTAGTGGATGCTATTTCCATGATAGAAAATCGATGGAAGCGCCACGCGCCTTTGGCGTCTTCTGCTCTTTCGGATATTTTATCGCACAATCAAAAGCCCATCGTTTTTATTACATGCCATCGTCGAGAAAGTTTTGGCAAGCCGATGCGCGATATTTGCGAGGCGATTCGAGCGTTATGTGATGCTTATCTCGATCATACATGGATTTTTCCGGTGCATCCTAATCCCAATGTGCGCGATCCGATTCATCATGCATTGAGTGAATGCCTTAATCTCTATTTAATTGATCCATTGGATTATGAATCAACCCTTTATTTGTTAAGCCGAGCAAGCCTTGTGTTGACCGATTCCGGCGGTATACAAGAGGAAGCCCCTTCTTTTTCTGTTCCCATCGTTGTTATGCGAAATCATACGGAGCGCCCCGAGAATATCAATGCAGGATTTGGGGTGCTGGCGGGAACCATGCCAGAGGCTATTATGGTGGCTGCACGCTCGTATCTTGATTCTTCTATGGCAGATCATTTGAAAAACAAATCGAATCCTTATGGGGATGGTAATGCGAGTCAGCGCATCATTGCATCGTTATTAGATAAACCAATCGAGATGTTTCATGGTTGAAAAAGAAAATAGTTTCCTTATTTTTTCAACAGCGGATTGGGATGCGCCTTATTGGACGAACAAACAACATACTGCGACGCATCTTGCCAGAATGGGTTTTCGAGTATTGTATGTCGAAAGTCTTGGCTTGCGTGCACCGACATTGAATCGGACAGATCTCAAACGAATAGGGGTGCGACTTAAAAAGGCATTTTCTCCATTGAAACAGCGCGCGCAAAATGTCTTGGTTTTTTCACCATTAGTTATTCCGTTTAAACACCATTGGAAAATCACGCGAACCATCAATGAGCGTATTTTGACGTGGCAATTGAATCGATTTATTAAGCAATTGGGATTTAAAAATACCATCGTATGGACCTACCATCCTTTTATCATGGAATTGTTAGATCGTGTTGCGCACGATAAATTGGTGTATCACTGTGTCGATGATCTGACAGCCGTACCGGGCATCGATAAGATTGCTTTTGATAAAGAAGAGGCAGCATTATTGATGCGATGTGATGCAGTGTTCACTACCAGCGAAACATTGCGAGCACATTGCGCAACAAAAAATAGTAATGCACACTATTTTCCTAATGTGGCCGATATCACCCATTTTGGCAAAGCCCGCGAAGCAGGCGATATACCGTCTGATTTATCGTGCATCCCATCGCCTCGCATTGGTTATGTAGGCGAACTGTCTGATTATAAAATCGATTTTTCATTGATTCTTAGCATTGCGAAAAAAAAACCAGAATGGCATTGGGTTTTTATAGGTGATGAAAGGGCGGGGCAGGAGAGCATCTTGGTAAGGGAGTTGCGAGAGTGTCCTAATGTGCACTTTTTAGGGCATCGCTCCTATAAAGTGCTCCCCGATTATTTGAGAGGATTTAGTGTTGCAACGCTTCCCACACTTTTAAACACCTATACACGTGCGATGTTTCCGATGAAATATTTTGAATACTTGGCTGCAGGGCTGCCTATTGTCTCAACGCCGTTAGCTTTTACGGAACAGCATCAGGCGGGCATGGTGGTTGCGGCAACAGCCGTTTATTTTTCAAAAGCCATTCAACAACAGATTGATCGGGGACGCCTGACGGACTTCGAGGCAGAAGATGGTATAAAAGATAATACATGGGATGCGCGGTTAACTAAAATGCTTCGCATTTTAGATCGCTTATAAAAATATGATGCAGTACCTATTTTATATATTAGGAGGTAATAGATGAAAAAAATATTAATTTTGGCCCTGCGCCAAAATCCACCTGAGCACACTCTCCGGGCTGGAAATCTAGCATCATCGTGGCGGCAAGTGGCACTTTATCTTTGATCGCTTTTACAAAGCGTTGCACAGAATTATAGCTTCCTGTGAAGGCATGCTGACGGCAAAGCGCCTCATGAATTGTGCTTGCTTGAATCCCTTGCTTAATCCAACCTTCAATTTGATTGCGATGAGCGGCGGCTAACGGCTGAGTGATGGACATGACTTTAGGCTTGAAAAATTTTAATAATTCTTCATCCGATGGCAGCTCTCTCTCAGGATTAAGCCAGTTTTGCTGAATAGCCGTTTGACGAATCTTTCTTAGCTTCTTACGATCGGCCAATTTGGCTTGGGCTATATTGCGAATGCTATCACCCTGACGCAATCTAAAAATAATCTGGCGATACTGGTACATTTCAAACCTCCGCTTCGACATGAGTTTTATCCTTCAATAATTATGAAAGGATAAAAAATACTCTTCTCTACAAACGTTTGATAGGCGGGGTGGTCCCTAAAAGGTGATGACAGGGCGGGTGCATTAAGGTGTCGCCAGCCTGGTCCCTTTAGGGTGCTAACAGGGTGGTCCCATTACGGTGATGGCGGAATGGCCCCTTTGGGGTGATGAATAACACCGGTAAAAACTTTTCGCTTTGTCACGGTCATACAATACCCCTTTTCTTGCAGCAGAATACCACCTTAAACTATTGCCTGAAAATAGGGGTCTACTATATTGACTATCAAATGTTGTCATAATATCCTTGATCCTCTAACTATTTTATGGACGATTTTCATGACAGCCGATGCTTCAGCTCACGCACCTTATATTAGGATACTGAATACATTTTTTAAGTTAGTAGGCAGCCAAGAGGACGGCTATTATCGTGGGATCCTGACCAATGGGAAGCATGAAGAAAATACAGATATAGTGTATCTATTTGCAGTTGCACCTGATGCAGTTGTTTTTGATATTGGCGCTAACATTGGCTGTACGTCATTGCTCATGTCGTTGTTATGCAATAAAGGGATGGTATATTCGTTTGAGCCATCAGACATGGCGTTTCGTTTTCTTCAAAAAAATATAACAAACAATGGCATTAAAAATATTATTGCGCACAACATCGCTTTCTCTGATAGAGAGGGAGCCCTTAACTTTTGTCAATCGGCTACCTTTACAGCAGGTAGTTTTTCTGTGCCGGATGGCGCAACAGAAGATCATTTTAAATCAAAAAAAACACCCTGTCTTACGCTCGATAAGTTCTGCGATGACAATAAAATTAAATCAGTAGACTTCGTCAAGATTGATGTGGAAGGAGCAGAGCTTGACGTGCTGAGAGGCGGAGAGAATTTTTTTAGGCATTACAAGCCTCGTTGCTTAATTGAATTTAATTCATGGACATTGATAAATTATAGGCAAATTTTACCTAAGAATTTATTAGACTATATTTTTTCCGTATTTGACCATGTATGTTCTGTTGATAGAGAAACCGGTTTTCTTACTCCATTGCTATCAGAGAGTGATAAGCTACACTTTCTATCGCATAACCTTTATTATGGATTTGTTGACAACCTATATTGTTTTTTCAATGATCAATCATCTATGGTTGTGGAGTCTTATATAGAGAGCTTGATGAAAAGACGCGGAAAAAAAGTTGATTCATATAAGCCGGGTGAATTGGAAGCTGTGTACAACTCTTTTTCATGGAAAATAACTGAGCCATTGAGGAAGGTGAAGTCATTTTTAGCTAGAAAAATGAAGTAGCGATTTTTTGTTTGGTATCAAATAGCGGCTATTTTATTTAATAAGAAGGACTGTATTTCATTCATTTCGTTGTTATTGAGTCGCGGACCGTATTTAGAGACGACCTTAGATGCAGCGTAGTTGGCAAAATCTGCTGCGCTAACATAATCATGGCCCTCTGTAATAGCATGTAAAAACACACCCGCAAAAATATCACCCGCACCGACGGTATCAACTACTTTTGTTTTATAAGGCGGCACAAGAGCGAATGCGTCGCCATCATACACTAAAGCGCCTTTCGCACCCAATGTTACCACAAAGCTTTTAGCATATTTCTTTAGTTCTTCTCGAGCATGTGACAGGCTTTCTGTTTTCGTAAATAATAGGGCTTCATCTTCGTTGCAGAACAAGATATCAACTTGATCACCTATGATTTTTAACAAACCCTCTTTAAAATAAGTGACCATGTTGGGGTCAGACAAACTGATCGCGGTTTTTATGCCGTGGGCTTTAGCGTGTTGATGCGCCTCTATTGCTGCGATTTGACCTGTCGCTTGTGCCACCAAATAACCTTCAATGTACAAATACTCTGAGTTAACAATGGCATTATATGATAGCTGTTCCACTGAGAAATTGGATGTGGCACCTAGAAAAGTGTTCATGGTACGATCCGCATCGGGTGTGACCAATACAATACATTTACCTGTAATACCTTCGCGTGGGTAGTCGTTTAAATTCGTATGAATACCTTCATTAATGATATTTTGATAAAAAAATTCGCCTGCTGCATCATCCCCAATTTTGAAAGAATAGTAGGTGCGAGACCCGAGTTGCTGCATGGCGAAGATCGTATTAGCGGAGGATCCGCCACAAGCTTTTAAATGCTTCACGCTATCCAACTCTTCCAGCAAGAAATGATGCTTGTTTTCATCAATGAGCGTCATGACGCCTTTGTCTATATTGAGTCGGTTAAGCGTTTCAACAGACACTTCAAAATCAAGGTCGAGTAAAGCGTTTCCAATACCATAAATATCATATTTTTTCATTAGGGGATTCTTTTTTATAGCCAATAAATAATTCGGTTTTTATACTTTGAAAACAGGACGCACATAAAAAACAAACCGACAACCGTGATTGCGAGCATGACCATCCAAGACAACAGGGGAGGGCTTTTGCCGAGCAGTGCGGCTCTTACAATCTCAATGGCATGATAAAAGGGGTTGGCGTTTGCGATCCAATCGTGTTTTTTTAAGAATCCTTTTTCCCAAAAAATAGGCGTGACAAAGGGGAGGATGGTCATACTTGTCGTAATGACTTGCTGAATATCGCGATAACGCGTGTTAATTATCCCGAAAAAAGCACCTATCCATACCGCATTTAACAATAAAATGACTAAGGCAGGCAAAACAAACAATGTATTTATAGTCAAATGAACATGGCAAAAAAGAAAAAAGAGGATAACAATCACGAAATTATGCGCAAAGATAATAAAGTTGCGTATTACAAATCGCAATATATGCAGTGACATGGGTAAATTTAATGAATGAATAATATTCGCTGAGCTCATAAATACGACGCACCCATCATTCATCGTGTTGGCAATGAATGTCCAAACTAACATGCCCGCTGCGATAAAAGGGACTGTACTGGCCACGCTATTATCAAACAAAGAAGCCATTACAAAGCTCATTACGCCAATCCAGACGGCGGTACCTATCACCAACCACAGAGGGCCTAAGAATGTGCGAACGTATCGCTGTCGGACATCTTCATATCCCAAATAGAAGCACATTTTCCATAGCGAGAGACCTAATAAAAAGTCTTTTAGTCCTGGCCGAATGAGGTCTTTTTTTATTGCTTTCATGTCTAACTGGGGCATTTCAATTTTTATCCGAAAAACGACAAGATATCATAGCTGAACATATGGCAAAATAGCTATCCAATCTTAAGTCTCGCATAGGTTAATAGACTCTGGCTCCGCGATGAATTTTGATTAATCCCGTTTTCGCATCACGACCAACGCAAGAAAATCAGCATAGCCATCCAGTATATCAATTATCTCAAAATAGGCGCTCCACTTTTGTTTGATATATTCGTAAGATTGATAGGCTAATCGTTGAACGCTGTAGCCTTCTTTGGTGATGCAATATTCTACCAATTTGTTGTCAAAACAACAGAATCCTTGTGTAGAAAATGCTTCAGCAGGTATTTTGTCGATGGGTAAGATAAATGGAGCAAGATGGCTTAATGTGCTCGCAAGGACCAGTCCATTGGGGGCGGTGATGCGATGCAAGTCTTCTAACCATTTGAAAGCGCTATTCTCATCAATGTGTGAAAACACGGAGTGAGAGATAACAAGATCAATTGATCCGTCTCGGATAGGCATGGGCGGGTTGGGTGGTGACAGCTTGCAATCAATACCGGGGGTGGTCGCCTGCATCCAATGAATGGCTTCGCTGTCTATGTCAACAGCAGTAATAGTAGCATGAGGAAAAATAGCAGGAAGGTGACGTGTAATACGACCTGTCCCGCAGCCCCAATCCAATACTGATCGGAAATCGTTTGGCGATCGAGTGTCATAGCGCTTGATGACATCGGGTAGTTTTGCTGCAAATGTTCCACCGCCAAAATGGTACCAGTCATCGCTGGTCGCATTATTTCTCAGTTGCAAGTCAGGCGAGGGAAATGGAAGGCTGGTTGGCGGCAGATGGATCCAATCTTGATACCAATGATTAATGCGGTTTCCATTTTTATCTGCAATCCAAATACGAAAAGGAGGTTTTTCATTGGCATTGATAATGAACTCAAATCCAGGATCGCCGGTGAGTGGATGATAGCCGTGATAATGAAAAATAGGATCGCCCGGTAGGTTCAAAGTAACCTGTTTGGCAGGTGAGTCATTCACCATGACCTGGTACGTTCCTTGGCGGGTATTGGGCAATGCAATCGCACCACGTATTTTTAGGGACCCATCTGGTAAAAGTTCTCCGCTGCATCGCAACCAACCGAGGGTATGTAAAAAGTCAAAGAGAGTGGTTGCGCTAAAAGGGATATTTTTAAGCATGTCTATTTTCCTAATAGTTAAAGCATTAAAGTAATTTATAGCTGATATAGCGGTCTGCAACAGATCGTACGTATTCTGTTTCGGGCGCTGCGATTAGAATTGCTTTATTATCCCATTTCTGAAGATGAATGCGATCGAGTATTTTATTCTGCATTGATTGCTGGCAGCCAAATAAATAACTTTCGAGAAGGATACCATCCGCTTCGGTGAGTAGTGCGATGGCTGTTGAAAGTTGAACTTTTTCAATAAAAGAGAGTGCGTTCAATTTAACGTGACCCACGGCGAGCAAGTCTGAAAAAATCAGTATTTTTTCAATAAGAAGCGATGTTTGAAGGGTTGTCTTATTGGTTGAAAAAGCATTGCGAGAGAGTAAATCCACAGCAGAGTGACGTCCATGCAAACGCTTGCGATGTTGTTTGGCAGAAGAAAGGATGCCATTTATCTCTATTTCGCCGGTAGCGGGGTTCTTTTGGTTTGTTATCATGTCAAGAAGAGTATCTTGTACAAAATGATCGTTTCCGCAGAGGGCGATACACTTTCCCTTGTCTAAGCTGAAATCATCGTATCGTATAATGCGGACTCCTGTATTCCATAGAAGCCCGTCTCGATTGCCTAACGATGCTGCTGCAGTTCCTATGCGTGCCATCAGGCCTTTAGCACTAAAAGAAGCGCTTAAGGTCACATTTTTAAAGTGTATGACCGTATTATCCATATTAGTTCACCGGATCTAAGTTATTGGCAATGAGCACGCGAGGTGACACAGCAGAAAAAACACCGTTGCGATTGGGTTCAAAAATATTGCCTGTGACTAATCCGCGTGATACATGATCAAGCCCGCTAATCGCAAAAGATTGTGTATTCTCAAAACCGGAGTAGGCCCCGATAATATTATTGCGAATTGCGATGAGCTCGCAAGGATTGGCAATAGAAATGCCGGAGGAATGACCATTGATGCCATTGCCTGCAATGGTTGCGTTATCGATAGTGATGCTTTTCGTGTTGCTGATGTGGACGCCATCACCGCCATTGCCATATAAACGACTTGAGAGCAATTTGATATCTTCTATTTCGCCTTCCGCTCCATCTACAAGAACGCCATGCCCTTGGTTGCTGGAAGACCAATCACCGATTGATTGGATGCGTCGAGCGCGCGCACCAGGACCTGCGTTAATTAAAAAACCGTGTCCGACGCAGCTATCGATTGCATTGTTAGATAAAAAAACATGTTCTAAAGTTTTACCATTATCTGCCATGAGGTGAACGCCAGTATTACAATGAAATGCACCGCATGAATCCATCCAGATACCCTGGGTATTGACAATGCGGTAGCCTGCATCGCATGGCTTTACCTGCTTGCGGGATTGAACAAAGACTCTTGTTAGGTATTGATCGTTGTGGATGCCATTGCCATGAATCAATACTCCGATACCCTTGTCACTGGCCGTGCCTGGATCGATAATTTCGACATCGGTGATATAGGCGAAACTTGCGTTGTTGAGTTCAATGCCGCAGTGCAGATTAGCTAACAAGCAATTCGTGATACGAATATCGATGACTAAATGCGCGCTGATACCGGCGCCATTCGATAGAGTGTTCGTGGTGTTGATGGTTAAATCGGAGAGGCGGATACGACTAATTTGATTCTGTGAATGTCCAATGGAAAACCCAAGGCCAGATGATCCGATCAATAGTCTGGTAATTTCACGGCCATATCCTCGGATGGATACCTTGCTGCGATCGATAATGATGGGTTTTTCAATTAAAATATCACCAGGCGGCAAGACAAGCTCGCCTCCTTCATCTGGCAATTGCTGAATAGCACGATTAATGAGACCTGTGCAATCGGTATATCCATCAGGAATGAGTCCCGTTATTTCCATTTCTTATTCCTCTATTTTGACGCTATGGACTCTTAATCCGAGTTCTCGTGGGTCGGCTGGTACGGGGTAGAGAGTATCCACTTCCAATGTGAGTACGCGTTCTGCCATATCCGTATCGGGCAATATAATCGTGAAGCAGTTAGGGCCTGGTAAAATGGGCCCTTCCTTTAATGGTTTGTTATTTAATAGGATAAGCAGGCGCGGAAATACAGACACCTCCTCCGGGTAATGGTATTCAATAGTGATTTTTTTTGCGATGCTGTGGGGGTTGATTGCGATTTTTCCTTTTTTTTGCATCCATCGAAAGGAGATATCACCATATATTTCAAGGTTATTCCAACCTGAGGCAAAGGCAAAAGGCAGTTCGTGATGATAGTCATCAAAATATTGAGAGGTCTGTGGGGAAACGTTAATGGATTCTCCAGAAGGCATATCGACTAGGTAACGAAATTTTTGTTGTTGTCCAACACGAACAAATTCTGACCGAGTGACAAATCGCAGGTTAAACGGACTGTTGGGAAACCATTCGGCCAATTTTTCTCGCAAGGCATTTTCACCAGATGAATCGATGAGGCATACTCGTAATTCAAGTGATTTTTCTTCCCTTCGAACAAACTGAAAATCATCGACATTGCCGAGGCGAGTAAAGCTGTCTTGGAACCAATGAGTGGGATACTGTATCTCATTAATGGTAACGATATCATGAACCCTGCCTAAAACAGAGGTGATATACATGCCATGAGTGCCTTGGACTATCAGGCCTTCATCTCCTGTGGCATAGCGAATTAAGGGAGACGACATATTGGTGAGATCGGTGACAATCAACGATTGCCTTCCTTCTTTATGCATCGAGAGCGTTTCGACCCATACATAAGGATCCATGATTTGTAAATAGTGTTTAGCCTGTGCTTCTGCTGGAGTCAGGGCAGAGGAGTCTTTGTCTTCCGCGGGCATCATATCGTGGTCGACAAAGTGTTCATGAGCAATAATACCAAATTCTGCATTGCCATATCGATTGGTAACACGACAGCCAAATACGTTTTCAATCAGTTCGCGTTGCTGTTTGTTGAGGGATTCTCCCGTTGAAACAAATACATGAAATGCACCTGGATAGCGCCCCATGCGTTGCTGAACATGGCGCGCTAACGCGTAGAGTGTTGAGGGGTGTCCTTGAACCAGGTATGCGCCTGAGTGAATTATTTTCGACCATAGCAAAGCAAGCGCTTCTTCATTCCAGGTATCGCATTCGACACTGATGCGATTCATTGCTTGTTGTCGCCACCACTCTTGTCGCGAGGCGGCTGGGGGTGTTCCATCTGGAAAGGCAGATGAGATATGCAGTTGTAGTTTGCTGGAGTCAAACCCAATCCATTCTTGCGTCATTCGAGTGACCGCCGCCGCATAATCTTTGGCAGTCGGCGTATAGTAGATGGGTAATGCACTGCCGGTTGAGCCATTCGTGCGATTGATTTGGACGGTTAAGTATTGCTTGCATTTCGGATGCAGTATTCGTTCACCCGCTTCTCGTATGTCTTCTTTTGTGAGAATGGGTAGTTGTTCAAAATAGCGATCATCTTTTAATACTTTATTGGGATCAAATTTAATTTTTTGAAACAAGTCACGATAATAGGGGATTTCATATTTGGCATTTTGCAATACTTCAACGAGACGATAACGATTTTTTCGCTGCCGATTTTCCCAGGATTGCTTGAATTCAGCTCGCAACCAATCGACGCGAGCATTGATCATCCTACCCGAGAGACGTTCAGCCAGGGGGAATAACAAGCGGGAGCGAATAGAGGGAATTAGCATGTTGCTCTCATTATGTATCGATCTCAATTAAGTTAAAAAAAGAAAAGAGTTGCCGCGGAGACAGGGTATCAGCCAATACACGGCCTTGAATGTAGGCTACATTATAGATGTTGTAGAGTTCTGGGATCCATTTTTTAAATTCAGGGATATGCTTGCAGCGCTCAAGGAGGCGAGCCATGGAGAAGAGGGGGAGTAAGGCTCCATCTTGACCAAAATAAATATCGCGCACTTTATTGGCTGCATCGGTACAATGCGTCAGGCGGTATTTTTCTAATGCGTTTTTTGAGACACCTTGTTTTTCTGCCAAATCAAATAGATCCGGCATGCGCTCAAGATGCCAAATCAAGGCCCAGCGCCTCCAAGAGACATTCATGTTGACAATAATATAGGGGTCAGCAATCCAATAGCCTGGTCGGTTGGCTAGATGATTGAGGACGTACACAGAGGTGGGTATGCAGGTTAATAAGCTGGAGAAAGGGGTGCCGGATGTGTCTTGATTGTAGGCTGCAATGGCATGGTCGCGTCGAAATACGCAAGCATAGATGGCGGTAAATAGATTTTCATTGTATCCAGCAATTTGTCGTATTTCTTCACAAAAATGATTTTGAGAGGATAATGCGGGAACTGGAGTGGCTTTGGAAAAGATTTCTTCAGTGTGCTCTAATTCCTCTGGTTTGTCGAAGTGTGTATAAGCATAGTTGAGATAAATCATTTCTGATCGAGGATGGTTCGTGATGGCATCCAGAATGCGAGCTACAGCGCCTGTTCGGATCAAGTCGTCATCACCAAGTATCCAGACGTAGTCGCCAGCGGCTAATTGACTGGTGACAGCTAGATTGCCCAGCATTCCGACATTTTTAATATTGCGATGATAGCGTAGGTTGGGCTGGTCTTGAAATGTTTGCATGACGTCAAAGGTGTGATCAGTTGATGCATTGTCTACCACTAAAATTTCTACTTTATTAGGTCTCAATGCAGCGCTTTCTATTACCTGCCTCAAGGAATGGCGCAACCATTCAGCCCGATTGTAGGTTGAAATACAAACGGATAACATAGGGCTATTCCCTCGGGCAGGTTTAGCATCGCGCCACACGGGAAAATATTTTTCCAGTGGGAGTGGGAAAGTAGGTTGATGGTTGCGTATGAGCCAAGTGAGATCGTGGTTGTATTCTAGCCATGATTTCAGGGATCGATTAATCGCTTGCTGAGCCAATAGGATTCGGTATGAATGATCTTCAGCAAGTGTTGCGATAACTACGCCGAGTTGATCAGCATCATAGGCATCGATCAAGACACAGCCTCCCGCAGCAGCAATTTCTTGGTTGGTATTGCTGCATATACAAGGTCGACCATGCCATAAACTTTCTAGAATGGGTAAACCAAAGCCCTCCAATTGCGAAGGAAAAAGAGTGAAATCACATTCACTATACAGCGCTGAGAGGGCTTCATCGGTGGGTAAATCGATCGATGTAATGTATGGATTATGTTCGATTTTTTTTAGCACATCTTCAGCATAATGGGCATGATCTTTAATGGATCCCGCGATCGTGAGCCATAATTGGATGGAGCTTTTCTTGTTTCGTAATAATTGCTGAGCATATTGAAAGCCCTGTATAGCGATCAAATGGTTTTTGCGAGGCTCTATTGTGCCGACCATCAGAATTTTGATGTGAGGCCCGGCGTGTTCTTTGATGGTTTGCGCGCGAGAAAAATTTCGTAATTCGCCCGGCAAACGGATGGGATGAATGCGTTTTTTTAATGTGGCTAGCCGATCCAGTTTTTGACAGTAATAGGCCCATAAATCGGTCGCGACTGTTTTGGAAATGGGTATCAGTAAATCGACTTCAGCAATCATTTTGAAGAATAGGTGATATCCTGCTTGAGCGTCTAACGGGTAGAGCTTGGTGAGTGTAACGGGTATTAAATCATAAAATATCAGTGCTATTTTCATGCCGCGCTTGCGAGCGGCTAAGATAACTTGTTGCGCGTTGGGATCGGGCAATAGGATTTCTGGGATGATGAGCCAGGCATCTTGCAGTTCCATCGAAAGTGTGAGAGGAGGAAACTGTGTAGGTCCATGCCACAATGAGAGATGCGTTTTCTCTTCTGGGGTGATGTCGCGGAAATTATTTGTTTCTCGATTCCATGCCACATACAGCAGTTCAACCTGGGATGCTTCAAGTGAAGCAGCTACTTGTCGGGCAACACGTTGAATGCCACTATTGCCATGATAATTAATAGTCGAGTCGACCCAATAGACGGCGCGCGATAGGCCGGGGAGTACATTTAATTGATCGAGCAGGTTTTTACTATATTCTGTCCAGGTGGCGAGTGGCCGTGTTGCGGCTTCTAGGCGCAGCTTTTCACGTAATGCACTATCTAATATTAATTGCTCTAATGCATGATAGAGAGCAGCGTCGTTGCGGGTATCAACACAGAGGGTTCCTCCACCTGATGCAATTTCTTGCATGGATCCGAAGTTAGCGCATAGACAAGGAACACCGAGCCACAGGCTCTCGGCAATTGGTAAGCCATAACCTTCTTCAACGGAAGGGAAGACAGTAAAGTGAGCTTGACGATAAAGAGCCATCATCTTGTCATCAGGAACAAAATTCAAAATATGAATGTCTTGCATGACTTCTTTGAGTCTGTTTATCTCATCCGCGCAATAAGGATGAACATTGCCAACGATATGGAGCTCGCATTTGATAGCAGGATGGCGCTGATGAAAACCGGCAAATGCCTTGATGAGAGCGATTTGATTTTTTCGGGGCTCAACGGTTCCAACGGTTAATATGTTGATGGTATCTGATGTGGGCTCAGGGAAAGCGTGACGTGCTGTACCGAGGAGCTCGTGTGGCAATAAAGCGGCTCGGATACGAGGAAAATGAAAGTGGGCGGCTGAGGCAGTATTTTTATAAAAGTGGGTGATGTCGTCTGCAACGCTCTCGCTGATCGTAATAAGGCAATCTGCAAGTGACAATTGTTGTAGGTAGTGAGAATGTGTTTCGCGAATAGAAGCGTATTCTTCTCGTTTTAGCGGGATGGCATCATAAACGAATGCGGCTGTGCGCATATGATGTTGTCGTGCGTAGATGAGAATGTCTTCTGTTGGTGCTTTGGGGTGAGCAGTGAGATGAGTGACTTCAGGAATAATGAGCCAATGATCACTCAGGTCCAATTTGTCCTGGGGGTCGAGGTGAAGCGCAGAGTCGCCTGCCGTCCCTTCAAATGCAACCGGTCCGTCCCATTGTGCTAGGTGATTGAGTTGGTTTTCTGTTAAACGGACAATAGCCCGTAACTCGGGGCACCAGCGAACAAATACAACTTCTCGCACGAGTGTTTGCAGTGTATTTCCCAGCCGTCTGACAACGCGCTGAACCCCGGAGTTAGCGGGTGTTTGTGATGTATGATCGGCATAAAAAAATAATTTATCTAGCATAGCAATTAAGATGCCTTTATTTCATTTAAATTGATTTAGATTGAAGTCTGCTATATGCATCGGTTAATTGTTTTGCAATAGCGGGCCAAGAAAAAGTACGCATTATCTTTTCTGAAAGTATAGTATTTTTTTTCTGAGACAGTGCGCGATTGACCGCGTCAGTAATGGAGTCTTCGCTCCATGGATTGACGTAGAAAGCATGGTCACCGAAGTACTCATAGGCGCTTCCTTCGCGGGTTACCACAAGTTGGCACCCTGCAGCAGCGGCTTCTAACGCTGCAATACCGGGTGTTTCAAGAAAACTCGGAAAAAGAAAAGCAGCGCAATGTTGATAAGCACTTCGTAAACGAGGATCCATTTGGTTTAATGCACCCATGTAGAGGAAAAAGCCATTTTGTCCTTCCTCCGCGCAGCGGTCAAAATAGGCTTGATCGCGAATATGTCCAATAGAGACAAGCGGCACCCCTATCTTTCGGGCTGCTTTAATGGCGCTGAGTTGATTTTTTCGTGGTTCAATATTAGCGACATTCAGCAAATAAGGCCCTTTTATGTTTGTCCAATCTCTAAAAAGTGTTTCACTGACAGGCACAGAGAAATCGCTATCCACTCCATTGTACACAACACACGCTTTTTCTGTTGGTAGTCCAGTGGTAGCTGCTAAGTTACTAATTTCAGCATGTGAGTTACAGATAATGCTATCCGCTAAGCGATAATAATGCTGTATTTCTTTCAGATGAATATGGCTGCTATTGGTTTCATTGATCCACAAGTTGGGACTGATTGCTATTTTAACATTTAATTTTTTAACAAAATCAAGAAACGGTATGCTACCAGGAATAAGGTGAAAATGGTGAAGGATGTGCGCATCGGCGAGTCGAGGATTCCATATATCATGGAGCGTTACATCGCATTTCGTTTCTTTTAAGTGACTAACATACTTCAGTAATTGAATTTCTCCACCACCGGGTAGTTGCATCGCATAGGGATGGATGTGGTAGGTGACGCGAATATGGCTAGTCGGTGTCATTCGTCTTCTCAAACAATCTCAATTTCCGGAAAGGGGAAAATAAATTTGCCACCACGCGTAAGAAATTCTTTTTCACGACGCAAAATACCTTCTTTAAAATGCCAGGGTAGCACGAGAAAATAATCCGGCTGCATGGCGCGCGCTTCCGCTTCAGAAATGATAGGAATATGTGTTCCGGGGGTGACGCGACCAAACTTCTCTGGGTTAACTTCCGCAATACCAGGGATATCTTTAACAGTGAGGCCACAAAATTGCAGCAATACATTACCTTTTGTTGAGGCGCCATAGCCGAGCACTTTTTTCCCATCGGCATTCAGTGTGCGAATAAGTCGAGTGAGATCATCGCGGTGACGAAATACGCGCTCTTCAAATTCTCGGTAAGGCCGTGGTGTATTGAGTCCCATGCGGTCTTCTTGTTCGAGCAACCAGTTGATGACGGGCAGATTAGCTTTAATAGAAGTATTAGTCGCTTTTGTTACTGTGACAGCAAAGCTGCCTCCATTAATGGCATTCATCACGACATCGACTAAGCGCAATCCTGCCGCTTCAATAATACGCTTGACCACGGCAAGCGAGTAATATTCGAGATGTTCATGGCAAATAGTATCGTATGAGTTCATGCGCAGCATGGAAGGCATATAACTTTGCTCAAAATGCCACACGCCATCATCAGCTAGAATGGATTCGATTTGTTTGGCAAATTGAATAGGCGCTTCGAGATCGTAAAACATCGCGATGGAGGTGATAATGCGAACGGGTTTTTTGCTGACCGCTTGATAGGCTGATGCAGAGAAAAAATCAGGGACTAATGTAATGTCGGCGGGATAATAGCTAGCAAATTTTTTGCCGGTTGGATCGATTCCAATGCGATCAATGTTTTTGGTTTGATACGCATTTAGGGTGGTGCAATCATTGCTGCCAATATCGACAACAACGTCTCTTGATTTTAGTGGATTGAGGCGTTCTAAATAGGCAATTTTATCAGTCAGGTGGTTGACCATTGATTGATTAAGTCCGGAACGATAACCGTAGTTGTCGCCGTACATTTCAGAGGGTTCATAGGAGTGAGCGAGCTGTAAGAGCCCGCTTTCTGGACACCATACGAGTTTCAATGGGCCTTTGGTAACCGATTCAGATGCGTTTTTGGGAAAAACACCTGTCAATGCTTGATACCCTAAATCCAGTACAGGTATCAAATGTTCGCTGTTGCTCACGCGACACCGAGAAATTTCTTTGTAAGAGCTCATCTATGTTCCCTCAATTTTTCACATAATCATACAGCTTTTTGGGATCCATTCAAGCGTATTTTATTCATTCTACAGAGAGAAATGAAAAAGAAGGGGTTGCAAGAGCGCGTTTATTAAATTACGATTCTCCTAGGGTTTTTATCCTTTAGGATGGATTTTTTGTGAAAATAGCGATTGTCTGCGACTGGTTGGTCACCTATGCTGGTGCGGAAAAGGTGCTAACAGAAATGATTCGCTGTTTTCCAGAGGCGGATTTGTTTTCGGTGATCGATTATTTTTCTGCTGAAAACCGAGCTTTGATAGGCGGCAAGCAAGCAAAAACAACCTTTATTCAGCGCCTCCCTTTCGCTAAGACCCACTACCGAAGCTATCTTCCATTGATGCCCATGGCGATCGAGCAATTGGATGTCTCAGGTTACGATGTGGTTATCTCTAATTCGCATGCAGTGGCAAAGGGAGTTATCACAGGCCCTGATCAAATTCATATTAGCTATGTGTGCTCTGCGATGCGCTATGCGTGGGATTTGCAGCATCAATACCTACGAGATGCCAATTTGACGCGCGGTATAAAAAGCGCTTTTGCTCGATATTGTTTGCATAAGATGCGATTATGGGATCAACGAACAGCCAATGGGGTAGATTATTTTATTGCAGATTCTCATTTTGTGGCAAAACGTATTTGGAAAATTTATCGACGTGATGCGGATGTGATTTATCCGCCAGTGGATACACTACAATTTACGCCGGGTGTGCAAAAAGAAGAGTATTATATGACGGCCTCTCGACTCGTGCCTTACAAAAAAGTGGATTTAATCGTAGACGCTTTTGCGAATATGCCTGACAAGAAACTCATTGTGATTGGGGATGGCCCCGATTTTAAAAAGATAAAATCCAAAGCAACGCCCAACATTGAGCTCATGGGTTTTCAATCGACTGAACGTTTAATCCATTATCTACAACGCGCAAAAGCCTTTATTTTTGCGGCAGAAGAAGATTTTGGTATTGCGCCTGTAGAAGCAGAGGCATGCGGCATACCTGTGATTGCTTATGGTAAAGGGGGTGCACTCGAAACAGTGCGTGGATTAGATCAGAGCCAACCAACAGGCTTGTTTTTTGAAGAGCAAACATCATCGGCTATCGTTAACGCTATTGCTTTATTTGAAAGAAATCGTTTTTTAGTAAGCGATTGCGTTGAACAGGCGGCTCGCTTTTCAGTCGCACAATTTAGAACGGAATTTGAATTGTATGTTAACGAAAAATGGAGGATGAAAGATGATGCGAGAATCTCATCTTCGTAGTGTGATTAAATCAGTGAGTTGGCGTCTGTTTGGTACGTTTGTGACGATGTTTGTTACGTGGATGGTGACTCGCCAAATTAATCTTGCGCTATATGTTGGCTTATTTGAATTTTTTGCTAAAGTAGGATTTTTTTATCTCCATGAGCGATTATGGGGAGCGATTCGGTTTGGAGTGATAAGTCATATGCCAAGTGCATTAAGTCAGAGCCCATCCATTGCTACGAGGAGAGCGTTGTTGTCAAGAATAACTTCTTTATTAAATAAAGTACTCAGAGCGTATCGTGCTCCATTCTTGATTGCGCGTCCATCGACGATTCGTCAGAGTGTTTTGGTATCGCAAACGACAATAACGGGTCTCCAAACCGAGCTTTCTCAGTGCCAAACAGAACGTGCAGAGGCTCAGGCCGAGCTTTCTCGATACCAGGTTTTTTTTGGTAAATTTCCTGCTGTGGATCCCGCCAAACAAGGCCCTGACTTTCCGAGTGTTGTCGTTGTGTCTATGCCAAAATCAGGGACGATATACACTACCCAGCTGTTATCAAAAGGACTGGGTTATGCGGTTTATCCATTGCTCACCGCTATACCATCGGTTGAGTCCTTTAAAATGTTTGAAGGGGGAGGGGTGCTAGCCGCTCAACATTTACATGGTTGTCTACCGGTGCTTGAGCGTCTTAAAAAATATGTTAAAAAATGGATTGTGCAAATACGCGATCCTCGGGCAGTTGTGTTAAGCATGGTGCACCATATTGATTACTATGTTCAAACGGATCAGCTTTACAATATAGAGGATTGGTTTACCATTCGAGATGAGTTAGATAAGTATTTAACGTGCTCACTTTCCGAGAAAGTGGATTGGGCTATCAAGAGTGTTTTGCCTAACGTAGTCGATTGGTTGGAGCGGTGGCTTTCTGCCATTGATCCTCAGAAGTACGATATTTTGCTAACCACATTTGATGAACTGGCTGATGATGAAGAGGCATTTGTTCGCAAAGTTTTACATTTTTATGGCATGCCAGCAGATCACTTTTCAGCGTCAAGCCTTGCGAGAGATATGGCAACCACTCACTTTAGAGCAGGCAAAAAGGATGAGTGGTGCAGCGTTTTTTCATTGCAGCAAATCGAAGCATGTAATCGCGCTATTGGACCCTCTATTTTAAAGCGATTTGGTTGGGATGCGCTTGGTCAACGAGCAGAAGAACCCCGGGTTCCGCAAGCTGTTCTTGTTGTAGAGTAGCGGTTCACCCGTTTCGATGACAATCATTGCCTTGCCTGCTTCAGTGACAATGATTTGGCCTGCAGCTGTATCCCATTCCATGGTGGGGGAAAATCGAGGGTAAATATCGGCTGATCCTTCCGCGATGAGGCCAAATTTTAACGCGCTGCCAATGGGTATCTCCTCTACCATGGCGTTATTTTTTTTAGCATTTTCTATAAAATTTTGTGTGTCTTGGCAAAGATGGGATCGAGATACTGCAATGCGCACGGAATGTGAGTGGGCTGCTTTGTGGGGCAAGAGCATAATATTATTTTTATTTATTTTATAAGCCCCTTTATTTTTTTCAGCATAGTAAGTAACGTCTAATGCAGGTGCATGGATGACACCGATCCTGGGGGTGTTTTTCTCCATGAAAGCAATATTCACGGTAAATTCACCGTTGCGTTGTAAAAATTCTTTAGTCCCATCTAGCGGATCAACAAGGAAAAATTGTGTCCAGTTTTTTCGGATAGCGTAGGCCACTTCTTTGTCGGATTCTTCAGATAAAATAGGTATAGAGGGATAGGCTTTTTGTAACGCCTCTACAATATAATGGTGTGATGCGAGATCGGCTGCGGTGAGGGGGGATTCATCCGCTTTGTTCGTTACATCGAATGAGGGCTGATTATAAATCTGCATGATCAAACAACCTGCTTGTTGTGCTATCTGAATAAGGACGTTTATTGTTGGCGTGGGAGTCATTTTTTTTCCTTTTCAATCGGTTTAAGTGTGATATGATTTCAGCCTTAAGTCCACTTGAAGTCAATTTTTCAGGAAATAGCTGATGGATTCGCTTATCAATCTCAACGCAGATGATACAATAAGACCGCCTCGTTTGCTTTCGCCTCACGATATTGAGCAGTACAGACATGCTGCATGTCCACTCCCGAGTATCACGCTATCTCAGCGTCATCTGTGTGACCTAGAGTTAATTCTTAATAAGGGATTTTCCCCCCTGAATGGGTATTTAAATCAATTAGATTACCATTCCGTTATAGATCATATGCGCCTTGCAGACGGCGCCTTATGGCCCATGCCCATTATGCTCGATGTATCTCGTTCGGTTGCGAGCACATTGCAGTGCCGTGATGCCATTGCGCTACGGGATAAAGAAGGTTTGTTATTAGCAATCATGCAAGTGGGTGATATCTGGGAAGTGACGGAGGCGCAAAAAGCGAAAGAAGCGCAGGCCGTGTTTGGTACAACAGATCCCGTTCATCCCGGTGTATTTCATTTGTATCATGAGGTCCAAGCGTATTATGTGGGTGGAGAGGTGTTTGGTTTGTCATTGCCTCATCATTATAATTTTACGTCACTGCGCCATACACCTGCCCAATTACGCAGTATTTTTGAAGAGCGGGGATGGAAAAAAATAGTCGGTTTTCAAACACGTAATCCGATGCATCGCGCCCATCAGGAGCTCACAGTGCGTGCTGCAGAAATAACAGGCGCTGACGTGATATTGCTGCATCCGGTTGTTGGAATGACAAAGTCAGGCGATATTGAATATGAGACGCGCGTGCGTTGTTATCAGCATATATTGAAAACGTATACATCGTCCCCTGTCTTCCTAAGTTTATTGCCGTTGGCTATGCGTATGGCGGGTCCCAGGGAAGCGGTTTGGCATGCCTTGATTCGAAAAAACAATGGCTGCACGCATTTTATTGTGGGGCGTGATCATGCGGGTCCAGGGAAAGACAGTCAAGGCAACGATTTTTATCATCCTTGTGCAGCGCAAGAACTAGCATTAGCGCATCAGAAAGAAATGGGAATAACGATTGTGCCATTTCAAGAAATGGTATTTAGTGAAAAGCAATTACGTTATTTTACGTTGGATGAATTTCCGTTGGATGAAGTACCGGCAAGTATTTCCGGCACCGAATTACGTCATTGTATACGAGAAGGATTGGATGTGCCTGCGTGGTTTTCTTATCCGGATGTGATTCAAGAATTGCGTTGCGCTTATCCACCGAAGCATGACTTAGGATTAACGATTCTTTTAACAGGGTTGCCTTCTTCGGGAAAAACAACCATTGCGCAGGGTCTTGCGATTAAATTGCGAGAATTGACGCAAAGACAGGTAACGTTGTTGGATGGCGATGAGATACGCACACATCTTGCGAGCGAGCTCGGATTTAGTCGTGAAGATCGAGAAACGAATATCAAGCGAGTTGCATTCGTTGCAAAAGAAATTGCAAAACATAAAGGCATTACGCTCTGTGCATTGGTTGCTCCTTTTTCAAGTGCTCGTACGATATTCAGAGAGATGGTATCTGAAACGGGTGGGTTTATTGAAATATATGTGTCGACCCCATTGTCTGTTTGTGAAATGAGAGATCGTAAAGGGCTGTATAAAAAAGCGAGAGCAGGCTTGGTATCTCAATTTACCGGCACCAGCGATCCTTATGAGAAACCACTTAATCCGGAAATATCACTGGATACCTCCAATATTTCTTTAGAAGCTGCTGTTCATGAGATCGTGACACAAATCATGGATTTAGGGTATATTCAACAAAAGAAATGATAGCGAGTAGATAATGGCAAAAATAGAATTGGAAAATATTGAAGTACATTACCCCATTTATGGAAATCATGATTATTCCTTTCGTCGAGCATTAATCAGTTTGACGACGCGCGGCAGGGTATACGCCGAAGAAAATGCAATGACGGTCGTTAAAGCGCTGAATGGTGTGTCATTTTCTCTGAGACAAGGCGATCGGTTGGGGTTAATTGGGACGAATGGCTCAGGGAAAAGTACGTTGCTCAAAACACTTGGCCAATTGTATGTGCCTGTTAAAGGTCGGTTATTAATTGAGGGTAGGGTTTCTGCTTTATTTGATGTCTGTATGGGAATGGATATGGAGAGAACCGGGTACCACAACATTTATTACATGGGAATGTTGTTGGGGTTTTCTCAGAAAAAAATTAAATCACTCATTCCTGGAATAGAAGAATTTTCTGAATTAAAAGACTCGCTCAATTTGCCAGTGAGAGGATATTCTGCTGGCATGAAAATGCGTTTAGGTTTTGCGATTTGTACGTGTATTGAGCCCGAAATTTTGCTGCTGGATGAAGCAATTGGCGCAGGCGATAAACATTTTCTTGAAAAAGCAGCGGTGCGTGCAAAAGCGCTTTATGATAAAGCAGAAATCTTGGTGATTGCGTCACATGCAGCGGCAGTGATTCGACAATTTTGCAATAAAGCGTTGTGGCTAAATAAGGGAAAAATTATGATGCTGGGTAGCGTCGAGGAAGTGTTAGCGGCCTATGAGAAAAGTAGTTGAGATCCTGTTGCAGACGAAATTAATGAGAGAAAGATATTTATGCTAAACACACCATTACCCGCTTGTAAGGGCATTCTTCTCGCTGGTGGCAATGGAACGCGATTTTATCCGGCAACACGCATCATTTCCAAGCAATTGCTACCCGTCTATGACAAACCGATGCTGTATTACCCTTTGACCGCGTTGATGCTGGCGGGGATACGCGATATCTTGATTATTACTTGGGAGCATGAGCGCGCGCTTTTTCAAAAATTATTGGGCGATGGTCATCAGTGGGGTATTCGTTTGCAGTATGCGTCCCAGGATAAACCACGCGGCATCGCAGATGCATTTGTTGTAGGAGAAGAGTTTATTGGAAATGATCCTGTGTGTTTGATGCTGGGCGATAACATTTTATATGGTGATCGCATTCCCGCTCAATTGCAGTTCGCGGCTCAAAAAACGAATGGCGGGACTATTTTTGCCTATTACGTGCAAGATCCTGAGCGCTATGGTGTCGTTCGATTTGATGAGAATAATCGTCCTGTCGAGATTGTAGAAAAACCCACGAAGTACTTATCAAGCTATGCAGCAATCGGATTATATTTTTTTGATAACCGCGTGGTGGAGTGGGCTAAGCAGTTGAAACCCTCGAGACGAGGCGAGCTAGAGGTCACCGATATTGCTCGAATGTATTTATCAGAGCAGGCGTTAGAGGTGATTCAAATAGGGCGGGGAGTAGCTTGGCTAGATATGGGGACGCCATCATCGTGGTTAGAGGCTGCTAATTTTATTCAGATATTAGAGCATCGCCAAGGGTTGAAGGTCGGCTGTCCTGAAGAGGTGGCGTGGCGAATGGGCTACATTACGAGTTCTCAACTTTTATCGCTGGCAGAGCCATTATTAAAAAGTGGTTATGGCCAGTACCTTCAAAAATTACTGGAGTCTAACGTTGTCAGAGAGGGGTATTCGGCCTTATTCTAGGTGCTTTTCAGTTAATGAAAAGAAACCATAATAAAATAATGCGCGTTATTTTTTTTATTGTATTGATTAATGCCTTGTTTTTGATGATCGCTCAACCGAATAAAGCAGGCTATTACTTTATCTCGCTTCTTCCATTTTGGTTTATTTTTTCAGTATATGGGTTTCAGTATTATCGCTGTCGGAATAGCATTATTCTTTTGATATGTTTGGTTCAGTTGTCTGCTTTTGGATTATATTGTTTTAACGGATCGCTACGAGGAGAATATGAAGAAATCTGATATTCTCCTTTATGAAAAAAAGGCGGTGTATAAACATAAAAATTATGTAGTCGTGGCCGTTCCTATTCATAGATAAAATGCAATTGTTTTTCGGATACCCTTTTCAAAGGTTTCGCGCGGTTGCCAGCCCAATTTTTCGCGTATCTTCTCGATGTTCACTGCATATCGCCAATCGTGCCCCGGACGATCTTTAACAAGTTGAATAAGTGATCGATGTGGAGCTGATGCGGGACGCAGCTCATCGAAAATGTCACAAATAGCATGTGCAATAGCGAGATTATTCATTTCATTATTCCCGCCAATATTATAGGTTTCACCAATTTTGCCATTTTCTAAAATGCGCATAATCCCACGACAATGATCTTCTACATACAGCCAATCACGAATATTACTTCCATCGCCATAAATGGGAATGGGCTTGCCTTCGAGACACGCGCGAATGATAGTGGGGATCAGTTTTTCAGTATGTTGGTAAGGCCCATAATTATTGGAGCAATTGCTCATCGTGATTGGCAGGCCATACGTATGACAATAGGCATTGACTAAATGGTCTGATCCTGCTTTCGATGCAGAATAGGGCGAGCGAGGCGTGTAAGCCGTTGTCTCTGCGAAAGCCGGCGCATCCGCTGTTAACGACCCATACACTTCATCGGTTGAAATATGATGAAACCGACAATGATTTTCATCCCATTTGTTTTTGATGAGCCACTGTTCTCGGGCTGCTTCTAATAAGGTGAATGTACCGATGATATTGGTTTGAATAAATGTCGCTGGTTTTTCGATGGATCGATCGACATGGCTTTCAGCAGCAAAGTGGACAATGGTATCAATGACATGCTGATGGAGTATGTGGCTGACTAATGCGGCATCGTTGATATCGCCATGAATAAAAACATATCGGGTGGGATCGGACAAGTCATGTAAATTATCAAGGGAGCCCGCGTAGGTCAGCGCATCGAGATTCACTACTTTAACAGAAGAATTTTCTTTGAGTAGGCAGCGAATAAAGTTACTGCCAATGAATCCTGCGCCACCCGTGACCAATATAGTAGAAGGCTGATAAGACATGATTATAGTATCCTTTGTTGTAATATTTCTGCGATGCGATACCCTTCGCGTATCGCGTAATTTGTTCCGCGATCTTCCGGATAGATGTGAGCCATTGTTGAAATAAAGGCATTATCAAACGGTGTCTCCGATCCAGGCAGGTATTTTGAATAGTCTCTTTCGGTGATGGGTTGCGCATACTCCGCTCGCCAAACACGATAATCGATAATCCAGGATCGATCTAAATCGGGAAACATGCGCTTTAAGTGAGTTAATGCAAAGTCGAGATATTGTTTATCGCTGTAGCCCCAAACAAGATCTTCAGTCGCGAGATAACGCGATAGAAAAGCGATACGTGATCCGTTGTAGTGTTCAGGCGCATCAAAATTGGTGTGCTCAATCACGCCAACAAAAGGAAAGCCAGGGTCATTGATGTTTAACCAATACATATCGGAGAGACTCTGTTTGAGCCGCAATACCAAGCACATATTGCCTAAATATTTCACGCGGCGCAAAGCAGCAATCCAAGTTGGATTGACCACGTCTTTGAACATATCAGCGATGATGGGGAAAGCGGGCGTGAAAAGAAATTGGCGAGCATCAATATCGCCCGCAGTAGAATGCAGTGCAGTCACTTTATTGTCGGAGACGCTGACGCCGGTGATAGGTGTATTGAGACGCACTGTGCCGCCGTTTTTTTCAATGGCTGTAACCAGGGCTTGTGCGAGTCGACCAAAACCGCCTTTAAAATACGCCAGCTCTTCATTGCCTTTTTTGTTTCGTGTGCTGCCTCGAAGAACCAGTTTTTTCCACATCCATACTGCATTCACTGCATCCGCATAGATTGAAAATTTGGAGGTGATGAGCGGTTCCCACACGACACGATACACCGTTTTTCCGCAAAGCGATTCAAGCCATTCTTTGGCGGAGAGATGCTCGATCGTTTTCCAATCTTTGATGCGCCGCACTTGCAGCACAAACAAACCGAGTCGAATGCGGTTGATGAGCGATAACGCTTTAAAGCGAAGCAAGTCTAATGGAGTCGAGAGCTTCCAAAGTCGGCCATTAAAATACATCCCGGTTCGACTGGGAAGCATCACGACATCTCCTTCCAACCTAAGTTCTTTGACTAATGCAGGCACATACACATCATTGTTAAACCAATGGTGATAAAATTTTTCAAGTGCAACACCATCAGAAAAGGTAAATGTACCAGCAAGCCCACCGACGGATGAATCCGATTCCAGTACAATGACGCTAAGACCTTGTTTGGATAATGCGAATGCAGCTGTTAAACCCGTAAATCCTGCGCCAACGATCGCGACATCATATTGTTTCGACATGGGCAGTCTCTCTAGATGTAATCCAACAGTTAATGGTCTCACCAATGACATATTGCGGTCGGACATTGAGCGTTAGCAATACGCGCCCAAGGTATTCACCGAGCATACCTAGCGCGAGCAACTGAACGCCACCAATGATGAGAATCGTTACAATCAGGGAAGACCAACCGGTTGGCATGCGGTCGAGCGTCAATTTTTGTATAATGAAAAGAAGCGCTAATACAAATCCTATGCTCGCAAAAAGCAATCCGAGAAAGGATGTAATGCGAAGGGGTACAATCGAAAAATTCGTTGCCATCTTGAGCCAAAGCGAAACCGATTTTCGAAAGCTGTATCCGCTGTTCCCAATCGCTCGATCGTAATGATCCACATCTATCATCGCAATGTTTTGTGTGACAGATAAAATTAAACCGTCTACATAGACATAAGGGCCACGATAACGCAGGATATCATCTCGGATAGCCGCTTTCATAGCTCGAAAAGGAGAGAGGTAGAGTCCCTTGGGTTTTTGTAGTAAATAGCCTGCGACGATATCATTCAACCCGCTACCCATTCGCTTCCACAGGGCGTGTTTGCGTTTTTTAAATTGCGCATAGACGACATCTTTTCCAGCATGGATTGCGTCGAGCAATGCAGGGATATCAGATGGCGAATGCTGTAGATCATCATCCATTGTGACAATGATTTTTCCTGTTGCTTCAGAAAATCCTGCCATGAGCGCATTGTGTTGCCCCGCGTTAATGCGAAGTAAGATACCCTTCACTTCTGGAAAATGGGTTGATAACGATTGAATGACTTGCCAGCTGTTGTCGGGCGATTGGTCACATACAAAGATAATCTCGTAACTATTTCTTATTGTCTGGAGGGTGTCCATGACGCGCTGCATCTCTGTGACAAGCTGAGATAATATTTTCTCACTTTGATAAACAGGAATCACGATAGAGAGTTGACAGGCATTTTTATGAGACATAATATTTTCTTAGGAGTTTTTCAGTATAATTTTCATTAAAATCAATGGAAATATTCTTTGCCGCGGCAGTTGCTAATCGAGTATCGATAGCGTAGGCGCCGCCCGCATCTTTCAACGTGTAAACAGCTTTTTTGCGTAGAACATGCTCAAATATTCGTACGAGCTCATCTATTCCGATAGAGAATGGACATGCAATGTTCTCGGTTATTCTACTCATACGAGGTGATTGAATCAAGTAAGTGGCTATAGAGACTACATCATCCACATCGATTAAATTTCGTTTCGCGTGGCGCCATATTTGGAAAGGCGTATCGGATGTAATGTGTTGGTATAAATAGTTGGTGAGCGTGTGAGGATTGGATGTTTTTCCAACTACTTGGGTTAATCGAAAAATAGCGTAGCCTTTAGATGAGCGCACCAACTCTTCTATTTTTATTTTATGCATTACATAGGGTGATTGTTGTAGCTCAGGATCGGATAGGCTACAGGTGCTGAAATAAACTAAGTATTTTTTAGATGCCAGTGCATTCATCAATAAACGTTCTTCGCGTTGAAAAGCAGCGGGATTTGTTTCACGCGAGTTTGAAACACCCGATGCAAAAATAATAACATCAGCGTTATTCTCAAAATGAGGATGAAAGGATGATGCGATCAATCCATTTCCAATGATCATGGTGGCGTTCCTTGTCGTAGAATAGGAATAGGTTGGCTGGAGAAATATTGCAAACGAAAGGGTGGATCACTTCCGATAAAAGACATATCAAATGTTGTGGCAGGATTTGCAGGAAGAATGGGGGGGAAGAATCCTCTCGCGACTTCTCCGATCGGTGTTATGCTGCCTATCGTGAGTAAGAGGATAACCGAGATTTTTAAATAATAGGGTGATGCACTCGATCCGATAATATACGCCATGCCTATTGCCAAAAAAGCCAAAGCTGGAAGTGATGCACGCATTGCAAAGTCATTTAATACTCCAACTCGATAGAGCGGGATCAAGATGAGACTGATGGTGGCGATGATGAGAAAGCGATTGCGAGTATCTTTTTGTGCAAACAAAATAATTAAAGGGGCGCCGATTTCTAATAATAGAAATAAGATATATCCTGGCCAGGTAAAATGCGGTGCATGATCCCATACCCATGGATCTAGCCAAATGGGTCCGTGTGGGATATTTGTGGTATATGCCATTAAATAAGCCACGATAGGCAATGAAATAAAAATAACGGTTGTGGGTAGATGCCAATTCATGATGCTATTTTTAAGTCCCGATTTTACCATGACAGCGAGACAAAAGGGTATCAGCCCTACTGCAACAAAAGGGGACCAGAATAGAATGGCTGAGCAGATCAGCGTGAGGTATGGCAACAAGACAGGTTTTTTTAGTTGTTGCATCAAAATCGATAGGCCAAGCCATGCTGAAATAGCATGAGGTGGCGCCCAAAACAAGGTGGTTGTATTGGCATTATATTGAGCCCAGCCTGCCCAGCATTCAATATGAAATCGAAGAGGGATCTTGAAATGCGTGATACTATATCCGATGATATCCGCCCCGCTGAATAGGATAAAGACGATGGGGCCGATAAGATAGGCATGCTTGATTTTTTCCCCTAATAGACGGGTGATCAATATAAAGAAAAGAATAATCCCAATCAGTATCCAAAGACTGGAAAAGAGTATTTGGCCGTGCCCGCCTGCTATCTTGACAGCGAGTCCAGGAATAAGGTACCAACCCAGATAGTAACGCAATATCTCGAAAAGGCCGTTGTGCGCATCAGAGAGAGCGGGGCTGTGGTCCGCAATAAAGTTGATGACGGCATAATGTTTTAGCCAATCGGAATTTTGCGACAAACCACCAAAATTGCCAGCGAGCATTAGCCAGATGATTGAAATGGGGAGGATAATCCATAATGATTTGATGTCGGTTCGAGTAATAGACCAATGTGTTTTTTTCCAAATAGAGTAAATACACCACGTGATGAAACCGCAGCCCGGCAAGCCCACTTCAGGGCGAATATAGAAACAGAAAAATAAGAATAAAGGTGCGACGAGATATAAAACAGCGGCTGACTCTGCCCAATATAGAGTTCGCTTATCATTTGTCATGATCGCAACACCCAAATAGGTTGATCGGAGAAATACTGTGGGAGAAATGACGGCGTGTTCCAAATAAACGGCATAGTAAATGTAATAGAAGGATTAGCCTTAGCAGTCCGCAGCCAACCAGAGAGGCGCCCTACTTCACATATAGGAGAAATAATTCCGATCGCTAATAGTACAACCGCAATTATTTTGATAGAGGGGGTGGTCTTTGATCCCATGAGACGAGCCATGCCAATACTCAAAAATGCTAGCGCAGGAATGGAGCCAGATTTTGCCAAATCGGTCCAGAAACCTATTCGATAGAGAGGGATAAGCATTAAACTGCCTGTTGCAAGCACTAGAAAAAGGGATCGAGTCTCTTTGTTGGCAAACAAGAGAATGACAATGGCACCAATTTCAATTAGTAAAAATTGGGCATACCCTAATCCTGTAAAACAGGGGGTCTGAGTATACACACATCTGTTTTCCCAAATCCATCCGCGCAAAATATCTTGAGTATTGGCTGTTAGGTAAAGAATTAAAGGTAGTGTGATCAAGAGCAAGGTGGCAACAGTCTGTTTATTTAATAGGATTTTCTTAGCATCATTTTTTAGGATGACAGCTAGACCAAAGGGCAAGAGTCCTATCATTGCAAAAGGGGACCAAAACAGAATAGCTGAACCGATCAACACAACATAGGGTGTCAAGGTCGCGCGATCTATTTGTCTCATTAAAATGGCGATACCGAGCCAGCTCGGCAATGCATGTTCGGGCGCCCAGAAAAGAGAGGAGGTGTTTGAACTGTAGTGTATCCAACCTGCCCAAAATGCCACATTAAATTCTAGCCTATGGTGTGTTAGAAAAAATCCGATGATATCCAAGCCGCTAAACAAGATAAATACAAGTGGTACAATCAGCCTTGCGTGCTTCATTTTCCTTTTTAAGTGATGAGTGATTAATGCAAAGAAAAGCACAATACCTATTAATGTCCAAATCCCCGCAGCCAATACTTGATCGTGTCCGTTGAGGGCTTTCACAATAAGCCCGGGAATAAGGTACCACCCTAAATATTCTCGAAGTACTTCAAAGTGACCATGATAGGTATCGCTGAGTTGATTGCTATGCTGAGCAATAAAATTGATGACAGCATAATGTTTTAACCAATCTGCGTTTTGTGGCAAACCGCCAAAATTTCCACCGAGTGCGAGCCAGGCGATTGAAATAGGAAGAATGATCAGCAATGATTTGATGTCAGTCCGAATGGCTGACCACTGTGTTTTTTTCCAAATAGAGTAAATGCACCACGCGATTAAGCCACATCCCGGGATACCGACTTCGGGGCGAATATAAAAACAGAAAAACAAGAACAAAGGCGCAACAAGATATAACACCACTGCTGACTCTGCCCAATAGATAGCTCGATGATTGTCTGCTGTCATAGCGGGCAGTGTGCCATATTATGTGCATTTTTAAAAGGTTGCTGATTGATAAAATAACATTAAATATGTAAAATAGATGAACATGTACTGAGATTTCTATGAAAAATCCTTATTTTAACTTAATTAGCACAGTATGGCACTACGGCGCCCGATGGCGTTTTTCGATTGTTGGCTATTATATTGCATTAATCGTTGCGCAAATCGCGTTGGGGTTGAGTCCTTATATATTTGGCCGTGCAGTGGATGTGTTGCAGCATTTTTCACCGGCTCGTTTGATGGAATTGATCATGTGGCTGTTGATGGATGTGGGGGTGTTATTGTTGTTTTGGGCATTTCATGGCCCGGCCCGCATTGTGGAGCGTAAGGTTGCCTTGAGGGTTCAACAAGACTTTCGCCAAAGTGTGTATGAGAAACTGACGCATCTTCCTCTTCAGTGGCATCAAAATCATCATTCCGGCAATGTGTTTACTCGTTTTTTTAGAGCAGCAACAGCCTTGCGTCAATTTGGAGAGAATCAATTTACCTATGCCCAGACTATTGTGATGTTTTTGATGTCTGTTGGCTTTTTGCTCTGGATATCGCTACCAATTGGTTTGTTCAGCTTAGCCACTTCAGTGATTGTGATGTGGATTGTGATTGTCTTTGATCGTCGATTGATCCCGCTCTATGATAAGCAAAATGAAATCGATAATGGCGTCGGCGCTATTTTATTTGATTACATTACCAACATGACAACCGTGTTGACGTTGCGATTGGGTAAGTTAACGCACAATCACTTTATTCAGCGCATGATGGCCGTTTGGCCTGCTTTTCGTAAAGACGTTGCGCTCAACGAAGTAAAATGGTTTTCCATGATGGTATTTCTGTCGATTGTACAAGCGATTCTTTTGATCGGTTATATTGTTCACGCGCTACATGCAACGGGCGCACTCATGATCGGAACAGTCGTGATGATGTTTCGTTACCAACTCGATTTGGGTAATGTGTTCAAAGAGCTTAGCAGCAAATACAGTGAATTGGTGCGTATGGATACCGACATCCGAGGGATAGAGCCTATATTGGAAGATATCAAACAGTTGGCCCACATTCCTGCGGGGGAACAAGTTGCGAGACAGTGGCATACCCTCCATATTTCAGAGCTTGTTTTTTATCATGCAGGCAGCGCATCGAGGCATATCTTTAATAAAACGGCTTTTTCGGTGAAGCGTGGTGAGAAAATAGCATTAATTGGTTTGAGTGGGGGTGGTAAAAGTACGTTGTTAAATATTATATCTGGGTTGTATGTGCCAGCGAGCGTGCATCTTGCTATTGATGGTATATCATTCGATTCACTTGAACCCTTGAGAGCGATTACGACACTGATTCCACAGGACCCCGAGATCTTTGAAAATACGATTGCGTTTAATATTACGATGGATTTAGAGACGACAGATAGCGCGATGCTTGATGCCGCGAAACTCGCAGGATTTTTAGCCGTTTTGGAAACATTGCCCTTGGGGTTTGAAACGGATATTCGCGAAAAGGGATTGAATTTATCAGTTGGCCAAAAGCAACGCTTAGCCTTGGCCCGAGGCTTGTTTGCGGCGCGGTTCAGTTCGTTAATTTTAATGGATGAACCCACATCGAGCGTGGATTTATTCACCGAAAAAGAGATTCTGTCGGGCGTGATCCACGCTTTTCCGGATGCTGCGATGATCGTGTCCTTACATCGATTGCATTTGCTGCCGCTATTTGATTCCATTATCATGCTGAGCGAGGGGGGTGAGTTGATTTCAGGGTCAACGGCCGACTTATTGAATCACCCAGGCCCCGTTTACGATTTGTGGAAAGCCTATCAACAATAAGGATGCTTTACATTGCCTAAACGAATAATCCGTTTTACATATAGCTATATGATGGCACACAAAAAGTCGATGTCTATTTTTATTATGGTGGGGCTATTATCCGCCATGGTGTATTTCGGGTCATTTACTGTTTTTTTTAAAGGCTTGCACTGCAACTATAAGGTGTCTGTTGTGATAGCCTACGTGATGTCTGTCATGGTGCATTTTACATCGAACAGACGATTTGCCTTTGATAGTCATCATCACTGTCCTTTTGGGCAGCTTCCACGCTATCTAACGATGATCGGAATAAGTTTTTTGGTGACGTTTGCAATCACCTGTTTTGTCGTGGAACATCTGCATCTTTCGCCATATTGGGGGATGCTTATATCGCTTGGTGTGACAGTCAATCTCAATTATTTTTTAGCGCGTTACTGGGTGTTTCCTGTCTCGCGCGCTGTCATCCCCGCGAAGGCGGGGACCCATCTATAGATTAATGCAGAATTGTATAGTCGAGCATATTTTCAGGATGGATCCCCACCTTCGTGGGGATGACAATATAGGGTGTGGGAATAGTGGCGAGGTGAGCGGGCGAAAAATAGTATGCTATATCCTATGATGCCTGATGCGAGCGACCCTGCAATGACGCTTAAGCGTACACTTGTGTGGAGCGCGGGATCTGAAAACGCGAGCATGCCGATAAATAAACTCATCGTAAAACCAATGCCTGTTAAAATAGCCATCCCATAATATTGTCGCCAGGTGACATCAATCGGTAGGGCGCACCACCCACACCGTGCTCCCACAAACGAAAAAAACATGACACCGATTTGTTTTCCAAAAAATAATCCTGCCATGATGCCTAGTGCAATCGGCTGTGTGAATGCATGTATTGATAATCCTTGCAATGAAACGCCCGCATTGAAAAAAGCAAACAGGGGTAGGATACAAAAGGATACTAAAGGGTGGAGGCGATGCTCGATGGTTTTAAGGGGGGAGCATGAACCGGCTTGCAGCGGGATAAAGAGCGCGAGCAATATCCCCGCAATGGTGGGGTGAATGCCGGATTTTAAAATGCAAATCCAAAGTAATAATCCAATCAATAAATAAGGTGTTAAGAATCGAATAGCATATTTATTGAGAATACTTAACATAAACAAGGGAAGGGCGCTGATCAGCAACCAGATGAGGGAGAGATTATCCGTGTAGAAGAGTGCGATAATCAGAATCGCGGCTAAATCATCAAAAATGGCAAGAGAAAGCAAGCACAGTTTTAGTGAGCTCGGAATGCGATTACCCAACAACGATAGCACGCCTAACGCAAATGCAATATCAGTCGCAGCAGGAATAGCCCAGCCTTGAAGGGCGACGGCGTTTTCTCTATTAAAATAGACATAAATCAATGCAGGAAAAATAATCCCGCCGAGCGCGGCAATGAGAGGTAGCGCGCAATTCACTTTTTTGGAGAGCTGTCCTTCAAGCCATTCTCGTTTGAGCTCTAATCCAACGAGTAGAAAAAAGAATGCCATTAAAAAATCATTCACCCAAATGATCGCCGGTTTTTTTATTAAAAATTCACCGATGTTGATTGATAAGGGTAGATTGATAATTGAATCATAAAAAGCGGTTAAAGAGGAGTTCTTAATGATAATAGCAAACAGTGCAGCGAATCCGAGCAAGATGCCGGTGCTAGATTCGAGTGTGATGAAGCGTTTAATGGTTTTTAGCATGTTGGTATTAAAGTCCTTATTATTCATCATGTTAACTTATTTTTAGGCGGATAACAAAAACATTACCTGTTTCTACGTAGTATATGTATAATAACAGCACAAATAGTACATAAATTAAGAGGAGTTTTTCTTTTATGTCGAGCGCAGCAGCAGAAAGTAAAGAACAAAAACGCGATTTTGCGTCCTATCTTACAGAATATCAAGAAATAGCCAAACGATACGAAGACAAAATCAAAAAGGATCAGACCTCGGTATTGGGTTGGCTCCGCAATTTATTTGGCGGTCGTTATTATCGCGGGAAGCATGCACGGGCTTGGATAAAAACAGTATGGGATGGCCGTCGGGAAAATTCCGATCATGCTGATTTTATCGACCTGATTGATTTGGTTTATAAAATAGGAACGCCGGTTCATTGCAATATATGGGAAGAAATCGAATCATGTGATGCGAAGAAGTCTCCCGACGAATTTTGGGGTTTATTTAAAGATTACTTATTCGAGATTCAAAAGCATAAAACAGAAGTCAAGCCCGAGACATTGCGATTGCTAAAAATAGCGGTGAATCGTTTTGCTCAAAAGCATAAAATTTTAAAACGAATAAAAGAAGAAGGCGATCATTACATCGAAGAGGATTTTTCTCTGTCGGATTCTACCTATTATGGTGAGGGTGGTACCTTTTCCAGGAAAGAGGAAAAGCGTGCGATAAAGAATACGAATTTTAGCTTGGCGCGCGTGGTGGGCATCGTTTCTGCGGTAGGCGGCGTGTTTGTGACGGCGCTTGTTTTTGGTGGTGCGGGCATGACGGTAGTAGCGCTTTTCTCATGGGGTAATTTGCTCTGGGTTGTGCCGTTATCGATTTGTGTATTTTCTGCCTTTTATGCGGTATATCAGCCGAGTTTATACAAGACATTTAATCGACAGCGCTTGCAAAGTGAGGGGCAAGAAGAGGCTTCATTATCTTGGAATCGTATTCTGTGGGTTGCGTTTGTTGTTGCGCTTGCTCTGTTAAGTGCATTGGCCTATGTAGCGTTATCGGGTTCCGTTCTAGCAGCGGGCGGTATGCCATTGGCCTATGCATTCGGCGGCGCGTTTGAGATTGGTACCATGATTTTGTATGTCGACAAGATTTTATATGGCCATCCTTCTCAACCACACGATAAAAAAGAATCATTCTCTGCGGGAGATGTAGCGAAATGGGCTATTATCGGAGTGGTGATGTGTTTTTTGATTCCTTTTGTCGGGGATTTATTTTATCACAAAGTGTTTGATTTTCTAGTGTCGTATCATCTCTCGTCAGGTTTTGCGATGGCGGGTGGATTCATTGCAAGTGGAGCAAATGTGGGAATCAAACTCTTTTTTGCGCCGAGCGCATTCAAGAAAGTGTTAGATAGTATTACTGATGGAATAGCATCTGTTTTTTGTTATCGCCAGCCTAATTCACGGGCGGGTCAGCTGCTTCGAGATGTTCAATGGAGCGATAAAGCAGCTAATGTAACAAGCAGTACGTTCAGTGTATTGAGTAGCTTGGTGACAGGCGGCGCAAGAAGTATCTTTCTTGAGCATGCTGCTGTGCAGACGGTTGTTGATTTTTCGATTCCTGTTTCAACGGCAGTCGTGGCGCCAATTGGGCAATCGATAGGAGCGGGTTTTGGTTTCGCGCAGACCAGGCCTCATGATTCGAAGCAGCCGAAACCATAGCACCCCTGAATTTCGATTAATGTCGGTTGGGGGTCAATAGACTTGCGTTTACCGATTATCAGATCTAGAGTATTGGCATGAAGACGCTTGATCAGCAGACGCTTTTTCCTCGCGGGCTCGTTAAAGAGCACGCTGAAATTCTATCTATCACCTTGCGTGCCTTGGATATTGTCGTCGTTTCTCTCTCGGGGATTAGTGTTTATTGCTATAAATTCGAGTCTTTTTACATGACGCGTGATTATGTAGAGGCGTTGAGTTTTGCTGCATTATTGATGGCGGTTGTTTTTCCTTGGTTTGGCTTGTATCGCTCTGTCCGCACTCATTCGTGGATGCACTATATTAGAACTCTCATTCAAGCGATGAGCGTTGTGCTCATTCTCTTGGCTGGTTTTGCGTTCTTGACTAAAACGGGCGAGCATTTTTCGCGTAGTTGGTTTTTGCTATGGGGCATAGTTTCAGTGGTGTCTCTGCTGTTATTGCGTTGTGCTCTTTTATTGTTTCTGCGTCTCTGTCGATCCCGCGGCTGGAACGAGCGTCGTGTCATCATCATTGGCGCAGGGAAGATGGGTCAAGCATTGATCGCCATGATTCAACAGGCACCGTGGACAGGATTCCGCATTATTCACTTATTTGATGATGCTGCCCTTGAAAGAGATGTAAATGGTGTTCCCATTTTAAAGACCCCTGTCGATTTAGAGGCGTATTTCATCACGATGAAAGAGACGGTCGATGAAATTTGGCTAGCATTACCGTTAAAAGAAGAAGAGCGGGCTAAAGAGTTAATACATGCATTGCGCCATCAAACGATTAGCGTTCGATTTGTGATGGATTTATTGGGGCTCGATTTGACGAGTCGGGCCATGACGGATGTGCTCGGTTTTCCCGCATTAAATATCAATGTCACACCAATGATGGGCATTAATCGTTACGTGAAAGCAATTGAAGATAGGGTATTGGCCGCTCTTATTTTGATTGGTATCAGCCCCTTATTTGCAATGATTGCCATTTTGATTAAATGGACATCGAAAGGTCCTGTGCTTTTTAAGCAGTTGCGTCATGGGTGGGACGGACGCATCATTAAAGTTTATAAATTTCGGACGATGTTTGAGCACGCGGAGTCAGGGTTAGTGAGCCAGGCAAGAGCGTTTGATGCGCGCGTGACACCTCTCGGCCGATGGCTACGTAAAACGAGCTTAGATGAGCTGCCGCAGTTTATTAATGTGTTGCAGGGCCGTATGTCGATCGTGGGGCCTCGCCCCCATGCCGTGTCTCATAATGAATACTATAAGGATTCGATCAACGCCTATATGCAGCGACACAAGGTAAAGCCGGGTATTACGGGTTGGGCGCAAGTGAATGGCTGGCGCGGCGAAACGGATACGCTTGAAAAAATGCAAAAACGTATCGAGTATGATTTTTATTACATCGATCATTGGTCGTTAGCACTCGATTTGAAGATCATATGGTTGACGCTCTTCAAAGGATTTATTCATCGGAATGCGTATTAAACAGAGAGTCTATTGAGCCATTTCAGGCAGTCTCTATGTTTCTTGCGTAATTGCTTCAATAATTTCACAGTCTTGCTTGACAAGGTATGCGCTCCCTATATAGAATCCCGCCTCCTCTGTCGAAATCGATGAGCGGTAACTTTTTGTAACTGTACAATTATTAGGCTGGAGTTTTAAGAATGCCAACGATTAATCAGCTTGTGCGTAAGCCACGGGCTCCAAGAATAGTAAAATCGAACGTACCTGCGTTGAACCAATCGCCTCAAAAGCGAGGGGTATGCACACGTGTATATACCACGACACCTAAAAAGCCGAACTCAGCGTTGCGTAAAGTGGCCCGTGTTCGCTTAACAAGTGGTCATGAAGTAACCGCTTATATTGGTGGTGAAGGACACAACCTTCAAGAGCATTCGGTTGTGTTAATTCGCGGTGGTCGAGTAAAAGATTTACCTGGTGTGCGTTACCATATCGTGCGCGGTAGCTTGGATACGGTAGGTGTTGCAAGCCGTCGTCGAGGCCGATCGAAGTACGGTGCTAAAAAACCGAAGAAGTAGTCCATATAACGTTATCGTTTTTTAAATGGGAAGAATAGAGTTATGCCAAGAAGAAAAGCTGCGGTCAAAAGAGAGATTCTGCCAGATCCGTTATACGGAAGTGAGCGATTAGCGAAGTTCATCAATGTCGTGATGCGTGCGGGGAAGAAATCCATCGCTGAAAAAATCGTTTACGACGCATTGTCTGAAGTGACCAAGCGACTTCATAAAAACAAAGGCGCAGTGGTTTCCAGCAAAAAGCAAGATGATGAAGGCGATGCGGGCACAACCGGTACCGGTAGCCACGGCAAAGTGAAAGTTGCTGCAAGCAAAGAGAATTTAGAATTATTAGAAAAAGCATTGCATAACATTCGTCCGACGGTTGAAGTGAAATCCCGACGAGTCGGTGGTGCAACGTATCAAGTGCCTATTGAAGTCAATCCAGAGCGTGGTTTGGCGCTTGCAATGCGTATGTTGGCGCGATCCGCTAATGCTCGTGGTGAAAAAACCATGGTATTGCGCTTAGCAGCTGAAATACTCGATGCCATCGAAGGACGGGGTGCTGCAGTGAAGCAGCGTGATGATATTCATAGAATGGCAAAAGCTAACCAAGCATTTGCACATTATCGTTGGTAGAGGAAAAAACTGTGGGCAATGCACGAACAACACCAATCGACCGCTACCGAAATATTGGCATTATGGCACATATTGACGCAGGCAAAACAACAACAACAGAGCGAGTCCTTTATTATACGGGTGTTTCCCACAAGATCGGCGAAGTGCACGAAGGTGCCGCTGTCATGGACTGGATGGAGCAAGAGCAAGAAAGAGGCATTACCATCACTTCTGCTGCGACCACCTGTTTTTGGTACGGTATGGACAAGCAATTTCCTCAGCATCGCATTAATATCATTGATACTCCAGGTCACGTTGATTTTACCATTGAAGTGGAGCGCTCATTGCGCGTGCTCGATGGTGCCTGCGCTGTGTTTTGTGCAGTGGGTGGCGTTGAACCTCAAAGTGAAACCGTTTGGCGTCAAGCGAATCGCTATGGCGTTCCTCGTATTGGCTTTGTCAATAAAATGGATAGAGCTGGCGCTAATTTCTTGCGCGTAGTGGGTCAAGTGCGTGCTCGATTGGCCGCTAACCCTATTCCCATTCAGTTACCGATTGGGGCAGAAGAACATTTTGAAGGCGTTATTGATTTAGTTCGAATGAAAGCGATTTATTGGAATGAAGCGAATCTCGGCATGACATATGATGCGCGTGAGATTAGCCCCTCTATGCTAGAAGAATGCAAAAAGTGGCGCGAAACGATGGTTGAAGCGGCTGCTGAAGCGTCTGAAGAATTAATGAATAAGTATTTGGAAGAAGGTGATTTAACGGAAGCGGAAATCAAGCAAGGATTGCGAGCTCGTACGATTAAAAATGAAATTATTTTGATGTTATGTGGCTCTGCCTTTAAAAACAAAGGCGTGCAAGCGATGTTAGATGCTGTCGTTGAATACCTCCCTTCCCCGAAAGACGTTCCCGCCATCAAAGGCCACCTGAACGATGCAGCAGAAACGCTTGCAGAAAGGCATCCTGCCGACAACGAACCGTTTTCCGCATTAGCTTTTAAAATTGCAACAGATCCTTACGTAGGTACGCTGACGTATTTTCGTGTTTACTCAGGCGTCTTGAAGTCTGGTGACACGGTTTACAATCCAGTGAAAGACAAAGAAGAGCGTATCGGCCGTTTATTGCAGATGCATGCGAACACCCGTCAGGAAATTAAAGAAGTCTGTGCAGGTGATATTGCTGCAGCAGTAGGGTTGAAGAAGGTGTCAACAGGCGATACGCTTTGTGCGACAGATCACGTCATTCAATTGGAAAAAATGATTTTCCCTGAGCCTGTGATTGCAGTAGCAGTTGAACCAAAAACAAAAGCAGACCAAGAAAAAATGGGTCTTGCGTTAGGTAAGTTGGCTCAAGAAGATCCTTCTTTCCGTGTGCACACCGATGAAGAATCCGGCCAAACCATTATTGAAGGGATGGGCGAGCTACATCTTGAAATTATTGTTGATCGCATGAAGCGCGAATTCAGCGTTGATGCTAACGTCGGCAAGCCACAAGTGGCTTATCGAGAAACGATCAGAGGGACGGTTGAGCAAGAAGGAAAGTATGTTAAGCAGTCCGGTGGTCGCGGTCAGTACGGCCATGTCTGGATTCGTCTTGAACCAAAAGAAGCCGGCACAGGCTATGAGTTTGAAAATGCGGTGGTGGGCGGTTCAATTCCTAGAGAGTACATTCCTGCTGTAGATAAAGGTATTCAAGAGCAATTAAAGAATGGTGTGATTGCAGGATTTCCAGTCGTTGACGTAAAAGTCACTTTATTTGATGGTTCGTACCATGATGTCGATTCGAATGAAATGGCATTTAAGATCGCAGGGTCTATGGCTTTCAAAGAAGGGGCTAAGAAGGCTCGTCCTGTTTTGTTAGAGCCTGTTATGAAAGTAGAAGTGATTGCAGCGGAAGAATACATGGGCGATATCATGGGCGATTTAAGCCGACGTCGCGGTGTGTTGCAGGGAATGGATGATGGTCCTTCTGGCAAAATTATTCATGCAGAAGTGCCATTAGGTGAAATGTTTGGTTATGCAACGGATCTGCGCTCAATGACGCAGGGTCGTGCGACATATACCATGGAGTTTGCGAAATACAACGAAGCACCGATGAGTATCGCGGAGCAAGTCATAAAAAAGAAGTAAGCTGGTAAATAACAAGTTTTTTTATAATATTTTAGGAGCACAGCATGGGAAAAGCACGATTTGAACGAAACAAGCCACATCTCAATGTGGGGACGATAGGACACGTTGACCATGGTAAAACAACGTTAACAGCCGCACTCACTAAGTGTCTTGCTGCCATCTACGGCGGAGAAGTGCTCGCCTATGACCAAATTGATAAAGCCCCTGAAGAGCGCGCTCGTGGTATTACGATCGCCACAGCCCACGTTGAATACGATTCAGCTAAAAGACACTACGCTCACGTGGATTGCCCAGGACACGCTGATTACGTCAAGAACATGATTACGGGTGCCGCTCAAATGGACGGTGCTATTCTAGTCTGCTCCGCTGCTGATGGCCCTATGCCACAAACACGCGAACATATCTTATTGGCTCGCCAAGTCGGTGTTCCTTATATCGTTGTTTATTTAAACAAAGCCGATATGGTCGATGACCAAGAATTGTTAGATTTAGTGGAAATGGAAGTTCGTGACTTGCTCACCAGCTATAACTTCCCAGGCGAAAAGACACCGATCGTGATTGGTTCTGCCTTAAAAGCACTAGAGGGTGATACTAGCCCCATCGGCGTCCCTTCTGTATTAAAGCTCGCCGAAGCAATGGATGATTATTTCCCACAACCTGAAAGACAAATCGACAAGCCCTTTCTATTACCGATCGAAGATGTGTTCTCTATCTCAGGTCGCGGAACCGTGGTCACAGGCCGTGTTGAGCGTGGTATTGTTAAAGTCGGTGGCGATCTTGAAATCATCGGATTAAAGCCCACGATCAAAACAACCTGTACCGGCGTTGAAATGTTTCGTAAATTGCTAGACGAAGGACGCGCAGGCGATAACGTCGGCGTATTGCTTCGTGGTACAAAGCGTGAAGAAGTGGAAAGAGGCCAAGTATTAGCAGCCCCAGGCTCTATCTCGCCCCATACGAAGTTTGAAGCAGAAGTGTATATTCTCTCTAAAGAAGAAGGCGGACGACATACTCCATTCTTCAAAGGATACCGTCCTCAGTTCTACTTCCGAACCACAGACGTAACGGGTGAATGCCAGTTACCGGATGGTGTAGAGATGGTAATGCCGGGTGATAATATTAACATGATCATCACATTGATCGCCCCTATCGCAATGGAAGAAGGATTGCGCTTCGCTATTCGAGAAGGCGGACGTACAGTGGGTGCTGGAGTTGTAGCGAAAGTAATAGAATAAATGATTCGCCCCCTTTGAAAATGGGGTAAATCAGAGAAAAGAGTAGTATAGGCCAGTAGCTCAATTGGCAGAGCAGCGGTCTCCAAAACCGCAGGTTGGGGGTTCGATGCCCTCCTGGCCTGCCATGTAAATGCGGTTAGCGATTTTTGCTGACAATGCGCGACGGGGGTTTGCCAAGGGGGAGAATCGTGATCCTCCCCCTTGGCTGCAAGCAAAAGTCGCACTTTTGCGAAGCATCTAAATCAAGGAAGGAGTTTGCGCTCATGAGAGCGGGAACTCCTGGGCAGTGAGTCTTTTCGAAAGGGGATAGAAGTGTGTTGAAAGGGGCCATAGAAGGACGGCAAGGTGTTGTCTCAGAAGTAAAATACAATAAAGCGAAATGGCTATTAGTCATTTTTTTAATTTTTTCTGGTATCTTGGCGAATTATCATTATAATGGGCAGCCCTGGCCTTTGCGTCTATTGGCTTGGCTTTTTCTATTGGGCGTGCTGACTGCGATCCTGCTGCAGACGTCTCAAGGGAAAAAAGCGTACCATTTTGCCGTAGAATCGCGCATGGAGCTGCGGAAAGTGGTGTGGCCAACACATCGCGAAACTCTGCAGACGACATTATTTGTCGTCGCTATGGTTATTGTGTTGGCATTGATTTTATGGGGCATTGACGGTGCTTCCGTTTGGCTCATTGGTTCTCTGACCGGGCAAAGAGGATAAATAGATAATGGTGGATCAGGTAGAACAAAAAAAGCGTTGGTATGTCGTTCATGCGTATTCTGGATATGAAAATCATGTGAAGCGAGCTTTGTCTGAACGTATTCGCGAAGCAGGTATCGAACATTTTTTTGGCGAAATTTTAGTTCCAACAGAAGAAGTGATTGAATTACGTGCAGGGCAAAAAAGAAAAAGTGAACGAAAATTTTTCCCTGGTTATGTGCTCATTGAGATGGAAATGAATGATCAAACGTGGCATTTGATTCGCTCAACACCCAAGGTGCTTGGCTTTATTGGCGGTACCAGCGATAAACCTGCTCCGATTACAGAAAAAGAAGCGAATATTATTTTACAACGCGTTCAAGATAGCACGGATAAGCCTAAGCCAAAAATTCTCTTTGAGATGGGCGAAGTGGTGCGCGTTATTGACGGACCGTTTGCTGACTTTAACGGTGTTGTAGAAGAAGTGAACTACGAGAAAAATCGATTGCGTGTCGCTGTATTGATTTTTGGTCGTTCAACACCGGTTGATTTGCAGTTTGACCAGGTGGAAAAGGGTTAGTGTATTAATAGGTGATAGCTCTTCCCCTCACCCGTCGCGTATAAAACGCGCGTCACCCTCTCTCCCACAAGGGGAGGGGGGAAAATGAGAGAAGAGTATTAACAGGGGAGCTCTAAAAAGCGTTTGTACCCATAGGAGAGTAAAATGTCAGCATCAAGAAAGAAAGTAAAAGCCCTAGTGAAGTTGCAAGTGACGGGAGGTTCCGCCAATCCCAGTCCGCCGGTTGGTCCTGCATTGGGTCAGCAAGGCGTTAACATCATGGATTTTTGCAAAGCGTTTAATGCAAAAACACAAACACCTGAATGCCAAGGCAAACCATTGCCTGTTCAAATTACAGTCTACGAAGATCGTAGCTTTACATTTATTATTAAAACACCTCCCGCCTCTTACTTGATCAAAGAAGCGATCAAATTAGAGAAAGGAAGCAGCACGCCCCACTCGAATAAAGTGGGAAAAATTACACGCAAACAGCTTGAAGCGATTGCAAAAATTAAAATGCCTGATTTAAACGCCGCGAGTCTCGAGGCTGCAGTCAGCATGTTGGCGGGCAGTGCTCGCAGCATGGGTGTTGATGTTGAAGGAGGATTGTAATCATGTCTAAGCGATTGCGCGCGATTAAAGAAAAAATGGTAGCCGGTAAAGTGTATCCTTTGACCGAAGGATTGGTATTCATGAAAAGCGTGGCCAATGCCAAGTTTGATGAAAGTGTTGAAATTAGTGTGAATTTAGGTGTGGACTCACGAAAGTCGGATCAAGCGATCCGTGGTTCTGTTGTATTACCAGCGGGAACGGGTCGAGTGATTCGAGTCGCTGTGTTTACGTCTGCCGCTAATGCGGATGCTGCTTTAAAAGCCGGCGCTGATATTGTTGGGCTTGAGGATCTCGCTGAAAAAGTGAAAGCAGGTGAAATGAATTTTGATGTGGTGATTGCAACACCTGATGCAATGCGCGTTGTGGGTCAGTTGGGCCAAGTGTTAGGTCCCCGAGGGTTGATGCCTAATCCAAAAGACGGAACGGTTTCGATGGATGTAGCGTCGGCTGTCAAAAATGTTAAATCGGGTCAAGCGCGTTACCGCACGGATAAAGCAGGCATCGTGCAGTGCATGGTTGGAAAGGCAAGTTTTTCCGTGGAAGCATTAGTTGAAAATATTACAGCGTTAATGGGTGCCTTGCGAAAAGCAAAGCCTCCTTCCGCAAAAGGTGTGTATTTAAAGAAGTTAACTGTGTCTAGCACCATGGGCCCTGGCTTACAGATTGATGTGTCAACCGTTGCTTAATTGTTTTAAAAAAGACTTTGTGTAAGGTTTTGAGGGAAGGGCCTGTTTTGACAGGCCCTACAGCAATTCCTGTCAAAGATCGTCGGTGCGGAAACGCTTAATCTATTATCTTTAAAAAAGATAATTGACCTACGCAGATGGTGGTAATGCTTTCGGGCGTTGCTGTTTGTTAATTAACGAGGGAGAAAGGCGTGGCCTTAAGATTGGATGGTAAAAAAAATATTGTGGCTGAAGTGAGCCGCATTGCTGAAAAAGCCATATCTGTGGTAGCAGCTAATTATGCCGGACTGACCGTTGCTCAAATGACGGACTTACGACAATCAGCTAGACGATCAGGTGTGCGCGTTCAGGTGGTTCGCAATACGTTAGCGCGTCGTGCTTTTGAAGGCACTTCATTTGCTTGCATGAATGAAGCGTTGGTGGGACCGCTTGTATTGGCTTTTTCGGTGTCGGATCCAGGTGCCGCAGCGCGCTTGATGAAGGAGTTTTCAAAGAAATTTGAAAAATTGTCTGTCAAAGCCTTATCTATCGATGGAAAGTTTTATTTGGCCAACGATTTGGATCGTCTAGCAAGCTTGCCGACCCGTGATGAAGCGATTGCACAATTAATGGGTGTGATGAAAGCGCCTGTTGAGAAGTTTGTTCGTACATTGGCTGCGCCTCATGCCAAGTTAGTGCGCACATTCGCCGCATTGCGCGATCAGAAGTTAGCAGGATAAACAATATAAACAATTTAAATTATTTAACTATTAAGTGGAGCATATAAAGTCATGAGTATTAGTAACCAAGATATTTTGTCAGCGATCGCAAAAAAGCCAGTCATGGAAATTGTTGAGCTCATTAAAATGATGGAAGAAGAATTCGGTGTGTCAGCTGCATCTGCCGTTGCCGTTGCCGCTCCTGCCGCTGCTGCTGAAGCAGTTGAAGAGAAGACTGAATTTAACGTCATGATGACAAAGACGGGCGAAAACAAGATCAATGTGATTAAGGCAATTCGTACGATCACAGGTCTTGGCTTGAAAGAAGCAAAAGATCTCGTTGAAGCAGCCCCAACTGTTGTAAAAGAAGGCGTGAACAAGGTGCAAGCAGCTGAAATCAAGAAGCAGCTAGAAGAAGCAGGCGCAAGCGTTGAAATAAAGTAAGAGTAAAAATGTAGGGTGGGTAAAGCCCTTTTTGCGGTGCCCACCATACCCTTTTATTGCTGCAACACGAAGTAGAAAGCTTTTATAGATGATTATCAGAGGTGATAAGTATGGGTTTAGCGCGAGGTTTAGTAGGCACACGTCCCAAAAAACAACGAATTCGTAAAACCTTCGGAAATCATCAAAGTACGATTGAGACGCCTCAGTTGCTGGGGTTGCAATTAGAGTCATACTATAAATTTTTACAGGCTGATACAGACCCTGAGAAGCGTTTGAATTCTGGGTTACAGGCGGCGTTTAGCTCCGTTTTCCCTATCATTAGTTTTTCCAGTTATTCCGAATTGCATTATGTGAACTATCGCTTAGGCGATCCTATTTTTGATGTGAAAGAATGTAAAATGCGTGGGCTGACCTACGCCTCTTCGCTGCGAGTGAAAGTGCGCTTAGTGCACTTTGATAAAGAAGCCTCGGCCGCCGCAAAAGTTGTTAAAGAAGTGAAAGAGCAAGAAGTTTATATGGGCGATTTGCCCTTGATGACGGATCATGGTACGTTCGTGATCAATGGCACAGAGCGTGTTATTGTGTCGCAGTTACATCGTTCTCCTGGCGTGTTTTTTGAGCATGATCGCGGAAAAACGCATTCCTCCGGTAAATTACTATTTTCTGCGCGTGTTATTCCTTACCGTGGTTCGTGGCTTGATTTTGAATTTGATCCAAAAGATTGCGTTTATGCTCGTATTGACCGTCGACGTAAATTGCCGGTCACCGTTTTATTGCGCGCGCTTGGTTGCTCGATTGAAGAAATCTTGAAAACGTTTTTTGAAAATAACGTATTTCATATCCAAAATGAAGAAGTTAGCTTGGATCTTATCCCGGAGCGGTTGCGTGGTGATATAGCGCCGTTTGAAATTAAAAAAGCAGGCAAAGTGATTGTTGAAAAAGGGCGCCGTATTACGGTGCGTCACATTCAACAGCTTGAAAAAGCGGGCGTTAAAAAATTAGAAGTACCTGCTGAGTATTTATTAGGGAAAGTGTTGGCAAAAGTGATCGTTCATCCGCAAACAGGCGAGATTATTGCGAATGCAAATGATGCGATTACGCCCGATATTATTAAATTGTTGATGTCTGCTAAGGTTAAAAAGTTTGAAACGCTTTATACCAATGACATCGACCGTGGTGCTTATATTTCCGATACACTGCGAGTTGATTCGACGACCAGTCCCTTGGAAGCGTTAGTTGAAATTTATCGTATGATGCGCCCTGGTGAGCCACCGACCAAGGATGCTGCAGAGACATTATTTAAAAATCTGTTCTTTACGCCAGAGCGTTATGATTTATCGGATGTGGGACGCATGAAGTTTAATCGTCGCGTCGGTCGCACCGAAATCACAGGGCCAGGTGTATTGAATAAGGCGGATATTCTCAGTGTGCTGACCACCTTAATTGCTATTCGCAATGGTGAGGGTACGGTCGATGATATCGATCATTTAGGCAATCGTCGCGTTCGAAGCGTAGGCGAAATGACGGAAAATCAATTCCGCGTCGGCTTGGTCCGGGTTGAGCGTGCTGTGAAGGAGCGACTCAATCTCTCTGAATCAGAAAATCTCATGCCACAGGATTTAATTAATGCGAAACCGGTTGCAGCGGCTATCAAAGAATTTTTTGGTTCAAGCCAATTGTCGCAATTTATGGATCAAAACAATCCGCTATCAGAAATCACTCATAAGCGCCGTGTATCAGCCTTAGGGCCAGGTGGTTTAACACGCGAACGCGCGAGCTTTGAAGTGCGTGACGTGCATCCAACACATTATGGCCGTGTTTGTCCGATTGAAACGCCAGAAGGACCCAACATTGGCTTGATCAATTCACTGGCGGTATACGCTCGCACTAATGAATACGGTTTCTTGGAAAGCCCTTATCGCAAAGTGGTTGATGGAAAAGTGACTGATACAGTGATCTACCTTTCTGCCATTGAAGAAGGTGACTACGTTATTGCGCAGGCGAGCGCAGCACAAGATGCGAAGGGTAAATTGACAGATGCGCTGATTGCTGTGCGGCATCGCAATGAATCAACGCTTGCAACCGCTGATAAAGTGCAATTCATGGATGTATCGCCCAAGCAAATTGTGTCGATTGCCGCTGCCTTGATTCCTTTCTTGGAACATGATGACGCAAACCGTGCATTGATGGGATCGAACATGCAACGCCAAGCAGTGCCCACCCTGAAAACCGAGAAACCGTTGGTTGGGACAGGTATAGAGCATTTAGTTGCAAGAGATTCGGGTGTGACGGCCGTTGCAAAACGCGCGGGTATTGTTGATTACGTGGATGGATCACGCATTGTGGTTCGTGTGGATGATGCAGAAGCGGAAGTCGGCAAAACCGGTGTTGATATCTATAATTTAACGAAATATATACGTACCAACCAAGACACCTGTATCAATCAACGTCCTTTAATTGAAAAAGGCAATCGCGTTGAGCGCGGTGATATATTGGCAGATGGTCAATCAACCGATTGGGGTGAATTGGCGTTAGGTCAAAACTTATTGGTCGCTTTCATGCCGTGGAATGGCTACAACTTCGAAGATTCTATTTTGATCTCGGAGCGCGTTGTGAAAGAAGATCGCTTCACTAGTATTCATATCGAAGAGTTGACCTGTATTGCCCGAGATACCAAATTAGGTATCGAAGAAGTGACAGGTGATATTCCGAATGTGAGCGAAGGCGCTCTATCCAAATTAGATGAATGCGGTATTGTCTACATTGGAGCAGAAGTGCAGTCAGGCGATATTTTGGTCGGTAAAGTGACGCCTAAAGGCGAAACGCAATTAACACCGGAAGAAAAATTATTACGTGCTATTTTCGGTGAAAAAGCCTCTGACGTAAAAGATTCTTCACTTCGCGTTCCAACGGGCATGGAAGGAACAGTTATTGACGTTCAAGTCTTTACACGGGAAGGTGTTGAAAAAGATAAGCGCGTGCTGGAAATCGAAGAAAACGAACTTAGCACCGTGAAACAAGACTTGAGCGATGAGTTGCGTATCCGAGAAGAAGATATTCTGCAGCGCGTCGAAAAATTATTGCTAGGACAAGTGGCAGATAAGGGTCCTGAGAGACTAAAGAAAGGCAGCAAAATCACAGCAGAGTATTTGTCGACCGTTGACAGGGAAAAGTGGTTTGAGATTGAATTGAAAGATGCCGCCTTAATGCAACAACTAGAGATGGCGACAGAGCAGTTCAAACAAGAGCGTATCCAATTCGAGAAGGCCTTTGATATCAAACGCAATAAGATCACGCAGGGTGATGATTTAGCACCGGGTGTGTTGAAAATTGTGAAGGTTTATTTGGCCGTGAAGCGACGCGTTCAACCCGGCGACAAAATGGCAGGGCGTCACGGAAACAAGGGCGTGGTATCGACGATCGTGGCAGTTGAAGATATGCCTTACATGGCAGATGGCACGCCGGTTGATATCGTATTAAATCCATTAGGCGTTCCGTCTCGTATGAACGTGGGGCAAGTCTTGGAAACCCATCTTGGATGGGCGGCAAAAGGCTTGGGCTTTAAGATAGAAGCCATGCTAAGACAAAAACAATCGCCCAAAGAACTGCGTGCTTTCTTGAACGCGATCTACAATGATGCCAATGCAAAGAAAAAAGAAGATATCGCAGGTTTGTCTGATGAAGACATAGTGAATCTTAGCCAAAATCTCTGTGCCGGCGTGCCAATGGCAACACCTGTATTTGATGGTGCAAGCGAAGACGAAATTAAACGAATGTTAACACTCGCGGGATTGCCGGTCAGTGGACAGACGACTCTTTACGATGGTCGTTCGGGCCGTGCATTCGATCGACCCATCACCGTGGGTTACATGTACATGATGAAGTTGAACCACTTGGTCGACGACAAAATGCATGCTCGTTCAACCGGTTCCTATAGCTTAGTGACGCAGCAACCACTCGGCGGCAAAGCGCAGTTCGGTGGCCAACGTTTTGGTGAAATGGAAGTGTGGGCACTTGAAGCATACGGCGCAGCTTATACATTGCAAGAAATGTTAACCGTCAAATCAGACGATGTGAGCGGTCGAACGAAGATGTATAAAAATATTGTTGATGGTGATCATTGTATGGAATCCAATATGCCGGAAGCCTTCAATGTGTTGATCAAAGAAATTCGATCACTCGCTATTAATATGGAACTGGAATAAACACACGCACGATAGGGGAGCCGACCTTGAAAGATTTATTAAATTTAGTCACGCAAACACAGACCGATGACTTCGGTGCTATTGCCATTTCGTTGGCGTCGCCTGCTCGCATTCGTTCATGGTCGTATGGTGAAGTGAAGAAGCCTGAAACCATCAACTATCGCACCTTTAAACCGGAGCGAGAAGGGTTGTTCTGCGCCAAGATATTTGGTCCAATCAAAGACTATGAATGTTTGTGCGGTAAGTACAAGCGATTAAAGCATCGAGGTGTTATCTGTGAAAAGTGCGGCGTAGAAGTCACTTTCTCGAAAGTTCGACGGGATCGCATGGGACATATTGAATTGGCGAGCCCTATCGCGCATATTTGGTTTTTGCGTTCTTTGCCATCTCGCATTGGTTTGTTGCTGGATATGACCTTGCGCGATATTGAGCGCGTTCTTTATTTTGAAGCGTTTGTTGTCATTGATCCAGGTATGACCCAGCTTGAGCGCGGTCAGTTGTTATCAGAAGAAGCCTATTACGATGCGATTGAAGAGTATGGCGATGAATTTGATGCGCGCATGGGTGCTGAGGCCGTTCAAGAATTATTGCGCGCCATTAATTTAGAAGAAGAAGTCATTAAAATTCGCGAAGACATGACGACTACAGCGTCTGAAGCGCGTTTGAAAAAATTATCCAAGCGCTTGAAGTTAGTTGAAGCATTTATTTCATCCGGCAATAAGCCAGAATGGATGGTGTTAACGGTTCTTCCTGTGTTGCCACCTGATTTGCGTCCATTAGTTCCATTGGATGGCGGCCGTTTTGCGACATCGGATTTAAATGATTTATATCGTCGAGTGATCAACCGTAATAACCGTTTGAAGCGGTTAGTGGATTTGAACGCACCAGACATTATTGTACGCAATGAAAAGCGCATGCTGCAGGAATCGGTTGATGCGTTATTAGATAACGGTCGTCGAGGACGCGCCATTACGGGCGCTAACAAGCGTCCGCTGAAATCGTTAGCAGACATGATCAAGGGTAAAGCGGGACGTTTCAGACAGAATTTGTTGGGTAAGCGCGTCGATTACTCCGGTCGTTCAGTGATTGTGGTGGGCCCAACATTGAAATTACATCAATGTGGGTTACCCAAAAAGATGGCGCTTGAATTATTTAAGCCGTTTATTTTTAGCAAGCTACAAATTCAAGGATTAGCATCAACCATCAAAGCAGCTAAAAAAATGGTAGATCGCGAAGATCCGGCTGTGTGGGATATTTTAGAAGGTGTTATTCGCGAACATCCTGTATTGCTGAATCGCGCGCCAACATTGCATCGATTAGGTATTCAAGCGTTCGAGCCTGTTTTGATTGAAGGTAAGGCCATTCAACTTCATCCGTTAGTGTGTACCGCCTATAACGCCGACTTTGACGGAGATCAAATGGCAGTGCATGTGCCTTTGTCGCTCGAAGCGCAATTAGAAGCACGTACGCTGATGATGTCCACTAATAATGTGCTGTCGCCCGCCAACGGCGAGCCAATTATTGTGCCAACCAAAGACGTAGTATTAGGTTTGTATTACATGACACGTGCGCGCATCAATGCGCGTGGCGAAGGCATGGTATTTTCAAGTGTGAGTGAAGTGCATCGTGCTTATGAAAATGATGCCGTTGAGTTACAAGCGAATGTAAAAGTACGTATTAAAGAATATCTGTTGGATGCTGCAACGCCCGGTGAATTTAAAGAAAATATTCGACTGGTTGAAACGACAGCAGGACGCGCATTGCTCTCTGAGTTGCTTCCTAAAGGCATGTCCTATGATACGGTTAATCAAGTGATGAATAAGCATTCTATTTCAGCGCTGATTAATACGTGTTATCGCGAAATAGGATTGAAGCCAACGGTTATTTTTGCAGATCAGCTCATGTATATGGGTTTCCATTATGCAACGCAATCGGGTATGTCCATTGGCGTGAATGATTTGGTTATTCCAAAAGAAAAAGCCAGCATCATTACTCAGGCAGAAGAAGAGGTTGGTAAAATTCAGGCTCAATATTCATCCGGTTTGGTGACGCAAGGCGAGCGATTTAACAAAGTTATTGATATTTGGTCGCGCACTAACGATCAAGTCGCTAAAGCCATGATGACCGAGCTGTCTCATGAAATGGTGAAGGATGCGAAGGGTAAAACCGTTAAGCAAGAATCCTTTAACTCCATTTACATGATGGCCGATTCTGGCGCTCGAGGTTCCGCTGCGCAGATTCGTCAGTTAGCCGGTATGCGAGGCTTGATGGCGAAACCAGACGGTTCCATTATTGAAACACCTATTACAGCTAACTTCCGTGAAGGGTTAAACGTGTTGCAATACTTTAACTCGACACACGGTGCTCGTAAGGGATTGGCTGATACCGCATTAAAAACAGCAAATTCGGGTTACCTCACTCGTCGATTAGTCGATGTGGCACAAGATTTAGTGGTCACTGAAAAAGATTGCGGCACGAGCCAAGGCATTACCATGATTCCGTTGATTGAAGGCGGTGACGTGGTTGAGCCGTTACATGAACGTGTATTGGGTCGCGTCACCGTGCAAGATGTGTGTGATCCTGAAACGGGTCGCGTGGTCGTTCCTGCAGGAACTCTCTTGGATGAGCGCGGCGTCAGTCAGCTAGAAGAATTTTCGGTTGACCAAGTCTTTGTTCGATCGCCTATTACGTGTGAATCACGATATGGTATTTGTGCAGCGTGTTACGGACGTGATTTAGCGCGCGGACATCGTGTTAACATTGGCGAAGCGATTGGTGTGATTGCGGCGCAGTCGATTGGTGAACCAGGTACTCAGCTAACCATGAGAACCTTCCATATCGGTGGTGCGGCATCTCGATCCACAGCAGTTAATAGCGTTCAGGTGAAATTGGCTGGCAAAATTAAATTACATAATATTAAGTTGATCCAGCATCATAGTGGTACCTATATCGCTGTATCGCGATCCGGTGAATTGGCAGTCGTCGATGAGCATGGTCGTGAACGTGAACGCTATAAGATTCCTTACGGTGCTGAATTAACCGTGTCGGATGGCGCGAGAACAGAATCAGGCCAGATGGTCGCGACCTGGGATCCGCATAGTCATCCCGTGATCACCGAAGTGGGTGGTTATGTGAAGTTTGTCGATCTCATGGAAGGTGTGACCATGAATCGTCAGACAGATGAAATGACAGGATTGAGCAGCATTGTGGTAACCGATCCGAAACAACGTGGTGCGACAGGTAAAGAATTAAAGCCGTTGATTCGCTTTGTTGATGACAAAGGAAAAGATATTTATTTAAGCGGTACTGAGATTCCAGCGCAATATTTCTTACCGCCTGATGCGGTGATTAACATGGAAGACGGTGCGCGCGCTAAAGTGGGTGACGTGATTGCACGTATTCCGCAAGAAACCTCAAAAACACGTGATATTACCGGTGGTCTGCCACGGGTTGCTGATTTGTTTGAAGCGCGACGTCCTAAAGATCCTGCTATTTTGGCAGAGACCTCAGGTATTGTGGGCTTCGGTAAAGAAACAAAAGGTAAGCGTCGCTTAATGATTACGGGTTCTGATGGCGCGGTCCATGAAGATCTTATTCCAAAATGGCGCCATGTCAGCGTGTTTGAAGGCGAACATGTTCAGAAGGGTGAAGTCATTGCCGAAGGTTCCTTGAATCCGCATGATATTTTACGATTGTTAGGCCCGAATGCATTGACCAATTTTGTTGTGAATGAAGTGCAAGATGTGTATCGCTTACAAGGCGTCAAGATCAATGACAAGCATATTGAAGTGATCATTCGACAAATGTTGCGTAAAGTGGTTGTCGCGCATCCAGGCGATACCAGCTTCTTGAAGGGCGAGCAGGTGGAGCATGCCCAAGTACGTGATGAAAATATCTTGGTTCAACAAGCGGGTAAAATGCCTGCTCGCATTGAACAAGTATTATTAGGTATCACGAAGGCATCGTTAGCGACCGAATCCTTTATTTCGGCGGCATCCTTCCAAGAAACTACGCGTGTGCTGACAGAAGCGGCCGTGAGCGGTAAGAAAGATGAGTTGCGCGGCTTGAAAGAAAACGTGATTGTCGGACGATTGGTGCCAGCCGGTACCGGTTTGACGTACCATGCGGATCGTTTAGCGAAGAAGCATCTCTAGCGCCTTTAGGGGGTGGGGTAGGCACGCGTTAATCGCGTGCTTTGCCCGCTCTGTATATGAAAATGCATTTTTTCTAATTGGCTCAAAATGAGCAATCAAAGCCCTTCTCTAAAATTATGCACCCCATAGCCTAACAATAGTTTAATTATCGATTGATAGGACGTGTCTTTTTGATGAGTGATCCCCTTAGTATGCAACGCTTGGTCAAATGGGTGGAGGGGGGTAAGCTATAGTCTCAGCAAATAATATGATACCATTCGACACTGTATTATTTAGGATCGTTCAGCATGAAAATCACCAAAGCCGTTTTCCCAGTCGCGGGCCTAGGCACGCGGTTTTTGCCGGCGACCAAGGCGAATCCTAAAGAAATGATGCCCATTGTCGATAAGCCATTGATTCAATATGCAGTAGAAGATGCGGTTGCGGCAGGCATCACCGAACTGATTTTTGTGACCAGCAGCAGCAAGCGGGCGATTGAAGACCATTTTGATTCCAATTTTGAACTAGAGGCGAATCTCATCGCGTGTGGAAAGCAAGACTTGCTCGAGATGGTACAGAATATTTTGCCAGAAGGCGTGTCTTGCGCTTATGTTAGGCAACGATCACCGCGAGGGTTGGGGCACGCTCTATTATGTGCTAAGCAATTTTTATTGAACGAGCCTTTTGCGGTTCTGTTAGCCGATGATTTAATTGATGGGGGTGCGGATACGTGCTTACAGCAAATGGTCTCTGTCTTTGAAGAAACACAGTCAAGCATTGTCGCCGTTCAGCGCATTTCGATGGACGACACCGAAAAATACGGTGTGGTGGCATCGATCGATTCTGGCGAGCCATTATCCCGGCTTAGCGGTATTGTTGAAAAGCCCAAAAGACAAGATGCGCCATCAAATTTAGGTGTCGTTGGTCGCTATATTTTGACCCCCCAGATTTTTGATATGCTAGAACTGACCGGTGCGGGCGCCAGCGGAGAAATTCAATTAACGGATGCAATTGCAAAATTGTTAAAGATAGAACCTGTTTCGGCATTTCAGTTTGTCGGTAAACGATATGATTGTGGGAGCAAGTTGGGGTTTGTAGAAGCGACTATTGCATATGCATTAAAACATCCTGAGCTGGCTGATTCGGTTGCTGCATTACTAAAGAGCTTTGCGCAATGTTCCAACTGAACGCGCGTTATTTTAATGTGTATTTTTTCGCGGGTCTCTTCAGTCTTCTCTTATCAGCGATTGTGGCTGGACGCACAGATGTTATCAATCCGGATGCGATCTGCTATCTTGAAAGTGCAGCGCTCATGAAGCAAGATTTTTATGCTGGCGTGCAATTATGCGGTCAGGCAAAGTGGCCCTTTTATTCAATGTGCGTTGCGGGTTTCTCGACATTATTCCGTATGAGCGAGGTTGCATCGGCGTATGTGATAGATGCTTTATTTTCACTGATCACGGTAATGGGTTTTCTGAAGATTACCGCTTTGCTTTCCAATAAAAAAAGAATTCTCATGTGGGCGGCAGTCGTTATTTTGCTTCACCATGATTTTAATGCTGTAAAAACCTATATTGTGCGCGATCATGGTTTCTGGGCTTTTTACGTCAGCTCTATCGTGTGTTTATTGTATTATGCTAAAACGCGTCAAATAGGTTATGCGCTGGCTTGGAATGTCTGTTTGCTGCTTGCAACGCTGTTTCGTATTGAGGGGGGTGTTTATTTGTTATTAGTACCTCTTTGTGTTTGGTGCCAGACAAATGATTCTTTTTCACAGCGCGCTAAATCGTTTTTCTCTCTTTATGTGGTGACAGGAATCGTTGCCGTTACTTTTTTTACATGGAAGCTGATGCACCCATCTCATATATCTGTTTTATCAGGACGTTTGCCAGAATTAGTTGATCAGTTATCGCAAGGGTTGTTGTTGGCCAAGCAAAAAATGCATGTGACGGTTTCTCAGCTTGAGACGGTGCTGGGTGTCTATGGCGCGTACAATGCAACGCTATTATTGTTTGTGAGCGTAACGCTGTGTTATTTCTCTAATATTGTGTCGAGTCTTTCTCTCATTTATGTTGTGTTATTGGTGTACGCCTGGTATCGACAATCATTGACGGCATCCGCTAAGTACCGAGTTGTTTTGTGGAGTTACCTTATTGTTGGGATGGCTGTGACAATTGTTTTTTTTGGCGAAAATTTATTTTTAACGAATCGATACTTAATGGCCATTTCGTTGGTTGCGATGTGTTGGATCCCCTTCGCATTGGAGTCGTTGATGGAGCGGCGGAGTAAACGATTATTCGTGATGGCGTTATTTTTAATCGGGCTTACTTCTATTGGCGGTATCGTCGATTGCGGTTATTCGAAAAAATACATTGATTCGGCAGGCGCCTGGGTGGCGGATCATGTGCCAGCCTCTTCAGCACTTTATATAAAGGATATTGAAGTGATGTATTATTCACATCGTTTTGGCAGCGGTATTTTTAAAGCGGTAGAAGAGACGCCATCTGCGTTGAGCGTGACAAAAGATCAATGGAAGCAATATCAATATATTGTGTTGCATATTGATAAAAAATCACGTATCGAGAATGAATCTGTGTTGCAAGCGATTGGTCTTCAACCTATTCAGGTTTTTCAAAATAAACGGGGCGATGAAGTATTGATCTACGATAGGAGAGGCGCTTGAATATTGCAGTCATTGGGGCGGGTTATGTGGGTTTGGTGACGAGCGCGTGTTTTTCGGATTTAGGCAATCATGTGACATGCATTGATATCGATGAAAAGAAGATTGCGGGCCTTCGAAAAGGCATTTTACCGATTTATGAGCCTGGATTGCAATCGATGGTGGTGTTGAACCAAGGAAAAGATCGACTGCATTTTGAAACATCGTTTTCCGCTTTAACCGATTCTCCGCAACTTGTTTTTATTGCGGTAGGCACGCCTTCAGATGAAGATGGTTCTGCTGATATGCAGTATGTCTTGGCAGCAGCACGAAGTATTGCCGAGCATATGACGGAGTATTGCATCATTGTCGACAAATCGACGGTGCCGGTGGGCGTTGCGAATCAAGTGGAGCAAGTGATTCATCAAACGCTTCAAAAAAGAGGATTAAGTATTCTATTTGATGTTGTGAGCAATCCTGAGTTTTTGCGTGAAGGGGCGGCCATTGGCGATTTTATGAAACCTGATCGCGTTGTGATTGGTTGTGCGACGGCGCGCGCTAAAGACATTATGTTAGATTTATATATGCCTATTATGCGCTCACCTGAAAGAATTTATTTTATGAGCGTGAAAGACGCTGAAATGACAAAATATGTGGCGAATGCGATGCTTGCGACGCGCATTTCCTTTATGAATGAGGTTGCTGTCCTCTGCGGGCAATTAAAAGTGGATGTCGAGAATGTTCGGTTAGGTATTGGTTCGGATTCGCGTATTGGCGATGCCTTTATTCAACCGGGGTGCGGCTATGGAGGCTCTTGTTTTCCAAAGGATGTCAAAGCACTCATTAACATAGCGATGGATAATGGAGTAGAGCCTCTTGTGCTGCTAGCGGTTGAGGAGCGCAATCGTCGTCAAAAGCGCGTACTGTCTGAAAAAATAATTGAATTGTTGGGTAATGATTTAAGTCGATCAACCATTGCTGTGTGGGGACTCTCTTTTAAGCCAGGGACCGATGATATGCGTGACGCATCCTCTTTGGTGTTGCTGGAAGAGTTGATACAACATCAAGCGCATCTTCGTGTTTATGATCCCGTTGCAATGCCAGCGGCAAAAGCATTGTTTCCTGAAAAATGGGTTACGTCCAACCAACTGGTATTTGTTGACGATCAGTATGAGGCGCTTGATCAGGCGGATGCGATGATCATGGTCACGGAGTGGCAGTCGTTCTGCTATCCCGATTTCCAGAAAATGAAGGAGCGAATGAGAGGACGATGCATTGTGTTGGACGGACGAAATCAGTATGATCCAACGCGAGTGCGTGCCGCTGGATTTGAATACTATGGGATAGGCCGATAGTTGTGCTAGCATGCAATATTCTGACTTTGGGAAAGTGATACAAAAATGGTTAAACAAAGAACACTAAAAAATATTATTAAAGCGACGGGCATCACATTACATGCAGGAGAACGGGCTGAACTGACTTTGTCGCCTGGTTTGCCTGATACGGGCATTGTTTTTCGACGAATTGATTTATCCCCTGTGATTGATATACCGGCGCGCGCAGAAAATGTGGGCGACACCACGTTATCCACGACCTTGGTGAAGCAGGGTGTTCGTGTCGCAACGGTTGAACATTTATTATCCGCTCTTGCGGGGCTTGGGATTGATAATGCCTGCATTGATGTGACAGCCGCTGAGATTCCCATTATGGATGGTAGCGCTGCTCCCTTTGTTTTTTTATTGGAATCGGCGGGCATTCAAGAGCAGGGTGTAGCGAAACGTTTTATTCGCATTAAGAAAAAAGTGACGGTGAGAGACGGTGATAAGTGGGCTTCTCTTGAGCCGTTTGAAGGATTTAAAGTGACCTTCACCATTGAGTTCGATCATCCTGTTTTTCATAAACACACGAAAACCGCGACACTGAATTTTTCCAGCACATCGTATGTCAAAGAAGTGAGCCGTGCTCGTACATTTGGTTTCATGGCGGATTTTGAGCAATTACGCACGATGAATCTTGCTCGTGGCGCGACACTGGATAATGCTGTTGCGATTGGGGATAGCAGTATTTTAAATGAAGATGGATTGCGTTACGAAGATGAGTTCGTTAAGCATAAAATCCTCGATACAGTGGGTGATTTGTATTTGTTAGGCTCGAGCTTAATTGGTGCGTTCAATGGGTATAAGTCAGGCCATGGATTGAATAATACGTTATTGCGAGAATTGATCGCACAAAAAGATGCGTGGGAGTACGTGACCTTCGAAGAAGGAGAGGGTGTGGGTGTGCCGATTGTTTATATTCGCCCGATTCTGGTTTTCCAATAACTTGTGTTCCTGCCGCGTTGTAGTGAACACTGCGAAAAGACTAAGCGTCTGCTTATTTTGCCCACCCTACCTTTACAGGATAGTTAAAAAGACGCATTCCTCGCGATTTTCTCCAGTGCTGCCCGCAACTTCTCATCTTTAATTTTTTGCGCCGCTTCTAGCATCAGCGCCGCATTTTTAGGTGATAATTTTTTCTGAGACCCGCATTTTTTTTTCACAGAAGAATGAGAATGGGAGGGCCGTACTTTGCAGCAAATCGCTTGAAGATCTTGCATTCCAGGGTAGGCGCGCAATTTCTCGAGCAAGGTCGGAATCCGAAAACGAAATAGCGTGACCCAGTGCGCGCTGTCGGCGATTGCAATCAAGGACCGATTAGAGCGACTCACCAATTGGCAGTGCTCAGCGAGCTTGTCCTCATCGGGGAGGCATTCGCGGAGCCATTGGTTCCATTGTTGAATTTGACGGACATGGGATAAAACCGAGACAAGTGTTTTATTGGCGGGTTGTAAATAGCGCATGATGGATGATGGGGTCATGAGGTTAGTATAAAGGGTTTTTTCTGTAGGGGCGAGCTGTAGGGTGGGCAAAGCGTTTTTTGCGTGCCCACCACTGGGCCATAACAGCGCTTTCTACGTGGTGGGCACGCAAAAAACGCTTTGCCCACCCTACGGGTATATCTTGTAATCGTTTGACTTTTAGGGCAATTTAAGCGATAGTTTTGAACTATTTTTATCATACTAAGATGCAAAAAAAATGATACTGACTCAACTATTCTCTCGGCTATTCGGTAATCGCAATCAACGTGTTATAAAGCGCTATTGGGGTGTGGTTGCTAAAATTAATGCGCTGGAGCCTTCAATGGTGGCTCTTAGTGATGATTTATTAAAAGCCAAAACAGCCGAATTTCGCGGACGTCTCTCGGCGGGCGAAACAGTAGATCAATTATTGCCCGAGGCGTTTGCTGTGGTTCGAGAAGCCGGCAAGCGTGTGCTGGGTATGCGACATTTTGATGTTCAGTTGTTAGGCGCCTTAGTATTGCACGAAGGTAGCATTGCGGAAATGCGGACAGGTGAGGGCAAGACGCTCGCTGGCACACCCGGCGCCTATCTCAATGCATTGAGCGGGAAGGGCGTGCATCTCATTACCACCAATGATTATCTGGCTAAGCGCGATGCGGCATGGATGGGACCGTTGTATCACTTTCTAGGGATGACAGTCGGCGTAGTGGTTTCCGATATGACATCCGTAGAAAAGCAGATAGCCTATGCAGCCGATATTACGCATGGCACAAATAATGAATTTGGATTTGATTATTTGCGCGACAACATGGCATTTAGTTTGGCGGATAAAGTGCAGCGTCCACTACATTATGCGATCGTTGATGAAGTCGATTCCATTTTAATTGATGAAGCGCGTACACCGCTCATTATTTCAGGCGCCGCAGAAGATAGCGCAGCGCTCTATACCGTGATCAATACGCTTATCCCACAATTAACGCGTCAGACAGACCCAGAAGGCCCTGGTGACTACAGTGTGGATGAAAAAGCGAAACAAGCGTATCTCACCGAAGAGGGGCATCAACACGTCGAGGAGCTTTTTTTAAGTGCGGATTTATTGAAGGGCGGCGCGAGCTTGTATGATGCTAATAATATTATGTTAATGCATCATTTAAATGCGGCGTTGCGTGGACACGCTTTATTTCACCGCGATGTCGATTACATTGTGAAAAATAATGAAATCATTATTGTGGATGAGCACACGGGTCGCGCGATGACGGGCCGCCGATGGTCTGATGGGTTGCATCAAGCGATTGAAGCGAAAGAGAATGTTCCGATTGCGGCAGAAAATCAAACTCTCGCGTCAATCACCTTTCAAAATTATTTCCGTCTCTATGAAAAATTATCTGGCATGACGGGTACGGCTGATACGGAAGCGTATGAATTTCAGCAAATTTATAACTTGGAAGTGGTTGTCTTGCCGACCAATAAACCAATGGTTAGAGACGATCAACCGGATTTTGTGTTCATGTCGCAGGCGGAAAAATGGACGGCCATTGTTGACGACATTAAAAAAACGCGTGATAGCCATCAGCCGGTATTGGTAGGTACCACATCGATTGAAACATCTGAGTATTTGTCTGGCTGTCTTAAAAAAGAAAATATTCCACATAATGTCTTGAATGCAAAATTTCATGAACAAGAAGCGCATATTATCGCAGAAGCCGGGAGACCAGGCGCGGTGACGATCGCGACCAATATGGCGGGTCGCGGAACGGATATTGTGTTGGGAGGTAGTCTCGCTTCTGAATTAAAGCAATTAGATAATCCGAGCGAAGAAACGATTGCAGAACATACGCAAGGCTGGCAAAAGCGCCATGATGATGTCATTGCAGCGGGCGGACTCTATGTGCTAGGTACCGAGCGTCATGAGTCACGTCGTATTGATAATCAATTGCGGGGACGATCGGGTCGACAAGGCGACCCTGGTAAAACACGTTTCTATTTATCGCTCGAAGATAATTTATTGCGTATTTTTGGCGGCAATCGTTTGATGGGTATTATGAAACGAATTGGTATGGAAAAGGGTGTTGCGCTCGAGTCGCGATTACTAAGCAATAGCATTGAAAACGCCCAACGTAAAGTCGAAGCACATCATTTTGATATTCGAAAACAATTGCTCGAATATGACGATGTTGCCAACGAACAGCGAAAAATCATTTATCATCAACGGGATGAGCTATTAATAGCAGATGATATTAGTGAGACGATTGATGTGATTCGTGAGCAGGTGTTAGATGCCGCGATAGATCCTTTTGTCCCACCAGAGAGCCTGGAAGAGCAATGGAATATTGCGGGCCTGGAACAGAAGCTAGCGGCTGATTTTGGAGCGTCGTTGACCATTCAAGAATGGCTTGATGCAGATGAGTCATTGCATGAAGAGACATTGCGTCGACGCATTCATTCGGTGATTAAAGATACCTATCAACAAAAGGAAAAGGAAGCGAGCCCCACTGTTATTCGCCAATTTGAAAAAGCGATGATGTTACGCACGCTAGACCAGTTTTGGCGAGAGCATCTTTCTGCTATGGATTATCTCCGACAAGGTATTCATTTGCGTGGATTCGCTCAAAAAAATCCGAAGCAGGAATATAAGCGAGAAGCATTTGAATTGTTTGTGGCGTTGCTTGATCGTGTTAACTACGAAACCATTTCATGCTTAACTCAATTTCAAATTCAAAAAGAAGAAAAAATGCATCCAGACGTACCTATGCCTTCTTTTGATATGACATTTCAACATCCTTCATTCCGTGAGGACGCTGAACCGCCATCATCGCTTGAATCCGTTCAGCTGATGACGACACCTAAAATAGGGCGAAACGAGTTGTGTTCGTGCGGGTCTGGCAAGAAGTACAAGCATTGTCATGGGAAAATTTGATTTTTGTTCTAGCGATTAGGTAGGGTGGGTAAAGCGTTTTTTGCGCGCCCACCACCACTGATTTTCAGGGACGGTTATTTCATGAGAGTGGCAGTGGGCATTGTTCTGAACGAAAGAAACCAAATCTTGATTGCAGAACGCCAATCTCATCAATCACAAGGCGGCCTGTGGGAATTTCCCGGTGGGAAAATCGAGCAAGATGAAACCGCTTTTGATGCATTGAAAAGAGAATTGGCGGAAGAGGTCGGAATAGAGGTGGTTGCAGCTAATCATTTTCTTGAAATAGAATATGACTACCATGAAAAAAAAGTGTTTCTGAATGTGTGGCGCGTCACTTCTTTTTTGGGTGAGCCGAGAGGCGCCGAAGGGCAGGTGATTCGCTGGGCTTCTCTTCATGAATTAGATCAGTTTGCTTTTCCTGAAGGAAATAAAGAAATCATTTGGCAATTAAAAAATGCTAAATTTTATCATCCTGAGCGAAGCGAAGGATCGCTTCATTAGGACAAGATCCTTCGCTTCGCTCAGGATGACAAGATAATCGATGACAAAGGAGCGCAGTGTTGCAGGGTGGGCAGCGCTTTTTGCGTGCCCACCACTGTGCCACACGCTTGGTGGTGGGCACGCAAACAGCGCTACGCACAAAACGCTGCCCACCCCACCTTAAAACATTAGATGAAGTTTTTGTGAATTATGCTTTTGAGCACGGCCATGTGGTACGACTCGTTTTGCAGGTTTTAACCTTTATCATTTTTTATGAATTAAATAAGCAATCTCAAGAAAAACGACTATAATCCATTCAATTATTTTATTGAGAGGTGGGTATGAAAAAAATAGCCGTTTTATCATTATTTGTTCTATTATTGCCCGTTTGTGTCTTTTCCGATGATCCTAAACCCGTTTCTTATGTGATGGCTGCGACAAAAGCGCAACCGATACAACAGTCAGAGATCAAAGTATGTCAGTTGGATGTGAAGGGCAATATTATTCATTGCGGTTTCTTTAACCCTGCATCGACTCAACCTAAAACAGCTTATCAGGAACGCCTTGTCTTTCCTTGGCAGTCTATTGATGGTATTCGTTTGCACCAAATAAATAATATAAATTATGCTTATCTTTCTGATAAAACAACTAAAAATATATATCGATGCATGGTGGATGTCGCTGCCGAGACACTAAGCGACTGCGATCGACAGTTGGTCATAAAAGATTCTATGACACCCAAGGCATGGCAGTGGATTCCGCAACAAATGACGTTATTTGACACTATAAAACCGGCTTATTGGTATCGCATTTCTTACACGCCTTTTTATATGTGGGTACCTAAACAAACCCTTACCTATGCGTATGTCACAACAGCGGCTCTTGGCTGCCAGGCGAATACGGATCCTAAAGCGCCCTGTCCGACCTATGTTTTTATGTTAGACGAGAAGCACCCAGGAGAATTGGCTCAGTTAGACGGTACGTCCATTTTTCGGTGGGGGATTACGACAGATAGCAATAACGATCACGTTCCCATGCGAACTCCGATATACAATGGAAATGACATTCCAACGATTGCCAATCAAGAGTATGTTCCAAACGATCCTCAATTAGTCAAATGGACAGATTCGCAAACCTACCTTTATTTTGTGAATCAAATAGATCGCAACGTGTGGCGTTGCAAGATGAATGATTCGACGGGATTCTGGGAGGCGTGTGAAAGCGTTTCATCTGGCGCATCAGAATTGCCTCACTTTACCGATTCGATGCAGCTGCGCTTTTCAGAAGGTGCTGTTCGCAAAGCCTATCTCACGACAAACGATTTGACCAACAACACAACGCAATGCGATATGACAACGGATGGAAAATTATCCACGTGTCGTCCTTTTGTCTTTCATCCAAATGATTTTACCTATCCGCATGACCTCGTTTTTTCTGGTGCGCTATCTTTTTTTTCTGCATCGAATGACATCTATCAGTGTGCTGTCAACAACAACCAAGAGACCCAAACATTAGATGATTGTCATGCGACAGGCTTTACAGCAAATAAAACCTCAGATAATTTTCGTGATATGCGATCATCCGCCGGAGATTGGTCGGTGATGACGTTGGGAACGATTCCTTAGCGGCTGGGCCGGCCCTGGGGAGCAGTTGCGCATTTCAGGGTCGATGTGCTACGATGCGTTTTTTATGCGCCAAGGATGATGCATGCCAAATACTCGAAATACCTCAACGACTACTGTGCTTGGCTCACCTTTGGTGGATCAATTATCTCGTATACGTTTTTTTACGCTGAACAAAGCGGAAAATAGCTCAAACCATTCTTCTTTCTATTCTTATTTGTATCAAGGAAGAAAGTTTGATCTCTATTTCAATGCTGATTCTTCTGGCAAAGTTTCTTTTTTCTCTTCTATTCCAGCCCCACATTTTTATGCATTTTTTCAGCGGCTATTACAACATATCAACGAGACTCACGCTTCCCTTGAGAAAACCCCCATTGATGCGGATAGAAGAGAGAGACTTCAACTGCTTTCTGAGACTGGTGATGATTTACTGAAAATAGTCAGTCCATCAGATCTGTTAGATGCACAGCGTGTACATGCTTTTTTGGAATTGGCTGCTCTGGCAATGGATGTTCACGATCTATCTGGCCTGATAAAAATCGAAAATCAATTGAAGCAACAAATAGATAAGATGCAGCAACTGGGAGCACAGCAACCCAAAAGAAAAAGATCCGAGTGGGTTTCTGTACTCTTGTTTGCCCTATCGGGCCTCTTGCTCATCGGATCAGTTTTGATAGCTGCATCGGTTTTCTCTCCATTGCTGGGCGGGCTTATACTGTTTTCATGTTGGGGGTTGGCAGGGAGTCTGCTGGGCGCTTTTATTGCTGTAGGTCTTGCGTGTTGGGAGATAAGAAAGAGAAGCACGGATTATCATCGCAATGATGCTATGAAAGAAAAAACGGCGAAATGGCTAACTTATCATACAAAAGTTGTTCAAAAAAAACAGGAGTCGTTGCGCATCGAGCAGTCTCGGGCAGAAGATCGTGTAACAACTATGGATCTTGGGGTATTTCTTCAGACTGATTTCCACGCAGATAGTAAACACGGCAATAATCTTACTCAAACCAACAATACCCTAGCAGTCACAACGGAGCAATCTTTTCCTAATGCGTCGCCACCACCCTCGCTGCAGCATGAAGAAAGGCCGTTCTCGGTATTAGTTGAGGTTCGGGAAGGGTTAGAAACAATCGAGGAGGCGGTAGAGACCGCCGCAGGAAAGATCGCAGCTGCTGCTGAAAGTGCTGCTGATTTTTTTCAGGAAACATTTCATGCGAAGAATCTTAGCCCTGTTCCTGTGGCAGTTCCAGTAGGCCGTGGACCCGATGGCAAGCCAATCCTTCATGGTCCATCGCGACCAAGCTCTCGAGAACCCTCACCTCAGCGACATGATGCATCGGGATCTCATCGTCTGACATTACCTCTTGAAACTGTGTCAATTTTCCATCCTCATCCGCCTCGCACTCCGCCTCCTCCTACACATCCATCACGGGTGCTGGACCTGACCGCACACAACTGAAGCTGTCGCCTCTCCCCCTGCATGGGGGGCTAAGCGACCATGATTCCTATCGCACGCAGCTGTCGATGGATTTTAGCGAGCGTCACTTTATTTTGAATGGGGCCGATTTGTACGTGATACAGTGTGCTGGAATGCGCAATAGAGACAGGAGCATCGACCCTCAAATGAGCGAGTCGTTTTTCTAATTTCTCGGCACTTAATCGATTGCGAAAAGCCGCGACTTGCACATAGGTTTTTTTATCCGCTAAAGCAGACAACGTTTTTACAGGTTCTTTTTTTGCGATAAAGGTAGGAAAAAGTGGTGTACTAGACGGTGTGATGGCTCTGACTTCAACGGGGGCGGTACCGCGCCCTAGCATCCCCAATTTTTTGGCTGCAACATACGATAAATCAATGAGTCGATTACCACTGAAGGGTCCGCGGTCGGTGACTTTCACAACAACTTGCTCTCCATTTTTTAAGTTGGTGACACGCACATAACTCGGAAGCGGCAAGGTTTTGTGAGCCGCCGTCATGGATAGCATATCATATCGTTCGCCGTCGGAGGCTTTGTGCCCATGAAATGCCGTGCCATACCATGATGCTGTGCCGCGTGCGACGTAATTTTTGCTGGAGTGCATGACGTAATATGTTTTGCCTTTGACATGATAGGGTTTATTGCCGACTTTACTGAGTGGCTCGACCTTGGGGACGGCATCAGGGATGCGTGACACATCCACATTGAAAGGCGGGGGGCCATCGCGTCTCGTCGCGCAACCGTTGAGTAAAAAAAGCAGCGCTAGAAGTAGGGTGGGTAAAGCGTTTTTTGCGTGCCCACCACCCATCTTACAGTTTAGTCTACGCATGCTGTTTCTCATGATCATGTAACACGACAAGATAATGGCTTAATTGAAACACCGCCATCGCATAGAGATTGCTTGGGTTATATCGTTTAATGACTTTGAAATTATGGAATCCCATCCAATATTCTGAGCCGTTCTTATTTTTGAGTGCGATGGGTTCGTATGCCGTATCTTTGAATTCTTCTTGATTGGTGAGTGTGGCAGGCATCGCGACAGGTTCACCGTTTTTCCAGCCATGCTGATGATAAAAATTGCCGACACTGGCAATAATATCGGGCACGTTCGAGGTGAGATCAATTTGATTGGAGCGTCCATCGAAACTCACTGCATAATGTCGATAACTACTCGGCATAAATTGGGGCTGTCCGATGGCGCCCGTAAAAGAACCTCTCAATTTTCGAAGGTTAAGATGTTGCTCTCGGCATAACAAAAATAATTGTTCGAGCTCACTTTGAAAATACGCTGCACGTCGATTGTCATTGAATGCGAGGGTTGCGAGCGCATCAATAACGGGCACTTGTTCGCTGTGTTGCCCGTAACGCGTTTCAATCCCAATGGTCGATACAATGATATTAGCGGGCACACCATAGCGTCTCTCGACTTCGTTGAGCTCTGACTTGTAGCGATTCCAAAATTCAACCCCTTTTCGGATACGCCACTCGGTGACATAGAGTCGTTGATAGAGACCCCATGTTTCTTGCTCGAGCGGCGCCCGGTCATGCCGAATGACAGACTGCCTAAAGGTAATGCTTTGAAAAATGGGTATGAGCTCTGCACGCTGAAAATGATCTCGTGTCACTAAACGATTAATGAAGGTATCTATATTTTTTTGGCGCGCGGCAACGTCGACATCAGCGAGCGCCATGCTAGCCCAGCATAAGAGGCTGAGCACGGTCAAATAAAATCGTATCATAGGGAAATCTACGCTGTTATTAAGGTTCTGTGAGTTTGGATGGACATCAGTATACCAAAACTTGCCATCCATGTCACAATAGATGATCCGCCATAGCTGATAAGGGGCAGCGGGACCCCCATCACGGGCAATAATCCAGTGACCATGCCGACATTAATAAAAAATGACATAAAGAATGTGATGGTGATACTCCCTGCGAGCAATCGCGAAAAGGTATCTTGTGCGAAGGCGGTAATATAGAGGCCGCGAAAAATAATTGACATAAAAAGTGCTATTAAAAACAGGCTGCCCACAAACCCAAATTCTTCGCCGCACACACCAAAGATAAAATCAGTGGCATGTTCGGGTAGAAAGTGGAGATGCGATTGCGTCCCGTTCAGCCAGCCTTTCCCGAATAATCCACCGGATCCAATCGCAATTTTTGATTGAATGATATGGTAACCCGCACCCAAGGGATCGCGCTCGGGATTAAAAAAGGTGAGAACACGCTGTTTTTGGTAGTCGTGTAAAAAATGCCAAATGAGTGGCACGCTGATGATTAAAAATCCTGCGCCGATGCTCAGCAATCGCATACTGATGCCTGCCAATAATAATACGCTACCGGCTGCAATGATGAGTAAAATGCCCGTGCTTAAATCAGGTTGTTTGACGATCAGGAAGACCGGTACGAGGGTGATGACGCTACAGAGCAAGAGAGATCGTATGTGAAGCGGTAAGGGCTTGGCATGGCAATACGCGCTGAGAAAAATCGGTAAGGCGAGCTTCATGAATTCGGAGGGTTGAACACGAAAGAGCCCGAGATTCAGCCAACGCTCAGCGCCCTTTCCCGTGTGCCCCACGAGTAAAACCGCGACCAACAATAATAAACTGATACTGTAAATACCCATTGCCCAACGTCGATAGAGAATCGGCGTCGGGCATGCAAAAAGAAAAAACATCATGAATCCCACTGCAAAATGCATGAGTTGTTGTTGCAGGATAATGCTGTTTTGGTTGCTTGCGCTGTAGAGAATATAGAGTCCAAAGAGCATGAGCGACAATAGACTGAGCGTTAAATAGATATCGATATGAAGAGATAAGGCTAGCAGGCGTTTTTTTATCATGCGGAGGCCTTTGGCGTTAAATAGTAATCGAGAATTAACCGCGCGATGTGGCCGGCTTGTTTGCTGTTTTCAGCAATAACAGCAATGGCAATTTGAGGATGATCGACGGGTGCGAATGCAACAAACAAAGTGTGGTCTCGTAAATATTGGGGCGCACCCTCTTCTTGGCTTTTGCCATTTTTATCGCGATGAGTGATGGTATGTATTTGTGCGGTACCGGTTTTAGCTGCAATCGAGTAAGGTGCATCGTGCCCAAAATGGAGATATCCTGTACCATGAGGCGATGCAATGACATCTTGCATGGCGTTAATGACGAATTGCCATGATTCATTGTGATTCAATTGAATGATTTTTTTAGGGGTGGTGGAATAAAAAATCGGTGGCTTATCTTTTTCTTCCTCTTTTAATAATAAATGTGGCGTGAATTGTGTGCCTCTCATGGCGAGTGTTGCGACGGCTTGCGCTAACTGTAGGGGTGTCGCTTGCATGTAACCTTGTCCAATCGTTGAAATCAGTGTGTCGCCTTCATACCATTTTAACTTTTTAACGCGCCTCTTCCATTCAGGTGAAGCAACAATGCCTTTAGGCTCGTTTTTTAGATCAATGCCTGTCGGTTGGCTGTATCCAAATTCATTTAAGACATGATTAATAGGCTCCATTCCTGTTCTGTGCGCGATAGTAAAGAAATACGTATCACAAGAGCTCATAATGGCTTCATGCAAATGAACAGTCCCATGTCCGCCTGGTTTCCAATCATGGAAACGGTGCTCACTGTTTGGTAACTGAAACCATCCGTGATCCGCAATCGAAAAATTGGGATCGACATCTTTATTGTCTAGCCATTCTAATGCAATGTAGGGCTTCACGGTGGAAGCCATAGGGTATAATCCATGTAATGCGCGATCGTAGAGAGGATGTTCTGTGGCGCTTTGCAGAGCATGATAATCCCTGTTACTGATTCCGAGGACAAACGCATTGGGGTCATAGGTTGGTTCACTGACCATCGCGAGAATTTGTCCTGTATTGGGTTGGATGGCGACAGCGGCACCTTGCAATCCTGCGAAGGCTTTTTCAGCCACTTGCTGTAACTGACTATCCAATGTGAGCGTGATGTTTTTGCCGGGATGCGGTTTTATTTCTTTTAGCACTCTGACAACTTGGCCGTTTGCATTGCTTTCAGCTTGGAGATATCCGACTGTGCCATGCAAGTCAGTTTCATAAAATTGTTCTATACCTGTTTTTCCCATGTAATTGCTTGCACTGTAATTGGCTGGATCAGTCGTTTTTAATTCGTCAAGGGTAATGCGTCCTTCATAACCTAACACATGGCTGAATGTTTGATTGAATGGATAATGTCGCATGAGTCGTGGCGTGATGCGGAATCCCGGAAATCGATATTGATTTTCATAAAAGCGCGCGACTTCTGTTTCAGAGAGACGGATTTTTAGAGGGATATCATCAAAGCGATGAGACATTTTCAGTTTTCTTTGAAACTGCAGTAATTCTATTTCACTCAATGGAATGATCGATTGAAGCGCCCGTATGGTTTGAGGAATATTATTGGCTTGCTCGCGAATCATATCGAGACTGAACACCGCCACATTATCCGCGAGCACATAGCCATGGCGATCATAGATAAGCCCACGTGCGGGCTCGATGGGAATGAGATCGAGCCAGTTTTTTTGTGACAAAGTGGAATAGAAGTGATGTCTCATGACTTGTAAAAAGCCAAGACGACCGATTAATAATACGATCAATGTTGACATGATAACGAGCACGACTAAGCATCGATCTCGTATGAGCCGAATTTCTTGCAAATGATTTTTGATGATGGTACGTTTTAGCATCTGAAGAGTGTACCTATATTATGAAAGAAAGGCATCCCCATTGCGTTCTCACTATTGCAGGTTCCGATTCATCGGGCGGTGCGGGGATTCAGGCGGATATCAAAGCCATTTCAGCGATCGGTTGTTATGCTGCATCTGTCATTACAGCGCTAACAGCTCAAAACACCCAAGGTGTGCAGGGGATATTCGCCGTTCCAGCCGCATTCGTCGCGGCTCAAATGGATTCCGTGTTCAGTGATTTGACCATTTCTGCTGTTAAAATAGGCATGTTAAGTGATCGCGATATTATCGATGTGGTAGCGACGGGCCTTAAAAAAGAAGCGATTCAGCATGTGGTGCTGGATCCTGTGATGGTGGCTAAAGGTGGTGCCGCTTTATTGCAGGCAGATCAAGTCAGTTACTTGAAAGAACGGTTATTTCCATCGGCGACTCTCATCACCCCTAACATACAAGAAGCGGAGCAGCTATTGGGTCAACCTATCAAGACTGCTGTCGCGATGGAGGCAGCCGCGATAACCCTGGGGGGGTCCTTTGGAATGGCTGTATTGGTCAAGGGCGGGCATCTCAACACCCTTCGGTCGTCTGATGTGCTATATGATCCTAAAGCGGGCCTTAGTCATTGGTTTCATGCAGATAGGGTGGGTACACCGAATACACATGGAACAGGATGTACATTGGCGTCAGCGATTGCGTCTTTCTTGGCGCAAGGCAATGAACTAGTCCCAGCCATTGAGCTGGCAAAACAATATTTAACGAAGGCGATTCGCTCAGGCAGTCGTTTTTCGATTGGCAAGGGCCATGGGCCAGTAGATCATTTTTGGCAGGTTCTCGCACCATTCTAATGATCGTTATCGCTGAACGTGTATCCCCCGCGGTCCCGCATGTGAGCTGCATGCCACAGCTGTTTAGGGCACCATTTTTGCTCTGCAATGCATGAGGTAGTTAACCCTCACATCTTGGCTTAAAGAGCACTGACGCGTGAAAGGGTGATAGGTTAAGCCGCGGATATCCTGCACCGACAATCCTGCTTTTTCGGACCAGCTGCTCAGTTCGCTAGGACGAATAAATTGAGCAAAGTCGTGTGTGTTTTTAGGGATAAGCTTTAAAAGATATTCTGCACCGACGATGGTAGAAAGATAGGAGCGCGTATTCCGATTTATGGTTGAAAAAAACACATGACCATTGGGTTTAATGAGTCGCTGGATGGCGTTGATGACGCTCATGGGTTCCGGGACGTGTTCGAGTAACTCGAGACAGGTAATAACATCAAATGTGTGGGGGGCTGCATCAGCGAGGGCTTCAGCCGTCGATAACAGGTAGTGGATGGTGAGATTCCCCGTCTTTTGATGTGCGCGTGCCGCGTTGAGTGCAGCCTGTGACATATCGATCCCAGTGACATCGGCGCCAAGTTTCGCGAGCGCTTCTGTTAATAATCCGCCGCCACAGCCAATATCGAGGACGGATTGATTTTTTAATGAGCAGTTCTGCTCAATATAAGATAAGCGAAGTGGATTGATATCGTGCAGCGTTTTCAGTGGTCCATGAGGATTCCACCAATCTGCCGCTAAGGCTTCGAAGTGATCAATGTCGGATTGTTTGCTATTCATCACGTAAAAGTTCGCTTGCAAGAAAAGGGTGGTTCTGTTTATGATATCACCTTATCATTTATTTTGAAGGGAATTTAGCATGAAGACAAATATTTTGACAATCGGCGTATTGGTTGCAGCATTAGCATCCGCTACATCATTTGCAGCAGATGCTGTGACTGGAACAGATGGATCTGCGATGGCACCAGCAACAACAGCGACCACTCCATCAACAACACCTGCTGACGAAAATGCATCAACGGACGCAACAGCCGCTGCTCCAGCAGTAGCCCCTGCTGCTCCAGCAGTAGCCCCTGCAGATATGCAAGCAACAACAGCACCTGCAGCTGATACATCTAAGTAATGCAATGACGGGCGATCGATCGATCGCCCGCTTTTAAATCTATACGGTGGGCGATACTCTGTCACACACTACTTATCGTAATCATTACAGCCCTTCATCTTATTTAATCGATCGAACAGATTTAACCTTTGAATTGGAAGAGACACATACCATCGTCACGTCTCAATTATCGATGCGCGTTAATCCAGACATGACATCTGCTGTTGCTGATCTTGTCCTCCATGGTGAAATGCTTGAGCTGCTCTCCGTCACGCTCGATGGCGATGTATTGGATGCGTCGCAGTATCAAAAAGACGAAAGCGCTCTGACTCTTTTCAATATACCTAAAGCGTGTGAGCTGATCATCAAGACTCGCATTAAGCCACATGAAAACACGGCGCTTTCTGGTCTCTATCAATCAGCTAAAAATGTTTGTACGCAATGTGAAGCGGAAGGCTTTCGTCGTATCACGTATTTCTTGGATCGACCGGATGTATTGTCGCGCTTCACGACAACGATTATTGCAGATAGCACGCGCTATCCTATTTTATTATCTAATGGAAACAAAACCCATAGCGAAATGCTGCCTGACGGTAAACAAAAAGTGGTGTGGGTTGATCCGTTTAAAAAACCCTGTTATTTATTTGCGTTGGTCGCAGGATACTTTGATCTGGTAGAAGACTTCTTTGTCACGCAGTCAGGTCGTCGTATAACGCTCGCGATTTATGTTGAAAAAGGCAATGCCGATAAATGTGCTGTGGCGATGGGCGGGCTTAAAAAAGCGATGAAGTGGGACGAAGAAAAGTTTGGTCGTGAATACGATCTCGATATTTATATGATTGTTGCCGTCAGCGACTTTAATATGGGTGCGATGGAAAACAAAGGCCTTAATGTGTTTAACACACAGTATGTTTTGTCATGCCCTAAAACGGCCACCGATTCGGATTGTATTGCTATAGAGTCAGTGATCGCGCATGAATATTTTCATAATTGGACAGGTAATCGCGTCACGTGCCGCGATTGGTTTCAGCTCAGCTTAAAGGAAGGTCTCACGGTTTTTCGTGATCAGTCTTTTACGGCGGATACGACATCGGCGACTGTTGCGCGCATCGATGATGTGATTGATTTGCGTAATAGCCAATTTGTCGAAGATGCAGGACCATTGGCGCATCCCGTGCGTCCGGATTCCTACCAAGAAATTAATAATTTCTATACGTCGACCATTTACAATAAAGGTGCTGAAGTCATTCGCATGCAACGCACTCTATTAGGGGAGGCGGGCTTTCGAAAGGCGATGGATTTATATTTTGAGCGACATGATGGACAAGCCGTCACGATCGAAGATTTTGTTAGATGCATGGAAGATAGTTCGGGGATTAATCTAGAGCAATTTCGATTGTGGTATTCGCAGGCGGGTACACCCAATGTTGATGTGACAGACGAGTATGACGCGGTTAAAAAACAGTATACTTTAACCCTAACGCAGCGCACGGCGCCGACGCCAGGGCAGCCTGAGAAAAAACCGTTTTTTATTCCCATTAAAATGGGATTGTTAGATGAGACAGGAAAAGAATTGGAAAACGATCTTTTTGTTTTAGAAGAGCAAGCGCAATCCTTTGTATTTAAGGATGTAATAACCCAACCGATCCCGTCACTCTTGCGATCTTTTTCGGCACCCGTTAAATTGCATTACGATTATTCCGATTCCGCATTACAATGTTTAGCGAAGCACGATACCGATGGGTTTAATCGCTATGAAGCAGGGCAGCGATATGTCATGAAGCTCATATTGAACTTGATTAACGATTATCAAACCAAAAAAGTATTGGCACTCCCTGATGCCTACCTTCAGATGATCAAGCATTTATTATTAACAATGCAAAATGATAAAATGTTATTAGTGCGAATGTTGTCGCTGCCATCTGAAAAATATATTGCAGAGCAAATGCCGGTGATTGATGTGGATGCCATTTATCAGGTTAAAGAATTTGTGTCGAGATCAATCGCTGATGCGCTTCAAGATATTTTTGTAAAATACTATCAAGACAATGCAGTGGCGGCAGCAGATCCATGGAACATGGAAACAGTGGGCAAGCGACAACTCAAAAATACCTGTTTAAGTTATTTAATGACATTAGAGAAAAAACAATATCAAGCCCTCGCGCTTACCCAATTTAATGCGAGCTTAGCCTCCAATATGACGGACACGATGGGCAGTATGCGTGCTATCTCGAATAGCGAAAACGCTGAAAGAGATTCGACATTAGAGCAGTTTTATCAGCATTGGCAGAAAGACGCGTTAGTCGTTGATAAGTGGCTTATTTTGCAAGCAGCGTCCAAGCTGCCTGATACCTTATCACGTGTTAAATCCATTATGACACATGCCGCGTTCGATATTAAAAACCCCAATAAAGTCTATGCCTTGCTGGGGGTGTTTAGCCGCAACGCGATTCATTTTCACAAGATGAATGGCGAAGGCTATCAGTTTGTTGCGGATTGTATTTTGCAGTTGGATAAACTGAACCCCCAAGTCGCCGCGCATTTAGTGAAACCCTTCAGTGAGTGGCGTCGCTATAACGAAACACGCCAGCATTTGATGCGCAATCATTTAGAGGCTTTGCTAAAGCATCCGTTGTCGAGCGATGTGAAAGAGTTGGTGAGCAAGAGTTTGGGGTAGGGTGTCGTATTTTTTTTAAAGGAAATATGAAAATGAGCGAAAATAAAAAAACGCGGACTGAGTCAGATAGCTTGGGAGATGTTGAGGTCTCAGCTGACGTGTATTGGGGCGCGCAAACCGAGCGGTCGCTGCACCATTTTGCCATTGGGCAAGACAAGATGCCAAAAGAATTAATCCATGCGTTTGGCACACTGAAAAAAGCCGCTGCGATCGTTAATCATGAATTGGGATTGTTGGCTGAGGACAAGAAAAATTTTATTGTAGCAGCAGCCGATGAAGTGATTGCGGGTAAGTGGGCGGATCAGTTCCCACTCTCCATTTGGCAAACCGGTTCAGGCACGCAAACGAACATGAATGTGAATGAAGTGATTGCAAATCGTGCGTTGGAGCTCTCCGGTCGCGAGCGGGGGAGCAAAGACTTTATTCATCCGAACGATGATGTCAATCGATCGCAATCCTCCAATGATACGTTTCCAACAGCGATGCATATGGCAGTTGTATCTCAAATGACACAGCAGCTAATTCCTGCTATTAAAGTATTGCGCGAAGCATTATTTAAAAAACAAGAAGCGTTTAAGCATATCGTTAAAATAGGCCGTACGCATTTGCAAGATGCCGTGCCTTTAACCTTGGGCCAAGAATTTTCAGGCTATGTCGCGCAACTCGATGCGGCCTTAAAAAATATTGAAAGTACATTGCCTGGATTATATGAATTGGCATTGGGCGGCACAGCAGTGGGCACCGGGATTAATACGCATCCCCAATTTGCGGTGCGCGCAGCGGCTGTGATTGCGGAATTGACTCGATTGCCATTTGTGTCTGCTCCGAATAAATTTGCAGCACTTGCTTCGCATGAGCCAATAGTGTTTGCGAGCGGCGCACTGAAAACATTGGCTTGTGCGTTGATGAAGATGGCTAATGATGTTCGTTGGTTGGGGTCTGGCCCGCGCTGTGGATTGGGTGAATTGATTCTCCCTGTGAATGAACCGGGTTCATCCATTATGCCCGGCAAAGTGAATCCTACACAGTGTGAAGCGCTGACGATGGTATGCGTGCAAGTGATGGGGAATGATGCAGCGATTGGGATGGCGGGTTCGCAAGGTAATTTTGAGCTCAATGTATTTAAACCATTGCTCATTCACAATTTATCGCACTCCATTCGTATTTTAAGTGATTCAATGAGAATGTTCACTGAATTTTGTATCACAGATCTTCAAGCGGATGAAAAACACATTGCAGAATCCGTTCAGAATTCATTGATGCTGGTGACTGCTTTAAACTCAAAGATAGGCTATGACAAGGCGGCTGCCATTGCGCATAAAGCTTGGCACGATGGCACAACGTTATTGTCTGCGTGTTTGGCATTGGGTTATTTATCAGAAAGCGAATTTAAAGATATCGTGCGCCCTGAAAAAATGGTGTAGAAAAAAGCTGTGCCCATTTCATTTGCGTCTTAGGCGGTTTTATTCAGATGCGTTGGAATAATAAGCTTGTCACCCATCGCGATCGATTGCGTTGAACGAAGCGGGTTAGCCGCGAGCAATGCCTGAACGGGTATGCGAAAGTGTGCTGCAATTTTCGCGACGCTGTCTCCGTGGCGAATCATATAAAGCGTATCACCGGGTTTGATGGTGTAGGATGATCTCATCTCAGGGTAGGCTGATCGTCGAATAGGTGTTTTTTTCGCTGCAGTTAAAATCGCTTTGGATAATTCGGGTTGGCTTTGCGGGATCAGTAAATTAGTGCCAGGTTTTAGTCGACCTATTTTAATAGTATTGAACTGACGAATCGCAGGGGTATTCGTTTTAAAACGCTGCGCGATGAGGGCGAGTGTGTCACCGGATTTAACCACATAGCGTTTAGCATGGATTTGTTCGTAAAAAGGCGAGCGTATAAAGTTATCCGTGAATTGTTCAACATGCTCGATGGGTAAGATAAGTTTATAAGGACCGGTTGGATCCGTTGCGCGATGCGTATATCCCGGGTTGAGTTGCTTTAAAAAAGCGGCACTGAGTCCTGCCAAGACAGCAGCATGATTGAGATCGATTTGTCCGCCGACATCCACTTCCGCGAGAAAGGGAGCGTTTTGTACCGTTGGGAAATTAATCGGATATTCTTCCGGGTGTGAAATAATGGTGGCGAGTGCGAGCAATCGCGGTACGTAGTCACGCGTTTCCTGCGGTAAAGAGAGTGACCAAAAATCGGTATCGCGTCCTTCACGCACATTTTTTCGAATGGCGGCGAGCACACGTCCTTCGCCTGTATCATATGCTGCGAATGCAAGCAACCAGTTATTATCAAAAAATCCACCGAGATAAACGAGATAATCCAGCGCTGCTTTGGTTGAGGCAATGACATCACGCCTGCCGTCATACCACCAGTTTTGTTTAATGCCAAAATCGGATGCGGTGCCTGGCATCATTTGCCAAATGCCACCCGCACCGGCGGCTGAATACGCAAAGGGATTGTAAGCGCTTTCCATGATAGGCAATAATACGAGCTCAGCAGGCAAGTGACGTTTTTTCACTTGTTGTGTAATGTAATATAAATAAGGCGCAGCACGCGTGGTGGCGCGGACTAAAAAATCGGGGTTATTCATAAAAAAACGAATCTGTTCACGCACGGCTGGATTACGTTCTTCATGAGACAGTGTAAAGTTCTCTTGCAATATATCCCACATGTTGTCTGCGCGATGATAACGATCAATGTCATCGGCGAGATGTTGTTTACGTTCTGGCGTGAGAGAGGTATTTTTTTTGTAAATTTGAATGCCTTCGATATCGCTTAATAGTGATGCAAATGCTATTGGGTTATAGCAGAGCATCAAGAGTGCGAAAAGATAAAAATATTTTATTTGTCTGTTCCAGAATGGCATCATGATAATAGTAGTTAAGAGTGAGGAATCTATGGATTCTAGCATGATAAAAAGGCTTTTGTCTGTGCTATAGTAAGTAATCGACAAAAGGGATTGCAATTGAGTAAAATATACCATATCTCGCAACAATGGCATCGTTGGCTAAAAACCTCTCTGGGTGCGCGAGTATTGGAGGCTGAATCCGATGTGATTAGTCGGGTGTTTCAAGAAAGCCATTGGCAGCACGTGTTATTGATGGGTGTTCCGGCACAAAGCGGTTTACTATGTCCCGCCCTGAGAAGTAGCGCGTTGATGGCGCCATGGGGTCGCCAGGGTGTTCAGCATAGCACCCGCATTGATTGGATAGAAAGCGACTTTTCGTGTCCGCTGCCTATCTTGTCAGGCAGCTTAGATGCGGTGATTTTGCCGCATACACTGGAATGGCTAGAAGATCCCCAAGTGTTTTTTTCTGCTGTGTGTACATTATTAAAGCCAGAAGGTGAGCTCATTATCTTAGGTTTTAATCCATTAAGCACATGGGGGCTGAAAAAAAATAAACCGAGATCCAATGTGCTCATTTCCCCGACAGTGATTCGGCAATGGTTAGAAGAAGCCGATTTTGATCTTGTGAAAAAAGAGTTATTATTGTTTTCTCCGCCCTTCATGAAAAAAAATAAATGGTTGGAGTGGATAGGACGATATTGTTGCCGACCGTTGGGCGGCGTGTATTGTGTGAGAGCAAAAGCGAAAGTGATTCCATTGACCCCTATTTCACTTAAGTGGCCTGAGGAGTCCATCTCTTTGTCTCGAGCACCTTCAATGAGTAGAGTGCATCATGAATAAAGTAGCCATTTATACAGACGGCGCCTGTCGCGGCAATCCGGGTCCGGGCGGGTGGGGTGTTTTGTTGCGTTTTTCCGAAGGTGAAAAAATGCTGTCAGGCGCCGATGCAAATACCACCAATAATCGGATGGAGCTCATGGCAGCCATTAAAGGATTGGAGTCAATCGATGTGACAACCCACATTGATTTATACACCGATTCGCAATATGTCCAAAAAGGCATGTCCGAGTGGCTATCCGGTTGGAAGCGACGCGGTTGGAAAACCAGCACCAATCAGCCCGTGAAAAATGTCGATTTATGGAAACTGTTGGATGAACAAACGAAACGTCATCATGTCACTTGGCATTGGTTAAAAGGCCATAATGGACATATTGAAAATGATAGAGCGGATGCGTTGGCTCGAGAAGCCATTGATAGGGGTTAGCACATGACACGACAAATTATCCTTGATACTGAAACCACCGGTTTGTCAGTTGAGACAGGTCATCGCATTATCGAAATCGGTTGCGTGGAACTCATCAATCGAAAAATGACAGGCCAGCAATATCATCAATATATTAATCCGGAGCGCGCAGTGGACGAGGGCGCGTTTGCGGTGCACGGATTATCGAATACATTTTTAGAAGATAAACCCGTTTTTGCATCCGTTGTTCAGGATTTTATGGCGTTTGTGGATGGCGCTGAAGTGATTATTCACAATGCGCCCTTTGACGTTAAATTTATCAATCATGAACTCAGCGTCGTAAAACAAAAATGGCGGGCGCTAACAGACCATTGTCGCGTAACAGATACGCTCGTGATGGCGAGACAGCTGCATGTGGGTCAGCGCAACAGTTTGGATGCGCTCTGCCGACGGTATCACATTGATAATACGCATCGTGAATTACACGGCGCCTTATTGGATGCGCATTTGCTCGGGCTAGTCTATTTAGCCATGACAGGCGGGCAGGGGAGTTTGTTTGATTTATTAGACGAGCCCGTCACCCAAGAAGGCAATGGTGCGACAACTGAACAACAAGCGCCAATGGTGAAACGTCAACGGAATGGTTTTATATTAAAAGCCACAGAAGAAGAATTAGCCGCGCACGGAGTATGGTTTTAGGCGAATAATTGACGACACGCGCTAGTCCTCGCGATAAAAAAGCAAATCCCATGACTCACTGCGCTCACTGTAGAAAAAGGGATGAATATTCCGCAGCTCTCATCATTATTTAACGTTCCATTGATTTTGAACAGGCTTTTATAGCAGGGCGATGACTTTCACTCAAATGATTTGACTTTCGATAAGTGACGTAAAAATATAAGATTATATTTTTTAAACCCCTTCTTTTTTGTTATCCCCCTGGCATCGAATTTTTATCTTGTCTTATCACTCAGCACATTCTTTGATGCCTCTCTGATTTTATTCCCATCACTTACTATTTTTTTCAATAGCGGGTGCTTATGGCTATCTCGCTGTCGCTCCAAATGCGGATCATTCAGAGAGCTCAGGGCCTGATAGCTGGATTGTGACCCCTCGTTTAAGAAGAGGCATTCAGTTATGCTCTGATGTGAGCGCAGTCAATGAGGCATCAGACTGTCTTGGGGGCCATGAAGTCTTGATTGCTGGGTATGATGATGGCATTACCATAGCGGATCCTGACCGGCGCGGTAAATCAAATCACGGTGCTTTTATTATTCGTAACTCATGGGGACCCTATGCAGGCGATCATGGCGATTACTATATGAGCTATGATTTTTTTAAGGTGCTTGCTATGGATGCATCTGCCTTGCTGTCCTCTCAATACACTGAGCTGTTTTAGGGTTTTCCCTCACCCCATTAACAAGCCAATTCATTTTCACCGTCTATACTCCAGAAAAGTGGTTATTTGATCGATGGCCTTTTTTAAGGTCACCGACATACTGGAGGAAGACATGGAATGTCGACAATCGACCCAATATTTATTAGCCAACCTCGCTTCAGAGACGCACACTGCAGCACAAAAAGTCAATGATGAACAATACATCCTGGAATGCCAGCGATGGTTTTTATTTTTTAAGAAAACAGCATGGATTGTATTGATAGGGGTCCTTTTGAAAAAGCGAGAAGATGCTTTTTGGGAAGAGCAACGTTATGAATACAGGCGTAAAAAAGCGCTTCAGAAATATTGGCGTGATTTTAAAGCCTATTCCGACGAGGTGCAGCGATCTGCATCACGATTTTTTGAGGAATGCAAAGAGCAATCTCAACGCGATTTGCGAAGAGAAAGCCCGTTAGTCGGTGCGTCACATTTGTCGCTATTTGCTGTTCGATCTGCAGTGAGAGGAAGATCTGTTTCGCTCCCTGTGTCTCTGCATCGTGGCTCTCCGCCATCTCATTAGTTGCGATTACCGTTCAAGGAACCTAGTAACATCAATAAATTTTGAAACAACATTTGAATATCGATGTAAAGCGCCATGGTAGCCATGATGTAGTTACGTTCACCGTTGTTGATGATGCGGCTGGTATCGAACATAATCAGCAAGGTTGAAATGAATACGAGCGCGCTTGAAATCGCGAGTTGCATCGAAGGCATGTTTAAGAAAATATTCGCTATGCTTGCGATGATGCACACGATGAGGCCTGTCATTAATAGGCGACTCAGACCGCTCAGATCTTTTTTGGTGGTGAGGACATACGCCGAAGAAAGCAAAAAGGTGAGACCCGTTCCGCCGAGCGCGGTTGCAATTAATTGCCCGCCGTTGGTATATCCATGGATAAAGGAATTAAGCATTGGCCCTAACGAATAACCCATACAGCCGGTAAAGCCGAATACAGCTAAAATGCCCCAGCTGCTATTGCGGAGAGCGGTGGTTGCAAAGAGCAGCACAAACGAGAGGATGAAGGCAACGATGGAGGATCCAAAGCCGGCATTGCTCACCACAGCGAATCCAGCCGACGCTGAGCTGAATAGGAGGGTTAAGCTGAGCAGCATGTAAGTGTTGCGCAAGACAGTGTGTTGGCTTAAAGTGGATTCTTGTGGCTGGCTGACAGTTGTTTGATTGAATCGCATCATTTTCTCCTTTAAAAAAATTTTTCGATCCCTTATCATAGCGCACTATCAACGTGGATACAATTGGATTATATTTTATACATGTTTAGGTTAATTTTGCCTACCAGACTGTAGCTGTCTGAGTTTTCAACAATTAAACGTTGAAACTATTTGATTGATAGCGTTAATATGTCGCGATCAGAAAGTGGTTGTCAGTGGATCTGGAGAGATGGCTGAGCGGTTTAAAGCGACGGTCTTGAAAACCGTTGAGTCCTCACGGGCTCCGGGGGTTCGAATCCCTCTCTCTCCGCCAAATAAAGCAAGACTCAAGGTAATTCAGGAGCAGTTAAGTTGATTAAAATATTGGTAGTCGAAGATCACGAATTAGTGAGAATTGGGGTTAAGCGGCTGCTTCAAGATGTTCAAGGTCTGAAGGTCGTGGGCGAAGCTAGTACAGGGGAGGACGCCGTTCGTTTAGCGAAAGAAGTGATTCCTGATGTGGTTCTGATGGATGTTCAAATGCCCGGCATGGGCGGGTTAGAGGCGACGCGCAAACTGATTCGTTATAATCCTGATATCAAAGTGCTAGCTTTAACAGTCTATGGCTACGAACCCTATCCCTCACGATTATTGCAAGCCGGTGCATCCGGTTACATTACAAAAGGGTGCGCAGCAGAAGAAATGATTCGTGCGATTCGCACAGTGCATTCCGGCCAACGTTACATTAGCAGTGATATCGCTCAACAACTCGTATTAAAGCGTTTTACTAAAGCAGAAGAGTCACCACTTGATGCATTGTCGGAACGTGAATTGCAAATCATGTTGATGGTGACCAATGGCAAGAGAGTCCAAGATGTATCAACCACGCTGTGTTTAAGCCCTAAAACCGTTAATAGTTATCGGTACCGTATTTTTGAAAAACTTGGCATTCATAATGATGTTGAGCTAACACTCCTCGCTATTCGATTGGGCTTGGTTGATGGGCATCATAGCAATATGACAGATGACCACCACCACTCGTAATAATCTTAGTTCTGATTTTATCAAATCGCTCACTACTCAACCGGGCGTGTATCAAATGTTGAATGCGCGAGGCAACGTTTTATACGTTGGCAAAGCGCGCAATATTAAGCGTCGAGTCGCCAGTTATTTTTCCTCCAAACCGCAAGATACCAAAACACAAGCTCTCATGAAGCATGTGGTTGATCTTCATATCACGGTGACGCACAGTGAAAATGAAGCGCTATTATTAGAATGCCAGCTTATTAAAAAACACAAACCGCATTACAACGTGTTATTTCGCGATGATAAAAGCTATCCTTATATCGTGATTTCAAGCGAAAAGCCTTATCCTAGCATTCATTTTTATCGGGGTCAGCGAAAAAAGAATGGCCAGTATTTTGGCCCCTACCCTAATGTCTCAGCCGTGCGAGAAACGATTCATCTTGTTCAGAAGGTATTTGGGTTGCGCACAGCGAATGATCGCTACGATTCGCATCGTTCGAGACCTTGCTTGAAATATCAAATCGGTTTATGCGCGGGGGCCTGCGCTGGTTTGATCAGCGAAGAAGACTATGACCAACGTGTTCAGCATGCTATTTTGTTTTTAAAAGGCAAGAATACAGATGTGGTGCGCGCCTTGGAATCGCAGATGAAATCAGCATCCGACGCACTGCACTATGAACAGGCAGCGAAATGTCGAGATCAAATCACGTTGTTTCGTGAAATACAAATGAAGCAATCGATTAGCGTGGAAGTAGGCGATGCAGATGTGATTGTATTGGCAAATACGGCCAATATTTTTTGTATTCAGTTGTTGGTGATTCGAGGGGGTCGAATCATAGGGAGTCAGGCGCATTATCCAATGGTGCCCTTGCATTCAACGCAGGATGAAATTCTGACCGCCTTTATTACACAACATTATCTTTATGTATCGGATGAAACAGATAAAATTCCCAAAGAAATTATTCTAGAAAAAATAGTCTCTGATAAAGTAGTGCTCCAAGCTTTATTGTGTGAGCGAAAACAAGAGAATGTTAAATTCATCATTCCTGAGCGTGGACAGAGAAAACAATGGCTCGATATGGCGAATGCGAGTGCGGTGCAGTCTGTTGCGATGCGCGTGCAGCATGATGTACGTCGTGATGCGGGATTCAGAGCGCTCTCTGATCTATTGGTGCGAGAAACGGTGGAGCGCATCGAATGTGTGGATATCAGTCATACACAAGGTGAATCAACCGTTGCATCGTGTGTGGTGTTTAGTAGTCAAGGCGCACAGAAAAATCACTATCGACGTTTTAATATTGTGGGTGTGACGCCGGGTGATGATGTGGCGGCGATTCGGCAAGTGGTTAAGCGTCGGTATAAAGCACTTTTTGAAAAAGATCCTGCCTTGAGACCGGATGTCGTGTTGATCGACGGAGGTGCACTACAGTTATCTGCAGCGCGCGCTGTATTCTCTGAATTAGGTTTGCTCGATATTGTGTTGATGGGCGTCGCGAAAGGCGCGGCAAGAAAGCCAGGACTTGAAACATTGCACATCAATGATCAATCACCTATTCAGTTGCCATCTGATTCGCCCGCGTTACATTTGATTCAGCAGGTGCGAGATGAGGCGCATCGCTTTGCGATCACTGGGCATCGGCGAGCGCGCGACAAAAAAAGGGTTACATCAGTGCTTGAGGGTATTGTCGGTGTGGGGAAAAAAAGACGACAAGCATTATTGAGCCACTTCAGTGGTATTCAAGGCATTAAACATGCTACTCTTGAAGAGCTTGAACGGGTTGCGGGTTCTTTGCTCGCTAAACGACTGTTTGATGTGTTGCATGACGAGTCTGTATGATTAACTTACCCAATGTATTAACACTGTTTCGAATCTGTCTGATTCCTTTTCTTGTCATTCTTTTCTACTTACCCGTGACATGGGGTCACACAGCCGCCGCCGCATTATTTGCACTCGGTTCTTTTACCGATTGGCTGGATGGGTATCTCGCTCGCAGCTTAAAACAACTCACACCGCTGGGCGCTTTCTTGGATCCGGTCGCTGATAAATTACTCGTTTCAGTCGCGTTGGTTCTCATTGTGGGCGAGCAACCACAGTATGAGTGGATGGCTAAGCTCTCTGATTTTTACACAATCTCGATTGCGGCCATTACGATTCCCGCGGCCATTATTGTCTGTCGGGAAATTGTGGTCTCCGCATTGCGTGAATGGATGGCTGAAATGGGTAAGCGTACGAGCGTCGCGGTGTCTTGGCTCGGCAAGGTCAAAACGACTGTGCAAATGATTTCACTGATTATTCTATTGTCCTGTGACCCTCGATCCAGTGCACTGATTGTGATCCCGGGTTATCTGTTGCTATATTTTTCTGCTGTTTTGACGATTTGGTCGATGGTGCTGTATTTGAAAGCCGCGTGGCCTGAGTTTCAGCGTCAATAGTTTCCGCAAGAATTCCTTGACATGAAAGCGTCCTGAGATAGAATGAGCCCCTTCATACTACGTGTGAAAGCAGTTGTTTTGTGCGGGAATAGCTCAGTGGTAGAGCACAACCTTGCCAAGGTTGGGGTCGCGAGTTCGAGCCTCGTTTCCCGCTCCAATTAAGTTTTATGATCAAAGTTTGGCTGAGTGGCAGAGTGGTCATGCAGCGGCCTGCAAAGCCGTTGACGCCGGTTCGATTCCGACCTCAGCCTTAAGAAAAACTTGCCCGGGTGGCGGAACCGGTAGACGCAAGGGACTTAAAATCCCTCGAGGGTAACCTCGTGCCGGTTCGATTCCGGCCTCGGGCACCAAATTTTTGTAGGGGCGGCTGGTGGCCGCCCTTCTCCGTAGCGACAGCATGCCTTGGAAGAAACATGACATTTATTGTGACTGAACAGTGCATTCGCTGCAAATATACCGATTGCGTTGAAGTGTGCCCAGTCGATTGCTTTTATGAAGGTCCCAATTTTCTCGCGATTAACCCCGATGAATGCATTGATTGCGCATTATGCGTACCGGAGTGTCCGGTTAATGCCATTTACTCCGAAGACGATCTTCCCGCTGAGTACAAGCATTTTACCGATATTAATAAAAAGTTAGCGGATAAATGGCCCAACATTACCCGTGCAAAAGCCGCACCCGTGGATGCGGATGAGTGGGCTAATGTGCCGAGCAAAGAGGGCTATCTCGAAGAGTAGTGGCTTGGCTGGCCCTTCCATCTTTCTTTCCTTCTGCGGATAGGTAATATACTATCAACTTACCGTCGCACATCAGCACCGCTATGTTGCGTAAAGTAACTCATCAATTGCCCAGAAAAGGAACGATACTTTTTTATGCGAAAAAAAATGGTAGCTGGTAATTGGAAAATGAACGGGGTCCGTGCGGACGTTGTGACACTGCTTGAAACGATTAAAGAAGGCGCGCGTCTTTGCTCGGAGGTATCTATTGTTATTTTCCCGAGTTTCGTCCATCTCCATTTAGCAGAAAAATGCTTGGTGGATAGTATTATTGGGTGGGGCGGTCAAGATCTCTATCTAGGTCATCATGGGGCATTTACCGGTGAAATTTCAGCGCCGATGTTAGTGGAATACGGTTGTCAGTACGTGCTGGTAGGGCATTCAGAACGTCGTCATTTGTTTCATGAAGATGCCATACTTGTGACTGAAAAATTTAAAGCAGCGATTCGATGTGGTTTACAGCCTGTTCTGTGTTTGGGCGAGACATTGCAGGAAAGAAAACAAGGTCAAACGGAAGCCGTGATTGCAGAACAACTGGAATCGGTCATTAAAGTGGTAGGTATCGAAGTCTTTCGGTTGGCGGTCATTGCGTATGAGCCGGTGTGGGCGATTGGGACGGGATTGACGGCGCAACCAGAGGAAGCCCAATCCGTTCATCAGTTTATTCGTCGTTTGCTCGCAGGGTATGATGTGGACGTGGCGGATGCGACACATATACTATATGGCGGTAGCGTGACTGCAGAAAATGCTCCTGGGTTATTCGCGATGCCGGATATTGACGGTGGCTTGGTCGGCGGCGCCTCATTAAAAGCAAACAGTTTCCTGGCTATTTGTCAAACAGCTGCGAAAAACCAATAATAATTTTATTGTGACGTGACGACATAAACGCGTATACTGTGGGGCGTTATTCAGGTGTGACAGTAGAGAGAATATAATGTATCTATTTATTTTAATGATTCATGTCATGACAGTGGCATGCTTGATTGTGTTGGTGTTGGTTCAGCAGGGAAAAGGGGCTGTGACCGGGGCGGCATTTGGCAGTGGCGCGTCGCAAACGGTGTTTGGTAGCCGTGGGTCAGGTTCTTTTTTATTCAAAGTGACGCTTGGCTTTGCGTTAGTGTTCTTTTCCACGAGCATTGCGCTTGATTATCTGGCCAGTGTTTCGGTGAAAGCGTCGCAGAAAATATCAGCGATTGCTGATTTACCGGTGAATATTCCAGTAAAATAACATGTAAGGGCGGTTCGCAGCCGCCTTGTTAGGCAATGCAGCAAGAGTTTTAAGCCGGAGTGGTGAAATGGTAGACACGCCATCTTGAGGTGGTGGTGGCGCAAGCCGTGTCGGTTCGAATCCGACCTTCGGCACCAAAAAAAGTTATATCCTTACGAGGAGATAAAAATTGGTTAATTATTTGCCTATTCTGATATTTATCATCGTAGGTGGTTTGCTGGGCATCGTGGCGCAGGGTATTGGCCATGTATTCGGTCCTAAGCGGCCGAGTGTTGCTAAAAATTCAGCTTATGAGTGCGGCTTTCCTGCCTTGGGTAATGCGCGCAAACCATTTGATGTTCGATTTTACGTCGTTGCCATCCTCTTTATTATCTTTGATCTTGAAACCGCATTCTTAGTGCCCTGGGCGGTTGCCTTTAGACGGCTCGGCTGGTTTGGAATGGGCGCAATGGGTGCTTTTTTAGGCTTATTGGTTGTAGGTTTTGTGTATGAGTGGAAAAAAGGGGCTTTAGAATGGAAATAGCAGGCCTCAAAAAAAATGGTTTTTTAGTGACATCCTTCACAGAGATGGTGGCATGGGCGCAGAGCAATTCCTTGTGGCCGATGTCGTTTGGACTCGCGTGCTGTGCGGTTGAAATGATGCATGCAGCCACCTCTCGGTATGATATCGATCGATTGGGTGCGGGGGTGTTTCGTCCGAGCCCTCGGCAATCTGATTTGATGATTGTCGCGGGAACACTTTGCAATAAAATGGCACCGGCTTTGCGTCAAGTCTATGAGCAAATGGCAGAGCCGCGTTGGGTCATTTCCATGGGGTCGTGCGCCAATGGGGGTGGCTATTATCATTATTCCTATTCTGTTGTTCGTGGTTGTGATCGCATTGTTCCTGTTGATATTTATGTGCCGGGCTGTCCGCCAACAGCTGAAGCGTTAGTGTATGGCTTGATTCAATTGCAAAATAAAATTAAACGCAAAAAAATTATTGAGAGATGATGAGGGTGGGCGGTAGGGTGGGTAAAGCGCTTTTTGCGTGCCCACCACCCCTCTTTACAAATGGTGGGCACGCAAGCACAGAACGCTGCCCACCCTACTGAGAGAGCGGATTGAATGGCAGGTGTAGAGGAATTAAAAACACAAATCATCGATCACTTCGGTGTGCTATTGCAACACGCTACGGTTGCGTGCGGTGAACTGACCGTCACCATTTTGCCGACCGACTTGCGCGAAGTCTGTTTTGCGCTTCGCGATCACCGTGCATTTGATTTTAAATTATTAGTCGATGTGTGCGGCGTCGATTATTTGCATTATGGAATTGATGAATGGGATACACAGTCCACAACAGGCAAAGGATTTAGCCGCGGTGTGAAAGGTTTTGTCAATGTAAAATCGCCTGCGTCTTCCTCTCGTTTTGCGGTCGTTTATCACTTGCTCTCCTTGACGCATAATCACCGTATTCGTCTTCATGTGCTGCTTGATGAAAGCGATTTAATTGTGCCGAGTATTATGGATATTTGGGTCGCAGCGAATTGGTATGAGCGCGAAGCCTTCGATTTATTTGGCATTGTATTTGCCGGCCATCCCGATTTGAGACGCATTCTGACGGACTATGGTTTTGCGGGACATCCTTTCCGAAAAGATTTTCCGTTGTCTGGTTATTTGGAAGTGCGATACGATGCAACAATAGGCAAGGTCATTTATGAGCCGGTGACGAGCGTCGTTCCGCGTGTATTGGAACCTAAAGTCATTCGCGATGATAATCGCTATTTATCCGGAGAATGATATGACTCACTCTATCCCAGAAATGCGTCACTACACATTTAACTTTGGGCCACAGCATCCCGCGGCACACGGTGTATTACGTTTAATCTTGGAAGTCGATGGCGAAACCATTATTAGCGCTGATCCGCATGTGGGCTTGTTGCATCGCGCGACTGAAAAGTTGGCTGAAAGCAAACCCTATAATCACAGCATTGGTTATATGGATCGCTTAGATTACGTGTCGATGATGTGTAACGAACATGCTTATGTTTTAGCGATTGAAAAATTGTTAGGTGTGGAACCTCCTGTTCGCGCGCAATATATTCGCGTGATGTTCGATGAAATCACCCGCATTTTAAATCATTTATTATGGTTGGCTGGACACTGTATCGATATCGGTGCGATGACGATGTTTGTGTATGCGTTTCGTGAGCGAGAAGAATTGCTCGATTGCTATGAAGCGGTATCGGGTACGCGCATGCATGCAACCTATTATCGACCGGGTGGCGTCTACCGTGATTTGCCAGAACAAATGCCACAGTATAAAACATCCGTATGGCATAACGCGTCAGAAGTTGAAAAACAAAATAAAAACCGACAAGGTTCATTGCTCGATTTTATTTGGGATTTTAGCGCGCGTTTCCCCAAGCGAGTTGATGAATACGAAACGCTGTTAACCGACAATCGCATTTGGAAACAGCGTACGGTGGGCATTGGCGTGATCTCACCTGACACAGCAATCGCGATGGGCTTCACAGGACCGATGTTGCGTGGTTCGGGAGTCGCTTGGGATTTACGTAAAAAACAACCCTATGAAGTGTATAGCAAGCTTGATTTTGCGATTCCTGTTGGCACGGAAGGGGATTGCTATGATCGTTATTTGGTGCGCGTTGAAGAAATGCGTCAGTCCAATCACATCATTCGCCAGTGCGTTGAGTGGCTGAAGAAAAACCCCGGCCCTGTGATTATCAATGATCACAAAATTGCGCCGCCGAAACGCGTTGATATGAAAGAAAAAATGGAATCCATGATTCACCATTTTAAATTAATGACAGAAGGGTATTGTTTGCCGGTTGGTGAAGCGTATGCCGCGATCGAGCACCCCAAGGGTGAGTTTGGTATTTATCTCGTATCAGATGGGGCGAACAAGCCGTATCGATTAAAAATTCGTGCAGCGGGCTTTCCGCATTTGGCCGGCCTCGAGACATTGGTTAAAGGACATATGATTGCGGACGTGGTCGCAGTGCTCTCGAGTTTAGATATTGTATTTGGGGAGATTGACCGTTGAGTACATTATCTCATTCTGTTCGCACTAAAATAGATGATTGGCTGAAGCGTTATCCGGCTGATCAAAAGCAATCGGCTGTGCTAGAGGCGCTCCGTTGGGCGCAAGAAGAAAATCATGATTATTTAACAACAGCATTGATGGACGCTGTCGCGGATTACTTGGGGATGCCGCGGATTGCCGTTTATGAAGTGGTTTCATTTTATGGTGCATTTCATTTAGAGCCCGTTGGTAAAAAAATACTGCATCTCTGTACGACAGTGTCTTGCAAGCTTAGAGGAGCGGATGATATTGCAGCGCACTGTAAAAAACGATTGGGCATTGATTTTAATGAAACAACCGCGGACGGACAATGGACGTTGAAAGAAATTGAATGTTTAGCGGCTTGCACGAAAGCGCCAGTTGCGATGGTGGGTAATCAATACCATGAAGAACTAACACTCGAAAAAATCGACCAGTTGCTGGATAGCCATCATGAATGAGGTTTGTTACCGCACATTGCATTTACCTGAGTCCTGGACGTTGCCAGTGTATCGTAGCGCGGGTGGGTATGCGCAATGGGAAAAGATTTTAAAAAATCGGGTGTTGCCATCTGATATTATCGATACAATTAAATTGTCTGCATTGCGAGGACGGGGTGGCGCAGGATTTCCAACGGGTGTGAAATGGAGCTTTATTCGCTACGATTTGCCCGGCCAAAAATATGTGTTGTGCAACGCCGATGAAAGCGAACCAGGGACCGCAAAAGATCGTGATATTTTGCGTTTCAATCCGCATCAAGTCATCGAAGGCATTGCGATCGCAGCCTACGCTATGGGTGTTACTGTGGGTTATATCTATATTCGCGGGGAGTTTTGGGAACCGTATCAACGATTAGAAGCGGCTCTGGCTGATGTGAGAAAAGTAGGATTGATCGGACAGAATATTTTAGGGATGGGTGTGGATTTTGAATTGCACATTCATCGTGGCGCAGGCGCTTATATTTGCGGCGAAGAAACGGCCATGATGGAGTCTCTTGAAGGCAAAAAAGGGATGCCACGCTTTAAACCACCGTTTCCTGCCACACGCGGTTTATATGGGAAACCCACGACCATTAATAATGTCGAAACGTTTGCCTCTGTCCCTGTTATTTTAGAAAAAGGCGCCGAATGGTTTTTGGCGGCGGGTAAGCCTAATAATGGAGGATATAAAATTTTCAGCGTGTCGGGGCATGTAAACAGCCCGGGCAATTATGAAGTCCCATTGGGCACACCTTTTAAAACATTATTAGAGATGGCAGGTGGCGTGTGGAAGGGGCGACGCTTAAAAGCAGTTATCCCGGGTGGTTCATCTATGCCTATCTTGCCCGCGAGCATTATGATGGATCTCGATATGGATTTTGATTCATTGCAAAAAGCAGGGTCTGGCTTAGGCTCGGGTGGTGTGATTGTAATGGATGAAACAGTTTGTATGGTTGATATGCTAAAATGCATTTCAAAATTTTACATGGAAGAATCATGCGGTCAATGTACGCCTTGTCGCGAAGGAACGGGCTGGATTCATCGCTTAGTCTCTAAAATTGACAAGGGTGAAGGGACTCTTGCGGATATTGAAAACCTTCGTCGAGTCGCTAAAAACATTGAGGGACGTACTATTTGTGCTTTTGGTGAAGCGGCTGCGTGGCCAGTAGGCGGCATACTAAAACATTTTTATCAAGAATTTGTGGATCATGTGGAGTATGGGCATTGTCCGATATTGAAATAGAAATTGACGGTCAGAGACTGCCCGCAAAACTGAATAGCATGGTTATTCAGGTAGCGGATGATGCGGGTATTTATATTCCGCGTTTTTGCTATCATAAACATTTATCGGTGGCGGCGAATTGCCGCATGTGCTTGGTCGAGATGGAAAAGTCTCCCAAAGCCGTGCCAGCATGCGCGACACCTGTTATGCCCGGCATGAAAATATTCACGCGCTCACCCAAAGCACTTGCCGCACAAAAAGCAGTGATGGAATTTTTACTGATTAATCATCCGCTCGATTGCCCCATCTGCGATCAAGGTGGTGAGTGTGAATTGCAAGACATCAGCATGGGTTACGGTTCCGGTGATTCGCATTTCTCAGAAAAGAAACGCGCGGTTCACGATCAAGATATCGGCCCTCTCATTGAAACCGAAATGACGCGCTGCATCCAATGTACGCGCTGCGTGCGCTTTGGCGCGGAAGTGGCAGGGCTTCGTGAATTAGGCGGCTTGGGTCGCGGTGAGCATCTTGAAATTGGTACATTGATTGGCACCGCCTTGCAATCGGAAGTCTCGGGCAACATTATTGATCTGTGTCCCGTAGGCGCTCTGACGTCAAAACCGTTTCGTTTTTCAGCCCGTGCGTGGGAGTTGACGCAGGCACCCAGCATTTCACCGCACGATGGGTGGGGTACGCATATTAATGTCCACACTCGCCAGGGAGAGGTCATGCGCGTCGTGTCGCGAGAAAATGTATCCATTAATGAAACCTGGATTGCAGATCGTGATCGCTATAGTTACGAAGGGCTTCATCATGCTGATCGTTTGACGAAACCATTGATTCGTGTCAAAGGGATGTTGCAAGAAACCGATTGGCACACGGCATTGGAAATGGCAGCGAATCAGTTGGGAGCTGTTGTTTCAACGTATGGTGCTGATGATCTGGGTGCACTAGCTTCTCCCAGCGCGACAACAGAAGAATATTATTTATTACAAAAAATGATGCGGCAGTTAGGCAGCGATCATATTGATCATCGTCTTCGACAAATTGATTTTGCGGATCAAGACCATGTGGCAGCGTCAGGAGCATGGTCTATACCTATTGCCGAGCTAGAAGCGAGCGATACAATTTTGTTGGTGGGATCGTCTATTGAAAAAGAGCAACCACTTGCAGCGATTCGTTTAAGAAAAGCGATAAAAAAAGGCGCGACGGTCATGGCTGTCAACATGATGGACTATGATTTTCATTTTAAAGTGACACACAAAAAAATCGCAGCACCTCACTATTTTTTGGAGACGCTCGCGGGTATCGCTAAGGCATTGGTGCCTAACCATATTGCATTGAGCGATATATCAGCCACTCAGTTGGATCAGTTGATGGCAGAAAAATGCCGTGTAGGACGTGTTGCGATTATTGTTGGGGCGAGCGCCTTTCATCATCCAGAGGCATCACTGATTCGAGCGTTGGTTCAGTGCATTGCGAGTGTAGCAACTGCCTCAATTTGTTACTTACCTGAAGGGGGTAATACAGTGGGCGCCACGCTCGCGGGTTGTCTGCCTCATCGAACGGTGGGTGGAAAAGCAGCGTCGACACCCGGCCAATCGGTACGTGCGATGCTTGATGCATCTAAAAAGGGTTATGTGTTATTGAATGTTGAGCCGGAGGGTGATGTAGCTGGTGCGGCGTTAATGACAGATGCATTGGCAGCAGCGGATAGCGTGATTGCATTATCTGTTTTTAGAAATCCTGTCTTGGAGCAATATGCGGACGTCATACTGCCTGTGACACCCTTTACTGAAATGTCAGGCACCTTTGTCAACGTAGCAGGAACCTGGCAAACCTTTCAAGGCGTGGCGCATACACTAGGTGAGGCGCGACCAGGCTGGAAAGTGCTTCGCGTGCTGGGCAATCTATTGGATCTCGAGGGGTTTGATTACACCTCCTCAGAAGATGTCTTGAATGAACTAAAACAAGGTATCGATGAAGCAGGTCCGGTTGCGCCATTGCCTTTTGTGTTGCAGCGGTATTCACTGAATAAAGCGAGTGACAAATCGACCATAACGACTTTATCGCGTATCGGCGATGTCCCTCTTTACTCAATCGATGGTTTAGTGCGTCGCGCGGCATCGCTTCAAGCGGCTCAAAGTGTTATGGAAGGCGATTTGATCGCTGCACGCATGCATCCTGATACGGCAGATGCGCTATCTCTTCTCGACGGCCAACGAGTGCGTGTCACACAAAAAAATCAGACTGTCGTGTTACCCGTTTTGTTAGAGACGCGTGTTCCAGTCAGCGCTGTGTTTGTGGCGGGCGGCATGATGAAAACGAGCGCGTTAGCCGATTTGTTTGGCGCGATTGAAATAACGCCGGTAGAGGAGATGCGCTAATGGAATCGCTGTTACTCGTCGCCGGTATTTTGCTTAAAATTATTGGCATTGTGCTGGTGCTCTTGGGCGCCGTCGCTTACCTTGTGTTGCTGGAACGTAAAGTGATTGGTTTTATGCAGTCACGCGTGGGGCCGAATCGCGTGGGACCCTTCGGATTATTTCAGCCGATTGCCGATATTATCAAATTGCTCACAAAAGAAGTGATTATTCCGAGTGCGTCTAATCGTTATTTATTTTTAGTGGCACCGATTATCAGTTTGGGCACGTCTCTCGCGGCATGGGCTGTCATTCCATTTGATCAAGCGGTAGTGCTTGCGAATATTAATGCCGGCGTTTTATTTGTTTTAACATTATCGTCTCTTAGTGTGTATGGCGTTCTCATTGCCGGCTGGGCATCCAATTCGACGTATGCGTTGCTCGGTTCACTGCGAGCCGCTGCGCAATCCATTTCGTATGAAATCGCGATGGGCTTCGCATTGATCGGCGTTATGATGGCAGCGGGTTCGTTAAATTTTCAAACCATTGTGATGGCTCAATCAGGTGGTGTGTGGCATTGGTACTGGCTACCCTTATTTCCGTTATTTATCGTTTTTTGGATTGCGGGTGTCGCAGAAACCAATCGTGCACCGTTCGACGTTGTAGAAGGGGAATCTGAAATTGTGGCAGGATTCCATGTGGAATATTCCGGTAGCGCGTTCGCACTATTTTTCTTGGCTGAATATGCTAACATGATTTTGATTTCGACATTGATTACACTCCTCTTTTTGGGTGGATGGCTGTCTCCCTTTCAAGGCATTCCTTATCTGGATGCTTTTTTTCAACATGTGCCCGGTTTTATTTGGTTGCTGATGAAACTAAGTTTCTTTCTGTTTTGTTATTTATGGTTTAGAGCGACTTTTCCGCGCTATCGATATGATCAAATCATGTATTTAGGTTGGAAGGTATTACTACCTATTACGATTGCTTGGATTGTGGTGTTGGCATTGGCGATTCAGTGTCATGTAGCTCCGTGGTTTATAGGGTAAAGACGATGCAACGTTTTATTAAGAAAATATTACTGTGGGAATTGATAGTCGGTTTGATGGTGACATTGCGTTATTTTTTTAAACCCAAAGTGACATTGAATTACCCCGAAGAAAAAACACCGATGTCGCCTCGTTTCAGAGGCATTCATGCGCAGCGGCGCTATCCGAATGGCGAAGAGCGTTGCATTGCTTGTAAATTATGTGAAGCTGCTTGTCCGGCGTTAGCGATTACGATCGAAGCGGAGCCTCGTTTAGATGGGTCTCGACGAACAACACTGTATGAAATTGATTTGTTTAAATGCGTGTATTGTGGTTTATGTGAAGAAGCATGCCCCGTGGATGCTATTGTTTTAACCCGCAACCATGATTACCATTTTGAGAATCGCGGTGAAAATATCCTAACCAAAGAAAAGCTATTGGCTATCGGCGACAAATACGAAGCAGAGATTGCAGCGGATCGTGCTGCTGATAAGGATTATCGATGATCACACCTCTCTATCTTATTTTCTATTTTTTCTCGGCCTTAGCGGTTTTTTCAGGGGTGATGGTGATTGCATCCGGTTCCGCGATGCGTAGTGTCTTATTCCTGGTGCTGACATTCTTTTCGATGTCAGCACTATGGTTATTGTTAAACGCTGAATTCTTAGCGTTGATCCTTGTATTGGTCTATGTCGGCGCGGTCATGACGCTTTTCTTGTTTGTCTTGATGATGCTACGCACAAGTGCCATGCGGTGGCGCGAGGGGTTGGCGCGTTATCTGCCTTGGATTGGGTTATTGGTTCTGATGCTCATCGGTGTGTTAGCGATGATATTGACTAAGGAACCAGTCAGTTTGATTATGTTTCGTGTCCTTCCTGTGGCGGCGGATTATAATAATTTAGCTGATCTCGGCAGTGTATTATATACCAGCTATGTCTATCCTTTTGAACTAGCTGCTGTCATTCTTTTGATGGCAATGGTCGCAGCGATTGCGTTAACGCGAACGCCCGCCGCTTTTAGCAAAACACAAAATCCACATCAACAAATGGCCGTTAAAGTGCGCGATCGCTTGAAGTTGATTAAAGATGGAGATACTCAATGATCCCTGAATCGTATTTTTTGTTTGTTTCAGCACTGTTGTTTGGCTTAGGTGTGGCGGGCATTATTATTAATCGAAAAAATCTGATTACAGTCTTGATGTCGATCGAGTTAATTTTATTGTCGGTGAATACGAATTTTATCACCTTCAGTTATTTTTTACATAACACGGTGGGCCAAGTGTTTGTATTTTTTATTTTGACTGTCGCGGCCGCCGAAGCCGCGATCGGTCTCGCTATCCTAGTGATTTTATTTCGTGAGCGCGGCAATATTGAGGTGGATCAATTGAATACTCTGAGAGGATAACGTGGACAATTTATTATCCATCACCATAGCGGTCATGTTATTGCCTTTAGCAGGCGCGATTGTTGCGGGGTTGTTTGGCAAGCTCATAGGGCGCACTGCTACGCACAGCGTGACCATTGCGCTGATGGGCATTGTTTTTTTGCTATCTATTTACTTATGCAATCAAATAATATTGAAAGGACATCCTGCCATTGATGCGACGCTGTATCATTGGGTTGCATCTGGTCCCTTTCAATGGGATGTGGCGATCTTGCTTGATCGTTTAAGTGCGGTGATGCTGCTCGTTGTGAGCTTTGTATCGTTGGTCGTGCATATTTATTCGGTAGCTTATATGCATGATGATCCGGGCTATGAACGGTTTTTCAGCTATGTGTCTTTATTTACGTTTGCGATGATTACTCTCGTGTTGGCCAATAATTTCTTGCTGCTCTTTTTCGGGTGGGAAGGGGTGGGTCTGGTTTCCTATTTATTGATTGGTTTTTGGTTTCAGAAAGATGCGGCAACGGCGGGTGGACTAAAGGCTTTTATTGCCAATCGCGTGGGTGATGTTGGCTTTATATTAGCGATGGCGGTTATTTTGATGGTGTTTCATAGCTTTCATTATAGCGATGTGTTTGCAGCAGTGCCTGCCATGTCGAATCAAACCATGTTGTTTGGGGGGCATGTCTGTTCTGTGATCACGCTCATCTGCATTTTATTGCTGATTGGTGCGATGGGAAAGTCCGCGCAATTGCCTTTACATGTCTGGCTGCCTGAATCCATGGAGGGCCCGACGCCTATTTCTGCCTTAATTCATGCGGCAACGATGGTGACAGCGGGTATTTACATGATTGCACGTATGTCGCCGCTATTTGAATACTCTGAAGTGGCATTAAGCTTGATACTCGTGATCGGTGCAACGACGTGTCTTTTGATGGGATTGGTTGCAGTTGTGCAGCACGATATTAAACGGGTCATTGCGTATTCGACGTTGTCACAATTAGGCTATATGATGGTGGCGCTCGGTGCGTCGGCTTATGACGCCGCCATTTTTCATTTGATCACGCACGCTTTCTTTAAAGCCCTGTTATTCTTATCGGCGGGATCGGTGATTATCGCATTGCATCATGAACAGGATATGCGTCGTATGGGAGGCCTTGCGCGTTCTATGCCGATTACGTATTTAACTTTTGCGATCGGTGCCTTAGCATTAGCCGCGATTCCACCTTTCTCTGGGTTTTATTCTAAAGATATGATTATCGAAGCCGTGCATCTGTCCACCACAAGCGGCGCGCACTACGCGTATCTTTGTGTGTTGGCAGGGGCTTTCCTCACGCCACTTTATATTTTTCGCGCATTTTTCCTCATTTTTCACGGGAAAAAAAAGATTCACGGCCCCATTTATGAAAATGGTTGGACAACTCTCATTCCGTTGATCGCATTGGCAATACCCAGCGTGATGATCGGCGGCGTGTTGATTTATCCTATGCTATTTTCTACGCCGCATTTATTGGGCGATAGTATTTTTGTACTGCCGGCTCATCAATGGCTGCTGTCAGCGTCTGCTTCTTATCATGGCGCGCTGTCGATGGCGATGACGGCAAAGGCGAGCACACCTTTTTGGTTGGCCTTGATTGCCATTGCGATCAGCTGGATCGTCAATGTTCAGCACGCATCCATCGGTGATCACTTGAAAAGTGTTTTTCACAGAACGTATGCCGTGTTAGTTGCGGGTTTCGGATTTGATCGATTCAATGAGTGTGTGTGGGTGCGTGGTGCACGCGCTTTAGGCGCCTTCTTCTATCAAGTGGCGGATCTTAAAATGATTGATGGATTTTTTGTGAATGGCTCGGGGCGACTCATTCGCTTTATCTCTAATACTGGCCGATTGCTTCAGACAGGATTTATTTATCATTATGCATTGGTCATGGTCATTGCATTGCTGTTCTTTGTAGGCCGTTTTTTATTAGGATTTTGATATGTTCTTTCATCCTGCATTATTAAGTTTATTAATTTGGCTGCCGGTGTTGGGCGCTGTGACGATTATTCTCACAGGCGGCGACCATCATCCGACTCTGGCGCGTGTGATTGCCGGCGTCATATCGGTTGCCAATTTATTACTGTGTATTCCTCTCTATCTTCAGTTTGACCCACAAAGTGTGTTGATGCAATTCACCGAAGATCATCTCTGGATATCGGCGTATCAAATTCACTATGCGCTGGGTATCGATGGTATTTCGCTTGCGATGATTATTCTGACTAACTTTACGGGGTTGTTGGTGATCTTTGCGGGAAGTCACTCGATTAAAGTGCGAGTCGGTCAATACATGGCAGCTTTTTTAATGATGCAGGGCATGATGACTGGTGTGTTTGCAGCGACAGACGCGATTTTATTTTATGTGTTTTGGGAAGGGATGTTGATTCCCATGTATTTAAGTATTGGAATGTGGGGTAGCAGCAATCGTAATTATGCCTCGATTAAATTCTTTCTCTATACCTTTTTGGGCTCGATCTTAATGTTTATCGCGCTCTTATATTTACATATTCAAACAGGTTCGTTTGATATCGGACATTTTTATCAATTACATTTGTCACCTAACATTCAAAAATTCATATTTTTTGCCTTTTTCTTAGCGTTTGCGGTAAAAGTGCCGATGTGGCCGGTGCACACCTGGTTGCCGGATGCGCATACAGAGGCGCCATCAGGCGGTTCAGTCGTGTTAGCCGCTTTAATGTTGAAGCTGGGTATTTATGGATTTCTACGATTTAGCATGCCGATCGTGCCGGATGCCTGCGCACACTTAAGTGGCATGATGATTGCATTGTCACTTATCGCTATTGTCTATATCGGATTGGTAGCGATTGTGCAGACGGATATGAAGAAATTAATTGCCTATTCTTCGATTGCACACATGGGTTTTGCGACACTGGGTTGCTTTATGATTTACGATATTGTGCGTCACACTTCAGGTAGTCAAGATGCTTACATGAGCTTAGAAGGTGCGGTCGTTCAAATGATATCGCATGCGTTTGGATCAGGCGCGATGTTCTTGGGCGTGGGTTTATTAGCGGATCGTTTATCAAGTCACAGTCGTAACATTCAGGATTACAGAGGTGTGGCGAATAGTATGCCGATATTCGCCGCGTTCTTCATGTTGTTTGCGATGTCGAATGTCGGGTTGCCGGGTACCGCCGGTTTCGTCGGAGAACTGATGGTGATCATGAGCGCTGTTCAAGCGCATTTTTATATTGCATGTATCTCAGCGCTCACACTGATTTTAGCATCCGCTTATACGTTATGGATGGTGAAGCGCGTGTTCTTTGGGATGACGCTCAATCGTGAGATAGGCGCGATGTGCGATATTCATGGCTACGAATTGATTAACTATGTATTACTCGCGATCGGTGTGTTATTTATTGGTTTATATCCTGAACCTATTTTGCATGTTCTGCATGCAAGTGTCGGGCATATTCTCTCGCTGAGCATCCCTGCTGTATCATGAAGTATTGTCCCTGTGGCTTACCCCAATCTTATGATGAGTGTTGTGGCATTTTTATTAAAGGTACGGCGCAGGCGCCGAACCCCGAAGCGTTGATGCGTTCGCGCTACACCGCCTACACGAAAGCGAATATCGATTACATTATCCGTACAATGAAATCTCCCGCATCCGATGGTTACGATTCAGTCTCTTCACGTCGCTGGGCCAAGTCAGTTGTTTGGATCAAGCTAGATGTGCTTTATGTACAACAACTATCACCTACGATCGCCACCGTTGAATTTTGTGCTTACTTTTATGTGAAAGATGAAAAACAAATGATTCATGAGATCAGCACGTTTGCCTTAGAGAGGGAGCGTTGGTATTATGCGAGTGGTCTTCAACCGACTAATTAGGGTCATCCATGCCTCATCTCATTTTAGAACATAGTGATAACCTGATCAAAAAAATCCATTTTCATACGCTTTTTCGAGAATGCCATGAAGCACTAACGCGCATCTTGCCAACCGAGCTGAAGAGTTGCAAAAGCCGAGCGATAGAATGCAAAGAGTATTATCTTGGCGATGGCGCGCCGGATTACGCCTTTATTCATCTCACTATCCGATTATTTGCGGGGCGCTCACTTGAAACAATGACTCATGCAGCGAATAGCGTGATGCAGTTGTTGCAAAACCACATGAGCGACACCAATCAAAAGATACATGTTTCGATTGAAATGGTGGGGATTGATAAAACGCATTATTTTAAAGCAGATATTTGACGCTATATTGCATCAAAAAATATTGTCATCCCCGCGTATTTTCTTGTCATCTCCGCGTATTTTCTTGTCATCCCCGCGCAGGCGGGGATCCATTCTGCAAATAACTTTTAATCCTCTATTCACAGGTGTCGCGAATCATCGATCCCCGCCTGCGCGGGGATGACAAGAAAATACGCGGGGATGACAAGAAAATACGCGGAGATGACAAGAAAATACGCGGAGATGACAAGAAAATACGCGGGGATGACACGAGAATCATGGATTCCCGCCTACGCTGGGATGACAAGAGGATGCGATTAAATCCGACACATCCATTGGCTCGAGCTCTTCCCATCGTCCAGCGCGAAGTCCGCGGGGCAGTGTGATGATGCCAAATCGAATGCGAATGAGTCGGCTGATCATCACACCCTGTGATTCCCAGAGTTTACGCACAATGCGGTTGCGGCCTTCTTTGAGCATCACGTGATACCAGTGATTAGAGCCTTCGCCGCCTTCATCGGTAATGCGGTGAAAAAAAGCCGGTGGACCTTCATCCACAATGACGCCTTCTTTCATATTATTTAACATATCCGAGCTGACTTGTCCTTTGACGCGAACCGCATATTCGCGTTCAATCTCGCTGGACGGGTGCATAAACTGATGCGCGAGGTCGCCATCATTGGTTAACAATAAAACCCCTGAGGTATTAAAATCTAAACGTCCAATCGAAATCCATCGGCCATTGCGGAGAAGTGGTAAGTGATCAAAGATGGTGGGGCGTCCCTCTGGGTCGGATCGCGTGCAAATTTCGCCTTCGGGTTTATGATAGAGAAGCACTCGTGTTTTTTGCGATGCGCTTTTGATGAGCGCGATTTCTCGTCCATCGATGCGAACGCGGTCTTCCATGACCATGCGATCTCCGAGCTTGGAGATCGCGCCATTCACGCTAATGCGTCCTTCGCTCAACCAGGTTTCAATGGCGCGACGTGAGCCAAGACCCGCTCGCGCGAGGACTTTCTGTATTTTTTCAGTCATAGTTAATCGGTAACCTGTTCGTCAATTGTGAAGGGGAGCTCCAGCTGAATGGGTGACAGCTCTTCTTTTGATACAAAATCAGTAAACTCAGCCAAGGGTGGCAACTGATCTAAATTTTTTAAATTAAAATAATCTAAAAATGTTTTGGTTGTCGCATAGAGACCGGGCTTGCCGGGGATATCACGATATCCGATAATGCGAATCCAATCGCGCTCCATCAGCGTTTTCACGATATTGGAGCTCGCACTCACACCGCGAATATCTTCTATTTCTGCGCGTGTAATGGGTTGACGGTAAGCGATTAAAGCCAATGTCTCGAGCAGAGCACGAGAATAGCGCGGTGGGCGCTCTTCCCAGAGCTTGGAAATCCATGGACTTAAAAGACTTTTCGCACGACATTGAAAACCGCTCGCGACTTCTTGAATTTCAATTCCGTGATCAGTGTATTTTTCTTGAAGAGCGGAAATGGCATCTCGGATTTCGCTGGTTTCAGGAGAATCGTGTTCGTCGAATAATTTTTGGAGTTGTGCAATGGTTAAGGGTCGTCCTGCGACCATGAGAGCCGCTTCAATGATTTGCATGCATTGTTCGGGTGAGAGAGTTTTCATGCGTCAGCTGCCGTTAATGTTGTTAAGTGAATGGGTCCAAAAGGAATTGCCTGTACCAGCTGAAGGACGCGATCTTTCAGTAATTCAAGCATAGCTAAGAAAGTCACCACAATGCCTAAGCGACCCTCGCTCGGATTAAATAAACTGGAAAAAGTGATAAATTCTTTATTGTGTAGTGATTCAATAATCAGAGTCATTTTATCGCGCACAGAGAGCGAGTCACGTTTAATGTCGTGACTGGTGTGCAGTGTGGCGCGTTTTAAGGCGTCCGCGAAAGCGAGCACTAATTCTTGCAACGACACTGTTGGTTGGGGTTTATCCGCTATTATGTTATCCGAATCCAATTCAGCAACAAAGGTGTCGCGTCCTTCGCGAGGCAGTTGATCCATGTCTTCCGCCGCTTTCTTGAATCGTTCGTATTCTTGTAAGCGACGAATGAGTTCGGCGCGCGGGTCTTCGTCCGTGCCGCCAAGCTCAGGTGGGCGAGGGAGCAGCATGCGCGATTTAATTTCGGCGAGGATGGCTGCCATGACCAGATATTCGCCCGCCAATTCGAGAGAAATGGTTTTCATGATATCGACATATTCCATGTATTGACGAGTGACCTCGGCAATGGGAATATTTAAGACATCGATGTTTTGTTTTCGAATAAGGTATAACAAAAGATCAAGCGGTCCTTCAAACGCATCTAGCAATACCTTCATGGCGTCGGGTGGAATATAAAGATCTTTAGGTAAATTGTCAAATATTTGACCATGCACAATGGCAAGTGGTGACAGGGTCTCAGGGGTTGGGTCGACAATTGCTTGGTTAATATCAGTCATAAGGGTTATTCTACGGGGTTTGGGGATGGCAGTGCAATGAATACAATTGAAAAGGCGATTCGCATACTGCGATCAGGTGGCTTGGTCGCGATGCCGACTGAAACCGTTTATGGCTTAGCAGCTGACGCCAAAAATCCTCGAGCCCTCCAGTGTATTTTCGATGCTAAGAAACGACCCACGAACCACCCTTTGATTGTCCATATTGCAGGTATTGACACGATCAATCAATGGGTCAAAGAGATTTCGCCCGCCGCTATACGTTTAGCCAATGCATTTTGGCCCGGACCCATGACCCTTATTTTTCCTAGGGCGGACGGTGTATTAGATTTAGTGACAGGCGGGCAGTCAACGGTTGGCATTCGTATCCCAAGACACCCCATAGCCCAAGCCTTGTTGAAAGGCTTTGGAGGGGGGCTTGCGGCGCCCTCAGCGAACCAGTATGGCCGTATTAGCCCGACGAGCGCTGCAGATGTGCGAGATGAGCTCGGTGATGCTGTAGATTGCATCTTAGATGGCGGATCATGCGACGTTGGGTTGGAGTCAACCATTATCGATGTGAGCAGCGACACCCTGTCTATTCTGCGACCGGGTATGATCACAAAAGAACAAATTGAGGCGGTGGTGGGCCATGTTTTGTCAGAACCCATCCACAATGCGCCACGGGTATCGGGCAGCGCGGCGTCACATTATGCACCACTGACCCCGACGCGTATCGTTGATTCAAAAGAATTGTCTAGCTTCTTGAGGGAGGCAACGGATTCCGTTGCTGTCTTATTGCATGACATGAAACCCATTCAGAAAGACAATATCAAGTGTATCCGAATGTCATCCGATCCGGCTCAGTACGCCCATGACCTGTACCATACTCTGCGTCAGCTTGATCAAAAGCAGCACCAACAAATTGTTGTTGAGGCTGTGCCGAGTGACAGCTCTTGGGACGCGATCCGAGATCGATTAACGCGAGCAACCTATAACGAGACCGATAAATGAAAAAAATATTAACCAATATCGTTAAAAAAGCGATTCACTCAGTGTTTCAGGTGGAGTGCGATCCTATGATTCAGTTGGCGGGTCGACCGGAATACGGTGACTATCAAGCCAATTTTGCGATGCGTTTATCCAAACTATTGCAAAAAAATCCGATGGATATCGCTAATGCTGTGATGCTTGAATTGAAGGATGAGCCACTGTTTGAATCATTGGTGGTGGCGGCTCCTGGATTTATTAATATTTTTTTAAAAAATAGTGCGATTGCGACGATTCTTGAAAAAATAGCGACAGACGATCGATTGGGTGTCGCGCCAATCGAAAAACCTGAAAGCGTTGTGGTCGATTATGCGAATGCAAACGTCGCGAAAGAAATGCATGTGGGCCACATTCGATCTATTGTGCTAGGTGATGCGATCGTTCGTCTATTGGAGTTTGTGGGACATACGGTGATTCGTCAAAGTCACTTAGGGGATTGGGGTACGCAATTTGGAATGTTGATTGAACACCTGATTGAGCGGGGCGATGCGCATCGCGCTTTTTCTGTGAGCGACCTCGATCCTTTTTATAAGCAAGCGAAACAACGATTTGATGCAGATAGCGATTTTGCTGAACGCGCACGTCAACGGGTTGTTGCGCTTCAATCGGGTGACCCTGAAACCACTTCTATTTGGAAAAAATTGGTTAAAGAAAGCTTAGCCTATTTTCAAAAAATATACATCAAGCTTGATACATTGCTAACAGAAGACGATGCACGCGGCGAAAGTTTTTACAATGATTTATTGCCCGGTGTGATTGCGGAATTGCAGAATAAACATATTGCAACGCTGAGTGATGGCGCGGTCGTTGTTTTTCTGGATGGATTTAAAGGGCCTGACGGCGAAGCCTTTCCGATGATTATCCAAAAGAAAGATGGCGGGTATCTTTATGCGACAACGGATTTAGCGGCAGCGCTTTTTCGAATACAGACGTTGCGTGCAACGCGTCTCATTTATTTAACCGATGCGCGACAAAAACAACATTTTGCGATGGTATTTGCCGCATTGCGTTTGTGGGGGGTGGCAGACGCATCGATTCGACTTGAGCACATTCCTTTTGGTGCAGTGTTAGGGCCGGACAATAAACCCTTTAAAACACGAAGCGGTGAATCGATTAAACTGGCGGATTTGCTCGCCGAGGCGGAGGTGAGGGCGCTGACCCTTGCTCAATCTAAAAATACCTCTTTAAGTGAAACAGAGTTGCGATCGATTACGCATGATATCGGGATTGGCGCATTAAAATATGCCGATTTGCGAAATGAAAAACAAAAAGATTATGTGTTTGATTGGGATAAATTGCTATCATTTGAAGGCAATACAGCGCCTTATCTGCAAAATGCGTACGTACGCATTCAAGCCATTTTTCGGAAAGGGGATATCGATATAGCGTCGCTGCGTACAAAATCGATTGTGATTGAGACAGAGGCCGAGCATATCTTGGCGGTTACATTGCTGGGATTTTCCGATGTGGCGCATTCGGTTGCAGATCAGCTGTCACTGCATAGTTTATGCGATTACCTTTACGGACTCGCCTCGCTGTTCCATCGTTTTTATGAGGAATGCCCTATTCTATCGAATTCTGATCAAGCGATTCGCGATAGTCGGTTATCCTTATCGGATTTGACAGCACGAATATTGCAATTGGGATTGCATTTATTGGGCATCCGGGTGGTGGATCGGATGTAAAAAACGTTAATGCAGTATGCAAACTAAACTTTATATGAATATTTGCCAACTGATTTTGGTTTGTACCGCTCACCATGTTTAGCCAGCACTAAATCCGCGATAAAAGTATGCGGCACTTCGAGTTTTCCGCCGACAACAACAGTTTGACCTTCTCGAAATAAATTTGGCAAAATACCGCGATAGATGACGGTGAGCTCATTTTTTCGATCTGTTACAATAAATCGAACCGTTTGGCCGGATTTGTCATATTTTACGCTGCGGTTTTTAACATACCCGCCGATTCGAATGCCATCGGTTGGTAATGGATGTGATTGGAGTAGTTCGGTGGGCGTGTAAAATAAATTAATGTTTTGTTTTAATGCATACAATACCAATCCTGCGGCCGAACCTAGCAAGACAATGCAAACAATAATAGCCATTAGACGATTTTTTTGTTGGCGGTTCATTTCTTTTCCTGTGATAGATAGCGCTTCACTTTTTTTGTCGCTTGTCTTTTGCTGAGAAGGGCAACAATCCAGAAAAGCGACATCACAATTAGCGTCATGCTGTATGCGGATAAAATGGAGTAGCCATACCCGTGGAACATCATATTAATCATTGAAGCACCTTTTTTACCCATTCTGTTTTCATATCCGTTACTAAAATAGTATTTCGCATGCGTAAGCAGACAATCATCCCGTAAAACAACATGAAAGCCGCGATCATGGCGAGCAAGGGGCGCAGCATCGCGGGTGCAATGAGAGACTCTGAAAAAAGTGAGAGAGTCGCGCCTTGGTGAAGCGTGCTCCACCAAATGACAGAGTAATGAATGATGGGCAAGTTAATGGCGCCGACGAGTGTCATCAAGCTGACAGCCCGGTCACGATGTTGTTTGTTTGCAATAATGGATTGCAAAGCGATGAGTCCGCCGTATATAAAAAACAAGATTAATACAGAGGTTAAGCGAGCATCCCAAATCCACCAGGTGCCCCACATCGGTTTCCCCCAAATAGAGCCCGTGACTAGTGCGAGAAAAGTAAACCCTGCGCCGAGGGATGTGCTCGCCGTTAAGCAAAGAGACGCTATTTTAATACGCCAAACAAGCGTGAGCACGGCGCAGATTGTCATACAAAAGTAAATGGCCATAGCAGCAAATGCGCTCGGAACATGGACGTATATAATGCGAAAACCATCCCCTTGTTGGTAGTCTGCCGGTGCAAAAAACAATCCGGCAATCAGGCCATATAAAAACAATACTAAAAATCCTGCGGTAATAAAAGGCAATAGACGCCCACTCGTTTTATAAAACGATTGCGTCGATAATCCTTGTTGAGAAATCCAATACCACGCTCTACGCATTTATGTGTCGACTCCTATCTTGAGTGCCTGTGTAATTAAAAATGGCAATGTGGCAATACTAAATAATAACAACGCGCCTAACAACGGGAGACTGCCCGGTGTGGTAATAGCGCTTGTTCCAAAAATTAAAACGGGGATATAGAATGGCAATATTAAAATAGGGAGCAGCACACTGTTTTCACGAATGCCGATCATGAGAGCGGCGCCCAATGCGCCAAACAAGGTTAAAACAGGTGTGCCCAATAACAGCGTGATCATCAGCGTTTTTATGACGGGTGGCGGTAAGTGCAGCAATAATCCCAGCACGGGGCTTATGATAATTAAGGGCAGGCTGTACGTGATCCAATGGCTGAGCAGCTTAATTGAGACGAGCTGGGTGAGCGAATAGGGGCTGAGCAGCAGATGATCCAAGCAACCCGTTTCCCATTCTTTGGTAAAGAGTGTATCAATAGACAGTAAAACAGCAAGCAAGGCAGCAACCCATATGATACCGGGCGCAATTAGTCTTGCATTGTCGCCGATTGCAAAAGGGAATAAACAAATAATCATTGTAAAAAATAAGAGAGGCGTGACAACTGAGAAACCGCGTCGCAGTGTTCGAATGATGTCGTAACGGATTAAGGTCAATAACATGATTGACCCTCGAGTTGAATCGTATGCGCGGGCGGTATGTTTATCTTCATAGCATGATGCGTCGCAATGATCGCTCTGTTTTTTTTCTGTAAGTGTGCTTCAATCAGCGAATGTAATACGTGTTGCGCTGACACATCCAGCGCCGTATAAGGTTCATCTAAAATCCAAAGAGGTCGAGGAATAAGATGCAGTATTGCAAAACGCAACCGACGTTGTTGCCCAGCCGATAATTGTGTTGTGAAGGCATTCTTCATCGATGTCAATCCTACCAAATCGATTGCATCGTGAAGGGCATCTTTTTTTATTTTTTCATTCAACAATGCGGACTGCCAATCTATTTGTTCGAATACGGTGAGCGTGGGCTGAAGACCTAATGCATGACCAATATAATGAAAGGGAGGTAGAGTCACGTGACCATTATCAGGTTTGATGAGCCCTGCGAGAACGCGAAGCAGTGTTGATTTGCCAGACCCATTGGCGCCACGTACGTCACACCATTGCCCAGGTTGCAGGATGGCTGTTATATTGTCAAATAAACAGCGTTCATCACGTGAAAACGACAGATTGTCGATTGAGAGACTCATTCCGCCACCATATTGCTCATCGCAAATACCATAATAACTAATGTCATGGCACTCATTATCAGAAATCCGCCTTGCGCCGATCGCGCCAGTGGCTTGAACAGCAATGTATAAATAAAACCGAACCATGCCATCGCGAGCCCCGTGAATCCTGCGAATGCAGTGACAATATATTTTTCAATGAGTTGGGGGTGATTAAGGCTAATTAATGCACCGCCTGATAGCAATTGAAAAAGTGCTGCCGGAAGCAGGATGCCCCCTGTTTGAGAGAGGGCTGTTTGAGCAGTAAGCGTCTGTTTGATCCAGCCCAAAGCGGCATGTCCCATCCCTGCAACAAGACCTGCAGCGCTGATAATATGTATTATTTTCAATAGGTTGTATGTCATAGAGGGTAGCTTGTTGCGTTTCACCAGGCTTAGGACGAAAAAGATAGCATATTTTGTTCAAGATAGAAACCAGCCCGCCGTGTTTTTTGAGAATCACTGTCTATACTGAGGGAAATAGCATACCAAGGGGAAGACCATGAAAGCGAATTCAAATCCAGTACCAACAACGAAAGAAGACGATAAAAGCTTGTGGGCGGCGGTGTGGGACATTGATGCAGCGATCAATGCAACAAAATCTCAAGTAGCTATTCTCGCCACCCAATGGCAGCCCGTGATGGCTTCTCTCAATGCATTGAAAAAGCGTTCTGCCGAGGAGCTCACGCGTATCTCCAATCCGGATGCACCTAAGGCGGAGATCGCAGATCATTTTGGACAGTTAACCGCTCAACTAGAGAAATTTCATGGAGCAATTGAGGCGCTTGATAAGGCGAAAGGTAAAACAGCTCAAGTAAAAGCATTGAGCGATGTATTGCTTCTGCTGCCTGGCGCACTGGGCCTTTTTTCGAGCTTAGGGTTAGAGCAATCCGTTCAGAAATTTTTACCTAAAGCAGGTGAAAATCCTAAACAATTTTTGTGGGATACGCTTGTGCCCGCCTCGATCAAATCTCATTTTGAGGAAATAAAAAAAGCGATTCTATCGAATCCTTCATCTGACATTGAAAGAATCGCTCAGAAGGCTGCGATAGAAAAGTCGGGGGCGCTTATTGAAAAATTAATGCTGATGCTAGATGAATTCGAGATGGATCATGATATCAAACCGGATCACTTAATGACATTGATGCCAGATATGGATGGACGATCGTTTACGAATTGGATGCGTGAATTGGGGAGAAAACAAAAAGAACGGGATTCTCAAAAACCGGGTTACCCTTGTATTGCATATCGAATCAGTGTGCTTGATAAAAAATACAGCGAAACAGAAAAAACAATAGCTACTAAAAAAGCAGCATTGCATTCAACGGGTCCCACTGAGGCGCAATGGGAGATGATGCGTCGAGAATCTTCAGAGTCAATAAAAGCATTTATTAAAGCGCTACCCAGCTTCAGGGTAAATACAACAGAAAAAGAGATTTTGAAAAAATTAGAAAAAGAATTATCCAGGCAAAAAGATCCTGGCATTGTTATTGAATCGCTTATGACAGAATTAAAAGATAAGGCAAAAAAAGAGAAAAAAGAACATCAGCATTTTAATCAATGCATTTCTCTCATGCAAGGCATTAAGCAAAAATACACATCCACTATATTGAATGCGGCAGCATCAAATCCTAATAAAAAAACCATCGATGCACTATGGAATGAAGCGCGTCAGATGAGCATTGCAAAAATTACTGCCCTTGATGAGGAAATAGGTAGTGCGCGTCGCGATATCACTAAACAAAAAAAATCAATGTTGGAAGAATTAAAAAGAGAGTTGGGCGGCAATGGTGATCCGAGTGAAGTGATGGATCGCCTCTACAAAAAACATCTTGGAGTAGAGAAAGACAGTGATATTCGAGATTTAATGACCAGCATTAATGATTTGTATGAACCCTTTAGAAAAGGGAGAGCTGAGATTGCTCAGTTAGAACTTCAACAAAAGCGCATGCTCGTACGGTCAACGTATTTGTCAGAACAATCAAAGAGAAAGGATCTTTTATTGGATCAACCGGCTGAGAACCCAAACAATATGGCGCCAGACAAAAAGCCAGAGCCGGCATCTGCTGGGGGCTCTGTCACTCAATTTTCAGATAGCTTATTGAATTTGCAAAAGATGATGCAAGAAACGGATAAATTAAAAATCGTCGCAGAGGGTTTGTATGAAAAATGGAAGCCGTTAATGGCGCGCGGAGAAGAGATTGTAAAAGCCTATAAAGCCATGAAAGATTCTAAAAAAGAGGGCGACGAGCTTGAACAAACCATTAATCTCTTGGCGAAAATTCCTGAAAAAATGGATAATATAGCGCATCTTGCAAAAGAGGGAAATCTGGTTGGGGCAACCGCTCTCGCAGTGGGGGTTATTCAAAATGTGACATCAGCTGCTACATTTTTCCAAAATTTAAAACTAGATGCATCCATTAAAAATAAATTGATGAAAGACGGGGACTGGATGACACCCGATCAATTGCTGAAGGAGTATGTCCCTGATGCTCTTCAAAAAAGTATTCAAGAAATAGTTGCAGCTCTCGATAAAAAAACATTGCCTGAGGAATTAGCACAGATGCCAAGAGAGCAGCAGTTGCTTGTTTTATCGGGCTTCCAGATGATGGCTCAAACTATTCGAACAGCAAGAGAGATGATCAAGCAAAAAGAAGAGGATAGTGCTTTTAAAGACAATGCGCTCTTAAATTTAATGCCCATACCGGGTTTTCCGAATAAAAGATTGGGAGAGTTGTTCCAAGAATTTGATCAAGCCTATGCAGTGCGTTGGCGTGCTGCGGGATATAAAGATGAACCAACAACAGAAAAAGTGACGCTTGATGTATCGGCTGTAATGTCAGATGCTCGACTCTCGGTTGAATTAGTGAAAGAAATGCTTAGTGATAAAAGTGAATTTTTACTAGAACAAGAACGAGAGGCATCAGATACGCTTATAGCGATGGAGGAAACGATAAGTCTTATTAAGAGCGAATTAAAAAAGACACTAGACCCTCTTCTATATCAGGAATATTTTGTCGAGAACCCAGTTCGTTTATCGGGGCCTTCTGAGTGCTTGATGACAAATACGGTTCATCTTTTTAAACGATTTGACGAATTTGTTAAGGAATACCGTGCTATTCGTGAGTCAAAACCCGGCCAAGCATTGTCTGATTCACCCTTAGCAGAATTGAATGCGCTGCTTCAAGGGAGAATAAAAGACATGGCTGGGTTGGTGAGAGAGGCTGCATTATTGACGATTGGGATAAAACAAGACCCTTTTTTAAAGGGTATATTGAATACGAATTCACTTGATCAATTATCAGAATCTCTTTCTTCATTTGGGACGATCAGTAAAGTATTGAAACCCGGTGGTGCAGCTAAAAGCGCCATTGGCAGTCGGGTGAACGCTGCAGTAAGCGTTGCACAGACGATACAACAACAAGATGATACAATGAATGGTTTTTTAAGTGCGCTAGAAATAAAAATGAAATCGGTATTGGAAGCCCATCCAAAAGCAAAAAAATCATTTGCAACCCTCAAGACAAACATCCCTTTATTAAAGAGCAATATCGAGACACTGAAAAGCAATGTTTCATTAACTAATGCGGTATTGTATATACCAAAGATAACGAATACATTGATGATGGCGGTGCAATCGATATCCGCTCTCAAGAAGCTTGGTCCGCATGCGCAAAATACTTTCTCTCAAGATATTAAAGCGGTTACTGAAGAAGTGAATGCGTTGTTAAAAGATTTATATTTGATGCTTGATCAAGCGGAAATCCGATTTGGATTAAAAGAAGGAACGCTTCATAAAGAGCTTGTTGAAGGTATTCAATCATTTCAAGAAGAGTTAGAAAAATTAGGATATCCTGTTTCGCCTGATCAGCAATTCGAATCCTATGCGAAACTATTGTTAGCGAACAGGGAGGCCTTGCAAGGTAACAAGCAGTTTCCACAGTCTCTTGTGTTGCAACGTATTCAGACTGCGCGCCACGCTCAGGTAGTCGATCGTGCAGAAACGCCAACGTCTTTACCTGGCGAAGATTTGCTTTCTACCCAGGATGATCCTTCTAAAATAAAGCGTTTCATTGCGTGGTTGGCTAGGTTGGCTAGGTTGGTTAGTCAGCCGTTTGTGGCGATGTATACTGCGATTGCAGCAACAGAGAAAGTCAATCCACAGGAGGGCACTTATCATGCGCTAACAACAAAATTACCAAAAATAGGAGATAGCGAGCCAGGTCAAGAAAGTGTAGTGGATAAGACTCGGAAGCCTAAGACTGCAGCACCGCTTTCTACAAAATTATTTCAAAGGGTGGGCCTGAGTGAAAATAAAATTCCGCAAGACGATAAGAAGAAACAGCAAGAGAATCGTAAGGGTCCAGCATAATATAGGACAGGCGCGCGCTCTTTTTATTGGGCCGCACTCACCAAGTGGGCGGCCGTCAGCTGACCCTACAAACATCCTACCATTTAATCCTGATGAGGTGCTAGCAATTCATTCTGCTCGGTATATAATGGAGGGATTCTAGAATCCCTGTATCATAACGAGATCAATCATATGCTTCTTTTTAACAATCCGCCGGAACGAGATGCATTGCGTCTTGCGATTACCGCGGCTTATCGAATGGATGAGACAGCATGCCTCGAAAAACTGCTGGCATTGTCTGAGTTTTCAGAAGAGGCGCTGGAGCGCATTGCAAAAAAAGCAACTGAATTGGTCATTTATACGCGAGAGCAACATCAAAAAAAAGGTAAGATCGAAACATTCTTGCAGGAATATGATCTCTCGAGCGACGAAGGTATTGCACTCATGTGTCTGGCTGAAGCGTTGTTACGTATTCCCGATACCGAAACCATTGATCGATTGATTGGCGATAAAATTTCAACGGCTGATTGGCAGAGCCATGCTAATCAATCGCTTTTTGTGAATGCGGCTACTTGGTCTTTAATGCTGACAGGCAAGATATTGTCACCCGCTCTTCAGCACGAAAAAACCTTAATGACCTCGCTCGCCCGTTTAGCGAGTCGCGCGGGCGGCGCTTTTATTCGACCCGTTATTTTGGCGGGCATGAAAATCATTGGCAAACAATTTGTCATGGGCGAAACGATTCAAAAAGCACTGATTCGCGCAGAAAAACAAGAAAAAAAGGGGTATCGTTATTCTTATGATTGCCTCGGTGAAGCGGCGCGTACGGCGGCGGATGCCGAAAACTATTTGTCTGCTTATCACGCTGCCATTAGGGCCATTGGCGAAGCGGTTAAAACAGAGAGCCCTATTCAAAATCCAGGCATCTCCATTAAATTATCTGCTCTGCATCCTCGCTATGAGTGCGCAAAGCGAGAGCGCGTATTGCATGAATTGGTTCCGCGTTTATTGTCACTCGCTCAAGCGGCTAAAGCGGCTCATATCAACATGACAATTGATGCAGAAGAAGCGGATCGTCTTGAATTGTCACTCGATGTGATTGAAGCCGTTTTTTGTGACGCGTCTCTCGAGGGCTGGGAAGGATTTGGATTGGCGGTGCAGTCGTATCAAAAGCGCGCGCCATTCGTGATTGATTGGTTGGCGGCGCTCGCCACACGTCAAAAGCGAAAACTCATGGTTCGTTTGATTAAAGGCGCTTATTGGGATGCGGAGATTAAAACAGCTCAAGTGTTAGGTCTCGAAGGATATCCTGTTTTTACCCGAAAAAATGCGACGGATGTGTCTTTCATTGCGTGTGCTAAAAAAATATTAAGTCATCCTACCTGTTTTTATGCGCAGTTTGGTACGCACAATGCACATTCTGTCGCGACTATTTTGGAGTTAGTGGGTGATCGTCGTGATTTCGAATTTCAATGTTTGCATGGCATGGGTGAGCCGCTTTACGATCAGCTCACGCAAACGATTCCTTGTCGTGTGTACGCACCGGTTGGGCATCATCAACAATTACTAGGGTATCTGGTGCGTCGTTTATTAGAAAATGGCGCGAACACCTCTTTTATTAATCGGTTAGCTGATCCTACTCTATCGATTGACACGATTATTGCGGATCCCATCGCTAGGATAGCCGCACTATCGAGTAAGCCGCATCCTCATATTCCCTTGCCTCATGCGCTTTATGGATCTGAGCGGCTTAACTCAAGCGGCATTGATTTTTCAAACGACAATGCATTAACGCTTTTGAAACAGGCTATGGAAAAAGAAGATAAGCCCCTCTCGCGACCTGTGATTGCATCCACTGACGATGTTGAAAAAGCATTAAATAAAGCAGATAAAGCAAAAGAGATGTGGGCTAATACATCGGTTTCGGAACGCGCGGCGTGCTTAGAACGCGCGGCTGATTTATTTGAAACATATCGTTCTCGATTGATAACCATTCTTTGTCGAGAAGGAAAAAAGCATATTGTAGATTGCGCGTCTGAAGTGCGTGAAGCGATTGATTTTTGTCGTTATTATGCCCTTCGCGCACGACGAGATCTCGCGACACAGTCATTAACAGGACCCACCGGCGAAACAAATACAGTAACGCTGCATCCGCGTGGCATGATTATTTGTATTAGTCCCTGGAATTTTCCTCTCGCTATTTTTATTGGACAAGTGGTTGCAGCACTTGTCGCAGGCAATACCGTGATTGCTAAGCCTGCTGAACAAACACCGCTGATTGCCGCGGAAGCTGTTCGTCTATTGCATGAAGGGGGCATCCCAACAGACGTGGTGCAGTGCGTTATTGGCAAGGGAAGTGTGGTGGGTCCGCTCTTAATCTCAGATCGCCGCATTAACGGTGTGATGTTTACAGGCTCCACAGAGACAGCGCAGTTTATCCAAAAAACACTATCCAATCGTCCCGGACCTATTTTGCCTTTTATTGCAGAAACGGGTGGACAAAATGTCATGATTGTCGATTCATCGGCGTTGCCTGAACAAGTCGTCGCTGATGTGGTGCAATCTGCCTTTAATAGCGCAGGCCAACGTTGTTCTGCGCTTCGCGTTTTGTTCGTGCAAGACGATATTGCGGATGTGGTTTTGCCGATGCTGAAAGGCGCGATGGCGGAATGGGTGGTTGGTGATTCGGGTTTGCTATCAACCGACGTCGGGCCTGTTATCGATCAAAAAGCATATCAAATGTTGCAAATGCATTTTGATAGAATGATGAAAGAAGCAATGCTTATTGCTCAGATACCCATGGATGCTACGCTGTCCGGTGATTTTTTTGCGCCGTGTGCATTTGAAATAAAGAATATCTCTCAACTGCAGCGCGAAGTATTCGGGCCCATATTGCATATTATTCGTTATCCTGCAAAACAGCTGGATCGCGTGCTCGATGATATTATCAGCACGGGCTATGGTTTAACGCTTGGCATTCATAGTCGTATTGACTCTACGATTCAGTATATTCAGAGTCGTATGCCGGTGGGTAATATTTATGTGAATCGCAATATGATCGGTGCGGTTGTTGGTGTGCAACCTTTTGGCGGCGAAGGGTTGTCGGGAACAGGTCCTAAAGCGGGCGGGCCTCATTATTTACCACGGTTGTGCGTTGAGCGCACCGTTTCTCGTAACACCACCGCATCGGGCGGTAATGCGACACTCGTTTCCCTCGCAGAGGATGATGACCATGTTTAATGACTCGACTGATGCAGCGTTTATTTTTTATATTCTCGCGATGCTGTTTGTGGGTTGGCGAGGATATCGCGCCACAAACGATTTGTCTGATTATATTTTGGGTGGGCGCAAGCTCAGTAGTTTAGTGACGGCTTTGTCAGCCGGCGCATCCGATATGAGTGGGTGGCTGTTGATGGGATTGCCGGGCGCGGTGTTTCTAGCTGGGATATCGGGTGCTTGGATTGCGATAGGGTTGATTGTGGGAGCCTGGTTTAATTGGCGTTTTGTAGCGAGTCGTTTGCGACTTTATACGGAACGCATGGGAAACGCCCTGACATTACCGGATTATTTATCAAAGCGATTTTACGACAGACATCATGTGTTGCGTATTACATCCACTGTCACTATTTTAATTTTTTTTACTATCTATTGCGCCTCAGGCGTCGTTGCCGGCGCGCGGTTATTTGAAAGTTTATTTGGGTTGTCTTATGGCGTGGCGTTGTGGGTCGGTGCGTTAACTACCATTGCGTATGTCTTTATGGGTGGCTTTTTAGCAATTAGTTGGACGGATACAATCCAAGCTTCTTTAATCGTGATTGCTCTTGTATTGGTTCCATTGGCCGTTATTTATGATAGTGGCGGCGTGACGACAAGCATTGATATGATTAAAAAAATCGATATAACGCATGTGAGTTTGATGGGCCACTTAAACACAATTGGTGTGATATCGCTTTTGGGTTGGGGCTTAGGGTATTGTGGGCAGCCTCATATTTTAGCGCGTTTTATGGCATCGCGATCCATTAAAAAAATAAAGAAATCGAGACGCATCGCGATCACATGGATGACACTGTGCCTGATGGGCGCGGTGGCGGTTGGATTTTTTGGGTCGGGATATTATGCCATGCACCCCGATCAAGCAGTCCTTGTGAATGCTAATCCAGAAAAAGTATTCATGGAAATAGTAAAGCAATTATTTCATCCAGCCCTTGCAGGTGTGTTATTAGCTGCTATTTTAGCAGCGATCATGAGCGCATTGTCTTGTCAGCTATTGGTGTGCTCAAGCGCGCTAACGAGTGATATATATAAAACATTTTTGCGTAAAAAGGCTCCTGAACGTGAATTAGTGTGGTGTGGCCGTTTGATGGTATTGCTTATTGCTGTTATCGCAATTTTTCTGGCGCGTGATCCTAATAGTTATGTGCTCACGATGGTGAGTTATGCGTGGGCAGGGTTTGGCGCCGCATTCGGTCCCGTGATTGTGTTGTCATTGCTGTGGTCGCGCATGACACGGGCAGGTGCGCTGGCGGGCATGGTGACCGGTGCCTTAACGGTGCTTGTTTGGAAGCAGTATGCATGGTTTCAACTCTATGAAATTGTTCCTGGATTTATTTTTGCAACCATTGCCATTGTGTTGGGTAGCTTTGCAAGTAGGAAGCCTGCTAAATCAGTGAAAGAAGCATTTGATGAGGTGCATCAAGAATTTAAATATTTATAAACAGCATGCTTTTGCTAACAGCGTCATGCGTCATGAATACCAGTATGATCAACAGAGCTATCCATAGTGTAGCGACTGCTTTTTTATTTTTTACTGTCTGCAATAACAGCATTCCACCGAAAAATATTCCGAGCAATACAAAAGCGGCTTGAATCCAAGGTGTGTGAAACGTGAAATGCCGAGGATGTACTAGTAATGTACCGGTAATGAGTGCGCCACTCGCCAACGCCCAGATACAAGGGGTAGGCGTGGACGGTATGCGTCCTTTCGATGTGACAAATAGAAAGAGGCTATAAAGTACTGTTCCGAGGAGGCCTAAGACAAACAAAAGGTGCAGGCATTTCAGTGTCTCAATCATTTTTGATTGTCATTCCCGCGAAGGCGGGAATCCATGGCGATATCATCTTTAAGCAAACCTTTTTATGCTGTTATTTACAGAATGGGTTCCCGCCTTCGCGGGAATGACAGCTTTAAAGCCAGTACACAAATATAAACAAAAACAACCACACCACATCGACAAAATGCCAATACCAAGCAACGGCTTCAAAGGCAAAATGATTATGCGGATTAAAATCGTGTTTCAGCATGCGGTATAAAATCACAATGAGCCCAATGGTACCAATCGTGACGTGCAAACCATGGAATCCAGTTAACATAAAGAAAGTCGTGCCGTAAATGCCTGAGGCGAGCGTTAGGCCTTTTTGAAAGTACGCTTCTCCGTATTCGTGCGCTTGCATGAATAAAAATGAAATACCCAAGAGAATAGTGAAGAACTGAAATGACACCATGATTTTAAAGCGATTCTTGAGCAACGCCCAATGCGCAACCGTCATGGTGCCACCGCTACTTAAGAGAATAAGTGTATTGATGGCGGGGATGCCCCATGTATCCATGACCGACCCCGGTCCTGCAACACCTGGGCTGGGATTCGCGAGCAATGGCCAGGTGAGATGAAACGCGGGCCAAAGCACCACATGGCTTGCGATATGGCTAGTGACGCCGCCCAATGTCGGGAGACCGTAAATTCGAACATATAATAATGCACCAAAGAAAGCGCTGAAAAACATGACCTCGGAGAAAATAAACCAACACATACCTAAACGAAAGGAATGATCGACTTGTTTGTTATCCAGTAGTCCTGCTCGATTTTCTCGGATGACGAGACCAAACCAGCCGTGCACCATATAAAAAAGCATTATAAAACCAAAGGCCACGAGATAAGGGCCAAACCACATCTCATGTAACCAATTCGCAGCACCGGCCATAATACAAATCAGCGCGATAGAACCTTTGAGCGGCCAGCTGCTGGGCTCGGGGAGGTAGTAACCTTTTGTTTCGTGATTCATGACAGCCTCTTTAAATTTTATTTGTCATCCCCGCGCAGGCGGGGATCCATCTAGTAAATGGACTCATTGCGTCAATCAGTTCACTTGCTTTCTGAAAACTTTCTTGCTTGGTATTCACTGGTATCGTCACCATGGATCCCCGCCTGCGCGGGGATGACAATGGCGAGGGATTACGCCATGGTCGAATGCTTGTTTACCACAAATTATAATTCTTACCCGGCGCACTTACCTGCATCATATATTTTAATGCCGCAATTAAATCTGCATCGGAGCAAGTCGCACACGTTTTTTCGATTTGTTTGCCATGCTCACCCGATTTTATTTTTGTGTAAGCATCTAAGAAGCCTGCTGCCACAATGGGTTTCCACGTTTGCACATCACCGGGGATGGGCGCACCGTTTTTGCCTGCAGCGTGACAAGCCGCGCAATGGGTTTCATATGATTTTTTGGTGTCAATGACGGGTTTGTAGGAGCTTTTCACCGCGCTGCTAGCGCTGCTGGCGGCACCTGTGGTTGACGCAATCATGTAATCGACCGCATCTTTAATTTGTGTATCCGTGCAAGAGAGGCAAGTTCCCTTGGCGGGCATAGCATTAATACCTTTTAATGCATTGGTGTAAACGGTGTTGATACCTTGTTTTTTGATGAGGGGATCCCAGTCTCCTTTGTCACCGTATTTGGGTGCGCCGCCCGCACCACGGGTATGACAAGCCGCACAATAGGTTTCGTATGTCGCAGCACCGGGTGCGCTGGATGATGTTTTTACCGGAGGCGATTTGCTTTTGACGGACTTAAGGTATTGGACCATTGCGCCTAAATCGTCAATCGAGAGATACTTCAAGCTATCTTGATTAGCCTCAAGCATCGGTCCTTCTATTTTTCCGCCGCCAATCATACGGTTCTCAGTAAATACTTTGATAACTTCATCGTCTGACACACCGCCAATATTGGATTGTGTGATATTCGGCGCAAGATAGCCCTGCACCTTGGCGCCGGTTAGATTGTATTGTTGAATAGGGGCTCCGAGGGGTAGGTCTTCGCTGAAAATATTGTAAGAAGGGGTGTGGCACATCGCGCAATGGCCGAGACCCTCGACTAAATAGGCGCCGCGATTCCATGTGGCAGAGTGCGCTGAATTGGGTTGGTAGGGCCCTGTTTTTTGCGTAACAAAGAACATGATGCGCCAGCCTAATTGTAAAAAACGCCAGTTAAATGGAAATACCATGGTATTTTCTTGGTTGGCTTGGTCAACGGCTGGAATTTGTTTTAAATAAGCCCAGATTGCTTGCACATCGTCGTCAGTGACCTTATTGAAATAGATATAAGGGAAAGCAGGGTAATAATATTCACCTTGCGGTGAAATGCCGTCATGCATTGCTTTGAGGAACTGCGCATCCGTCCAGTTGCCGATACCGGTTTTCTTATCGGGCGTAATGTTAGGTGAATAAATCGTTCCAAAGGGGGTTTGGATGGGGAGGCCGCCCGCAAATGTTTTGCCCTTCTTGGGGGTGTTTGTGTGGCATGCTATGCAATCGCCTGCTTTGGTTAGGTATTCGCCCCGCTTAAGAAGCGCTGTATCACTGCCTGGCCTGTCGGACAAGGGCGCATAGCTCGGGAAATAGGTGACTGTTTCGCCGGGGGCTTGCATCTTCGCGACTTCCGCCTGAACGTGGCGTACGAATTGGAAAATAGAATAAATAACAACCAATGCAACACATAGGGCGATCGAAATAGTCGATTTCCGGAAAAGCCATTTTTTTAACGTCGACACAGTCATCCTTACAGTAAGCGATTCAGTTGATGCGTATTCTATAGTGGTTTTCCTGGAATGGAAATAGAGATATAGCCTGAGGAAAGGGCTTTTTGGGTGCCCACCATTGTTTTAGAGGGGGGGTGGGTGGGCAAAAAGCCGCTACTCAAGTATTTACTGTTGCGAGGCCTTTATGGTTTAATGACGCCTTCAAATAAAGGTTCAAGAAGCATGCGACGGATTTTTCTTTTTGTTTTGACCTCTTTTTTTGCAATCGCTGCGTTGGCGACGCCTGGTATCAATATGCCAGTGGGTGTCACGCCGGTCTCTCAAGAAATTTACCGATTACACATGGCTGCTTTTTATGTCTGCTGTGTGATTGGCGCGGGTGTTTTCGGCGTGCTAATCTATTCATTGATCGCATTTCGAAAGTCGAAGGGCGCAAAAGCGGTTCATTTTCACGAGCATTTAGGCTTGGAAATTGTATGGACTACCATCCCTTTCCTGATTTTGGTGGCATTGGCGATTCCCGCAACGATCGTTCTTTCCCATATTCATAATACAGATCAATCGGGTCTCACCGTGAAGATCACGGGTTATCAGTGGCGCTGGAAATACGAATACCTCGACCAGAATATTAGTTTTTTTAGCGATTTATCAACGACACAAGATCAAATTAATAATAAAGCCGCGAAAAGTCCATGGTTTTTACTGGAAGTCGATCATCCATTGGTGGTCCCTGTGCACACCAAAGTGAGACTCTTGGTGACGGCAGATGACGTGATTCATGCTTGGTGGGTGCCTGAATTGGGCGTCAAGCAAGATGCTATTCCCGGATTTGTGAATGAAAATTGGATGATGATCGAAAAAACGGGCACTTATCGGGGGCAGTGTGGTGAGCTTTGTGGATTAAACCATGCCTTTATGCCGATTGTCGTGGAAGCGGTATCGCCATCCGATTTTGCTAAGTGGGTTACAGCGCATCAGGCACGAGTAAAAGGGGACCATTCATGACAGATCAACACATTGCAACGCAAGATAATGACCATCACGATCATGATTCGCATCACGGTCCTGCAAAAGGGTGGAGGCGTTGGCTTTTTACGACCAACCATAAAGACATTGGGACGCTCTATCTCACGTTGAGCTTCATCTTAATGTTTGTCGCAGGCACGATGGCGCTCTTGGTTCGTACGGAATTGTTTGAGCCGGGCAAAGTATTACTGAATCCTGAGTTTTTTAATCAAATGACCACCTTTCATGGTTTGATTATGGTATTTGGTGTGATCATGCCAGCCATGGCGGGTCTTGCTAATTGGATGATTCCGATGATGATTGGTGCGCAGGATATGGCGTTGCCGCGTCTGAACAATTGGAGCTTTTGGTTGTTGCCGTTTGCGTTCACCATGCTCATGAGCACCTTTTTAATGAGCGGAAATGCCCCTGATTTCGGATGGACATTCTACGCGCCTTTATCGACGACCTATGCACCGAAGAGCACTGACTTTTTTATTTTTTCCGTTCACTTGATGGGTCTTTCATCTATTTTAGCGGCGCTTAATATTGTGGTGACCATATTTAATATGCGAGCACCCGCCATGACATGGATGAAATTGCCGATGTTTGTGTGGAGTTGGCTCGTCACGGCGTTTTTGTTATTGGCGGTCATGCCGGTGCTCGCCGGTTGCGTCACCATGATGTTGATGGACAGACATTTTGGTACGAGTTTCTTTAATGCAGCAGGAGGCGGAGATCCCGTTCTCTTCCAACATGTGTTTTGGTTTTTTGGCCATCCAGAAGTTTATATTCTTATTCTGCCAGGCTTTGGTGTTATCTCTAGCATTATTCCAACGTTCTCTCGCAAACCCTTGTTTGGCTATCATGCCATGGTGTATGCCACGGTGATCATTGCGCTATTAGGCTTGGTTGTGTGGGTTCATCATATGTTTACGACGGGTGCGCCGATGGATGCACAACTATTTTTTATGTATGCCACGATGCTGATTTCAGTCCCGACCGGCATCAAAGTCTTTAACTGGACAGCGACAATATTTAAGGGATCGCTTTCGTTCGAAACCCCGATGTTGTTTGCGCTAGGATTTTTGGTGATGTTCACGATTGGTGGATTGTCAGGATTGATGATTTCGCTAGTGCCGAGTGACTATCAATATCGTGATAGTTATTTTATTGTGGCGCATTTTCATTATGTCTTAGTGTCCGGCTCGCTATTTACCATTATTGCAGCGGTTTATTATTGGCTGCCAAAGTGGACGGGCCGCATGTACAGCGAGCGGTTGGGTCAATGGCATTTTTGGTTAACGACGATTGGGATGAACGTGACCTTTATGCCGATGCATTTTTTAGGATTAGCGGGTATGCCAAGACGCATCCCCGATTACGCATTGCAGTTTACGGATTTTAATCAAATCTGTACGGTTGGCGCATTTATCTTTGGGTTTGCGCAATTGATTTTTCTCTACATTGTTGTGATGTCTTGCTTTTCAAAGCGTTTCCCTGCAGCGACGAGTCAGGTATGGGAAGGTGCGCACGGATTGGAGTGGACGATACCATCGCCAGCGCCGTATCACACATTTGAGACACCTCCTGATTTAGCGACGGTGAATGCAGCTGCTCCTCAATTAGAATGAGCAATCATCAAAAAAGTCACAAGCGCCTCACACTCATTTTAGTGTGCGGCGTGCTGCTGATGTTTGGTTTCGCTTATATGCTCGTGCCGTTATATAAGCTCATTTGTCAAAAAGAAGGGATAAATGGGAGATCCGGCGCTACTGCAAGCAGCATGGCGGGGCTGTCAATCGACACGACGCGCACCATTAAAGTGACTTTCTTAACCACGTTACATCAGCATTTGCCTTTTACCTTTAAGCCGGTTAAGCCTTTTTTGCTGATCCACCCAGGTGAGCGCAAGCTTATTTATTTTTACGCTGAAAATAAAACAGGGCATGACATGACTGTGCAGGCGGTACCTAGTATCACGCCAGGGGATGCAGCACGCTTTTTGAAAAAAACAGAATGTTTTTGTTTCACGCAGCAGTATTTTTTTAAAGGTGAAAAAGCAGATATGCCGGTTTATTTTTTTGTGGATCCTGCCATCCCTTCGTCTATTAAAGAAATTACATTATCGTACACCTTATTTGATGTCGGTGATTTTTTAAAAAAACAACAACATTTTACGAAAGGGCGGATTGATTTATGAGAAACTCAAAAGGCAGCTATATGAAAGAAACCGGCCTGCGAGTATTCTGTGTTTTTTTTATAGTGGTTTTTACCTGTTTAGGCGCATGGCAATATCACCGTTATCAATATAAGACGATTCTTTTTTCAGAGCATGCTAAAAATCAACAGGCAAAGCCTGTACTGTTTTCAGAATCCACTCAACATCCTTTCGAAGTAGCGCATGTCAAAGGCCATTATGTCAATCAGTTTACGGTATTGTTGCAAAATCGGTATCATGATGGTCAGCTGGGCGTGGAGGTATTGACGCCTATTGAAATAAAAAACGACAAGCGATTGTTGTTGGTTGATCGAGGCTGGGCGCGCGACCCTCAAAATAGCACTGTGATGGGTGAGCAATCTATCACAGGATCTATTTATCCTTTTCATGAATATCAATTTATTTTAGGCGATACTATTTTATCAGGAAGCGATTCCTTTATTAAAATGCAGCGAATGGATTTCAAGGCATTGGAGCATGTGACACATCATCTTTTCTATCCTGTGACGTTGCGTTTAGCCGCCGACCAACCACATGGATTTGTGAGAGACTGGGTGATCGCGACTGTCTCCCCGGCGCGTCATTTAGGGTATGCTGTGCAATGGTGGGTAATGGCGCTGGTGTTATTGTCTATATTTATTTATCAGTGGGTGATGCATGAAAAAAAGTAAATCAAATCGGTTATGGTTGTTGGCCCTCATTTTTTTGTTGCCAGTTATTATCGGCAGTTTTCTCTATGCGTTTCACACTCATTTTCATTTTAAGACAACGAATCATGGTGTGTTAGTCTCTCCGCCGTTAGCGGTGTGGGGACCGACACATCAATGGCAAGTGATTTATTTGACACCCGATTTAAAAAAGCCTCTGGACGCCGCTCGCATTGCTCTCGGTCGCAATGCAAAACGCGTGATGGTGAAGCGCGCAACCACTACAGAGAGAAAGCGCATCAGCGGAGCGGTGCAGTATCCTGATGCCGGCGTTTACTTGGTGGATCCGCTAGGCAATGTATTTATGGTTTATCTCAATCCGGTGAATCCGATGGACGTATTAAAAGACGTGATGCACGTATTGCAGGTATCTCAAATTGGTTAGCTCAAATAGGATAGCGCTTGTCGCGCTGGTCGCGTGTTTTGTCGCTGTGTCCGCGATTGCGCTGGGTTCCTTTACCCGCTTGATGGACGCAGGATTAGGCTGTCCAGATTGGCCAGCTTGTTATGGGCATTTTATCCCTGTTAATTCGAGTTCATCGTTCTTTGTCGGATATAAGGCGTGGTCCGAGATGATTCATCGTTATGTCGCGGGGACATTAAGTCTTTTGATATTGATTATTGTTGGAATGCTGCTTTACCGAAAGAATATTCTGTTAGCCGGTATGTTAGTGTTGTTGGTGGTCTATCAAATTATATTGGGCGCATGGACTGTCACTCTGAAGTTGCTTCCCATTATTGTGACCCAGCATTTGATGGGTGGATTTTTGATTTTATTGACTCTCTGGTGGATTTATTTAACGTATCGAAAATCATGTCATCCCTGCCTGCGCCTGGATGATAAGAAACCCGCACTTTTATTTTTTGTTCTGTTGGGTTTTTTTATGCTCATCCTCCAAATTCTATTAGGCGCCTGGACGAGCACACATTATGCGGCGCTCAGTTGCCCCGATTTTCCATGGTGCAAAGCCGATCAATCGATTTCGCTTCAGTCTATGCGAGATGCTTTCTCTATGTGGACGCCGGTGGGTGTGAACTATCAAGGCGGTGTATTGCCAGAAGCGGTTCGGCAAATCATTCACATGGCGCATCGGTGCAGTGCATTATTTTTAACGCTCTATCTACTATTTTTAACGATTTATGCGAGAGCATTATGGCGGTCGCGTGCCATTTTTTTGAAATGTATCATTGTTATATGGGGATTATTGTGTCTTCAATTGTCCATTGGCTTAATGAATGTCTTGCTGAAATTGCCTTTATTGAACGCCGTGCTACATACTGTTGTCGGAGGGCTGTTACTATTATCATTTGCCACACTTATTTTTCATTTAGTTCAGGATAAAAAAAATGTCTAAGGGTTTCTGGGATTATCTTGAGCTCTGCAAGCCACGCGTCGTCTTGTTGATGATTATTACCTCGATGGTAGGGATCTGCCTTGCGCCGTCCGTCTCCTTCCCCTGGATACCGATGATTGTCGGGAATGTAGGTATCGCGATGGTGGCGGGTGCAGCAGCGGCGTTCAATCATGTGGCCGATCAACATATTGATAAGCTAATGAAGCGCACAGCGCATCGACCGGTTGCGAAGGGGCGTATCAGTGTGCGCAATAGCATAATATTTGCCAGTGTATTGGGAGTAGCGGGTTTAAGCCTTTTATTTTTTGTTATCAATCCATTAACAGCGGGCCTCACTTTTATTTCGCTCATTGGTTATGCGGGCTGTTATACGCTGTATTTAAAACATGCCACACCGCAAAATATTGTCATTGGTGGTATAGCGGGTGCCGCGCCTCCTTTGTTAGGTTGGACGGCCGTAACCAATTCGATTAGCGCAGACCCTTTATTGTTGGTGCTTATTATCTATGTTTGGACTCCACCTCATTTTTGGGCGCTCGCGATTTATCGTTTAGAAGAGTATGCAAAAGCCAACATTCCCATGTTGCCGCACACACACGGCGTGCCATACACCAAGCTCAATATTTTGCTGTACACCATACTGTTGGTTTGCGTGTCATCTCTGCCTTTTATTATTCATATGTCAGGGTTGATTTATATGGTTGGTGTGAGCATCGCCAATCTATTGTTTTTGTATCACGCACTCACCCTGTATCGAAATGATGAACCAAAGCACGCCATAGGTGCCTTTTATTACTCGATTCATTATTTGGGTGTGTTGTTTTTATTATTAGTAGTTGATCATTATGTTAAATAAAAGGAGAAGTGGTATGCGTTCCATTTCAAGCAAATATTGTCGATGGACTTTATTTTTATGTGTGTTAATTGCGAGCGTTTCGGGCGCTTATTTTTATCGTCATGCAACCATTGCACCACCGAAAATTGATGGAGTGTATTTAAGTGTACCTTCCGATATCCCTGATTTTCATTTTACGGACAATAAAAATCATACCTTTTCAAAAGAGAACTTAAAAAATCATTGGACGTTTTTGTTTTTTGGGTTTACGAATTGCGGGTTTGTGTGTCCTTCTACATTGACAGAATTAAATAAAATGATGGGATTGTTAGAGAAGAAGATATCAGCCTCAGAAATGCCTCAGATTGTTTTTATATCGGTTGATCCTGAGCGCGATACGATTTCGCGTCTCAATAGCTATCTGACTGCATTTAATCCTCAATTTATTGGGTTGCGCGGCAAAGAATCCGATACTGAAGCGTTAGAGAAAGAGTTGCATATTGTTGCCGCTAAAATGGAATCAAGCCAGACTGGCAAGAAAAAGAATTACACAATTGATCACACGGCAGAAATTTTATTAGTGAATCCTGACGGCAAGCTGCAGGCTTATTTATCCTATCCCCATACAGCATCGCAGATGGCGGATGATTACAAAAAAATTCTGGGGGCCGCATGAAAAGGAATAGCATCATTATTGTATTGTTAAGCAGCTTATTTTTGATGGGTTGCGAAAAGCCGCCCGTTACCTTGCATGATAGCGTGGGTGGCATTGCATCCCCTAAGGATAAATGGGTTCTCTTAAGTTATTGGGCAGACTGGTGTGAAAATTGCGCGGATGAAGTCCCTGAGCTTAATCGTTTCTATGCGCATCATGCTAGCAATGTATTATTTTATGGTGTGAATTACGATCAACTGCCAAAGAATCAGTTGGTGGTTGCAATGAAAAAAATGCATATGACTTATCCTTCATTATTAGATAATCCATCGTCTATTTGGTCGCTCGATATGGTTGATTTAATACCCGTTCTGTTTGTGATTAATCCGCAGGGTCAAGTGGTTAAAAAAATAGTGGGGCCGGTGACAGCGAAGCAATTGGAGAAATTAACTTCTAAGGCTGAATAATGAGGCATCGCTCTCGTGTTGTTGTGTTGCTTGCCAGTGCAGCTATTGCAGGCCTGCTCACCTCCTATGTTGTTCATGCGCCTCACGAGATTCCCGCGCCTCCACAGCCATCGGGACTCGTTGCGTATCACTCCCCACTTTCTTTTGTAAAGCAAATAGAGCATGATCCAGATGCGGGCCGAAAAATTTTCAATGAATTTTGCAGCAGCTGTCATGCTGAAAAGCCATTGATCGATGTACATGCGCCACGCTTAAAAGATGTTGCTGCGTGGCGTGCTGTTCGTCAAAAGAATCAGCCCGCGAGCCGTTTATCAATAACGCGAGAGGGCAGTGGTGCGATGCCCGCGCGTGGTGGTTGTTTTGAATGCAGCGATAAACAATTGCAACAAGCGATTGATTACATGAGTAAGGAGGCTCACACGGATGAAGCATCATTATCTGGTCGGTAAAATAGAATATCGGTATGTGGTTGCAGCGATTTATACCATTATTTGACGACACCCACGCTCCAAACATCATGTTTTATCGTAGCATCGCCAATGATATGTTTGCTGACCACGGGGTTGCCAGTATAGTGCAGGTTCATGTCGCCAGCAGATGTAATGGATAGGGTTTTATTAGCGTTAACTTCTATATGAGAATCTCCCGCAGAGGAAAGAATGACATGCTCCGCGCTGAGCTCCTTTGTATAAATAGTTGCGTCTCCTGCCGTTGTAATATTAAGTTTCTGAACAGCCCCTCGCAAACGTGTTCTGTTGTCGCCGTTCATTGATAGTGCGAATGTATTAGCATTTACTTGTAATGCTTTCAGAGAAACATGGCCGTGACAGGTTGCTCGATCAAATCGTCTCGTCGTGATAATGACCTGGATAGGCTGTTTAGAAGAAGCTTGAAACCCAGACTTCATTCCAATCGATAAATTTCCATTCGCGACGGATGTGTTAATAAAGGGAATGATATTTTCATCCGTTTTAAATTCGATTTGGTTTTTATCGCCAGAATTGATAGTTACATCAAAATCACCGTTGACACTGATGGCATGAAATGCAGGAACAGACAGGTTATGGGAAGCTATATTTTTATTTCCCACAATCGTTTCATTTTTTTTATTGTCTTCTCCAATAGAGAAGCCTACGCCTACAGAATTAAATTTAGAGAGCTCTTGATACGATAAAATCGTGATGACGCAACCTAACCCGATTAATAATACTTTATTACTTTTTTTCATAATAACTTCCTCTTGTGATAGCGTTTTTCAAAATCCGTTATATCCATCTCCAATAAATCCATTGTCTTAAAAATTCCGGGTAAGTCTATTTTTAAAAACTCTTCTTTTTTGATGGCGAGAACTGATTGGATCGCATCCTTTTCCACGAAATAACCAACCCCTCGTTGCGTTTGAACAATATTTTTTTCTTCTAACCATAAATACGTTCGGGATACGGTATTTGGATTGACTTGTAATTCGATCGCCATTTCTCTGACGGACGGAATTTTGTCGTCTTCCTTCCATTTCTTTAATAGAATTTGTTCGAAAACAAAATCGGCGATTTGTAAATAAATGGCCTTGGTATTGTGAAATTCCATATTATCTCAATTCATATTCGGTTAATTTTAAATATGTCACATACCAGAAAACAGGTGCCAACCATGAAAAATAATAAAGAGAGATGCCGCTCAAGGATACAAGAAAAAGAGGCGACACATTGATCGCAATTAAAAATAAGATGGCGCAAAAAATAGAAACAGTTAAAGCCGTTTTGATTAAGGCATATTTTTTGAAAGAGATAGCACCTAAAAAAACAACGGATTGCAATAGAATATATTTTCCAATGCCCATCCATAGTGCGGGTTGTAAGATATCAAATCGTTCTAACGATTTTCCAAAATGTAACACAATGGAGAGGAGAAAGTATAAAATAACCAATCCTAATGCGTAACCGATGGATGTGAGCATCCATTTACTGAGGACTTTTTCAAGCGCAGAGCAGGGCAGTGTGAGTGCAGAGTGAGCTCTTTTGGGGTCATGATATTCACTAAAGGCCATGCTCGATAAAATAAATCCGCCAACATATAACACAAAAAAATAATCGGCAAAATGGCATACGAATAGCATTAATGTGAGCGTGACACTCAGAATAATTTTTTTATGCAATCGGATATCGTTCATCAAAAGACGAGAAAATCGCGCGATATTAAAATAATGATTGATCATGATACGGTCTCCGAAAAAAGTGTTTCGATGTTTTTTGATGTGTCGGCCATTTGTTGATGAAGGACGATCTTGCCTTCATCGAGAATCACGATGGAATCGACCATGTGTTCGATGTCATGCACTTGATGGGTTGAGATCATAATAAGCCTGTCTTCTGCGATATGAGCGGCCAAACATTTCTTAAATTGTATTTTGCTCGGAATATCTAATCCATTGGTAGGTTCATCTAATATCAACAAATTAGCTTGAGTCGCGAGCCCAAATGCGATAAGACATTTTTTCTGCTGACCAAACGATAATTGGGATAAGCGCGCGACAGGCGCCACGTGACATTCAGCGAGAGAGCTTTGAAATAGTGCATGATCAAATTTCTTATAAAATTCGGCGTAATAGCTTATGTATTGATGGATGGTGATGTCGGGCAATGAAAAGCTTTCAGGTAAGAAATAAATATTTTCTAGCCACACGGGATCTCGCATCGAAGGATTATGCCCCATGGCATGCGCTTTTCCGTGATAAGGAAAGATGAGTCCTGCTATGAGTTTTAAAAGACTGGTTTTTCCCGATCCGTTTTTCCCCAATAATCCGCAAATTTCACCATTTTTCAATGAGAGATTGATGTTCGAAAAAAGCGGTTCTTTGGGGGTATACCCAAACGAGAGATTCTGTAATGTAATCATGGTTGCCCCGTTAATATTTACTGTATTAGTCATCTAGTACAGAATTGTAGCAGACAGAAAATGAGGGGTCAAGCAAAAAAGAGGGGGTATCAGGCTTCTTTTGAAGCTGGTACGTGAAGCTCATGCCTTTATCCTCGCGACATTTGCTCATCCTTATGTCTTTTGTCATCCCCGCGAAGGCGGGGATCCATTCTGCAAATGACCTCTCCATCAGGGAAACGATGAAGCATTTATTCTTTAATAACCTCTTTCTTCTTGTGCGCACAGATGATGTCACCATGGGTCCCCGCCTTCGCGGGGATGACAAAATAATGGCGCGGGGTGACAGAGTGAGGTAGGGCACGCAAAGCGCTCTTTGCGTGCCCACCACCCTCGTTCACATCGACAAAAACATGGACTGGAAGTGTAGTGGGCACGCAAAGAGCGCTACGCACAGAACGCTACGCACAGAACGCTGCCCACCCTACCTAAACGCGCGACCCCTCTTATAAAAGGGGAGAGGTGATTTATTATCTAAACGCGGGGAGCGGCAGCTGCCGAACAGGTTTCTTTGTTATTGTAGCTGTCTCTATCCTGAATATCTTGATTAAACGCGGCGATTTCTTCAATAAAATCAGGATCCCCTGCTTTTAGGTAATGCATGGCTAAACCGCTACCTATTGCTGTAGTCAGGGATGCTGTGATTCTGAGAGCCGCTATTTCTGCAATCATGGCGGGCATATAATAGTACGATAGCAGGAGCATTGATGCTCCTCCACCCCACGTGAATAGCTGTTGGAATAAGCGATCGGTACGATAGTGGTCTGATACACAGCTTGTATCGATTGCCAAATATTTTCCATGGCAGAAATCGAGGATTGTCGTCTCTTCTGGGGATGTATCACTGTATGTGTGAGCGGAAGATGCAGACATCAAGCAAGAGGTCTCGCTTAGCGACCCCTCCCGTGTAATAGGCTCACCTTTGTTCTCGCTCTGGTCGAGCGACGATGAGGCGGGTCGGAAGTCCGGATGAATAAAATCGGAGATTCCTTGCGCTTTGAGCTCACCTTCTATTTTCAGAACAGCATCTAGTTTTTTTTGGCGGACTGTTCTTTCTCCGTTTGTTTTTGTTCCTAAGGGATGAATATAATTCCATACTGAGGAGGGTGCCCACCAAGGACCTTCGCGCAATCGTTTGGCTTCATTATGGGTGTCGGTTACCATGAGCTTGCTGCGTTTTGCTCTTTCGATGAGTTCAGCCCCGTTATTTTTAGCTCGCTTTATTTTTTCTGCGCCTTGAGAATGCTCGACATCTTGCAAACTGTTTTGAGCGATCTCCAATATCTTTTTCGCTTCTTTTATTGCGTTCTCAACAGAAAGCTTCCAGCCTGCCATAACAGAAAATGAGTTCATTATTACTTCCGTTCATTAATCGATAAAAATGCTCTCTCTGGTGAGCCGGTATACAGTTGGCGAGGACGGCCTAGGCGATAAGGGCTGCTAATCATTTCATTCCAGTGTGCGACCCAACCAATGGTACGGGCTAATGCAAAAATAACCGTGAACATATTGGGTGGGATGCCGATGGCGCTAAGCGTGATGCCGGAATAAAAATCGACATTGGGATAGAGTTTTCGTTGGACAAAATACTCATCTTCCAGCGCGATTTTTTCGAGTGCCATCGCGATTTTAAATAAGGGATTGTCGTGCGCGCCGACGGCATCGAGCACTTCGTGACAGGTTTCACGCATGACCTTGGCGCGTGGATCGTAATTTTTATAAACGCGATGACCAAAGCCCATTAAGCGGAAGGTATCTTTGGGATCTTTTGCGCGTGCGATGTATTTCCCGATTTGAGAGACATCACCAATCTCTTGCAGCATATTTAAAGCCGCTTCATTGGCGCCGCCGTGCGCGGGTCCCCAGAGCGCTGCAATACCCGCTGAGATGCAAACAAACGGATTAGCACCTGTCGATCCTGCGAGCCTGACAGTGGATGTTGAGGCATTTTGTTCGTGATCAGCGTGCAATGTAAAAATGCGATCGAGTGCGCGGACCAGTATGGGGTTGGGCACTGTTTCTTCAGTAGGAGTCGCAAACATCATGTGCAGGAAATTTTCTGCATACGACATACTGTTTTGCGGCGGCATGAAGGGTTGGCCGATAGAATATTTGTAGCACATCGCTGCAATCGTCGGCATTTTAGCGATGAGTCGTATGGCAGAGCTTGCGCGATGCTCAGGATTTTTGATGTCGAGTGTATCGTGATAAAACGCGGATAAAGCACCGACAACCCCGACCATGATGGCCATGGGATGGGCGTCTCGTCGAAATCCATTATAGAAATAGCGAATTTGTTCATGAACCATCGAGTGTCGCGTAATGGTTCGGCAAAATTCTTGATACTCTTCATTCTTCGGCAGTTCGCCCTTTAGCAACAAATAACACACTTCCATGAAATTAGATTCTGCAGCGAGCTGGCCGATCGGATAACCACGATACAGTAAGGTACCCTTGTCGCCATCAATGAACGTAATCTTGGATTCACAGGCAGCTGTCGCCATAAATCCGGGGTCGTAGGTGAAGTAATTCATTTTGGACAGAGGCGCAATGTCAATGACATTGGGTCCAAGCGTGCCTGACAGAATATCGAACTCAGTCGATATCTCTCCGATCGTCAATTTTGCTTTTTTGTCTGCCATTTTCCCTGCCCCCAGTGTGTTGCTTTAACTATAAAGGACTCAACTCCGAGATGCAATTGCATTCAATTCTTTCAATTCGTTATTGCGTTTTTTGGCGGTGAAATGGTCAACGGTGGCGGCGCATACCAAGCAGCCCCAGACATTGACCATGGTGCGCAAGCGATCCAAGATGCGATCAAAGGGAAGCAATAAAACGAGCGCAGAGGTCGGGACATTCACGCTGCGTAAGACCATCACCATGGTGACGAGTCCGCCCTCAGGGATACCGGTTGCGCCCATCCCTGCGACAATGGAGGTAAGGAATACGCCTAATTGCGCCAAAATGGATAAGTGAATACCCAGTATTTGACAGAAAAATAAGGCCGATACCGCTTCATACATCGCAGTGCCCGCTAAATTAATGGTGGTTGAAAAAGGCAACACAAATCGCGCGACTTCATCGCTAATATGTTGTTGTTTGGCTGAAATGAGTGTGACGGGCAGTGTGGCAATGGAGCTTGAGGTGACGAAGGCGGTGAGCATAGGGCTCGCCGCATGCTGGATAAATTCTTTGGGTTTTCGTCGAAGCATGAATACGACAACCGCTAATTGCAATAACCATTGTAGTGCCAGGCCAATCAAAAAAATCAGGATAAAAAATAACATGCCGCCGACACTGGTTAATAATTTTTTTTGTAACGACGCTTCAGCAATCGCGGATCCCAGCAAAGAAAATAATCCTATTGGTGTTAAATACATCAACCAAATAATCATTTTAATAAAAATATCACGCAATCCATTAAAGAGTTGAACAACGGGTTTGGCCGTTTCGCCAATAGAGATACAAGCAATGGAGAATACAATACTAAAAAAAACAATGGGCATAATTTCAAAATTAGCGGCTGCAGCGATGATATTAGGCGGAAAAAGAGAAAGCAAAAAGGAAGAGAAATCGAGCGCTTTGGTAGGAGCGGGTCCGCCGCCGGCGCCGGCATTAGCGAGAATTAAATCGGGTGGTAATCCCACGCCGGGTTTGAACGTATTGAGCAGTATAAGTCCGATCACCACAGCAAATGACACATTCACTAACACATAGATAATGGTGTAGGTGCCAATGGAGCCCAATCGTTGTGTGTTGCCGATGGATGTAATAGCGCTGATTAACGATGAGAAGATTAAGGGAAGTGCAATGAGTTTAAGGAGGTTGATGAAGAGTGTGCCCATCCAGCGTACTGATAAAATTTGCTCTGGAAAAAAAATACCGCCTAAAATACCCAGCGCAATACTTAGGAGAATCCAGTAGAGCATTTTATTGTGCATAATTTATTCTCTTATCGCATCAAAGAAGCCGGAAGGATACCACGTTCACCTAAAATATCAACTTGAACGGTCTGGCAGGCGTGACAGTGTTTCATGGTAACCAATCTCTGTTAATTTTTCTGCTTGCTTCATACTGGCATGCAGTAAGCGAAATTTATTGAGCGTGAGATTGATCAGTAAGGTGGCTGCCAATCCATTTTGCCGCGTTTTAGCGGAGGAGCCAATCATAAGCCCTCGAAGAAAGTTATCAATAAAGCGAGGAAACTTATACGGATTGGGCCGCAAGTGCAGTTTCATCAGGATCGTTTCTTTGAGTGTGAGAATAGGAGGGAAGATATATTTGCGTTTATCTTCCAACGAGCCGTTAAGTTCGATTGCAATGATGCGCGCTTTATCACCTAGAAATTCTCGCATGATATCAACGGGTAAGTTGTTTAGTAGTCCTCCGTCGAGATGGAGTTCGCCATCTAAAATCATGGGCGGAATAATCCCCGGGACTGCCGCACTGGCACGCATTTTTTCCCACAGCACACCGGTTTGGTGAACGGCTTCAGTGTCGTTCGCAATGTTGCTGGATACACAAAAATATGGGATCCACAAATCTTCAATGAGGAGATCGAATGTATTTTGTAGGGCTTCTGTAAATTTTTTAGCATCAAATAGTGAAATATAAGGCCACGTGATGCTTTTCCATGAAATGGAGCCACGAGCGGCTTCAACAATATGATGAAATAGGTGATACGTGTCTTCGACAGATTCGTTCATCGCATAACAGCCCGCGACGATGGCGCCAACACTCGCTCCACCAATCATATCGATGGGAATTTTCTTTTCACGTAATGCTTTGATAGCACCAATATGTGCAAAGCCACGTGTTCCGCCCCCGCCGAGAACAACGCCAACAGCGGTGCCTCGAATAAAGCGTATGAGTCGTTGATAATGCATCGGCACATCCATTTTGAGGTGGTGATGCAATCGAAAAGTGATATCAGAAAAATAGCGTGCGGTGTGGCGTGGTTTATTCGTGTTTGGTGGGTATAGCAAAACCAATGCAGGCGGCGTTAAAAAGTAATCCACGTGTTGTTGGATGTAGTCGATTATATTAGATTCAATATGCGGTTCGCTTGCCCCATCTGCCACAAGATAGAGCACGCTTATTTTTTTAAGACAGAGCTTTGCGAGCGGTGTCTCGAGCGATTGAAGGAGGTAGATAATACGTTGCGAACTCTTTTTATTTTTTTCAGTCGCTCGAATTTTTTCTTCATCCCACGTATCGTCAAAATCGGAAATGATAATCAGACTATTTATTTTTGCCGTGTATTTGATGATGCCTTCGCAGAAGGGCTTGAATGGAACCTGAGCATTGGTGGGGATGATAGCAATATAGTGATTGGTTTGTTTATCATTTTGGATCATGTACAATATTTTTTGTGATCGCGCGAGAATGGTGCGCAATGCTGAAAACATAATATCGGGATGTTGATGGCAGAGCACAATAAAATCTTTGTTGGATAATTCGAACAGCAGGCAGTCTTTGACCGCGGTGACGGTGAGAGAGCGAGGTTCGCCCGATAACGCGCCGAGCTCGCCGACCATTTCGCCTGACTCGATATGACCCACGATTTTCTCTTCTTGATGATCATGGGTGATGGAGGCAGATAATTTTCCATCAGCTAATAAAAATAAACTGAGCGAGGACTCACCTTGCTTAAACAAAAAATCACCTTTAGCGAGCATGCGCTCTTTAAACAGGAGCGCCATTTTTTCGATTTTTTCATGGTATACCGACGAAAAGAGTTTATTTTTTTTAAGGATAGATAATAAATCATGTTCTGGCTTAGTTTTGAGGTGTTGCATCATTTAGCGCCTTAATGGATCGATTAATATAATCAATAACGCCTCGATGATGAGGCATATGTGTTTCAGGGACGAGGCCTGCTTGATAGGCTTCCCATGCTTTTTTTCGTAACAGAGGCGTATCGTGATACGCCTCATCAACCAGAGCGAGCCATTGCGTGGCGAGCATCTGACCCGTGCTACTCGCGGGGTCTGTGTGCAGATGCGCTTCAACGCGTTTGAATAATTTTTTCCAGCGAGTGAGATAGCATTTCCAACCACGCTCTGTTTTTTGGCGTGTGAGCGTTTCGAGCGCTTGATACTCTGATGGCGAATAATAGTATTTTTGCCAATGCGCTTCTTCGTCAGGCGAGAGGCGCATAATAGGGATGAGGTGATGCAGCGTTTCCCAAGGCACCTCAGTTTTTTTGTCGAGCTGATGCGTGAGATAGAGGAGTAACATCGTCGATTTTTTTAATTGAATTATTTTTTGAGACAAGAGAGAAATTTGTGTTTCTAAAAGTTGAATGGAATGGAGCGATTTTTTCTGTGTGAGCGTGCTAATTTTTTTTAGCGAAAATCCTAAAAACTTAAGAGCGATAATGTGTTGTAAACGATACAGATCATTGCTGGTGTAGAGTCTGTAATCGCACGTTGATCGGTAGCTGGGTTTTAGCAGTCCCATTTTATCGTAATAACGGAGCGTGCGCGGCGTGATGCCCATTAAACGACTGACAGCGGTAATGCGATAACGTTGATTCATGGGCGTGTCATTAAGAGCGCTGTTGTTGATGAAGCATGTTTTTCTTGACCGAATCTTGGTAGACAATGACGGTGCCTGTGATGATACGATCTTTCTCTTTGACGCGAACAATCGCATCGCCTCCGAGGTAGGTGGCAATGGTGCGCATGCCATCATGAATGCTCGCTAACTGTCTTTTTATGCCAGCTTTGTTGTATTGTGATAGCGTCGCTGTTCCCAAGACGTGATAGGGTTTATTGTCGGGCTGATCTTTAATAGCAACGGATGCTGGATCTTTGAGGGGTTCGTCTGTTGCGGCATGTGGCGTGGCGCATCCGGATAAAAAGAATCCTATATAAATCAAGGCAAGCAGGTATAATGTGCGCATAACAGCATCCTTTTTGTATACGACAATAGATATACTAGCGCAATAGGCGAACAATATAAAGAGAGTAAAAAAATGACCAATTTTTTTGATATAGCACGACGCGATTTGTTGGATCCATCTGGGCTCACAGAGAATCACTTGCAGTCTGTGCTGGGCAGTCTCTTGAGTCGCACAATCGATAACGCTGATTTGTATTTTCAATCCACCTATTCTGAGGGGTGGTCGCTGGAGGAGGGGATCCTGAAAGGCGGATCGTATGACATAGACCGTGGAGTCGGTGTACGTGCGATGAGCGGGGAAAAAACGGGGTTTGCCTACTCTGATGACATTGTGTTGCCTGCCTTAGAGCAAGCCGTTGCTGCGGCTCGTCGTATTAGTTCATCCAGCGATCGATCGGCGATCGCAAGTTGCACACCTCTCCAATCGAGAGAGCTATATTTGCCAATTAATCCATTGGTATCGCTGAATGAGACAGAGAAGGTGAGTCTTTTGCAACGACTTGATGCGTATACGCGTGCGCAAGATCCGCGCGTGATCCAAGTTAATATTCAGCTCGCGGCGGAACATGAAACGATATTAATCATGTCCAGTGATGGGCATTATGGAGCAGATGTACGACCCTTGGTTCGTCTCAATATTAGCGTAGTCGTCGAACAAAATGGACGGCGTGAGCAAGGTTATGCGGGCGGTGGCGGTCGTTTTGATTATGGTTATTTCTTAACAGAAGATCGCGCCTTTTCCTATGCGCGTGAAGCGGTGCGACATGGTCTTGTCAATTTAGAAGCGATCGATGCACCCGCCGGTGTAATGCCCGTTGTGCTGGGCCCAGGCTGGCCAGGTGTTTTGCTGCATGAAGCCGTGGGACATGGCCTGGAAGGGGATTTCAATCGTAAAGGGACGTCTGCATTTAGCGGTCGAATGGGTCAGCGGGTTGCGTCTCCTTTGTGTACTGTCGTCGATAATGGAACGTTGCCAGGTCGACGGGGCTCATTGAATATGGATGATGAAGGTACGCCGACGCAATGCACCGTATTGATTGAAAATGGGATATTAAAAAATTATCTTCAAGATAAGCGAAATGCCCGTCTGATGGGGGCCAGCTCAACGGGCAATGGTCGACGAGAGTCTTATGCGCATACGCCGATGCCTCGCATGACAAATACCTATATGTTGGCGGGTCAGTCCTCTCAAGAAGAGATGATCAAATCGGTCAAGAAAGGAATCTATGCGGCGAACTTTGGGGGTGGGCAAGTGGATATTACCTCCGGCAAATTTGTCTTTTCAGCCAGTGAAGCGTATCTCATCGAGGATGGGAAAATCACCGTGCCCGTTAAAGGCGCTACGTTGGTTGGTAACGGCCCTGACGTGTTGAATCGGGTGTCCATGGTCGGCAATGATTTGGAGCTCGATTGGGGTATCGGTAATTGCGGAAAAGATGGACAAACGGTACCAGTAGGTGTGGGTCAACCCAGTTTAAAAATAGATTCTTTAACTGTTGGAGGTACGAACAAAGTATAATCATAAATCAATAAGTTGTCTGCATTTAACCAATTTTTGTTGACGTAAAGTAAGTAATTAAACTATTATAAAAAAAAAGTTCAATTAAAGAGCTATTTAAAAAATTACTTAAAACAAAACGAGGGGTTGAATATATGATGACTAGAGCTGTGCGTATTGATTTGACAGAAATATTGGTAGCAGCGGCAATAAATACTTTTTCGTTGAGTATTTTAGAGATCGATGAACTGTGCGCTCTTGCACGTGAAAAGATCGTGATGGATTATGCTAAGGCATTACATCCATTCACCGATGACGTAACACTTTGCGGTATCGCTGCAGTTGTCCGATCCGGTGTCGCGAGCGGTCTTTCACCAGATGAACAGCTTCTGTTGACGTCTTTGAAATCGTTTTTATGCTCACCCACTTTTCTCGGCGCCTTGCTTAGACGTGATGCTATGTGGGAGCACATTAAAAATTGTTTAGATGCCGGCGCTCGTACGTGGGTTGTGTATTTGCATAGCGATGGAACACAAGATCACCTGCTGATGATTGATAATGGAGTAGGATTTACACCCTTTTTTACAGGGAATAAAAAACGAAGCATGGCGCTACAAAAAACAGGCGGTTTTTACGCAGATTATCGTGTCATTTTGGACGATCAATATAATCCTGCGGCGCCACATTTGTTTGACCCGCAAAGACAAGCATCGGACAAAGTAAAAGCCAATGCGCCAAAGGCATTGGGCGGCCGCGCTCTGGGGTTAAGCGAGCTCGCTAAACAAGTGCACTATACATCGGACGGCAAGAGCGCCTTATGCGTGGGTAATGCGGATTATTTATCGCAATGGACTATTCCGTTTAAGGTAGAGAATGCTGATATTCATGCAGGTGGCGCGATATGGGTGAAGGATGGCTCGCCTTATACGCCTGAAAGGCATAATGCGGTGGCATTAGGTCATTCGGCTGTTGCTTATCAGGAAGCGCTAGACAATATGCTTTGGGTGGTTGAGGGTGTAAAGAGAGGGGGGCTAATCGCCGTGACGAGATTGGAAGCGATACCAGAGGAAATTTCTTTGATTTCTGAAGAGTCTTCATTTTTAGCTGGCAAATCACAGCTATCAGTCGCGGCAAGTGGAGAGCCGAGCAGGGGAAAGGAGTGGTCGTTGCCAATTACGTGCACTGTTGTAGCGCCGCTGGGAGCAATTCGTGGTGTGTTAGCTTGTCTTCAGGGTACGCCTGAGTCGACACCAGCGGGCTCTACAGAATCTACTCCAGTCGGCTCTAAAGAATCTACACCAGAGAGGAAAGAGAGGGCGAGGCGGTTATCACTAGCTAAAATGAAGCGCAGACCTGGACCATTGTTTGATGACGGTGCCGCTCTTACAGGAGGGGTGAATCATTTGACTATACAGAATCAAGACCAGGATAGATCGGTTAGCGCTACAGTGGACAATTCAAGGAAGGTTGCAAAAAAAGAGCTATATAGTTTCCTGGGACTATTTGCCGCAACACCTGTTGCCGAAACACCTGTTGCCGAAACACCTGTTCATTTGAGTCAATTGAGTCAATCCGCTCTGAGCAATCAGGCTTCATTTTCAGCGGGGGGGCGAGAAATGCTATCAATCAGCTTCTCACCAACAGTAGGGGCAAGATCTTAAAGCAATATTGATTTGATGACTATATAAATGTAGCGTGGGCAAAGCGCTTTTTGCCTGCCCACCAAATCATTTAAATTACCGCCGATGTATTTTTTTCAGAGCATCTTCTATTAGGGTGATATTGTCGATATGTCGCATTAATTTTCCAATGTATTGCAATTGTCGGCGAATAGCGCCATGGCTTTCGAGCGATCGCGCTTCATGAATGGCATCAGAGAGGGATGGTTCGAGGGGGATTTTCACGAGCTGCGCCATCGGCAAAGCAACGAGCGCTTCACCGAGTTTCTGGAGAGCAGTCATGTCGCGCTTTCGCTGCGACTTACTGATTTCCTCCAGCGGCACATCGTGTTTTTCTTTCAATGATACAGCCTACTTATTTTGCTACAGTGGTTGTTGCTGTGTCTGTTGCTGCAACGGTTGCTGTCGCATCGGCTTTTTTAGCCGCGCTGGTTGTGGTAGCGTGGTTTTTTTTGCTGCAATTGCAATGATGCTTCCTTTTAGCAGCTGGTTTAGCTGATTTAGTAGCGGGTGCTTTGTCAGCAGCGGACTGTTCCATTACAGCGTCGCTGGAGGCGGGTGCTGCGTGGTCTGCGAAAGCAATAGGTGCTACCATTAAAGAGGCGCTAATTAACAGGGCAATAAATTTTTTCATAACGGTACTTCTCCAATATTAATATTCGAGGGATTAGGATACTATAAATTTTTTAGAATTCATATGAGAGAAATGCATTAATGAGCGAGTTAATGGCGGAAAGTGATATCAAGGCGTTAGTCGCTGATATACTGCGAGAAGCGACAGATCAAGGCGCAACGAGCGCCGAAGTGGATATGGGGGTTAACAAGGGGTTTTCGGTGACAGCGCGCCAAGGGGACGTTGAATCCATTGAATATCACCAAGATAAAGCCATTAGCATTACGGTTTACAGGGGGCATCGTTCAGGGTCCAGTAGTTTATCCGATATTCGTCCCGAGGCTATTCGATCTGCCGTTCAAGCGGCTTATCATATTGCACAATTTACGGACGAAGATCCTTTTTCAGGGTTGGCCAATAAAGACCAGATGGCCTGGGATTATCCAGCGGTTGATGTGGCGTACCCCTGGGATATGACGGTCGAACGCGCCATTGAAGAAACGAAAGCCTGTGAAGCGCTGGCACTTGGCTACGATAAGCGCCTAAGCTCAGATGGCGTCACGCTCTCGACGGGAGGAGGGTGGAGTGTTTATGGTAATACCCATGGATTTATGGGTGCATTTCGTGCAACGCGTCATGATATGAGCTGCATGCTGATTGCGTCACAAAACGATGAGATGCAGCGGGACTATAGCTATACGGTATCCTGTGATGCGTCTTTATTGCTTTCGATTCGTGATGTAGCAGCGGACGCTGCAGCGCGAGCCATCCGTCGTTTGAATGCGAAATCATTAAGTACGCGCAACGTGCCAGTGATCTTTGCGGCAGAAGAAGCGCGCGGATTATTGGGGCATTTTTTAGCGGCGATTTCGGGCCGTAATCTTTACAAAAAATCCTCTTTCTTGTTGGATCAGTTGGGACAGTCTATTTTCCCTGACTTTATTTCACTCGATGAGAGACCATTTTTGGCGAAAAGTTTAGGGAGCTCACCGTTTGATAATGATGGTGTTGCGACACGCAATCAATTTTTTGTCGAAAATGGTGTGCTGAAAAACTATTTATTAAGCGCTTATTCTGCAAGAAAATTGGGGCTAACGACAACGGGTAATGCAGGTGGTGCACATAATCTATTTGTGACGACGGGCGAACGCTCTCTCTCTGAATTGCTGAAGCACATGGGACGAGGATTGCTGATTACTGAGCTGATGGGTCAAGGCGTGAATATTATCACGGGCGATTATTCCCGTGGTGCATCGGGTTTTTGGATTGAGAATGGCGAGATTCAACATGCTGTTGAAGAAGTGACGATTGCAGGAAATCTCAAGGATATGTACGCGAATATGGTTGAAGTGGGAAATGACGTTGATGTGCGAGGCAATATTCGCACGGGGTCTATTCTCATCAATAATATGATGGTGGCGGGCGGGTGATTTTATGTAGCGTGCTCTATTCATGTAGGGGCGACCGGCGGCAGAGCGGTAAAGAAGTCCATTATTAGTACTTTGCCATCGCTGGGTCAATTTCATTGGCCCACGCCAATACGCCGCCCTTGAGATTGGCAACTTGCTTAAATCCTTGGTCCATCAAAAATGTCACTGCGCGACGCGAACGTCCGCCTGCATGGCAATGCACAATGATGTGCTTTTCGGGATTTAACTCACTTAAACGATTGGGTAAGTCAACCAGTGGAATGAGATGGCCATTCAAATGACAAATAGCCTGTTCGTCAGGATTTCGAACATCTAATAGAAAGAAATCGGCATTGGCTTGACGTAGTGCTTCCAGTTCTTGCACGGATATTTCAGGCACAGAGCTCATCTATTTTCTCCTTTGCATGTCAGTAGTATGAGGCATAGAATGCCCGCTATCAACCCCCAGAATGCAGCGCCGATTCCTAAAAAAGAAACACCGCTTGATGCAACCAGCAGGGTGATAAGGGGGGGCTCTCGATGCTCATCTTCGCTTAAAGCAATTTTTAAACTATTGCCGAGGGCGCCAAGCAACGCGAGGCCTGCAATGGCGAAGAGTAATTCGCTGGGCAACGCAAAAAGCAATGCAACAACTGTTGCGCTTAATAGCCCAACAATAATATAAAAAAGCCCACCGCAGAGGGCGGCTTTGTATCGTTTTAATGGGTTTTCATCGGCATCGGCGTTGAGGCAGACCGAGGCAGTGATCGCAGAGAGTGTCATCGCAAATGCGCCGAAAGGGGCCAAGAGCACATTGATGAGACCAGTCCAACTGAGAATGGATGAAATAGGGGGGTTGTAGCCGGCGGCTTGCATGGCGATGACGCCAGGAATGCCTTGCGATGTCATTGTGACAACAAAGAGAGGAATGCCGACACTGATCAAGGTGGACAAGGAGAAGGCAGGCATGACAAATATCGGACTCGAAAAATGCCATTGCAAATGTTCAAGATGGCACAGTCCCTTTATGTTCGCTACAACAATCCCTACGGCAAATACGACGAGAATGAGAAAGCGAGGAAACAATCGTT